>NZ_JPIL01000008.1:0-27847 GCF_000742455.1 Vibrio sp. OY15 | reverse complement strand
TAATGTTTGAATTGACTGTGCTCTTATTGGTTTTTACTTTTGAAAAAGTAAAACAAAACAGCTCAAGGCTGCTTCCCAATTTAAATGGTCACTTCGTTTCATTGAAACCTAATTTGATACCGAGGTATCTAATTGGATTATCATCAACGAGTGCCCACACAGATTGATAGGTCTATATTGTTAAAGAGCTTGCTTTGCGAGAAGTTTTTCTCTCAAAGCGGAGGTGCATTCTAGCGATTTAGTTGTTAGTGTCAAACACTTTTTTAAACTAATTTTTTGTAGAAGCTTTTTACCTCTTCGACCCTGCTAAAGCCTTGTGGCGTCTGCCGTGTCGATGGATGCGCATTATAGGGAGAAGATTTTCTTTGGCAATACTAAAAATGCATTTTTTCTAAAAAAACATGCCAAATGGATACTTTCCATCCAACCCTAAAATTACCCAGAAATAACACTCAGGATTTATACAATTTACCCACAAAAAGCTGTGGATAACTACTCATCACTATCAAAGAAATAAGAAATACGCGAACGCGGATTTAGATACTCTTTTACTTTATCCGGTAATTTTGACGGATGAATCGCGTTAACTATCTTTATATCTTTTGAGGCAAGATCAATGATTGGCGCTTGCGTCCTTGGTACTGATGGATCGTAAACCAAGACATTCGGGAATAATAAATGCGATGCATTCACTGAGATAACCAGGCCGACCATATTATTAGAAAGCTGAACTACGGTACCCGGAGGAAACACGCCCATAAACTTAATTAGGATGTTCAGGTTCTCTTCTTTATATAGGTGTTTACAGTTCTTATATAAATGAGAGAGTGCGGTATAAGGAATCTTTTGATCTGAGACTATCGGTGTATGACACAAGTTATCAAACGCATTGGCTACAGCAATAATTTGAGCAAACTCGTTGATCTCATCTCCTTTCAGGCCTTTAGGATAACCAGACCCATCTCTTAGCTCATGGTGCTGCGCGATCACAATTCTCGCGACTTCGGGAAAAGCCTCGATTTGACTCGCAAGATCGACGCCATATTTAGTGTGCAACTTTAAGTAGTTGGTTTCTGGCTCTGTTAGAGGTAGTTGCTTTCTTAATATTGCAGTCGGGATTTTTATTTTCCCGATATCATGGAATAGTGCGGAGAAGGAAAGCTCTTTCAACTGTGCTGCTGAGTACCCTTTAGCACGGCCAATCATCATCGAGATAACAGCCACGTTCAATGAGTGGAAATAAATATCTTCAAACTCATTTTTTCCGTTCATCAGATGTAACGTAACATTATCATCGCACATTAACTTCTCGACGATATCTTCAATAAGAAGCTTTGCTTCATCAACTGCTGCTGTCGGACGGTTACGGATTTTAGTCATGACTGAACGCATACGTGCCAGAGAGCGCTCAAACTCTTTTTCACACTGAATCACGCGTCGACGGTATGCACTTAACTTTTCTATGCGGTTCTGTTTTTCTTGCCACATTTTTTGAGTTTCATGATCTAACGACGCTTCATTTGTTACTCTGTCAGCTTGTCTTTGATCAACAGGGAGTGGAACGGCATCGCTTTGCTCTGGATTAAAGTAAACGAACTTTACGCCGAGGTGGCGGATCATCTCGACTTGCTCTTGGTCTTTAATCTTAAAGCTATTGAGTAGAAAGGGGTGATCGTTCCACTTTAGCGGAAGACGGATATGTAATCCGGGTTGAATACGATCGACCGTTAGTTTAATGGCTGCCACTTATTCACTACTGATTTATATTTCTTAAGAGAGTTAGAATACTAGTAAATTTTGTGAATAAATTCATCAGTAACTAGCAAAACATCAAACCGTTATTTCTAAGCGACTCACTTAATTAGATAGAAGTAAGCTACTTTAAGGAGCGATCTGCTTTGCGTATTTTAAGCTTGGCCTCGAACACTGGCTTGTCTATTACTTCTTGCTCTTTGACTAGCCCCATTAACGTTTGTACCGCTACACGGGCCATGTCACTGATAGGAAAGTGCACTGCTGATACTGTAGGGTAAAGACTTTCACAAAGATCAACACTGTCAAAGCTAGTTAATGAGATTTGCTCTGGTACAGAAATACTGTGCTCGTGTAAGTACTGCATTGCGCCAACCGTCATTTCTTCACTGCACGAAAAGACAGCCGTCACATCAGGGTGTCGTTGTAAAATTGCAGCCATTGCATCATAACCACTTTGCCGACCATAATTCCCTTCTTCACACCAGCTTTCATCAATATCTATACCAGCATCCTTCATTGCATCAATATACCCAAGCTTTCTCAATACACTGTTATGACGTTGGGATGGACCGGTAATACAAGCAATCTTTCGATGACCACCAGCTAAAAGGTGCTCAACGGCAATACGGCTTGCATGATGATGGTTAAAGGTAACACAACGCTCTTCTATTCCTTCCACGTAGCGATCCAGGAGAACGAAAGGTGTTGGTTGTTTAGCTAATTCACGTAAGTCATCATCTGACAAATAACGACTATGAAGTACATAGCCGTCACAACGTAAATCATTAAAACGCTGAATTGCCTCTTTTTCACCTTGTGCAGAATGATGGCCTTGAGCTGTAATCAAAAACTTCTTATGAATATCCAGCTCGGTTTGAACCTGCTCCATCATCTCGCCAAAGAAGCCCCCCGTATAGTAAGTCACCAATAACCCAACCATATTACTGGATGAGGTTGCGAGTGAACGAGCAATTGCACTGGGACGATAATTCAGTTGCGCCATAGCTTGCTCTACTTTTTTTCGAGTTTCTTCGCGAAACTTCCCCTCCCCATTAATGATTCGAGAAACGGTAGAGCGATTTACACCGGCGAGTTCGGCGACATCTTTAATCCTTGCCATAATGCTATTGGGTCCAACTGCAATTGTTATTAAATATCCGTTTGTGTAGAACGGCTGCCAGCAATTCGTAAGGTGCTTATAGGGGGCGAAGCTGGCAGCCTTTAATCATACACCGACCATTTGATTGGTAGAAACGAGCTCAGAGTAATCCGTGACAGCTATACCATGATGAGCTAACTGTTCTTTTAAAATGGGAGAGGTAAGAACTTGTAACTCTAGCTCTCGCTGAAGCGCATAGCCACTCTTTAAGATAAGCGCCTGATCGGCCTCTGCCGGGTGGCACATCACCTCAACCAAGTCATAGTCAGCTTTTAAGCTCAATAAATGTGTCATTAAACCATCCAAGCTCACTTTTTGGTCATAAAACTCATCAGTAAAGATATACCTGATTGTCATCGATTCTTGACACAAGCCAGTGCCCCGCAGTGGCACTCGGTATTCATTCGCTACTTCTTTAATAACGGGCAAAATTTGAGGGTGAGTATGCGCGTGATGATGGCTATCTAAGTGGCTTAGCTCTAACCCAAGCGATAAAAAATGTTCCACCTGAGCTTTTGCTTCATCATAAACGACCTGAGTTTCGAAGTCCTGCTTACTCCAAAGTTCGTCATAGTTGATAAAGTGCGATCGGCCGTTGGTCAAGTTAGGATGCTTCGTTATAGGCACACCTGCTGTAAACCTAAGATGAACGCCAGTTTTCAAGTCTGGATTATGGCGAGCTAGTTCTAAGGCATGTTGCTCAGCATCCATACCCACCATCATGGTGGTTGAATGAACCACACCTTGCTGATGAGCTTTAACGATGCCGCTATTTACACCTCTCGTTAAACCAAAATCATCAGCATTAAAAATGACTTTCATCGGCGCCCTTCCTTAGTTTTACAACGTCGTTAGTTTAAATTGAGGTAAATACGGAGCGTTCACCGCCAGAATATCATCCAGGATTGACTTGGCGCGGCCAATGTCAGGCACCAATGGGTTATTGGTTAATGCCATAAGCGCCTTGTTATAATTACCTTCGACAGCAGCTTCTATTGTTAGCTGCTCATACGCTTTAACTTGATGGAGTAATCCTTTGATATTGTTTGACAACTCGCCAACCGCAAGAGGTTTCGCCCCCCAGCTACCAATCACGGCACTACATTCAATCACAGCATCGTCAGGTAGGCCGTTGATCGCTCCATTATTTAAAACGTTAACAACATGAATACTATTACGATTGTTATAAATTGAATCAACTAGGTTCAGTGATGCATCAGAATAATAAGCACCACCCCGCTCCTCTAACTCTTTCGGCTTATGATCGAGGGTAGGATCTTGATAGAGCTTAAATAGCGCATTTTCTGTTTCCATTACCTGCTCAGCACGAGTGCCTTTTTCATCGGCACTTTGTTTCTCTTCAGCAAGCATGGCATCAGTTTGATAGAAGTAGCGATGATAAGGACATGGTATCGCCCCCAGTGCTTTTAGAAATGCCGGATCCCACGGTTCTTCCCAGATATTCTTCATACTGAAGTTGGCACCATCACCGACTTTCTCTAATACCGTTTGAGTAATATCTTCCCCATTGAGCCATGCTTTGTGTACCCACACGAGATGGTTTAACCCAGCAAACTCAAGTTGTAGCTCTTTTGGCTCGCACTCCATCATTTCTGCAATCATCATTTCCATTGAAACGGGCACATTGCATAAACCAATACTCTTTACTTTGGTGTACTTACTGACCGCTTCGGAAACTAAACCCGCTGGGTTGGTGAAATTGAGCATCCATGCGTTTGGAGCCAACTCTTCAATGTCTTTACAGATATCAAGAATGACCGGAATGGTTCGCAGTGCTTTAGCAAAACCACCAGGGCCCGTTGTTTCTTGGCCGATGACGTCGTACTTGATTGGGATTCGCTCATCGTTAGCGCGTGCAGCAAGGCCACCAACACGAAACTGCGTCATCACAAAATCTGCATCTTTTATCGCAGCACGGCGATCGAAACCGGCTTTTATCTCAATTTTTGCGCCGGCTTTATCGACCATTCGCTGAGCCAATCCTTTGATGATCTCAAGCTTCTCAGCTCCTGACTCAATGTCCACAAAATGAATCTTCTTAACGGGTAAATATTCTAAGCGCTTAATAACCCCTTCAACCAATTCCGGGGTATAGCTACTACCACCGCCAATAATGGCAAGTTTGATCGCCTCTCTAGACATTTTCATCCCCCTTTATTTGTTCGAGATTTTTTTGTTCAGTGCGACGATTTCTACAGCCATCTCTTGAGCCAAAATCGTAGTCATTAGGTGATCTTGAGCATGCACCATCACTAACGTCATCGGGACTTTCCCTTCTCCCTGATCTTCTTCAATAAGCTGAGTCTGTATTAAGTGGGCTTTATTAATACACTCTCTTGCTTGAGAGAGCTTCTCATCAGCCGCTTCAAAATCTTGTTCTCGAGATAAACGCAATGCCTCGTAGCTTAAACTTCTGGCTTCACCAGCATTGCAAATGATCTCCATTACAACCAATTCTTGTTCCATCATTTTCTCTCCGAAAATCGGGCCGCGGTAATTGCGGCCCATTAAGCACAGTTAAGCAGTAACGCCTTCGCCTGACGGCTGCGTGTCACCTTTAGTTTCCTTCGTCGTTGGTAGTTCTTGCTCCAACATTTGCTTCTCAAACATTTTGAAGAATGGGAAGTAGATGATTAGATCAAGAATTAATAAACCAATGACGAGCAATACTGGCGCAAAGGTCCAACCGCTACCCCACGAAGCACCTATCAGTGCCGGTGTTGTCCAAGGTGTTGTAGCGACACCCATACCCACAAAGCCGACATGCACAGCAAAGTACGCAATCGTAGCGTTGATGACTGGAGCGAAGACGAACGGGATAAACAAGGTCGGGTTCATCACAACTGGGCTACCGAAGATCACAGGTTCGTTGATTTGGAAAAAGCCAGGCACCGCACTCATTCGACCAATGCTCTTAAGGTGAACAGAACGGCTAAACGACATCAGCATAACAAGAGCAAGTGTTGCACCAGAGCCGCCAATAAAGATGTAAAAATCCCAGAACGGTTGAGTAAATACGTTTGGAATCGGTTCACCTGCAACAAAGGCTTCAATGTTGGCACCAATGTTGGTCAAAAAGATTGGAGAAAGCAGTCCAACAACAATTGCAGCACCATGAATACCCGCAAACCAAAGTAGCTGGCAAAGCAATAAAGCGCCAATAATGGCAGGCAATGAGTTAGACGCACTAATTAGCGGTTTAAAGATAGCCATAACAGCGTCTGGAATCAGCATGTCGTACTGGGTTTGTACGAAAAGGCTAAGTGGATATAAGGTAATGAATATCGCTAAGACTGGTAGCAATACTTCAAATGATCGCGCAATCGCCGGTGGCACCTGCTCTGGCATGCGAATCGTAATATTGTGCTTTTTCATAAAACGGTAGAGCTCCACCGAGAAAAATGCACACATCACTGCGGTGAAGATCCCGGTTCCGCCCATGTGAGACATAGACAACGCGCCATCTTTAGCTGGGGCCGCAATGAGTAAAAAAGACATTAGTGACAATACAGCACTCGTGATCCCATCCATCTTGTAAGCCTTCGCTAAACTATAAGCAACGCCCAGCGAAACAAAAATGGTCATGATCCCCATCGACATGTTGTAGGGCATCATTATGGTATCAAAATGTGTAGTGGCGAAATCGAGCCAAATTCGACCAAAAGTAAAGGTTGTATCTTCGGCAAATGGGGGGAATGCAAAAATCAAAATGAAACTACCGACAATAATAAACGGCATTGCGACAATAAAACCGTCTCTCATTGCGCGAACATGGGGCTGATTCCCCACTTTAGCTGCTATAGGGGCTATATGCTTTTCGACTGCGCCTATAATTGCGTCATAAAGCTTCATAGAATCCATCCTTATTTTAGGCAAAAGAATCCCGCATCAAATATTTATATTTGATGTACAGTTATCTTTTTAATTTAAAACTATAGTTTAGTTAATTAATTCTAATGCTTGCTCTAGTACTTCTTCTCCCTTCATCATTCCATAATGCTGAGGAGAAATAGCATCAATGTTTTTACCATGCTCTTGCGCCGTTTTTCTTAGCTCTTCTAGCTGAAAACGTACTTGAGGCCCGAGAAGACAAACATCGTACTCTTTAATTGCATCTTCAAACGCATTCACTGACATTGCATCAATTTTGCACTCAATTCCTTTATTTTCAGCAGCTTGCTCCATTTTCTTAACAAGCATACTGGTGGACATCCCTGCGCTACAGCATAAAAGGATCTTTTTCATAGCCTTACTCCCGTTGTGTAAATTTCAACCTGTAAAAACTGTAGCAAAAATAACCAAGACAAAAAAGCGCAACCGGTTGCATTATTCGTGAACACAATCCCAATTTAGAAAATACCACCTATTTTTTTGTAATTATTTAGGTCTAGGATAAAAGTCATAAAATAATTTAAGACATCACATTAAGTTTCAAATTATCAATATTTTACTACTGACAACGTCGTTATTAATTTCTTAAAAGGAATAGAGAATGAAATTTAATAAATTGGCTATTGCAACGCTTGTAAGTGCCGCACTATCACAACACTCATTTGCTCAAACCGACTCTAAAGGCACCATTTATCTAACGTTTGATGATGGACCAATCAATGCATCTATTGACGTTATTCAAGTACTTAACCAGGAAGATATCAAAGCGACGTTTTACTTTAATGCTTGGCATTTAGATGGAATTGGTGATGAAAATGAAGACCGTTCCCTAGAAGCCTTAAAGCTCGCATTAGACACTGGTCATATTGTTGCGAACCACAGTTACGATCACATGGTGCACAACTGCGTG
This sequence comes from Vibrio sp. OY15, assembly GCF_000742455.1. NCBI lineage: Bacteria > Pseudomonadati > Pseudomonadota > Gammaproteobacteria > Vibrionales > Vibrionaceae > Vibrio > Vibrio sp. OY15. Next base: position 20,111 of record NZ_JPIL01000008.1, on the reverse strand, counting down.
GATGAGTTTGGACCGAACAGTGCTGCGGAGTGTAATGCGACCGGGGACCACCAGCTTAACTCGTATCAAGACCCTGTTTACGATGCCTCAATGTTTACGGAAAACTTATCTGTGTTAGCAAAGTATTTGCCGAACATTACAAGCTACCCGAACTACAAGGCAACAGAGTTTGCTAGACTGCCCTACACCAACGGTTGGCGCGTGACGAAAGACTTCAAAGCAGATGGGTTATGTGCCACGTCTGATGACCTGAAACCTTGGGAACCAGGATATGTATGCGATACATCCAACCCATCCAACAGTGTAAAAGCAGCTATCGAGGTTCAAAATATCCTAGCGAATAACGGCTATCAAACTCACGGTTGGGATGTGGACTGGGCACCCGAAAATTGGGGCATTGAAATGCCAGCAAACAGCCTTACAGAAGCAGAAGCATTTCTTGGATATGTGGATTCCGCGTTAAACACTTGTGCACCAACAACGATTAACCCGATCAACTCCAAAGCTCAAGAGTTCCCATGTGGTACACCTTTACACGCAGATAAAGTTATCGTATTAACTCACGAGTTCCTATTTGAAGATGGTAAGCGTGGCATGGGGGCAACGCAAAACCTACCTAAGCTCGCTAAGTTTATACAGTTAGCAAAACAAGCGGGTTATGACTTCGACACAATGGATAACTACACACCGAACTGGCAAGTTGGTCATAACTACGACGCTGGCGATTACGTCTTACACCTAGGTACTGTATACCAGGCTGTAACAAACCATACTGCGCAACAAGATTGGGCACCGTCTCTAACCTCTAGCCTTTGGACAAATGCAGACCCAGCCACTAACTGGACTCAGAATGTTTCCTATAAACAAGGTGATGTGGTGACTTATCAAGGTTTGCGTTATCTAGTTGATGTACCGCACGTGTCCCAAGCAGACTGGACTCCGAACACTCAAAATACCTTGTTCACAGCTCTATAGGCTGTTCCTACTATCACCATGTAGTAGTTTGCGCGAGGCATACCCCTCGCGCTTTTTTTGTTTTGAAGATCCAGATATAACAAAGCCCCGACTTTCATCGAGGCTCTGTCTTAAAATATGGTACCGGTGGACGGAGTTGATTGGACTGGCATTCCTGCCGCCACCGCGAAGGCAACGCTAACTTTCTTTTGATATTTACGAACACCTAAAACGACGAAAGGCCGCTATAAAAGCGACCTTTCTAATATGGTACCGGTGGGCGGACTTGAACCGCCACGCCCGAAGGCAACGGATTTTGAATCCGTCGTGTATACCAATTTCACCACACCGGCATCTTTGGGCTATTGCCCTTTGATGGTTGGCATTATACGTAAGCTTTTGACCTGCGCAAGCAGAAATACCTTAAATAACTATCGTTTGCTGATAATTTCGCCACAAAGTGTGACAAAGCTGTACTCATAAGAAACGTACGCTCCATTTTCTACTACTCTTCCAGATGAAAGTGAGTATACGAAACTCTTTTTAAATTCTATTCACTGTAATATCAGAAACATAACCATTCCCAATGCTCGACAACGCATTATGGAGCATCTCTGCGGCATCTTCTGCTTGCATGAAGTGACTCGTGTCCATCGTATTGCCGCTTGTTTTCCAGAATTCCGTATCCATTCCACCAGGATAAACCGCGATAATTTTCATAGGTTTTCCTTTTAGCTCCAAACGAACCGACTCAATTAATCCTTTGACGGCCCATTTCACTGCACAATACGTAGACTCTTGCGCTTTAGGTTGTTGCGCGGCTGTGGACATGATCATGACCACTTTTATTGGATGATCTTTGTAACGCTTTACTAACTCTCTTAACACATGAATCGCAGAATTCAGGTTGTTATCAATCAACTTTTGAATCTCTTCCGGCTCCTGCTCTTCCAGTAAGCCAAAATAACCACTTCCTGCACTATGAATGACCATTTCAGGAGGCTGTTTCATCCCATCAAAGAGCTGTTTCACACCTTGATGTAATGAGAGGTTGCAAGCTTGATAGCCGACGTTATGAGAGAGTTGTTTTGCTAGTGCGGATAGTTTTTCTGTATTTCTTCCTATTACATACGTCTCTTTGCCTTCCGCATCATAACGCTTTGCTAGTTCCGCCCCTAAGCCGCTACTTGCACCTGTAATTACAATCATGCGCTACCTCTTTTCAATCACATACTTTTAATTCATCTATCAATTAAGGTAACAGAATCGTGGTAATTCACACCTCAAGAGCACCATTCTTTGAAGCAAGCAGCTTTCTTACTTTCGTGATGCATGAAATATCAAGCAGAACGACGGGCATTTAACCTATGCTTAAGCAAGAATAACTTTCTGAATTTTCTATCGACTTTCTAGTGAGAACTGAATAGGAGCAAAGAATGACTGGGTCAAAATGGCAGTGGTTACTGAAACAGATGACACGAAAACTGTGGGTCCGGACGTCACTCTACGCATTACTAGCTGTTGCTACCGCCTTAATGTCGATTGTTTTAAACCAGTTCATTACTCTGCCCCCTGCCATCAACGTCAGCAAGGATTTGTTGAACAACATATTAAATATCCTCGCAACCTCCATGCTTGCAGTGACTACATTCTCTCTCAATATTATGGTCTCAGCATACAGTGCCGCTAGTGCGGGGGTAACGCCACGAGCGACAAAACTGTTGATGGAAGACAGCACAACACAAAATGCCTTAGCAACCTTTCTTGGCTCTTTTCTATTTAGTTTGGTAGGAATTATCGCGCTAGGTATTGGGGCCTATCATCAACAAGCACAAATTTATCTGTTCATCGTAACTATCGCCGTAATCGTGATGATCATACTCACTCTGCTACGTTGGATTCAGCACCTTTCCGTACTAGGAAGGGTCAGTGAAACCACTTCATACGTGGAGCAAGCCTTGTTAGATGCGATAAGAAAACGGGGCAAAGAGCGTTGGCTAGGTGCTCACCCGTGGAGCCACCCAGAACATAAACCCAGAGGAAGTAAACCTATTTTGAGCCAAGAAATTGGCTACTTACAGCATGTTGATATGCATCATCTCGATAGTATTGCTGAAGCAAACCAATGCACCATCTACCTTGAGCGACAACCGGGAAGTTTTGTGTACGTAGGTCAACCATTGGCTTGGGTTTGTGGAGAATTGCCAGACGAAAGCGAAGTAACGGCAGCCTTCACGATTCGAACGGAGCGTTCATATGATCAGGACCCTCGCTTTGGTTTAGTCGTTATGGCGGAAATCGCCTCACGAGCACTATCTCCGGCTGTAAATGATAATGGCACCGCAATTGACGTTCTTGGGCGTTCTGTACGAGCACTTTCATTATGGGGAGACCTACTCAGTGAGCCTCCTACCAAAACTCGATATCCTAGACTATTTGTGCCCGCATTGAGCTGCCAGGATTTGTTTGATGATGTCTTTTTGCCGATAGCACACGATGGTGCAGCGCAACTCCAAATACAGATTCGCCTACAAAAGGCCTTGCTAGCTCTCTCTAGTATGCACCCTAAGTTATTTTTGTCACCAGCAATCAAGCTGTCAGAAAAAGCTTTAGAGCTTTCGTTAAGCCAACATTATACCGAAGATGAGAAACACCAACTCTCTCAGCTATCTAATCTGGTCACAGACCAAAGAGCCAATGGTTAAGAGAGTCGAATTCAGTTGAAACATATTGCTGCACGGCCTCGTGTATCATGACATGTGCTGATAACGTAGGGCAGAAAAGTCACTTAGTTTATACACAATTAAAGACTCTGTGCGTTAGGTCTCTTTTCTCTTGGTGAGGGAATCTATATTCTGACGCACAATTTTTAAGGTAAGTGATGGAATAATGGCAACGTCTACAACTCTTCCACCTGCTGGTCTCTTTCGTCGACTTGCAGCGTTGATTTACGACACATTGATTATTATCGCAATTGAAATGATGGCCGCTGGTATTGTTATGGCCGTTGTGTTTGCACTAAATGCAGCAGGATTGTTGAGCTATGGCGAGTACGCAGATGCCGCAGATATGCTCGGAAAGCACCCTGTATTGAGCCCTCTATTTACACTTTATCTTGCGGGTGTGTGGATATATTTCTTTGTGTTCTTCTGGACGCGAGCAGGACAAACTCTTGGGATGCGCGCTTGGAAGCTTCGAGTTCGCAATGCCAAAGACGGTGCACCAATTACGGTAACTCAAGCTCTGATTCGTATTTCGACATCTGGCTTTGGCTTGGCAAATCTGACTGTACCGATTGATCCGAAGAAACGTGGTTTCCACGACATTTGGGCCAAAACAGAGGTAGTTGTATTACCCAAGGCAAACTAACTTGTCTAGGAACACAAAAAAGGAAGGCGTAATGCCTTCCTTTTACATTTGGTTCGGTAAAACTTGGTTTATTCGATGATGCTTCAGTCATAGCTTTCTTCGTAGCAATGCAATCGCAATAGCTAAGAACACCAAACTCGGGGCCAAAGCACCAAACACTGGGGATATGCCATACACCAAGCTTAATGGGCCAAAGAACTCACTGGATATGTAAAAAGTAAACCCGGCAACCACGCCCGACAATACCCTTGCCCCCATGGTCACGCTTCTGAGTGGACCGAAAACAAAAGATAGCGCCATTAACATCATCACAGCAATTGAAAGCGGCTGAGTCAACTTACGCCAAAACGCCAACTCATAGCGAGATGCATCTTGTTCCGATGCTTTTAGGTAAGTCACATAATCATACAAACCGCTCAGCGACAGTTCTTCTGGCTTCACGGTCACCACAGCTAACTTATCTGGTGCCAAAGAGGTGTGCCACTCCATCTGTTCGATGTCTTGCTTTGAAATTACGTTTTCATTTTCCATGTCCGTAATTTGTACGTAGCGCATCAGCCAGTTGTTATCTTGTTGGTAGTCGACTTCTTCGGCGAAAATAACTTTTTGTAGATTCTTATCATCATCAAAACGCCACATATTTAAAGCATGAAGCTTGTCGTCTTCGACTTTACCTATAAAGATAAAGTCGTTTGCGTCACGAGCCCACACACCTGAGCGCACAGACACAATGCTACCACCTGATATCGCAAACGCACGTAAGTCACGGGCCATCTTCTGGGCCTCAGGAGCGCCCCATTGACCTAACGCCATAACGACAATCATGAGCGGGACGGCCGTTTTTAGTACCGATAACCCGATATCCAGCTTAGAGAAACCAGCAGCTTGCATCACCACCAGCTCAGAGCTTGAAGCCAACATACCTAAGCCGATCAGGGCACCGAGTAATGCCGCCATTGGAAAGAACATTTCGATATCACGCGGCACACTGAGTAACACAAAGTACAACGCATGAGTGAGGTCGTACACACCTCGCCCTACTTTACGTAGCTGTTCTACATATTTGATGATGCCCGATAAGCCAACAAACGTCGCTAAAACCAAGGCAGTGGTAGAGATGATGGTTCTACCGATGTAAAGGTCTAAGATTTTGAACACAGCTTACGCGAGCCTCTTCTTGCGGAATTTGTCTTTTATTCGTCTAGCAGCAACGCTGTCCATCATATTCGCCATGATAGCAACAATCAGCAACATCGCATTGATTGGCCACATACCAATAGCAGCCGGGATGTCACCATCTTCTAATGCAGATTTGGTTGCACTGATCGCCAAGAAATACGCTAGATAGATCAGAATCGCAGGCCCCATTTTGGCAAACCGTCCCTGACGCGGATTCACCGCAGACAAAGGAATAACGAGCATTGTTAAGAGTGGAATACACACAAATAACGAAATTCGCCATTGTAGCTCCGCTTGCGCCTCTGGATCTGGGTGACCTATCAAGTCAACCGTTGGGTATGCTTCCCAGTCTCGCCCTTTCTTTTTGACCTCACGTTGGCCGATAACACCTTCGTATTCATCGAATTTCGTGATCATATATTCAACGCGAGTAGGCACACCTTCATAACGCGTACCTTCTTTCATAGTGATGATCTGACGACCGTCCGAAAGCTCTTTTACTTCACCAGAAGATGAGAACATCACACTCGGTAACACTGAATCTCGAGGGCGCATCTGCGCAACAAAAACGTTGCTCAAGGTATTGTCTTTAATGTCATCGATGAACACAACCGATGAACCGTCTGGTGTACCTTGGAACTGACCTTTTTTAAGTAGGTCAACGCTGTTTTCTGACGCTACCTGCTCATAAAGCTGCTCAACGCGGTCTTGAGACCACGGCGATAGCCACAACGCATTGAAAGCCGCCACCGCTGAAGTAATCAACGCTAGGTATAAGGCCGCTTGAACCAAGAATTTATTACCAATACCTGTCGCGTTCATTACGACAATTTCGCTCTCTGCATACAGACGACCAAATGTGATCAATATGCCGATATACAGACTTAAAGGCAGCATTAACAGACCCATTGCTGGCATGTTCAAACCAACAATCGAGAAAATCAATCCAGCAGGAATATCCCCATCAGAAGCATCAGCAAGAACACTTATGAATTTCTGGCTTACAAACACCAAAAAAAGTACGAAAAAAATCGCAAATTGGCTCTTGAGTGTTTCGCGGATCAAATATCTAACAATAATCACGCTGAAATTACCTATACAAAACTTGTTTTTTTGGTCGAATCACTATAGTTTCCCGTTGAACCATTTATTTTTTTAAAAATTATAAACTAGATGTTAGTCGCTTAATCAGCTCTGCATGTAAGCCTGGAGCTAAAATTCAACAAGTAAGCGATCATTATCTAACATTTAGAGCAATTTGTCTTCAGGATGTAGGAGTACGCATGGAGTTCAGTGTAAAAAGTGGCAGTCCAGAGAAACAACGTAGCGCATGTATCGTTGTTGGTGTGTTTGAACCACGTCGCCTTTCTCCAGTAGCCGAACAACTTGATAAAATCAGTGACGGTTACATCAGTTCACTACTTCGCCGTGGTGATCTAGAGGGTAAACCTGGTCAGATGCTGCTACTGCATCAAGTACCAGGTGTTTTGTCAGAGCGCGTTTTACTTGTCGGTTGCGGCAAAGAGCGTGAACTTGGCGAGCGCCAGTACAAGGAAATCATTCAAAAGACGATCAGCACACTTAACGAGACAGGCTCAATGGAAGCGGTATGTTTCCTAACTGAACTGCATGTTAAGGGTCGTGATACATACTGGAAAGTGCGCCAGGCTGTAGAAGCGACTAAAGATGGTCTATACACATTTAATCAATTCAAGAGCGTGAAACCTGAGACTCGCCGCCCACTGCGCAAGCTTGTTTTCAACGTACCAACGCGTCGTGAATTGAACTTGGGTGAAAAAGCAATCACTCATGGTCTTGCTATCGCGTCAGGTGTCAAAGCCTCAAAAGACCTTGGCAACATGCCGCCAAACGTAGCTAATCCAGCTTACCTTGCTTCTCAAGCTCGTCGTCTAGCGGACGATTACGAAACCGTAACCACCAAAATTATTGGTGAGCAAGAGATGGAAAAACTGGGTATGACCTCTTACCTAGCAGTAGGCCGTGGTTCTAAAAACGAATCTATGATGTCTATCATCGAGTACAAAGGTAACCCTGACTCAGATGCAAAACCGATTGTGCTCGTAGGTAAAGGTCTAACCTTCGACTCAGGCGGTATCTCTCTAAAGCCGGGTGAAGGTATGGATGAGATGAAGTACGACATGTGTGGTGCGGCATCGGTATTCGGTACAATGAAAGCGCTGGCGAAGCTAAACCTACCAATCAACGTTATTGGTGTTCTAGCGGGCTGTGAAAACATGCCTGGCAGCAACGCTTACCGTCCAGGTGACATCCTAACGACCATGTCTGGTCAAACTGTAGAAGTTCTGAACACGGATGCTGAAGGCCGTCTTGTTCTTTGTGACGCACTGACTTACGTAGAGCGTTTCGAACCAGACTGCGTGGTTGACGTTGCAACGCTAACTGGTGCTTGTGTTATCGCACTAGGCCACCATATCAGCGGCGTAATCTCTAACCACAACCCTCTTTCTCATGAGCTAGTAAATGCTTCTGAGCAAGCGAGTGACCGTGCATGGCGTCTACCAATGGCAGACGAGTACCACGAACAGTTGAAGAGCCCGTTTGCGGATATGGCAAACATTGGTGGTCGCCCTGGTGGCACAATTACTGCGGGTTGCTTCTTATCTAAGTTCGCGAAGAAGTACAACTGGGCACACGTCGATATTGCTGGTACCGCTTGGAAATCAGGCGCAGCGAAAGGCTCAACGGGCCGTCCTGTCTCAATGCTTGTCCAATTCCTTTTGAACCGCAGCGACCAAGAGACAGAAGAGTAATTTCTGAACAACATCTAAAAGGGCCGCAAGGCCCTTTTTTATTACCTCGATTTTCTTGATTGAAAATCGGATTTAATATGGTTTCAGGAAGAGACCATCGGCAAGTGAGAGAATGATGCAAACTGCAACCTTCTACATCATTAACGAAGAGAGCCCGCAAGCAACGGTGGCTGGCTTTGAAGAATACATCGTGTTTTTGGCTCAGCACTTTGCTCGCCAAGGCGCCAAAGTGTATTTAAACTGCCAAGACAAACCACACGCCGAGCAGCTCGCTGAAGCCTTTTGGCAAATTGATGCAGACAAGTTCATGGCACATAACCTCGTAGGCGAGGGACCGAAATACGCCACCAACATTGAAATCGGCCATGAAGGTGTAAAACCTAATTGGAACCGTCAGCTGGTAATTAATTTGGCGGAAAATGAGACAACCTTTGCGAACAAGTTTGCTCAAGTGGTAGACTTCGTGCCCTGCGAAGAAAAAGCTAAACAACTCGCAAGAGAAAGATATAAAATTTACCGTCAAGCAGGTTACCAGCTGCAAACGATCGAAATTCAATATCCTTAACGGTCAATCCTTATAGTTAAGGCGATCTTGTTAAGATCCCTCACTTATAAAGATTGACTAAGATTCAACCATCAACGTATCCATTAAAAGAGCGCTATGGAAAAGACATACAACCCAACTTCAATCGAACAAGCTCTGTATCAGACTTGGGAAGAGAAAGGCTACTTTAAGCCACACGGTGACACTACTAAAGAATCATACAGCATCATGATCCCGCCACCGAACGTCACTGGTAGCCTACACATGGGCCACGCGTTCCAAGATACGATCATGGATACGCTTATCCGTTGTGAACGTATGAAGGGTAAAAACACCCTTTGGCAAGTAGGTACTGACCACGCTGGTATCGCAACTCAGATGGTTGTTGAGCGTAAGATCGCTGCAGAAGAAGGCAAAACAAAACACGATTACGGTCGTGAAGCTTTCATCGACAAAATCTGGGAATGGAAAGGCGAATCTGGCGGCACTATCACTAAGCAGCTTCGTCGTCTTGGCGCATCTGTAGACTGGGATCGTGAACGCTTCACGATGGACGATGGTCTATCTAACGCCGTTCAAGAAGTGTTCGTACGTCTATACGAAGACGATCTAATCTACCGCGGTAAGCGTCTAGTTAACTGGGATCCAAAGCTACACACAGCGATTTCAGATCTAGAAGTAGAGAACAAAGACACTAAAGGCCACATGTGGCACTTCCGCTACCCACTAGCAGATGGCGCTAAAACAGCGGATGGCAAAGACTACATCGTTGTTGCAACGACTCGTCCAGAGACCGTGCTAGGCGATACGGGTGTTGCAGTTAACCCAGAAGATCCACGTTACAAAGATCTTATCGGTAAAGAAATCATCCTTCCTATCGTTGATCGTCGCATCCCAATTGTGGGCGATGAGCACGCAGATATGGAAAAAGGTACTGGCTGTGTGAAAATCACACCTGCGCACGACTTCAACGACTACGAAGTAGGTAAGCGCCACCAGCTACCAATGATCAACATTCTGACTTTCGACGCGAACATCCGCGACTCAGCAGAAGTATTCAACACTAACGGCGAAGCAAGCGACGCTTACAGCACTGAGCTACCAGCTAAATACCACGGTATGGAGCGTTTTGCCGCTCGTAAAGCTATCGTTGCTGAATTCGACGAGCTAGGCCTACTTGAAGAAGTGAAAGATCACGATCTACAAGTTCCTTACGGCGACCGTGGTGGCGTGGTTATCGAACCAATGCTAACTGACCAATGGTACGTACGTACTGCGCCTCTAGCGAAAACCGCAGTTGAAGCAGTAGAAAACGGCGACATCCAATTCGTTCCTAAGCAATACGAAAACATGTACTTCTCTTGGATGCGTGACGTTCAAGACTGGTGTATCTCTCGTCAGCTATGGTGGGGTCACCGCATCCCAGCTTGGTACGACAACCAAGGTAATGTTTACGTAGGTCGCACTGAAGAAGAAGTTCGTAAGAACAACAACCTAGAGTCTGTCATTGAACTTCACCAAGACGAAGACGTACTGGATACATGGTTCTCTTCTGCACTATGGACGTTCGGTACTCAAGGTTGGCCAGAGCAAACTGACGATCTGAAAGTATTCCACCCTTCAGACGTACTAGTAACTGGTTTCGACATTATCTTCTTCTGGGTTGCGCGCATGATCATGATGACCATGCACTTCGTGAAAGACGAAAACGGCAAACCACAAGTACCATTTAAGACAGTTTACGTTACTGGTCTAATCCGTGACGAAAACGGCGACAAGATGTCTAAGTCGAAAGGTAACGTCCTTGATCCAATCGACATGATCGATGGTATCGACCTAGAGTCTCTCGTAGAGAAGCGTTGTGGCAACATGATGCAGCCTCAACTAGCGAAGAAGATCGAGAAGAACACTCGTAAGACGTTTGAAAACGGTATCGAAGCATACGGTACAGACGCACTGCGTTTCACTCTTGCAGCAATGGCATCGACAGGTCGTGATATCAACTGGGATATGAAGCGTCTTGAGGGTTACCGTAACTTCTGTAACAAGCTATGGAACGCAAGCCGTTACGTAATGATGAACACAGAAGAGCAAGATTGTGGCTTCAACGGTGGTGAGATTGAATACTCACTAGCAGACAAGTGGATCGAGTCTCAGTTTGAACTAGCAGCGAAAGCGTTCAACAACCATATCGACAACTTCCGTCTAGATATGGCTGCGAACACGCTTTACGAATTCATCTGGAACCAATTCTGTGACTGGTACCTAGAGCTTACTAAGCCAGTTCTATGGAAAGGTACTGAAGCACAACAGCGTGGTACTCGTCGTACATTAATCACGGTTCTTGAGAAGACTCTACGTCTAGCTCACCCAGTGATTCCTTACATCACTGAAACTATCTGGCAAAGCATCAAGCCATTAGTTGAAGGTGTAGAAGGCGAGACAATCATGCTACAAACACTTCCTCAATTCGACGAAGCAAACTTCAACCAAGAAGCGCTAGATGATATCGAATGGGTGAAGGCGTTCATTACCAGCATCCGTAACCTACGTGCTGAATACGACATCAACCCTGGTAAGCCGCTTGACGTTATGCTGAAAGCAGCAAATGCAAAAGATGCCTCTCGTCTAGAAGCAAGCAAGCAAGTACTGATGTCACTAGCGAAGCTAGAAGCAGTACGCGTGCTTGAAACTGGCGAACAAACTCCTGCATGTGCGACAGCACTGGTTGGTAAGTCTGAGTTGATGATCCCAATGGCAGGTCTGATCGACAAAGATGCTGAGCTTGCTCGTCTAGATGGCGAAATCAAGAAGACTCACGGCGAAATCAAGCGTATCGAAGGCAAACTAGGTAACGAAGGCTTCGTAGCGAAAGCACCTGAAGCAGTTGTTGCTAAAGAGCGTGAGAAGCTTGAAGGCTACAAAGAGACACTAGCTAAGCTAGAAGAGCAGAAGACAACGATCGCTGCGCTTTAAGCCTCAGTGAAAGAGAAGAATTAACACTTCTCACTTTTGGTTCAAAGGTTGGTCATCATGGCCAACCTTTTTTGTATACATTTCACCAAAACCATCATCAATAGCTTCCCCCTATCACAACAATACTCATTACCCATTAGCATTAATGAGAATTATTATCGATAATGAACTCATCGAAACAAACACGATTGAGTAATTATCATGAAAAAGACACTAACTTTCGCAGCACTGCATTTTACTATCGCATTTAGTGTCGCTTACGTACTCACAGGCGACATTCTAATTGGTAGTTTAATTGCCATGATTGAGCCTTCAGTGAACACCGTAGCCTTCTACTTTCATGAAAAGGCATGGGCAAAAGTCCCAGCACTTAAAGCTCGTCAGTGGATGACCAAATTAAAAACCGCAAGCTTTGCGACCGTGCACTTCAGCGTCGCTTTTACCGTGGTTTACTTACTAACAGGTGATGCATTTGTCGGCGGCGTAATGGCGATGCTAGAGCCGAGTTTGAACACGGTGGCTTACTACTTCCACGAGAAAGTATGGATGCGTAAATCATCAGAAAAAGCTCCAGCACCGCAGTTTTGTTTACATCACCACGCTTAAACATGGAGGCTCACTACGTCTCCTAACGAGAAAAATGACATTTACCATTGACAAGGTTGCGCACCGCAATTAATTTAATTGCGGTGCGCAACTTTATTTTTAGAGGTAAGTGATAATGAACGCTCGTCAACTTCGACACTACTCCCGTCAAGCCGTCCGATTGCTTGGTATGCTTGATAAACAATGCGGCGATGTCGCTCTCACTCCAGTGCAAGCGCACGCATTGGGTGAAATCCAATTGCAGCCATTGACCATCAATCAGCTGGCACAGCAGCTTAATGTCGACAAGTCCAACGCGAGCCGAACCGTTACTGGTTTGATTAAATTAGGTTTGGTCGAGAGCATCGAAAACCCAAAAGACAAACGTAGTCAACTCGTAGCGATTACAGAGCAAGGCCAACAGGCGTTATCACAACTGGACCAACAGCAAAACCACTTCTTTGAACAACTGCTTACCCAACTCGATGACAGCGAGCAAGAGCAACTCAAACTTGGTCTAGAGACTTACCTAAAAGGGCTAACAAAAGTGTGTCAGTCTGAGGAATACGTTCGTCGGCCTCTTACTAAAGCAGACAACCCGCAAGTCGCAGATGTGATTCGTAAAGTCTCTGCAGAATACGGCTTAACCGCAGACAAAGGTTATGGTGTGGCCGATCCAACGCTTGATGATATGTATTCGGTTTACAATCAATGCGGGGCCGCCTATTGGGTCATTGAACATCGCGGAGAGATCGTTGGTGGCGGTGGCTTTGCCCCTTTAGCTGGCGAGCCAAATGTGTGTGAACTACAAAAGATGTACTTCTTACCTCAAACACGAGGACACGGTTTAGCCAAACGCATCGTCGCATTGAGCTTACAATTGGCGGAACAATTTGGGTATCAGCAGTGCTATTTAGAGACAACTGAATGTCTGAGAGAAGCGGTAAGCTTGTATGAAAAGCTAGGCTTTGAGCATCTCGATGCCCCGCTTGGACAAACAGGGCATGATGCATGTGAAGTCGTAATGCTTAAGATGCTGTAATAGATAATATTATTAGAAGTTAAAGCACAACATGGGTAACACAAAGCTCCTGGCTCAAGGCAACAGTGAAGTTTTGGTGCTGCCCATCCAACTCAACAGACAATTGGTAGAGATCACTTGGATCAGGATCAGTAAGATCGGCATACTTTGGCGCTTCGATCTGGAATAAAGCGCTCGCATGCTCCGCTCGGACATCAATAGGAATATGGTAAGTCATACCATTAAACTTAACCGATGCAGAGACCAGACCCGGCGCAAAAGTTTGATAGTACAAGTCTACTTTAAACTCGCAACCACCACCGTGGTGCCAAATCTGCTCGGTTGCCACGCGGTCTAAACGTACATTGCGAATGAACTGCAGATACGGTTCTTGCCATACCCCTAAGCGCTCATCACTTTTTTTATATTCATGATCGGACAGAGAGCACAGCTCAGGTTTATCTTCATCAAACAGAAGATCCTCTTCTTCCTCTAAGAACAAGATTTCAAAGCGGTTACGCCCCATTTGCATGAACGGACGAATGTCTTTCTTGTAGACATTTTGAGAACCGTCACAGTCGAACAATGCTACTCCGTTCAAACGCACTTCTGCATGGTAATCCACACCACCCAACACCATTTCTACCGCTGGGAATGCCATCATGGATTCGTCCACTTCAATGTCATGCATCAGGTGCCACTCTTGCTGACGAATTGCTTCTTCTGTCAGTTCAGCTGGCAATACCTGACTCAAAGGAGCAGGGAAAGTAATGTCATCCTGTGGGATAGAAAGGTCCGTCAGTGGAGAGACTTGCCATAAACCGGCGAGTGAGAGTTGCATATACACCTTGAGCTAGATCAATTTTCACGCATTATAGGGAGAAATCCCCTATAAACTCAATGTGAATTATTTATCGCCTCCACATTCGTCAGTTTTTCAAGGAATAAAAAAACCAGCGTTAAACGCTGGTTTTTCCAAAAGTAGTGAGCTTTGATTACTCGTCGTCTTCATCTTCTTCAGGGTAAAGCGCATCTTCGCCTTCGTAGTACGTACCCCAACCGTCATAGATGATGTCGTATTTTTCTGCCAAGTGAATCAATTTTTCAACTTGCGCATCAATCGCTTCTGCGTCTAGTGCGGACTCCATAGTCGCATCACAGCAAAGCAACTTGTTACCATCTTCATCTTCAGTTTCTTCTGCTTCAAGAACTTCAAAGCCCATCTTGAATGCTTCAACTACCGCTTTTTCTAGCGTGTCAAAATCTTCTGCAAACAGGTGGTGCTCAATTTCGTATAGCGAATCTGGATCGCTGCCATCTTCTAGCAATGCTGCAATGATATCGCGAGTCTCTTCCTTTTGAATCTCAATTAATTCTTCTACTGATAGATATTCATCTTCGTGAGACATGTTTTGGCTCCAGATTAGTTACTTGATGGAAACACAATACCCGATACTGAGTATGCTGATCCGGTGAAATATGGCATGGATTGCGATGAAAAGCCACAAACAAACATCATACCACTGCGATTCTTATCGGTTATTTGAATCTAAATATTAAACCGACCACACAAAGAAACAAAAAATTAACAAAGAATGGCATTTTTTAATATTCAGAACATCCTAATTGACACTTAATGTGGTTATTTTCTCTTTCTATGCGTGTTTATGATGCTTTCTTGAATACACTCACGTGTAAAACGAAGAAGCATAACGAATAAATTCACTTTAATAATGCATAATTTAGAATAAAAATGCACATTTTATGCACTGTGCGTGTATTCTTTCTCAACGGGAAAATTAGAATAAAAACGCACGCACTCTAATTTTAGTAAAATAGCATTTATATCTAATAATAAATTTCATAAGAATCAAAATAAAAATAAAAAACTCACAAAACCAGAAACACCAGAATATAAACAAAGCTTGATAACTTGCATCTTTCTAGGAAGCTTGTCATAACTAATGGCTGGAAAATTTGTAAGGATACAAAATGAGCAAGCTGTACGTTGGATCAGAAGTTGGTCAACTTCGACGAGTTCTATTAAATCGCCCTGAACGCGCCCTAACCCACTTAACTCCGTCAAACTGTCATGAGTTGCTATTTGATGACGTTCTTGCTGTAGAAGCGGCAGGTGAAGAGCACGATGCATTCGCACGTACGCTGCGCGAGCAAGACGTTGAAGTGCTTCTCCTCCACGATTTACTGGTCGAAACCCTCGCTGTTCCAGAAGCAAAACAATGGCTGCTGAACACTCAGATTTCTGACTTTCGCTACGGGCCAACATTTGCGCGAGACCTACGCCAATACTTTTCAGAAATGGATGATGAACATCTTGCCTGCATCTTTTTAGGTGGCTTAGCATACTCAGAGCTACCGATCTCCTCATCTTCTATGCTGCCAAAAATGAAGCGTCCTCTCGACTTTGTTATTGAGCCACTGCCTAATCACCTCTTTACTCGTGATACCTCATGTTGGGTTTATGGCGGCGTTTCTCTTAACCCGATGATGATGCCTGCACGCCAACGTGAAACAAACCACCTACGTGCGATTTATCGTTGGCACCCAATTTTTGCTGGCCAAGATTTTATCAAATACTTCGGTGACGATGATCTGCATTATGATAATGCTAATGTCGAAGGCGGTGATGTGTTGGTTATTGGTAAAGGTGCAGTTCTGATCGGTATGTCTGAGCGTACGACCGCGCAAGGCGTAGAGAACCTTGCAGCGAGCCTATTTAAAGCAGGCCAAGCTACCGAAGTTATTGCAATTGATCTGCCTAAACACCGTTCATGTATGCATTTAGACACTGTGATGACCCATATGGATGTAGATACTTTCTCTGTCTACCCAGAGATCATGCGCAAAGATCTCGACACATGGCGCTTAACACCAAAAGGCAACGGTGAAATGCATGTTGAAGCCTCACATAACTATCTGCACGCGATTGAGTCCGCTCTTGGCTTAGATCAGCTGAAAATCATCACCACGGGTGGTGACAGCTATGAAGCGGAACGCGAACAATGGAATGATGCCAATAACGTTCTAACTGTAAAACCGGGCGTAGTAATTGGTTACGAACGCAATGTATACACCAACGAAAAATACGATAAAGCTGGCATCAAAGTACTGACAGTACCTGGTAACGAGCTTGGTCGTGGTCGCGGTGGCGCTCGCTGTATGAGCTGTCCAATAGAACGAGACGATATATAACTTACTCGTCCCTTTACATTAGGTGAATCAAAACTAAGGTTGATGTGAATACATCAACCTTTTTTAGCTTTAATTAAAAATAATTATTCACAATAAAAGCATTTATATGTTTTAATGAGTTCTATTAATCTAATCACATGTACTAAGGGACGAGCTATGGCTTTCAATTTACGTAACCGCAACTTTTTGAAGCTATTGGACTTCTCAACCAAAGAAATCCAGTTTTTGCTCGAACTGTCTGCAGAGCTAAAAAAAGCTAAATATGCAGGAACAGAGCAGAAGAAACTTCAAGGTAAAAACATCGCACTAATCTTTGAGAAATCTTCGACTCGTACCCGATGTGCGTTTGAAGTCGCTGCCTTTGACCAAGGTGCTCAAGTCTCTTACATCGGCCCTTCTGGCTCGCAAATCGGTCATAAGGAATCGATGAAAGACACTGCTCGTGTTCTTGGTCGTATGTACGACGGGATTGAATACCGAGGCTTTGGCCAATCCATTGTTGAAGAGCTTGGTACTTATGCTGGTGTTCCAGTGTGGAATGGTTTAACGGATGAGTTCCACCCAACCCAGATCCTTGCTGACTTCCTGACCATGCAAGAGCACGGCCGTGGTAAACAGCTACATGAAATAACCTTCGCTTACCTAGGTGATGCGCGCAACAACATGGGTAACTCACTTATGGTGGGCGCAGCGAAAATGGGCATGGATATTCGCCTTGTCGCGCCAAAAGCGTTCTGGCCTGAAGAAGAGCTCGTGGCAACTAGTCAAACTATCGCGCAACAAACCGGTGCAAAAATCACGTTAACAGAAAGCGTTGAGGAAGGTGTGAAAGGTTGTGACTTCCTATACACCGACGTTTGGGTGTCTATGGGTGAGTCTGCCGAGGCATGGGATGAACGTGTAGCGTTAATGACACCTTATCAAATCAATATGGACGTGATTAAGCAAACGGGTAATCCACATGTGAAATTCATGCACTGCCTTCCAGCTTTCCACAATGATGAAACCACCGTCGGCAAAGAAGTCGCTGAAAAATACGGTATGAAAGGCCTTGAAGTAACAGAAGAGGTATTTGAATCGGAATACTCCATCGTATTCGACGAAGCTGAAAACCGTATGCATACCATCAAAGCCGTGATGGTTGCGACGCTAGGAAGCTAAACCAGTGCGCAAAAACAGCCGATAAAAACCATGATGTAATCGCTTGCGCTCACGAAAGTTAAGCGTATAATGCTCGGCAATTTGTCTGAGGATTAAGAAATGACCACGCTGATTGCTGACGTAAAAACGCGATTTGCTCTCGCTAAGCGACTACGCTTACGTGGTGTTATTTTCGTTAATTCTATTGAATTTTAAAACCTCCCCATTGGGGAGGTTTTTTTATGTCCAAAATTCCTTTCGGTTATTTGGATGTAGTCATCAATGTTATAGGGAAGAAGATCATGGCGAACTCGCTTTACCAGAAGCACATCATCTCTATTCCAGAGCTTTCACGCGAAGAACTGGAACTTATCGTAGAAACAGCAGGTAGCCTTAAAAAAGCACCTCGACCAGAACTGATTAAAAACAAAGTCGTTGCAAGTTGTTTCTTTGAACCATCAACACGTACACGTTTATCGTTTGAAACAGCGATTCAGCGCATTGGTGGTGACGTGATTGGCTTTGATAATGATGGTAATACCTCTCTGGCGAAAAAAGGCGAAACACTCGCAGATTCAGTACAAGTCATCTCTTCTTACGTCGATGCCTTTGTGATGCGTCATCCACAAGAAGGCGCCGCTCGCTTGGCCTCTGAATTTTCAAATGGCGTGCCAGTGATCAACGCGGGCGACGGTGCAAACCAACACCCAACTCAAACGCTACTCGACCTATACACCATCGCGGAAACACAAGGGCGTCTAGACAACCTGAACGTCGCATTCGTAGGTGACCTAAAATATGGCCGCACAGTGCACTCACTGACTCAAGCCTTAGCAAAGTTTAACAACATCCGCTTCTTCTTTGTTGCACCAGATGCGCTGGCAATGCCAGATTACATCTGCGAAGAACTAGACGAAGCTGGCATTCAATATAGCCTACACACAGACATGGAAAGTGTGATTCCTGAACTGGATATTCTGTACATGACACGCGTACAGAAAGAACGCTTTGACGAATCGGAATACGCTCATATTAAGTCGGCTTACATCCTAACGGCGGCACTACTAGAAGGCGCGCGTGAGAACTTGAAAGTACTGCACCCACTACCACGTGTGGATGAAATCACAACTGATGTTGATAAAACGCCTCATGCTTACTTCTTCCAGCAAGCTCAAAATGGCGTGTATGCTCGCCAAGCACTGCTGGCGCTTGTTCTAAACGAAACACTGTAATCGAGGGGAAAAATCATGGCTAAAGAAACTCAATTGCAGGTAGAAGCAATCAAAAATGGTACGGTCATCGACCACATCCCTGCGCAAATCGGCATCAAAGTATTAAGACTGTTCGATATGCACAATTCATCACAACGCGTAACGATTGGACTGAACTTGCCATCATCAGCACTCGGTCATAAAGATCTACTCAAAATCGAAAATGTGTTTATCAATGAAGAGCAAGCGAGCAAGCTAGCGTTGTATGCTCCTCACGCGACCGTGAATCAAATCGAGAATTATGAAGTGGTGAAAAAGCTCGCGTTAGAGCTTCCTGAGCGCATCAATGATGTATTTGAATGCCCGAATTCAAACTGTATTTCTCATAATGAACCAGTAGAAAGCAGCTTTAGCGTGTTCGAGAAGAAACAAGAAATCCGCCTAAAGTGTAAATACTGCGAGAAAGTGTTCTCACGCGAGATCGTAACCGAGCGATAAACACGCCGCACGACTAGGCTGTGATACGTTTAAAATACCCTGCAATGTCAGGGTATTTTGCTCTTTACCTACCGAGGGTTTAGAGGCAAACTGAGAATCTTTATTCCCTACAACTGATGGAAAAATCAAATGACGAAAGTACTTCACACTGAGTCTGCACCAGCAGCAATCGGTCCTTACGTTCAAGGCGTAGATCTAGGTAACATGGTTCTTACTTCAGGCCAAATCCCAGTAAACCCAGCGACAGGTGAAGTGTCTGCTGATATCGCAGAACAAGCTCGTCAGTCTCTAGAAAACGTAAAGGCTGTAGTTGAATCTTCAGGTCTTAAAGTATCTGATATTGTAAAGCTAACGGTTTTTGTTAAAGACCTAAATGACTTTGGCACAGTGAACGAAGTTTACGGCAAGTTCTTTGATGAGCACGGCGTAGCAAACTACCCTGCACGCTCTTGTGTAGAAGTGGCTCGCCTACCAAAAGATGTTGGCATCGAGATTGAAGCAATCGCTGTTCGCAAATAATTGCACTTGCTGACTGACCCGGCCTGATATGGGTTTACCCTTTTTAAATAAAACGCTCGATGTCCTTCATCGGGCGTTTTGTATTTTAAAGCCGAATGAGGCCTCATTTG
>NZ_JPIL01000007.1:0-147392 GCF_000742455.1 Vibrio sp. OY15 | reverse complement strand
GGCGGACAATACGTTAGCGTCGCTAGCTGACAACAGCTACACCGTTACGGTAACAGCAACCGATGAGGCGGGGAACCAGGGGGTAGCCTCTGGTACATTAGTTATCGACACTACCGGACCAAGTAATGGTGATGGGAGTAATTCGATCGCGTTTAATGACGGTGGTGATGAGTTGTTAAGTGAGACTGAATCGGTTTCAGTATCTTTATCGGGACAAGTAGAGGTTGGAGCAACCATAGATTCGATTCTAGTCAGTGACGGTAATACCAATATCTCTATTCCTACAACGAATATTACCGTAGACGGCTCGGGCGTAGTTACCGTCAATAACCTTAACTTATCCGGTTTGAGTGATGGTTTGATTACAGTCTTCATGGAAGTGACAGATGCAGTGGGGAACACTGGCACAGTTACTGATACCACCATTTTAGATACATCTGTCAGTGGTGGTGTAATTGGTGAACCGATAGTTAGCTTTGATAGCATCACCACTGACTCTGGTACTGGTGGTGATTTTATCACAAGTGATACAACGTTAGTGTTGACCGGTACCATCAACACTAGTGAAGCTACACTACTTACTGTTAATGTGTCAGGAACAATATATACCGAAGGTACCGACCCAGAGCTAACTATAGACGGTAGTGGTAACTGGGTGCTTGATCTTTCAAATGCTACTCTATCTTTAGGAACACATTCAGTTATAGCCACCGTCACTGATGAAGCCGGGAATAGTGAAAGTAGCCTTGCTCAAGATATTGTAATTCAATCGATTGATGCAGTCGAAGATACTAGCTCTCTAGATATGGGAGATCCTACCGTAACAGTCTCTCCTGCTCAAACGACTCAAGATGTCCAAGTGGTTGGGGTGGCAGAAAGCACTGGAGGCACAGACGCAAGCTCTGCGTTTACAGTGTCTGTAGATCATGTTGGTGAAGTAGCGATTGAGGTCTCGCAAAAGAGCTTAGTTGCTGTGGCCGATGCATACAAAGTTGAGGTGTACAATTCAAACAATGAGCTAGTGTATGCAAGTGTTAGTGCTAATTCTCAATTGGCTGATGTTGGTGGATTAGATGTGTTTAATGTTACAGGTGATGAAACTGTTTCATTCACTGTGGATGGACTAGCGGCAGGAGATTATACGGTCGTTGTTCGCAATGATGAGAGTAAGTTGGAAGAATTGCTCGATAGCGATGGCAATGGTGATGTTAATCTAACCGAGCTTGGTAATGCTGGAGTAGTATTGGGGCCAGATAACCAGGACTCTGTTTTAAATACTGTTGAAGGAACTCTCGGAGTAGTTCTAGGCCCTCCAGTGCGAGGAATTCTGGAGTCTGCGCTGGACACCACGACCGAAATTGGGGCGGGTGAACTTGTAGACGTTTTGACTTTAGGTCTAGACGGGCTTGGCTTGACAGGTAGTTTAGATATCGTGCTGAGCGCTGTTGCTGATGCATTGCTCAGTAATACGTTAACAGTGTTACAAGGCACCGATATTACGACGACAGTCACTGAGTACATTTATAACGGAGAAACTGAGGCGCAAGGCAATGTTATTACGGGTAATAGCAATGGAGAGGGAGCAGACGCTGTTATAGCAGGATCTTTGATCACGGAAGTTGAGAGCTCAACTGGTGAGAGCCTTACCGTCAATGCGTCGGGTGTTACTACTATAGAAGGACAATTTGGCACATTGGATATTGAATCTGATGGTAGCTATCGCTATGTTGCCAATGGTGATCGAGCCTCAGTCGGGCAAAATGAAATCTTTACCTACACTTTATCGGATGGCGAAACATCGGATACAGCAACGCTGACGATTGCGATCTCTGGGACAGATTTTACTGCTGCATCCGCTCAATCAGATTCAGTAGATATGGCATTAGGTGTACAAACCAGCCAAGTAAGTGAGCCTGTGACAGACAGCGATACGCAAGTTCTTGGGCTGTTAGAAGGTGCATCGAGCGATACAACACTATCAAGTATAAGCACGACGAATAACGCAAGCAGTATTTCAAGCACTCCTATTATTGTAGGCAGCGGCTTCAATGGAGAAGTTGTTGTAGAAGTGAACCAAGAAGCTTTAGTGGCCGTTGCAGATGCGTATGTTGTTGAGGTTGTTGATGCCCAGGGTCAAGTCGTTAGACAAGCAATGTCACCAGACAATCCTCTTGTAGGTGACGTTGCAGGACTGACTGTTTTAGGGGTGACTGGTGATGATACTCTCGTGGCTAACTTCTCGGGGTTACCGGCTGGCGAATATTCGGTTGTAGTTCGCAACGATGAAAGTGAGCTGGCAAATCTGTTTGATACGAGTGGTGATAATAATGTATCTCTAACGGAATTGGGCTCAGGTGGCGTGGTTTTGGGCGCAGAAAATCAAGAAGTGCTTCTAGACGCAATTGAATCCGCTTTAAATGGTAACGTTTTGGGCTCTGCAGGTGGATTGGGAGTTGGAAGTGCAGTGCGCACATTTATTCTTGAACCATTACTGGCCAGTGCTGACAGTATTGGCGCGGGTGATTTAGTCGACACCTTAACGACCGGATTGAATGCCATTGGTTTAGCTAGTGTTGTGGATGAGGTGTTGGATATAGTTGCGGACACTTTATTAAGTAATACCTTAACATTACTGCAACGAACTGATGTGACGTCTACCCTCACTGAGTATCAGTTTGAAGGCAGTACAACGGTTAGTGGCAACGTGATCCAGGGTGGGAATGCTGGTGAAGTAGCTGACTCGCTCACGAATGGTGGTGTGGTAACCCAAGTGACTAATAGCGACGGTGATATAGTTACAGTTCTTGGAAGCAGTACATCGGGTGTCGTACTGAGTGGTCAGTACGGTGAGCTTACCGTTTATGAAGACGGGAATTACACTTATGTGGCCAACGGAGCACGTGCTGGCTTAGGTGATAGTGATAGTTTCACTTATACCATCTCAGATGGATTTAGCAATTCGAGTGCAGAGCTAACCTTCAACCTTTCAGGTCAAGGAGCTGCTTCAGATACGGCTATTGCGGGCCTTCACTATGATTACGTTTCAGTTGTTGAACCAGAGATA
The DNA here is from genome assembly GCF_000742455.1 of Vibrio sp. OY15. NCBI lineage: Bacteria > Pseudomonadati > Pseudomonadota > Gammaproteobacteria > Vibrionales > Vibrionaceae > Vibrio > Vibrio sp. OY15. The sequence continues at coordinate 144,328 of NZ_JPIL01000007.1, read as the reverse complement.
ACTGACGCGCTAAATGTTAGTTGGCTTGTATCATTAGGCGGCTCCCAGTCTGATACATACAGTGTCGAGGTGGCAGCGAACACCACTCAGGATTTGCGATTTACTTTAGATAGCAATGAGTTACTTGGTCTTGGCAGCAACGTTACATTGACACTGGCACAAGATGTAGGTGGCGTGATGACTGAAGTAGAAAGCTTCTCTGATGATGCATTATTGTCGTTAGTCAGTGGGAATAGTGGGCAGGTGATATTTGATGGACTGGCGGAAGGCAGTTATGAAGTTACATTAACAGTCAACGTTCCTGTGGGAGTTGCGGGTTCCTTGGGCGCTAACTTGACATCTATTACGCACTATATGGATCAATATACGGTGGATGAGGTTTCTGTTGCGGAAGGGAACTTATTTGATAATGATGTTCAGTTTGGTACAGATTATAGTCTGTCTGTTTCTGGCGACGGATTGAATTTCGAAACTGTTGCTACCAATACCACTCTAGTAGGGCAATACGGAGCTCTAAATGTTGATGCGCAGGGTAATTACAGCTATACACCGGATAGCAATTTAGCCGTCTTTGGTGGGATCCTCAGTGACTCATTCACTTATGAAGTGGCATACCCCGATGGAACGGTGGAACGAACTCAACTAAATGTCTTTGTAAAGGCAACGGGAGAAGGCGTTCCTGAGTCAGTCACGACTATGATGGAAGCAATGCTCTCGTATACCGCTGAAGAGAGTTCTGACCTCACCTTAATGGAGTCATCTGATGGGCAAGTTGAGTCATTAGCGAGCAGTGACTCAGGTAGCATCGTGATAGATGGAGTCATGTTTAGTAATGCAGGTTCAATTACGCCACCATTAACGAGCGAAGAGGAGAGTAATGTCGGTTACTAAATCTACTATCAGAGCGTCGTTGTTATTGATGAGTTTAGCCTGTAGTAGTAGTTGGTCGGCCTCTTCAATAGAGGCCCCTTCTCTACGGCAACTGGTTATTCAAGGTTTATCTTTGAACCCGAGAGTTAGGGCGATTGAAGCAGAAGTAGAGCAAGCCGATATGAGAGTTGACCTGAGTGAAGGAGGTTACTGGCCAACACTGGATGTGTCCGCGGGACCTGCCGATGGTGTAAAAGGGGATCTTGCTTACAACATAAATGCCAGTTACACCCTTTATGATTGGGGGGCTTTGGATAGTGAAGTGAGTAGCATGAATGCCCGAGCGCGAGAAAAGATGCATTACTTAAGGCAGGTTCGATCCGAGGTAGGGTTAGAAATCATTGAAGCTTACTTTGATAGCAAAATGGAATTACAGCGAAAGAGACTGATACTTGACCACCAGAGCCATCTTGAGAATATAGAGAAAATGGCCAATGTGCGTAGCGGCGGTGGATACAGTGATCGTTCTGAGGTCAATCGAGTCCGTCAAGCTATATACTATAGTGAGCAACAGTGGCAACAAGCTTTGAGCGATGAGCGTCAGGCAAAGCTTCGTTTGGAATTACTGATCCAAAGGCCAGTCAATCGCTTACCTACACTGCCGAACTTTTCTCAAATTCAACAGAACGTACTACCGAGAAAGGAAGATGAATCGACACTCATTAAACAATCACCACAATATATGCAAGCTGTCGAGAAAGTGGAAGTTGCAAAAAATGATGCGAGTCAAGCTAAAGCAGAACAATTGCCGAAACTTGTGCTTGATGCCTACTCTCAGCGTAGAAAAGTGGGAGGTGATTTACTGGAAGATTCTGCTATCGCTGTCAATGTTAGAGCCAGTCTAAAGCAAGGCCCTGCGAGCTTTGACTTAGATGATGTTGAACATTTGCGAGCCGAAGCTGCGAAATGGGATGTGCAATTTACCCAACTCGATATGGCACGAAACATGGGAATACAGCGCGAAACGATGGCGACGCTCGAAAAACAAGAAGGCGCCATTATCAATCAGCTTGATGCAGCAACGAATTTGGTATTAGCGTATCAAGACCAATTTCGGGCTGGTCTAACCACTGTTCAAGAATTGTTGAACGTCGAGCGCGAACGTTTTGAGTTAGCTAATCAACATTTGAATGTTTCTATAGAGCTACTAAGAATTCCATACCGAATTCGAGCTGAGTTAGGCGTGTTGGATTCTTATTTTGCTCCAGAAAGTTATGGGGGTGAATATTGAATCAGACGCAGAGTAAAGACCCACTTAGAGAGGCGCTCGTTAATTATTGTGCATTGATTGGCAAGCCAATTCGCTACAATGTCATTGGTGAAGGTCTACCATTGAAAGACGGGAAATTTTCAATTGAGCTGATTAATAGGGCTTTAGATTCCCACGGAATTTCTTCCGTAATCTTGGAAAAGTCATTAGGAAAGCTGAATAATCAACACTTGCCAGCCCTTCTGCTAACCGAAGACAATGATGGTATTATTCTGCTTAAAGTGAGCGATGAGCAATTCACTACCTATTGTCCTATAACAAAAGGACAAAGAGTTGTTCCTCGTGTTGATATTGAAAGTCGGTATTCCGGTTTCGTTGTTATTGCAAGCGTTTCATATAAATCTGATGACCGTGCAGAGGGGTATGCGGAGCCTTATGAAAAACATTGGTTGAAGTCCCAACTCTTAAAGTGTTGGCCAACCTATATCGATGTTGGTATAGCTTCCTTGTTCGCTAATATTCTGGCTATCGGGACCTCACTGTTTGCGCTACAAGTATACGATAGGGTGGTGCCTAGTGATGCATTCGATACCCTGTTTATATTGACGTCTGGGGTCGTTATTGCAATCGTTTTTGACTTCCTACTACGTATTTTACGTGCCTATTTACTAGATGTGACGGGTAAAAAGCTTGATCTTGAACTCTCATCTCGTTTGTTTTGTCAAGTGTTGCACATGCGCTTAAAAGCCAAACCTCAATCCGTCGGAGCGTTTTCAAGTCAATTAAAAGAGTTCGAAACTATTCGCGAGTTTTTTACTTCATCGACAGCGGCGACTATCAGTGACTTCCCTTTCATTTTCCTTTTCTTGTTAGTGATCTGGTATCTCGGTGGTGCTGTGGTTTGGGTTCCAGTGCTTGCTATAGTATTTATGCTGTTGCCCAGCCTACTTATGCAGGGGAAATTAGCACGGTTATCTAGAGAGGGGTTAAAAGAAGGAGCTATTAAACATGGGCTTATGATTGAAGTGATAGAAAACCTTGAAACAGTCAAAGCTACCAACGCTACTTCGCGCAACCTTTTCCTTTGGGAGCTTCTGACAAAAAAACAAGCAGCTGACAGCATTGATTTAAAAAGCTTGTCTAACAAACTCAGCTATGGTGCATCAATGGTTCAGCAATTGGGATTCATTTTTGTCGTTGTTGTTGGGGTCCACCAGATTAGTGCGAGCGAAATGACCATTGGTGCTTTGATAGCCTGTACCATGCTCACGTCTCGTGCGATTGCACCAGTTAACCAAATTACAGGCGTATTGGTACGCTGGCAACATGTGAAAGTGGCTCTAGAAGGGCTCGACCAAATTATGCAGGCTCCTGTGGAGCGCCCTTGTGGACGCCAATTTGCAGAAAAGTCTAAGTTAAATGGTGATTATCAGTTAGAAAATGTATGTTTGACGTATGGAGAAGAAGGACAAAAAGCACTCTCTATAGAAAAGCTCAAAATTAAAGCAGGAACCCACACGATTTTGCTAGGAGGTAACGGTGCGGGAAAATCAAGCCTCTTACGTGTACTTGCTGGATTAGAAGATATTGATAGTGGTCACTTGTTGATTGACGATATTTCTATGACCCAGCTTGATCCTAGTGACCGACAACGAGACATTGGTTATCTACCACAAGACTCTGCGCTTTTTTACGGTACTTTGCGCGAGAATCTACTTATCGGTGGTGACAGACATTCCGACGACGTCATTTTTGAGGTGCTCGACAATATTGGTTTGGGGTCTGCTGTTCGCTCGCATCCTCTCGGATTAGATATGCCAATTTTAGGAAACCGAAGTTTATCTGGAGGACAACGACAAGCCGTCGCATTAGCTCGCCTCATACTGCAAAACCCAAGAATTGTTTTATTGGATGAACCTACATCAGCGTTTGATCAAAGTAATGAAGAAAAAGTGATTAGGTTTATGAGTACGTGGCTAAAAGGTAAAACCTTAGTGATGTCTACACATAAACGCAGCATGCTCAGTCTTGGCAGTCAAGGTATCGTTCTAAGCAATGGTAGCGTCGCGATGCAAGGTGATTTTGATAAAATATTAGGCATTCAGCAACCAAAGGTGAAAGCATGGGTTCGTCCAGCAAACTGATAGGAGGCGAGCGCATTCTTTCGGCTCGACCTGCATTGTGGTTATGTTCTCTGATTGTTGCCGTTTTTATCCTCTGGGCAGCTTTTTCAGAAATTGACGAGGTAACCCGAGGTGAAGGAAAAATTATCCCTTCTAGTCGTTTACAGAAAATTCAGAGCCTTGAAGGCGGTATTGTACAAAATTTACTCGTAAAAGAAGGGCAGTTGGTCAACGAAGGCGATATTCTGATACATATGGATAAAACTCGCTTTCAAGCTGCTTATCGAGAAGGGCGGAGTCAAGTTTCTTCATTACTCGCGTCAATCACTAGGTTAGAAGCAGAAGTCAAAAATAAGCCTTCATTGACCTTCTCTGATCAGGCGCGTATTGATAACAAAGATTTAGCCTTTGAGCGAGCACTGTTCGAAACTAGGCGAAATAGTAAGAAAGAGAAGATTTCAGGCTTAAAACGCAGAATAATGATTGTAGAAGATCAACTAGCTATCTTAATGCCAATGGTTAAATCGGCATCAGTCAGTAAAATGGAAGCGTTACGCTTAGAGAAAGAATTGGAAGATCTTAAAGGTCAAATAGTAGAAGTAAACAATAGCTATATGCAGGACGCTTACACGGAATTGACACAGAAAAAAGCGGAGCTTAATGTTCTTAACGAAGCCTTGGTACAGCGGCAAGATCAATTACTGAGAACAGAAATAGTTTCACCAGTAAAAGGTATGGTTAATGATATTGTCATCACGACAAAAGGAGGTGTTGTCCAGCCAGGTGAGCCGATAATGTATGTGCTGCCTATTGATGAGCAGTTGTTAGTCGAAGCTAAAATTGCACCAGAGGATATCGCGTTTCTTGCCCCCGGTATGCCAGCAAAGGTAAAAATTACGGCCTATGACTTCTCTATTTATGGTGACTTAGAAGGAGAGGTTATTCAAATTAGTCCCGATACTATCGAGGAAGAGACGTCTCAAGGAAAAGTTTATTTCTATCAAATTCTCGTTAAGACCGAGACTAACTTTCTCGAGAAGGAGGGCAAGCAGTATCCAATTCGCCCAGGAATGATTGCCCAGGTCGATGTATTAGGAGGGAAGAAAACGGTTCTTAATTATTTACTCAACCCGCTACTCAAGGCTAAATTAAATTAAATGACAGGCATTATTTTAGCAAACGACAAAGGTAGTTAGTTTTCCCGTTACCTACCTAATTCAACTAAATATGACCAAGTACCCAAATGATCGCTATGTGTGATGCTCTAGATTAAAGTTTATACAGAAGCTTTACTACGATACTCCAAAGATCTATGTGGCTTGTATTCCTTAACGAATAGATGAATTTTTTGAGCTCAATTGAAAAGGTGATGGTTGGAACGGTAACACTCTATCGAATCAACGGACTTAAAGCGAGACATACTTCATCGAGCATCAAAAAAGAGTCGCTACCCTGGCGACTCCTTGTAAGTTACACAACGCTTACTTATTCAGCATTATTTTATTGGTGCATCCGCTCTTTCTCATGAGCTTTGAAGAGTTGCAACACTCAAAACTAAAGGGTAGAGCCAATATATGGCAGTGACTGTGAGTAGAAAATACTTAGGATCTGTTTTAACCCACTTAGAAAGAACATAGATAATGACCGACGACAAAACATCAAAAAGATGAGGCTCTCTGATGTTAAACATACTGCTCACAGTAATTAGAGTGATCGATATGAGCCCATATATAAATCGTTCTTTCTTTCCTTTTAACAGAGTAAAGTACAGGGTAATGTATGATGTTACTGCCATCATCCAAATTAAATATGGCAACTGCTACACGCTCCACCTACTGAGACACCTAGAGCACCTCCTCCAAATTGACCAGCCCCAATCAATGGGCCTAATGCACCACCAAGGGCCCCTGAGAACGCTCCAATGACCATGGGTCTAAGGCCTGCACTAGGGTTCGAAGCTACAACTCCCATTCCACCCAAGATTGCTCCACCAATAGCACTCGGTATCCAAACGGCTAAAGGGGCACTTCTTTGATTTACATTTGTTTTTTTACCACCATAATCTCGAACCACAACGATGCCTCGCTCTTCTTTACTAACTACAGAGCCTCCAGAGTTTGCAACAACCAGTCTACCAGTAGTGATTAGGTACCCGTTAGGATAAACAATATGGGTTGAGTCTTTTGGACTAACAACTTCAACTGGGCTTGATGATAGATTAACAAATGTGATCTGAGCACCTTTTTGATGCGTATGACACACTTTTGGACATAAGTTCGTTAGAATACATACCCCAAAGTAGCCATAGATTTATTCAACCCTGCCTGAAAATGAGCAGCCGCTCCCGTTAATCAGAATGATAAATGTCCAATAGAGATACATGAAACAGCCAACTGTAATCACAGTTGGCTCAGTATTCCCCCTTGAACTTTTAAGCCTTATATTGACTAGAGCTGTTAGTTCGGAAAGTGTTTATTTAAGAAGTCCAAAACATGAGTAACGTACTTCTCGGTATCAAAGACAGGTGCACTGTGTCCTACACCTTCTTCAATGAAAAGTTGGTTGGTAACTCCATGCTCATCAAGCTTAGCCTTAAGTATCTCACTTTGAGATAGAGGCACTCGCTTATCCAAGGTGCCGTGTAACTGTATATATGGTGGAGTATTTTCATTCACATAACTCGTCGTTGATGCTTTCTTGGCAAGCTTTGGAATATTGTTTGGAATATCTCCTAAGAAACGGGATACAGACGATTTTTTGCTGGTTTTCTTGCCACCTTTATTACTTAACTCAAGTAAATCGGTAGGGCCAAAAAAGCTCACTACGGCTGAGACCTTGTACTTTGGTGGCTCATAGAAATCTACTTGGTGGTATGCCGAGTTAGTCGCACCAATAAAGCCAGCGAGGTGCCCACCAGCAGAGCGTCCCATTATCACAACATTGTCCGCTTTAATACCGAGCTTTTCAGCATTGTCGTACAAATAGTTCAGTGCATCATTAATGTCTTGTACTGGTTGAGGAAAGATCGCTTCTCCACTTAAACGATAATCAACTGAAGCTAGCGCATAACCTTCATTCAACACAGACTGAAGTAATAATGGGTTCTTTTCTGGGATGGCGTCTTTGCTCCCACGTTTCCATGCACCACCATGTACCCAGACTAATAACGGGTACTGAGTATTTGATTCAACCGAAGGAGCATAAAGATCGAGTTTAATCTCTCTTTCACCTACAGTTTTGAACAAGATATCCTTCTCTACATTGAACTCCCCAGCCAAACAGACAAAGGGCATAAGTAGCAGAGAGGTCATCGCAGACTTAATTTTCGTATTCATTGTTTTGTTATTCGCTTAAAAAAGTAAGTAGATTAGAAAGTCGCTTCAGCAGCTAACCAGTAGCGTCGGCCATCTTCAATGTAGCCAAACTCTTCCTCTGTGATTTGCTCATCGAACAAGTTATAAACCGCTGCCATTAACTTCACATTCTTAGTTACACGCCAGTTCACACCGAGATCTACGTAAGTAATAGAAGGTGCCAACGTTCTTGTGCTATCACTAGTGATGTTGTTTTTCTCTTTGCCTTGATAGTTCATGCGGGCCCATGAAGCAACATCATCACGCACTGCCCAATCACCATTAAGTGAGAAGATATGTTCAGGTGCTTGTACAAGAGGCAAGCCATCATCATCGTCATTAGTGTTCTTTTCACTACGAGTATACGAGTAGGTTGCACTTAGTGTAATTGACTCTGTAATACCCTTAGATACGGAACTTTCTGCACCATAGCTGTTCGCATCATCAATGTTGACGTAAGTGCGGTCGCAACTTCTGCTATCAGTACACGTCGGATCGACAAACTCACTTTCGATCTTGTCTTTGAAGTCGCTGTAAAACAAAGTAATGTTTGCAGAAAGGTCTCGCTCATTAACGTAATACAGTCCCATCTCTGTATTGATGGAGGTTTCTGCTGTTAAGTCTGGATTACCGTAAATAGAACAACGCCCTCTACAGCTCTCTTGAACCCACTCTTCGTCCATTTGTGTCAAACTAGGTGCTCGATAACCCGTAGACACACCACCTTTTAGCGTCCAACTAGGGTCAATAGACCAGACCCCGTAAGCTCTTGGGCTAAATTGCCCGTCAAAGATCTCATTGTCGTCGTAACGTAAACCAAGGGTGAGAGCGAATGTATCCGTGAGATACCACTCGTCCTCAGCAAATACTGCCCATTGCTTGTTTTTAGAGGTCAATGACAGTTTATTATCAGTCAGATCCTTTTGCTCGAAAGATGCGCCCAGTGTTAAGTAGTGAGCATTAAGAGGCAGACCCCATTGCGTATTAATTTGACTATTCTCGACTTCTTTATCTGCACCGATATTTTTTACTGTTTCATTACTGATAAATGAAGAACTTGTACCCCAAGAGTAGTTTCCGTCGTGGCTAAAACCAATAGATTGGCGTTCATATTCTCGTACTGCAACTTGAGACTCTCGCTCCACTGATTTACCTAGAGTGGTCTCTCGCTCTTGGTTATGATTGGTGAACTCCAGAGTAAAAGTGTCATCCGAGGTAGGTGTGAGGTACAAAGAAGCTCGATAGTTGTCGAGAGTCTTACCTGCATAACCACCTTCAATTTCATCTTCTTTTCTTTCCTGATACAGTCCAGTCAAAGAAGTACTCAACAGACCATCAATGACAGGGCCAGCAAGGTAAAGCTGCCCTTGATAGCTATTTCCAGATTTTGAATTTTCTTGAAGCGTCGTTTCTGCACGCAAGCTTCCGTGCCACTCTTGATAATTTTTACGCGTAATAATATTAATCACACCCCCCAAAGCATCAGACCCATAAAGGGTTGACATAGGGCCACGTACAACTTCAATACGTTCAATTGCACTCAACGGGGGAAGCCAGTCTTGTTCAGTAAACGTACTACCATTAGTTTGAGTTTCTCGACCAGACTGCTTCCTGCCATCAACAAGAATGGCCGTATATTGAGCAGGCATACCTCGAATTGAGATATCTTGGCCATCACCACCTCCTGTAACGGTTACCCCAGGTATATCACTTAAAGCATCAGTCAAATCTTTATATGAGCGATTTTCAAGTTGCTCTCGGGTGAGAACACTTATTGTTGCTGGCGCTTCTGTGACATTCTGTTCGTAACCAGAGGCTGTAACCACTACGGTTTCCATTGCTGTTGTATTGATACCAGTCTCAGGTAACTGGTCATTTGCAACAACGACCATAGGTACAGTAATACAAGCAGAAACAACTGATGTAGAAAATAGAGAGTATGTGAAAAGAGGCTTCATATTGAATAGGCTTAAAATGTAATTGCATTTAATAATTATTATCAATTAAACCTGATTATCATAATCACTGACAAGTTAATCACTATCGAGAAAAGAGAATATCACTATCCAATATACGAATAGTTAACCACGAATTACCCGATATAAGCATTTAAGCTAAAGTATCGGTTCCAACATAGAGCTGTTTAAAGATCTCTCGTACCCATTCACACATAGGATCATCGTTAAAGCGTTTGTGCCAATATAGGAAGACTTCTTGAAAGTCCAACTGTAGCTCGGCAGGTACTTCTCGAACGATCAAGCGAGGGTCTTGACAAGCTGCCTCTGCAAAAGGTGTCGGTAGATGAAATATAATCTCAGTCTCCGCAGCGATACTTGGAGCAGAACTAAAGTTATTCAGTTGCACTGGCGCTGATAAACGCTTTTTTTTGTTCGCTAACCCTAGCTCTTGGTATTTATGCTCAAACGACAATCGCTTCTCACCCTGCAAAGAGACTTGTCCAAAGTCAAATTCGGCCAAACGCTCTGGAGTTAGCTCTAAATCGGCCAGTGGATGATAGCGGCTCATAAGCAAACGGAAAGTACGCTTAGCAACAACCATTCGATAGATATTTTGCTCAGAGCTTGGCGGTTGATGAGAGGAAAGTGCGAAATGAACATCTCCAGCCACCAACGCATCAAAATGACGTTTTGGTGCTGAGTCCAAACTGACCTTAAGGTTTGGAGCCTCTTGCCGAATCTTAGCGATAACCTTAGGCATTAAGGTATTAATCTGAGGAAGAAGGCCGTAAACCTTAACGGTGCTTGATACAGTGCTCGGATCAAACGAGTCTCTATGGGCAAGTTTTTCTAAACTGGTAATCACATTATTGATGTCTTGCCTTACTGACTCTGCTTTTGGAGTCAGTTCATAGCCGTATTTCTTGCGCACCAGTAATTCGTCATTAAAGAAAACTCTCATTTTTTGCAGTGCTCGACTTACCGCAGACTGGCTCATATTTAAAGCCATAGCGGTGTTAGATACATGCTTTTCTTCGAGCAAGTGCTTTAAAACAAAGAGCAAATTCAGATCAATTTGAGATAAGTTCACGTCAATACCACCCATCAAGCTTCCAGTAGGTGGTATAGTACATAAATCTCTAGAGTTTGAGGTAAGTATTTTCGATACTACAAGGCACTATTGAAACACAATTCTGGTAACAGGACTGTCTCCGTGCTAACACGAAAAGGGGCAGAGTCGTGTTTGCCGAGATTGGCTTCAGAACGTCCTTGGACAACAACGCTGGTTGAGCTTTAGGTCACCACTCCATTCAGAATCTTAAAGGCAAAATGAACTTTACCGATTCGCGGTGCTCAAAAGGTGAATATTTTAACTTTTATATTAATTTTAAGGGATTGAAATGGGCCTGATTCGGATAATTCTAGTAATACCGCTACTTATTGTTGGCGTCGCCAAAGCGTCTTCTACTATCCATAGTATCGAGCGGCAAGATGGCTCATCGTTAATTTATTACCTCACCAAAACGGCGGAAAATCCGAGTAATACCTTGTTGGTTATCATGCAAGGCTCTGATTGCAATAGCGTCTCCCACAGCACGACGATTAATGACCTATTTTCTCAAACGGCGCCAGAGGCTGATTTACTCACGGTAGAGAAATACGGGCTAAACCAAGCGATCAGGTGGAATCCCGATGGCGATAGCCCTGATTGCCCGACAGCGTACATTCAAAAGGATTCACCGACACAGCGCACGGCAGACTACCGACAAGTGATCGAAAGACTCGAGAGTAATTATGAGCACATTATTGTACTTGGCGGGAGTGAAGGGGCCGTAGTTGCCGCCATGGTCGCGTCACAAGTTCCATCGGTTGATAGCTTAGTGTCTTTGAACGCTGGTGGGCGCTTCTTCGTTGATGATGTTCTCTATAATATGGAGCAAACTATGCCATCGGAAGCCTTGATAGATGCAAAAAATGGTTTCTTGGGTTTTCAGCAAGCCGTGGTAAGCGCTGAAACAATGGACATCAATATGAGCTCCCATGGTTTTGCTTGGTGGAAAGAGATGCTGACGTTAGACCAAAGGACGATACTTGAACGGGTCAGTGCCGACATTCTCATTTTGCAGTCGGAGCGAGACATTAACGTTTCACCTGATCAGGCGAAACGACAAGCAGAGCAACTGATGCAGTCGCGTTCGAACGTGTCGTTTGTGTTACTCGCTGGTTTGGATCACGCTTTTCAAAACCAGCGAGGAGAAAGTGAGATACCAGCCGTTATCAAACAGATTCGAGCATGGTTAGAACGAACTTAGTTAGCACAGGAAGAAAAAGAAATGGGGTAAGGTCTTGCGTTTTGCCACACATTACTTTTGCATATCAAAACTAGCTGACTATCGGAAACGTAATCGAAGTGCAACAAGCTTTGGTGCGAGTTGAACTAGACAGAGGTAGCTAGCTCGAAGCTGGACAAAAGTTCGTTAGAGTTTCTACTTGAATTAGCAAAGTATAAATAACTTCTAGTATGGAAAACTTACTTCAGTTAATGTCCAACCCTAGTAGCTCACATCAGAGTTCAGGTAAGTAGTAACTCTAAAACTAAATATAATGAATCCTGTTATGCATAGTTAAAATACTTAAGGAGTGTTTGTATCGAAAAATAGTATGACTCTCGCCACTTTCATTTTTTAACTTAACCCTAACGTTTAATCTTCAGTACACTTAGATATGAATACGCCACACATGACGTGACAATAAGACTTAAACCTAATATTTGATGGCTGGTAAATCGTTCATCAAAGAATAGAACTTGCATTAATGCTGACATCAGGATGTTCAAATAGAAAATTGGAGCAAGCTCAGCCGTGGATATCGCTTTACGATAGGCGCTGGTCCTGAATAGCTGAGTTCCGACACTCAACCCTCCCATAACCGCTATCAGGATGACATAGGGAAACAGACTGACCGTCCCCATTTGATACATTCCTATCCACCATCAAAAAAGAGACAGGGAGAACAAGAATTGCGGCAACGAAAAAGCTAATCCCATTAATCATTAGTGAGTGAGCTTTGATTTTGCTCGCGCGATACATGGACACTTGAGAGCAAGCATTAAAGAAACCGGCAAAGAGTCCGGGTACCATTCCCCATTGAAAATGGATACCATCAGAGATCCCCGACTGAATAATCAGTCCCGTAAATGACATGGTAAGTGTCAATATCACTGGCAAGGATAACTTCACGCCATAAAGAACACGTTCGATTACAGGAATAAATAGCGGTCCAGTGCTGAACAACACGGCGAGTTCAATCAGGCTAAGATTCACCAGGGCGGAAAAAAAGCAGAATTGTGTAAGCGCGATAAACACAGAGCGACGGCTGATGACTAAAGTCTCTCTAAACGAAGGAACGGACGCTTTCACCCATAAAGCCACCACAAGCATAATCGCAGCAGGGATGAATAACCTCGCGATCAACAATACATTAATGGGAACAATTCCTTCGAGACACTTGGCGACAAAACCACTCAAAGATAAGCACAGTGTCGATAGAATCATTAACAACAAGGGAGACATATTGATACAAATCTCAAAAAAAGAGGCGGTATAACACCACCCCATAGAAGTTAAACACCTTTATTTCTGAGTATGGAAATATTTTCCTCTGATAAGTAAGACACACTGCTCGATTTGAGGAGAAAATAGAGCTTGGCGGTTTCTTCAAGCTCTTCAGAATTATCTACCGCATCTAACAAATCTTTTCCAGTAACCACCGGGCCATGATTTGCAAGTAAATAAGCACGGTGGTACGGCGCGAGTTTTGCCAACTCTTCGCCAATACTCTTATCACCCGGGTTAAAATACTTAACAACAGGCAAACTGCCGACCCGCATGACAAAGTAAGGTGTGAACGGTCTGATTGCATTATCACTATTTAAGCCTTCCTGACATGACAGCGCCGTCAGGTACGTTGAGTGTAAATGGACTATCGCATTAGCTTCTGGACGATGCTTGTACACTTCAATGTGAAACGAAACTTCTTTAGAGGGTTTGTCCCCAGAGAGGTGCTCGCCATCCAACGTCACAACAGAAAGTCGCTCTGGGTCCAGGCGACCAAACGAAGAGCCTGTTGGTGTCGCCAATATTTTATTCTGGTCTATCTTCACTGAAATATTGCCAGCACCACCCGTTGCATATCCGCGCTCAAACATTGACTTTGCGAGTGATACGAGTTGTAAACGTTGTTCATGTTCCTTCATAGTAAAATATCCTGTGCTTCCCTAAAGAAGTTTTCATTGCCAAAATTGCCTGATTTCAAGGCAAGGTTAATATTGCCGTCTAAACTAGATATCCACGGTACTCCCGGGGCAATCTCGACTCCGACCTTGAACTGATTGATCTCTAAGGCTTGAGTCACCGTGCCTGAGGTTTCACCACCAGCACTGATGAAGTTCTGATAACCTTGCTTGTGAAGCCGCACAACCAATTGGTGAAATAATGCCTCTACCTTGTCTGATACCCCTGCGCCATGACGACACTGAATTTCCCTCAATTCCTCGCTACCAACAGTCGCGTAAATCATCGGGTAATATCGTTGTTTAGTTTGATTAATAACCCATTCCTCAATCACATCAGCATAATCTTCATCTTGAACACAGCGGTCGACATCGACTTTATAACTTGCTGCAAGTTTCTGATAAGTAGCCACTTGTTGATTCGTCATCACAGAGCATGAACCAGACAGTACAACACCTGTATTTTTGCTGTTTGGAACACGCCAACCTGTATCTTTCTCTAAAAGATCTCTTCCCTGCAACCCCGCCAAGGCTCCAGCGAGACCAGAGCCGCCAGTCACCAAACGATGATCCTTACAAAGCTGAGCGATAACGTCCAAATCGTTGTCATTCAGAGCGTCACAAACGATAAATGCGACCCCTTGCGTAGATAGAGACTCAAGGACAGACGATGCATGTTTTTCGCCTTCCTGAATACTTTGCCAACTGAGCAACCCCGTCTTTTGACCCGTTTGCAGAGTCATTAAACGCATGAGATTTGAATCAGTCATGGGGGTAATAGGATGATTCTTCATCCCGGATTCATTCAAGAGCTCTTGATAAACAAACAGATTTCCCTGATAAACGGTTCGCCCGTTTACTGGTAAGGCAGGGCAAAGGATGGTGCTTTTCACATCTAACCTCGCCATCAGTGCTTGTGTTACTGGGCCGATATTGCCTTCTGCGGTACTGTCAAATGTCGAACAATATTTAAAATAGATTTGTTTACAGCCCTGATTCAAAAGCCAGTCACATGCCTGCAATGACTGTGATATAGCCAATGTTTTATCGCATGAACGTGTTTTCAAACTGACTACAATTGCTTCTGTTTTAGGAAGCGGCTGATTAATGGCCTCTACTCCCGATACTTGTATAACAGACAAACCACTTTTAACCATGAAACTTGCGGCATCTGTGGCACCAGTAAAATCATCGGCAATTACTCCGATTTTCATTGTTCTCTCCTGGTTCATGTTTTGGGTAGTGACAGGCAGTGGGCTACCCCACTGCCTATAAATGCATTACTTAGTGGCCGGTTCACAATGTGCTGAGGCGGCCTTCTTTGCCTTCGCACGCTTGTATGCTTTTAACCCCATAGAAATAGCCACAGATATAAACATGACAAGAGTTAAAACAAGAGATATCGGACGCTCAACAAAAATCGATAAACTGCCCTGACTGATAATGAGAGACTGCAAGAAATTACTTTCAGCCATCCCACCTAATACCAAAGCAAGTACTGTAGCAGCAGGCGAATAGCCGTAGACTTTCATTCCAAAGCCAATGATCCCCATAATCAACAACATGGATGTTTCAATAATGCTGTTGTTCATTGCATATGCGCCAACGACACATAAAATCACAATGACAGGTACGACTAGGCGATAAGGTACATCTAGAAACTTCACGAAGATAGGAATAGCAACAATACTCAGCGCTACCAATATCATATTACCCATATACATGCTGGCCACTAATCCCCAAACAAGATCTGGATTAGTATCTATCAACATCGGTCCAGGTTGTAATCCCCACATCATTAGAGCACCAAGAAGTACGGCCGTTGCTCCGGAGCCAGGAATCCCTAGTGAAATCAATGGAACCATAGCCCCTGCGGATGCCGCGTTATTAGCGGTTTCAGGAGCGACTAAGCCACGCATTTCACCTTTACCAAATTTCTCTGGTTCTTTAGCGACTTTCTTTTCAACCGAATAGGCAAGAATAGAACCTATTGTTGCACCAGAGCCAGGAAGGACACCCGCAACAAAACCGATCACAGAACCACGAAGAAATGTCCATTTTGATTCGATATAATCTTTTGCTGTTGGCCAGAAATCTTTTGAACGGAAGCTAAACTCTAGTCTTTCATTTGAACGTTTGTGCTGCCCGGTGTAAATACAATGAAGTAATTCACCAATACCAAATAGACCGATAGCTACTGGTACAAAATAAATACCTCCAATTAACTCTGGAGAACCAAACGTATACCTTTGAGCGCCACTAACTGAATCAACACCAACGACAGAAATTACAAAACCAAACAATGCAGAGATAACGCCATTTAATCGATTTTCGCCCATCATTGTTGTCAGAAGTAGCATACCCAACATAATGATGAGAAAATATTCCGACGGCCCAAACTGGGACGCAAAATCGGCAAGAATAGGTGCGAAGCCACAAATTAATATAACCCCAAGCGTGCCACCCACAAATGACGCAATCGCTTGCATAACAAGTGCTGGGCCAGCACGCCCATTTTGCGCCAGTGGATAACCATCGAGCGTGGATGCCACGGTCGCTGACTCTCCAGGTGTATTAATCAAAATAGAGGTAATCGTTCCTCCATACATAGAGCCATAATAGATCCCCGATAACATGATAATGGCTGTCGTAGGATTTAAGCCAAAGGTCATTGGAATTAGGATGGCAATTCCTGCTGCGGGACCAAATCCAGGAAAGAGTCCAACCACCATACCAACTAAAGCCCCGATAAGTAGGAACAATATATTGGTTGTGGTAAATGCTACCGATAATCCATAAGAAAGGTTACCGAATAATTCGCTAATAAACATAATGATACATCTCCATCGATCAATTGAATGCGCTTAGCAATCCATCAGGCAACCCTGCCTGTAACCAAACATCAAAAAGTAGGTAAACCGATGCAGGAAAAACAATCGAATAAATAATATTCTGTAAAATCTTCCCTTGATTGAAATAACTTAGAAAAACTAGACAGAACAATACCATGGATAAAATTGCACCTAAGCTATTCAAGGTAAAAATAAGCAGACTTAAACAGGCGACCGCAACTATTGCATCTTTTGCATAGTGCGAATCGTGACCTTTGCGTACAATCTCGTTTAATTCTCGATCTGCCTTCAGCTTTTGTACAATCTTGAAGTCTTTAACAACATTGATAGAAGTTGCAATGATTAACATGACACCAATAATCAGCGGAAAATAACCTGGCCCCGGCCTATCACTAATGTCATATAAATCAAGCGTTGCCATTCCATATGCAACGAAGGCAACAGAAAATACTAACGTTGCAACTGAAAATAAAAATCGCATAATCATCCCTATACAAGCGATAACTCTCGTTACCGCTTGCCTATCGCTTTTACTTAATAGCACCAATCTGGGTTAGCACCCGTTTGAAATCCGAGTTGGTATGAGCTAGATTTTTTTCAAAATCATCACCCCAAACGGTGTTTCCAGAAAGACTGTTCGTTGTTAAATAAGATTTCCACTCTTCAGTAGCAACCACTTTCTTTAACGTTTCCACCCACCATTTCTGTACATCGGAGTCCACGCCTTTTGGCATCACAACCCCTCTAGGCAACGCAAATGCAAAATCGTAGCCTTGTTCTTTAAAAGTAGGTACATTGGTATAAACCGTACTACGTTGCTCTTCTGAGTATGCAAGAGGGCGGAAGTTACCAGCTTTAATTTGTCCAGACACCTCAGATGGGTTGGCAACAATAGCATCAACACTATGCGACGTAAGAGAAGTAACCATCCCACCACCATCCTGAGATGGTACATAATCAAATGTAAAGCCAGCCTTTTCAGCGAACAAACTGGCGACAACACGCTCAGGGCCAGCCGCTCCAGTTCCGCCCATAACTACACGATTTTTCTTAGCATATTCGACAAAGTCTTGTGCTGTTTTAAACTCTGAATCAGCTCTTACAACTAAAAACATTGCATCCTGAGCTAATAGACCGATCGGTGTAAAATCTTCGTACGTCCAACCTGTGTTTGAAATCAACGGCGTGCCTAAAAAATTTCCGCTAGTTGATGTAAGGTGGTAGGGGTTCCCTTGTTGCTGCGCAACGTAATTAAAACCAACCGCACCACTACCGCCAGCTAAGTTGTCAACACGAATATTTTTAGGGTAGAAATCATATTTCTTCAGAATATCAACAACCGTCCGTGACATAAGATCGTTACCACCGCCAGGACCAAAGGCGATGGTGTAATTCAGACGTTCTTTTGGATAATCCAGATCCTTAGCAAAGCTTGGTGCCGTTGCCAGAACTGATAGAGTCAATGGCAAAATCGTTAAGCGTTTAAGTAATGACATGTTATATTCCTTATAATGTAGGGTAAGGCGCTATACTTATTTGATGTCCTAAGTCCTTGGAGTTTGTTTAGTTTGTCTTGATAATTTCAGCAACAATATTGCTGAATGCTTGGCATCCCAACGAACCACCAAGATCGGGCGTTCGGTAAGACGGATTTTCTAGTGCCGCATCAACCGCAGAGATGATGGCTTTCGACGCCGATACAAAATCAGAGCGATCATGTTTTTGTCCCATCCAGTCAATGAGCATCGCAACCGATAGAATCATCGAAACCGGGTTGGCAATGTCTTTCCCAGCAATATCAGGCGCTGAACCATGTTGAGCCTGAGCACAACAAATTTCATCATTAGCCATTACTGATTCTGCAAGCCCGAGGCTTCCGGATAACTCACTCGCTAGATCACTGATGATGTCACCATAGAAGTTGGTCGCAACCAGTACATCAAAGCGCTCCGGGTTACGGACTAAATGCGCGGTGGACGCATCAACCAGCAGATCGTCCAACTCGACTTCTGGGTACTCTTTAGCAACATCACGCACAGCTTCTAAAAACAAACCATCTGTCATGTGGAAACTGTTTGCTTTGTGAATAGCGGTCACTTTTTTACGGCGAGTCATCGCTAGCTCAAACGCTTTACGTGCAATACGTTCACTACAATGGCGAGTAATTTTACGAATAGACAGAGCCATATCAGGTGAAGGTTTTACTTCGCCCCAACCTTCTGTCATGTTGCGATCTGGGTAGAAACCTTCGGTCGCTTCTCGCATGATGACTAAGTCGATAGATTTCCCTTCACTCATGTTGGTAGGAAGAAACGAACGTGATCGAGCTGGACGAACGTTTGCATAGAGATCCAAACCGATTCTAAAACCAGCAGATACGTTGCGCCCCCCCTGTTCTGGTTTAGGGTAATCTGCATGTGACTGTGTACCTAAAATAATGCCGTTATACGATTTGGCTTTTTCTAGTACTTCTTGTCGCAACGTTGTTCCATATTTATTCAGACTTTCAAAGCCAACATCTTCATAATCTAAAGTCAGATCTAACCCAAACTTTTGGTCGGCTGCGTTAAGCACATTGATAGATGCGTTGACGATTTCTGGGCCGATACCATCCCCTGGTAAAACGATAAGTTTCATAGTGTTCCTCTATTCGAGCGTTGGTTGTTATTAAAAAATGGAGCATTAGCCTTCCAGTAAAGATTTCAAATGAAGCACCGCACAGTGCGGGCTAGATAAGACTGGCTTTCCTGTCGCTTTTTCCAATTCAGTTTTGGCATACGAAGACGAGAAGTGCGCCAGCATGTAGGCAGACTCATTCGGCAGTGCTTTAGCCGCTTCAACCACCAATTGGTTGTGCTTATCAACATCTCCATGACTTAGTGCTATGCGTGATTCTGGCACGCAGACACAGGTTAATTCAGCAGCAATACCTTGGGAGTGGGCCTCTAGGTAGTACTCTCTTTCCATACCTTCCATCGCTGGAGCAAAAGAGCCGATCATAGATATGGGGGAATTCAAGCTTAGGGCTTGCTTAAACATCGCTTCGTTTGGCTTCAGAACAGGGATTGAGGTCTTCAATGCGACTTGTTCTATTGCGTCACCAAATGCAGAGCACGTGAACATGATCGCATCAGTACCTGTTTGCTCAGCCATCTCGGTAAGATCAGCGATCCGACGATATAGCGCGGGTGTAATGTGTTCAGATTTAGCACGTTCAATACTTAACGACTGATCCCACAAATGTACCAGCTGAGCTTCAGACCATAGCTCTTCGAAGGCTTTCTTTATCGGCTCAATTGCGATATCTACAGCGTGAATTAGGGTAATTGTTTTCATAAATCATGATTGTATTTTGTGTTCATTAAAAACATTTTTATTTTAAGCGCTAAATTTGTCAACAAGATGTTAAACACAAAAATAAACCCTAAATTAACATGATATATAGCCAACAATAAAAACTAATAGTTATTTATCAATGATTTAAGCTTAATTGCTATGTGGGCAATCAATGCATTCAAACAAAAACATTGTAAAATTGTTTTTTGTGGTTGTTAAATACATCACAATTTAGCCCATGCTTCATATCAAGCCATCATTAGTATTCACAAAATACAATTTATGAAGGATAATGATCATGACTTGTATAAAAAGAGTGATCTGGATGACCACATCAACAAAAGATAAAAAGCAGGATTCAACACTTTTGTTGGCCAGCAAAGTGCTTAGCGAAATAGCAAAAGAAGGCTTAGCTATTGGCGCACATGTCAAAGAAGTCGAATTTTCAAATAGACTTAAAGTTTCAAGAACACCAATCAGGAATGCATTTGCGCATTTAGAAAAAGAGGGTTTTCTAGTAAAGAGGCCTAATCAAGGATATTTTCTCGCAGAATCTGCTGATTCCAAGTCATTGTCAGAATTAGAGATTTTGAGCCCAGAGGCATCAACTCTCAGCCCACTTTGTTACCTGATAGGTCAGGATTATCTAAGTGGAAAGTTGACAAAAAGTTTTACTGAAAATGAACTGATGGCCCGTTATGAAAAAAGTCGGAAGATCATTCAAGAAGCCCTAATTACCATGGAAAAAGAAGGCTGGATGAGTCGCAGTCTTGGCTATGGATGGGAGTTTAACGAGTTTATCTCCTCCCCAAAAGCGTATGCACAGAGCTACCGATTCCGTCAATTAATCGAAACACAGGCACTAAGAGAGACTGATTTCGTTGTCAATTCGACTAAAATACAAATGTTACGTATGTCCCAAATTGAAATCCTCAATAACAATAACAAACTGGTTTCCGCTGGCGACATGTTTAATGCAGGAGTCTTATTCCATGAAACTTTAGTCTCAATGTCTGGCAATATTTTTCTGCTTGATTCATTAAAACGAATAAACCGGTTACGCCGTTTGATTGAATACAACGTCAATACGAAAAGAGCGATCCCGAGGAAAGAATGCGAAGAGCACTTAACGCTATTGACATTGGTTGAAAATGGTCAGATGGAGGAAGCCGCAGCATTCTTAGAAAAACATTTAGGTCGTACTGCGGCGGAGAAAGAAAGTATTGCAGCCGAGTTGTTTGGATGAATGCATATTTGGAAGTTGTTAGGCATACCTTTGCCACCACTGATAAAAATCGCTACTTTTTAAACGTCCATGTTTTCCTTTTGAATCTGCATGAATAATTGGTCCACCCCAACCAAATTTGTTACTAGGTTGTAAACCTTTTGAGTTGTCACACCTAATTTCGGATAACTTTGGGTAGGGCAAACTCGTATTGAATAGATATAAACAATTTTCAGAACTAAATCACAATGGGGCAAAAATGTTTTAGGAATGACAGAGTATCGATTGCGATCGCGGCCATTTTAGTATGATACCCTATTACCCAGTATGAATCTTTATTACTCTTCACACCATCTGCCATCCAATTTCCTCAGCTATTAACTACCACTGTCGTATATTTAACTATTGCTTTTTAAATCAAATGCTTACCTTGGTTGTGTCATTGGGCCCAACAATTTCCTGTTTATGAAATTATATCGTGGCAACCTTTCTGCTATGAATCATTTGTATAAATTAGATGAAAGTGCACAGTAATAGCTTCTTATGTGCAATAATTTTTTTGCATATATTGAATTTGATTTTTTAACCAAAATGTATCAGCGAAATGTGCAAAATTTATGTCTTGTAAAAACGTTCCAAACTATGTTCAACAACGGTCTATTGAAGAAAGGTGACAAGGTTGCGCTAATCACTCCAATCTTTACGCCTTACCTAGAGATTCCAGAACTGAGTGAATACGAACTGGAAATCGTTGAACTACGTCTGGATGAGACAACATGGCAACTGCCGATGTCTGAAATCGAAAAGCTTGCAGATACAGGCATCAAACTGCTTTGTGTTGTTAACCCGGCAAACCCAGCGTCTGTGAAGTTCTCGGATGAGACTCTGGATAACCTATCAAATTTTGTGAACAACGAACGTAGCGACCTGTTCATTGTGACTGACGATGTATACGGCACATTTGCGGACGACTTTGTCTCACTGTTTGCAAAACTGCCATACAACACGCTTTGTGTGTATTCGTTCTCTAAGTACTTCGGTGCAACAGGCTGGCGTTTAGGCTCGATTGCGATTCAACACAACAACGTGTTTGACGATGCAATGCGTAGCCTTCCTGAAGTGCGTCAACTTGAGTTGGACGATCGTTACAAAACGCTGACTCCGGAACCTCGTGAGATCAAGTTTATTGACCGTATCGTTGCCGACAGCCGTAGCGTAGCGCTTAACCACACAGCAGGTTTGTCGCTTCCTCAACAAGTTCAAATGGCGCTGTTCTCATTGAATTGTCTGATGGACTCAGAGAAAAACTACAAAGAAGCATGTAAACGCATCATTCGCGAGCGTTACAAAACTCTGTACAAAAACATGGGTGTAGAAATTGAAGAAAACAAAGATCGTGTGGACTACTACACACTGCTTGAGCTCGACACTCTGGGCGGCAAATTGTACGGACCAGCATTCGTTGAATGGTTCAAAGCGAGCGAGAAAGGCAAAGACTTCCTGTTCCGCCTTGCACATGAAACCGGCGTTATCCTACTTCCAGGCCAAGGCTTCGATGTAGTGCATGCATCAGTTCGAGTTTCGCTAGCAAATCTTACTCACCACGAATACGAGCTTATCGGTCGTGCAACACGCAAAGTGTTGGATGAGTACTTTGCTGAATTCAAAGGCTAATGAATCCAGCCTGATTAAGAATAAGCCTCGGCGTTGTCGAGGCTATTCCGACCAAATAAGCACAGTGCGCGATATTGTGTTTATTTAGTCGCCAAGCTAACAAACTTCTCAATTAAGAGTGACTTATGAAAAGCATTATTTCTATTCAATCTCATGTGGTTTATGGCCACGCAGGAAACAGTTCTGCAGTCTTTCCGATGCAGAGAATGGGCCTCGAAGTCTGGCCAATTCACACGGTTCAGTTTTCAAATCACACTCAGTACCAGCAAGGTTGGACTGGACAGAAGTTTGGGGCAGATGAAATTCATTCTCTAATGAGAGGCTTAGATAACATTGAGAAGTTAGGCGAATGTGGCGCGATACTGTCCGGTTATCAAGGCAGCGCAGAGCAATGTCGTGCGGTGGCCGAAGCGGTAAGTTTAGTCAAATCGCGTAACCACAGCGCGCTTTATGTGTGTGACCCAGTTATGGGTGATCCAGACAAAGGTTGCATTGTGGCAGACGGTGTCAAAGAAGCGATAAGCCATAGCTTGTTGCCCATCGCTGATGTGATTGTTCCTAACCAGTTTGAACTGAGCGAGTTAACAGGTGTGAAAATTAACTCTCTCTATGATGCAGTCACTGCATGTAAAAAAGCCTTAGAGTTAGGACCGAAAATGGTATTGGTGAAACACCTGCATGCACTAACAGATGACGCCTTCAGTATGATTTTAGCGACGCCGAAAGCAAGCTATTTGGCCCAACGCCCTAGTGTTGAATTTGCTATGCAGCCAGTCGGTGTCGGTGATTTGATTTCTGCGATTTTTACTTCTTGTTTGGTGAAGAAGATGTCTCCTGTCGCAGCCTTTCGTCATACACATAACGCCGTTTACGGTGTATTGGAGATCACCAAAGGCTATGGCACATGGGAGCTACAGACGATCAATGCCCAATACGAATTTGTCGAACCGACGCATGAGTTCAACGTCGTGAAAATTGCTTAGCGCAGTAC
Organism: Vibrio sp. OY15; assembly: GCF_000742455.1. Taxonomy (NCBI): domain Bacteria; kingdom Pseudomonadati; phylum Pseudomonadota; class Gammaproteobacteria; order Vibrionales; family Vibrionaceae; genus Vibrio; species Vibrio sp. OY15. The sequence continues at coordinate 120,385 of NZ_JPIL01000007.1, read as the reverse complement.
CTAATTAACGGAGAAGCGTAAAGTTAGCATATAGAAACTTGGCATAATTGCTTTGATGGATAGCATCCTACAATCGCGATTATGGGGTTTAGCCGTGCCTAGCTATAGTAACTCCAAACAACGAAACGGACTTCATTTTGACCCAATTAACTTCAAACTGAGTCTCTGGTCATACGCCAGAGAACATTAAATGAGACTGATTATGAATCGTTTAATTTCCTCTGGTGTGACGGTTGTACTTTCGCTGCTGATAGTAGCTTGTAGTTCACCCCATACGCTGGATGTTCGTGTTTCTCAAAGCAACTATAAAGATGTCGAGATCGCGAGTTCGACACCAAATGAGCCACTTCGAATGTGGGCCAATGAAGCTCCGGATTTTCTCTACTCGTCGCACAATCAAACCACACCGATCAAAGTAGAGGGTGAACAGCTCAATATTTTGGCCTTATCGGGTGGTGGCGTAAACGGCGCGTACGGTGCTGGCGTTTTGATGGGCTTACAGGAAAAGGGTGAGCTGAAAGACTACACCATCATTACGGGCATCAGCGCAGGTGCGTTAATTGCGCCATTTGTTTTCATCGGTGGTGATGCAATGCCAAAGATGAAAGAAGTCATGCTCAACATCAACGACAAAAGCGTCCTGGGTAAAAAGAACTTTTTAAACACATTGTTTAAGGACGCGTTTACCGATGGCGAGAACCTCTATGACTTCATTGCGGACGCTTACCCTGAGCCAATGATTGAGGCGATGGCACAGCAACATCGCAATGGTAAACGCCTCTTTATCGGCAGTACCCATTTTGATTCAGGTGAATTAGTAATTTGGAACATCGGCGCGATTGCGAATAGTGACTTAGTGGACAAATCTGAATTGATCTACAAAGTGCTTGCCGCAAGTGCATCGATCCCTGGCGTTTTCCCTCCACAATTTATCGATGTTGAACATGATGGGGAAACACTTGAAGAGTTACACGTAGATGGTGGTCTTGCAGCGCAGGTGTTCTTTAATCCGTCTAACTTCAACTATCAACAAATTTCAGAGGCTCTGGGGTTAGAAAAAGCACCTCAGTTGGATGTGATTCGCAATGGTGCTTTGAAAGCACCGTATCGACCACTAAAAGACAAAGGGTTGGATTTGGTATCGAAAAGCGTCTCAAGCCTTACGTTAGCGCAAACTCGTGGTGATCTGTATCGAATGAAATACATCAGTGAAATCAACGATATTGAGATGCAGTTTACTTACATCGACCAAGACTTCGGGTACGCCAAAGTGACGAAAGACATGTTCGACCAACATTACTTGCTAACGATTTACGAATATGGATTCAAAAAAGCCACCCAAGGACAACTTTGGGTGACTGAACTCCCTTAATACAGGAAAAAAACACAATGAAAAAAGCCGTTCTAACGTTAATGATGCTCACTGCTTCTGCGACTGCATTTGCACAAAGTGGTGCTCACCTTGACCAGCAAAAAGTCGACAGCGACATGCAGCAACTGTCTGCCATTAAAGAAGAAGGTGCAGCCTTCATCATGATTGATGAGAACTCGAGTTACGTGGCAGTCGAGTACGTGGGTAAGTGGGAAGAGATCAACAACTATGTCTCACACAAAGAAGCAAAGCAACGCAAATTGGAAAAAGTGAACAAACAGTTTGTGTATTCGCAAACGGGTGAAACGCTAACGTCATTAGAACAGAAGATCGTTGACCATATTCAAGCCGATCAACCTAAGTATTTTAGTGTGGATGTTTACCGCGATTATCATGGTGACTCGGGTGAATTTAACTATTTGGCTCGCGTTGTTGAGTACAACTAAGATGGAAGAAACCTACAGACTTTAGTAGGTTTTTTTATGTCGTCGAGAAGGAAGTCAAACGCAGCTTGTTACCGTTACCGAGTAGCAATTCTACTATCTTGTGATAATTTAATTAGATAACTCTAAAAAGTAAGCACAACCTATGAATTTTAGTTTTGAACAACTTCTCGCGTTCGTGACCGTTTATGAACAGCTTTCATTTAGTAAGGCGGCGGTCAAACTCAATAAGCACCGAACCACTATAGGGCAGGTGATCACCAATCTTGAAGACCAACTAGCCGTTAACTTGTTTGAGCGAGTCGGTCGTTCGGTAGAACCAACAGAAGATGGCCACCATCTGTACCACTATGCTAAGCAAACCATCGAACAGGCTCGTACTTTCGATAAAGTCGCACTGAGTCTTTCTTACGGTGGATTAGAGAATGTTAGTATCGCCTATTCAAGCGCTATACCACACCGTTTTCTTGTATTGCTTCGTATTCAATTAGCGGCAGATTTTCCGATGATGCGAGTTAACTTTCTTGTTCGTAATCGCAACGAAATTAAAGAGGGTTTACAGAATGGTGAGTATCAATTCGGTATTGTCAATGTGCATGATAGTCGAGCAATACATAGTCTGGATGCGACGTTTTTAGGTCATTTTGAATTTGTTCCTTTCGTCCAGAAAGGTGGTGAACTCGCTTCTGTTGCACCAGATCGAGTATTGACAGCCTTGAGGAATAGTAAACAATTTGTATTGCGGTCTCTTATTGAAGAGGGAATGGGCGAAAAAGTCATCGTAAGTTCGAACCATGAAGAGGTCGACCAATTGGCCCTTGTAGTGAAAATGGTTGAAGCAGGTTTAGGATGGGCGATTCTCCCCAGAACGTTTGCCCATTCGGAGTTTTCTAATAATCATATAGAGCCAGTGGAAGCTTCTGAATTATTGGAAGGTTTTAAGTTTGGTTTTGGCCTATGGTGCCAACCCTCTAAGCAAGTCGGTGATGTAAAAAATTCAATCATGAAGGTCGTTACAGAATACCGAGAGAAAATAATCCGTGATATGACTTAGCGGCGACATGTATCCTGCTCATCCCTATCAACAACAAGACTCAATGTGAGTCTTGTTTTTTTGTGTCTGAAAAACGTTATCGTTCTAGCGAAGACTAATGTCTATTGGAAGGATATGACCCTCTATATGAGAGTATGGAGTCCATAGTTTTTGGCTTAATCTAACCTCGCTCAATGGGTAAGCCCAGAGCAAAAAGTGTTTTTACCATATGTCCGCTGCAAGGACGCAGATTTTCAGCCGGGTTTAGTTACCCGGCTTTTTTTATAGTAATAAAAAATGTCAGCTGTCACCCCAAGCTCTCTGTTACAACTGGCTTGTTACTTCGCTTAGCAATCCAGTACGCAACGCTACCCCAAAGCACGGTGAGTGCCCAAAGCGCCGTCCAATGTGGAGCGACTTGTTGCCAGGTTGCCCCCATTTGGTTTAGCGCTAAGAAAGCTTTTATCGCCCAAGTGCTTGGGCTTAAATCAGCAATCCATAATAAGGGAGTAGGTATGGCTTCAATTGGCCAAATAAAACCAGCCAAGAAAATGAGCGGCATAGAGCTCACTAAGACGACTAAGGTGACAAGTTCACGCCGAGGTAATAAGTAACCTAGCCAGAAGCCTAGTCCGCAACAACCTAAAAAGAACGGGAACAACATAGCCAGCAATTCGCCCGCATTGGCGATATGGTTTACGTTTAAACGTTCGAAGCTAAAACCAAAATAATAGGCGCCGAGTAAATAATAAATTGCCACAAATACTAACGTTCTCACAAGCAGCAGCGATCCCGTTGATACTTGTGACCAATAGCCACGACCATGACGCTGTGTTCCCGTTTGTAATCCAACCGCCATGATCAACGTTTGTTGTAAAATCAGAACAAATACTGCCGGCACTACGTATTCGATGTAACCCATGGTTGGGTTGAACGTTGGTTTCATATTAAGCTTAATAGCAGAGTAATTATGGCTAGCCATACTCATGGGCACACCATCTATCACCATTTTACTGACTTTCACTTGGGCCCCTAATGTGCCTCCCGCTTGGGCCAATCCTTCTACCACGGTTCCGTACACGAGAAAATACGAGGCGTCCGCAGCGTAGGCTAGAGTCGGGCTTTTACCTAGCATTAGGTCTTTGTAAAAGTGTTCTGGTATGACTAAAAAACCGGTGATCTCTCGTTGTAAAAATGCTTGCTTTGCATCGGCAATCGTATGAAGTCGAGTGACTACGTTGACTTGCGGGGTGGCATCAACCATACGTTCCAGCTTTAAACTCGTCTGACTACCATCTAGATTAACAATCGCGATTGGTTGTTCACGAGGCGTTTGTTGTGCATAAGGCAAAGGGTATAAAAACGAGTAAAATACGACACCACCAAACACGGTCAACGTAACGACTGGATTGGTTAGAACGGCCTTAAGTTCCGCTTTAATCAGTTGCCACAATGTCATACCGCCTCCTTCGCTTGGCGTGTTGATGAAGCTGTTCGATGTTTACCCATCAAGGCTGCGGTAATGAGCAGGGGCACAACGTAACCAATCATAGGCCATAGCGAGCTTAAAGATTGTGCGGCCGATGCTCCATAGCTTGCTTGACTCACTTGTACTTCAATGTAATGGGTAATCGGCAATAATGAACGCCATGCATAAGCGAGCGTGTTCATGTCAGAAACTGGGAATGTAATTCCCATGAACGCGAAGCTTGGAGCCGTAAATGCGCCAGCAAAACTCATCGCACGTGCAGGCTCCATCGACAAGAAGAAGAACAACGCTCCCATAATGATACAGGCGATAACCGTCGCCAATTGTGCTAGTAGCATAACCACAAAACTGCCTTCCATTGGCCAATCAAGCACAGAATAAAACCAGTACAAGAACAACGCACCTTGCGCCATAAAGACCGGAATGTACTGACTTAATAGGGTAGTGAGCCTGGCGTATGGCTTTTCGCCCAAAAATGCAAAGCCATTCTTTCCACCATAAATGCGAAAGTGCGCGGCAAGAATCAAAATAGTGCTTACTACAATACATATTTGCCAAATGGATGGCACGATAGCCGTTACCAAAAATTGTGCGTAGTTATTGTTACGGTTAAATAATGCGGTTATTTGTGTCGACACGGGTACAGCCTGTCCAGCCGCTGCTAACGTTGTGGTGTTACCCTTAGCCAAGTTGCCCATTACTTCAACCTGAGCGTCGAAATAGCCTTGTGCTTGCGCAACGGCAGAGTTGATCAGTTTCGCTACCAAAATGTACTGACTGTTGTAAAAGACAGAAAGTTGAGGTTGGCGGTGCTGGAGAATATCTTGGTCGAACTTAGATGGGATGACCGCGTAAGCGTAGATATCGCCTTCAATCATCGCATTTTTTGCTTCGCTTGCACTGGTGTAGTGATAGTTAACAGCCAGACTCGACGACGCATCCAAAGATTGAATGAGCTTTCGAGAAAGTTGGGAATGTTGTAGATCAACCACACCGATTGGCAGATCCCGGGCAATGCCCGCAGAGAACACTCCCCAAATCATCATCGCGAGCAAAATCGGTATCCAAGTAAGGCACGAAAGCAACCACTTGTCTCGTCGTAAGATATGCCGCTGTGAAATCTTAATCGTCATAGCATTAACCTAGTGGTTGTGATTAAAGTTCAACGACAACACTCATTCCCATACGCAGTTCAGGTTCGGGTTGAGCTGGACGAGCTTCTACTTCAAAGGTACGAAGATCAAAACCTTGAGAAGCATCGGTTGCTCTCCACGTTGCAAAGTCACCCATAACGGCAACATGCGTTACTTTGAACTCAACATTTTTGTTTAAGGCAGGCAAATAGGCATCAAAGGTTGCTCCTTTTCTAAAGTGTTGAAGGTAATCTTCACGCACATTAAGTGTCGCCCAGGCATCTTCTGTATCTATCACAGTAACTACTGGGAAGCCCTGAGGTGCTAATTCACCACTTTGAAGCAGAACTTGAGAGACTTCGCCGTCGAACCAGCTGTAGATCTGAGTATCTTTCGCATACGCTTCTACTTCGGCTACGGCACCTGATGCCATGCGCGCTTTTTCCGCCGCAGCCACTTTGGTTTCACTTCTAGCGCCTTCTTTTGCCATTTCGTACATTTGAAACGCGGCACTTTCTGTGTATTTCGCTGCTTGCCACTGAGTTAAAGCTTCATCGCGTTTTTGTTCTGCAACCACGCCATCGTTATAAAGGTTATTCACACGATTGTAGGTTTTTTCCATTAAATTCGCAGCGGCTTTGGCTTTCATCCACTGATCTTTTGCTGCTTGGATTTGTTGCTCACGTGCGCCTTTCTCAGCTTCTTGAGCTAAGGCGTCCGCCGCTTTTTCACCTGCTTTTGCTTGTTCTAACTTCGCTTCAATTTCAGGACTATGAAGGGTAAAAATAAGCTGACCTTTCTCTACATCGTCGCCTTTACGTACCATGACCTCATCAATACGCCCTGGAACTTTTGAGGAAATACTGTATTGCTGGGCTTCAATTAATCCCTGTAAGCGGATCGGTTCCGGTTGATAGGCTTGGTAAAATTGATACCCAACCCAAGAGGCAACACCCAAAGCACAAAGTGAGAGTAAAACGGGTTTTAGTGATTTAGCTGCCATGATTTATTTCACCTCTTTGGATGTTGAAGCAGGGATATAAGCGGTATTTTGATATTGTTCGAAGCTGTTCATTTCACTGCTCAATGCGAGTAGCTTGGTTAAAGATATTAAATAGCGGAAACGCGCCGCTGAACGTTGTGTTTCTATACTCGCGACATAAAGTTGTGCATCCACAACATCCAGAGAAGACGACAGACCCTGAGTAAATGCTTTTTCACGCAAGCGCAGGTTTTCGTTAGCGAGTTCAATGCTAGATGCGAGCCCTTGTACTTCATCAATGGCTTGCTGAGCCTCCAAGTATGTTTTTTGGACTAACAGCGATAAGTCTTGTTTGGCTTGGGACTTTAATGAGTCGACCTGCGAGACGACGCTTTGAGCGGCTTTGACTTTTTCGCTTCGCCCTGATGATTCAATCAGTGGAATGCTGACACCAACACCAACTAACCAGTCAGGCTTCATTTGGCTTGCGAGAGAATCGTCTTCATACAAGCTGTAGTCGCCGTAAAGATAAACTTCAGGGTAGTATTTCCCTTTTTCTGCTTTGATTAAGCTAGAGGCTTGTTTGTGTTTAGCGCTCAGAAGCTCCAACCCCGGATAGGTAAGCAACGTTTGATCGACAAAAGCAGTAAGAGGGGGAAGACTGTCGTTGATAAACAAAGATTCAGCGGGCTCTACGGCATCATCTTGCGCGAGTAATTTACCTAATGCAGCCTGAGCGATACTCAAATCACTGGCTGCTTTACGTGTTTCTACGGATGCTTTATCTAAAGAAGCCTCGGCTTGCAGGCGCTCAACGTGCGCGATTTGTCCTTGCTCTTCAAGCTTAATGGCAAAATCTCGATGCTTTTTTAGCCCTGCTTCAACCGCTTGCCGCGTTGCGAGTACTTCCTTTGCCAGTACGACAGAAAAGTAGTACTTCGATAAATCTTCAAAACGCGCTTGTTGTTCCATTAGAAGCTGACTTTTCGCCTCATCCGTTTTGCCTTCTGCAGCTGATTGAGCCGCAGAAATTCGACCACCAGTAAAAATCGGCCAAATCGCACGAATAGACGAAGAGAAAATATCGCGCTCGGTTATGGTCGAAGTGGTATTAGCTAAGGCACCAAAAATAGGCTGAAAAGCAGGAGGTACGTTAATGTGTGCTCCTGTGCTGTCTAGGATCTGTTTTCCCGACAGCGTGATATCGGTATCTAAACGCGTGTAATTCGCGCCAATAGTAACCTGAGGTAAGTTGAGATTGCTGGTGGCACTCTCTTGGTATTGGTAGTTCTCGACGTTTGAGCGTTGAGCTTTGAGAGAATAGTTGTTTTCTAGCAATAGCTGCCATGCGGTATCAAAAGTGATCGGTGCCGCATGACAGGCAAGGGAAATCGAGCTGCTAAGTAAGCCCAGTATCCAAAACTTTCCTGTTTTTTTCATAATGGCTGCTTTGTCGTAGAGTATTAGCTCTAATATAAAGGATTCGTAACTGCGTGTTAAGTAGGAGGGAAAATTGGGCAGTAGTATGCGCCCAGTTATATTTGTGCTGGGCGCGGGAGATGTTACAAATTTATTTCGTATATGGACAGTGAAACTCCGCTCTCCACTCGAGCTGACGAGAACCTCGCATCGTATTCAATAGATCTTTTCCGCTCATTTGAGGGAACGATAACAGGACTTTGAGATCAGAAGTACCGCCTCCGTTTTTTTCATAAGCCCTGACGTGTGTAAATGTTGAATACATATTCTCTGACAGCATCGCCTTATTCAGGCATATTCCAAAGGTATCGCGTTCCATGTTTGGTGTTCCTTCTAACTATAAATGCACCTCTGTTTATAGTTTTCCAGTTTTCAGATGGTGTCTAAGTGTTTGTCATATAGTCAGTATTTGTGTTTTGTTTTATTTGTGTCCAAATCACTGACATCAATGTTGAGCTTTTAATAGACTTCCAGCTTCACTGCTTTCAAACCGAAACTCTCATTGGTTTCGTTGATTAAAAATTATACGTTGTAAAGTCTAAAAACGCCTCAAAAACCGCTAAAATCGATGTGATCGCGATCATGATTTTAAGGGCAATTTATGTATGGAATTGAGTATCAGAGAGGAATGCTAAATTTGGTGAATGGTTGTAATTTTATGTTTCAGCTCGTCGATTAATTAACCGTAAACTCTGCGGTTTGCTTGCCTTCCTCACAGATTTATCACCGCGACAACGTCATGCTGTTAACTGAGTGTTAACGTTACGCTCAAGAGTGAATCACAAGGATGTATCAATGAGTTGGAAAACCATCAGCTTTCGTAAGCGGATGCTCATTATCATGACGCTATCGGGGTTGATAGAGCTGTTATTGCTCGTCGCCGCGGGTTTCACTTATCTCAAAATCAATCAAGAGCAAGAAATGGGAGAAAAAGCACTGGGTGTTGCCCGTTTTTTAGCGGACTCAGCGGTTGTTCGTGAAATGATCGAAACCCAAAACCCCCAGCCATACCAACTTCGCTTTAGAGAATTAACCGAAGCCATAGGTGCTGCATTCATCGTTATTGGCGACCATAAGGGAGTACGCTTAATCCACCCTGTTGATGAGCGGTTGGGCAAGCCAATGAGAGGTGGCGACAATCGTCGAGCGCTAGAACGGGGATTGTCTTATGTTTCGACGGCACAGGGTTCGTTAGGTTATTCAGTTCGTGGTAAAGCTGCGATTTTTGACGAGCAAGGGAACATCATTGGTGTGGTTTCGGTTGGCTATTTGCTCGACCGACTGCAAGACCGCATCGAACCATTTTTGGCCTTTTTGATTTTAATGGTCATCGTAGTTGTCGTCGCTAATGCCATTGTATCCAATTATGCGTCGAGAAAGTTTCAGCGCGCGATTTTAGGCTTTGAGCCTGAAGAAATAGGGCGGTTGTACGGCGAATTAGAAGTGACGATGAGCACTATCAAAGAGGGCGTGTTAAGCATTGATGCCCAAGGGATACTTCGCTCGATAAATCGTAGTGCCTGCCAGATTCTCGGTATTGATAGAGAATCAGCGCTCAATAAACCTTTGACTGACACGCTGCGTGATAGCGATCTATATACAGTGTTAGAAAGCGGGCAGGAAGATCATGATATTGAAATATTCCTTAATCATAAGCGCCTGATTGCAAATCGCTCTCCAATTTATGTTGATGGAAAAATCGTGGGGGCGGTATCGAGTTTCCGTTTAAGGGATGAAATCAATGATCTAACCGAGCAGCTATCACAAACCAAGGAATATGCAGATTTGTTACGTTCGCAAACCCATGAGCATCGCAATAAGCTAAACACTATCAGCGGGCTAGTACAAATGGGTGAGCTTGATGCGGTGCAAAAGTTAATTGGACAAGAAACCGCACACTATCAAGCAATGATTGAGTTTTTAAGAGATACCGTTAAGGACCCGCTAATTGCAGGTATGTTGCTTGGAAAAACTGAACGTGCTCGCGAGTTAGGCTTACAACTGGTGGTTGAGGAAGGCAGTCGTCTGGAGCCCCTGCCTGAGTGGCTAAATTCGGAAGACCTAGTCACAATTTTGGGTAATTTGATTGATAACGCTTTCGATGCCACGTTAACTTCAATTCGCGATGAATCAAATGTTGCGTCAGAACGCAGAAACATTGATGTGTCCGTTAGCGATTACGGAAATGAAGTGATACTTGAGGTGATAGATCATGGCTGTGGCCTCCCAAAAACAGTGGATCCACAAACATTATTTACAAAAGGCGTTTCGACGAAATCTCGTCAAAATCGAGGTGTTGGGTTACACCTTGTCAATCAGCTTGCTACTCGATATCACGGCCATGTTGAGATGATACCCAATACAAATTATGGGACAAGAATAACGGTGTACTTACCCAAGGAAGAACAATTATGAGTATGGCGACTCGCGTAATGATCATTGAAGATGATCTGGCTATTGCTGAGCTGCACCACAAATACTTAAGCCAACTGACAGGTTTGGAAGTGGTTGGAATTGCGACCACGAGAATGGAAGCAGAAATGCAACTCGACATTCTTAAGCCAGATTTACTATTGATGGATGTCTATCTTCCCGATGGCACAGGGCTTGAGATACTAAATACACTGCGTGCAAGTAACCAAACGTGTGATGTCATTTTGATTACAGCCGCAAGGGATGTCGATACATTACAACAGGCGATGAGGGGTGGCGTTGTCGATTACCTGTTAAAACCAGTGATGTTTCCACGCTTAGATGCCGCACTGAAAAAGTATGTGTCCCAACGCCAACAACTAGACATCGTAGAGAGTTTGGATCAGAACCTCGTTGATAAAATGCTGCAGTCTCACGCCAATCAAGACAACTTGCCGAACCGATTACCAAAAGGGATTGATGGTGTAACCCTAGACAAGATCAGAGAGTTGTTCTCAAATGGAAGTGCGCTGACCGCTGATGAGGCAGGTGAAAAAATCGGAGTGAGTCGAACAACCGCTAGACGTTATCTTGAGTTTCTTATTAGTACTGGTGAACTAGAGGCTGATTTAAACTATGGGTCGGTAGGTAGGCCAGAAAGGTGCTATAAAAAAGTGACACGGTAGCGTTTACATTGATGCTCTATGCAAAATAAAAAGCGATGGCTTGTTTTAGAAACCATCGCTTTACAAATTACTGCTGTTCCGCTCTAAGAGGTTAGAAGTTGTATTCTAACTTCGCTTCGATAGAGCGCTCAGCGCCAAACCAACAGTTATTTTTGTCGTAACAAGAATAGTATTCTTTATCGAATAGATTGCTTGCAGAAAGCGTGACGCTAGCCCCTTTCATTGATTCAGATACCGTTGAGAAATCGTAACTTGCTGCTAAATCAAACAAGGTGTAGTCCGGTACGTTTTGACTATTCTGTGCATCAATTTGTGCTTCTCCGACATAGCGAACGCCAGCACTGGTACGAAGGCCTGAAAGATTTCCTTCAAAGAAGTAATTGGCCCATAGAGAGGCCGTTTGCTCAGGTACCCAAACCGGCGTTTTACCTTCTTGGTTGTAATAACTGTCCTCGGTAATCTCCATATCGGTATATGTATAGCCTAGAGTGAAATCAGCTTGTGCTGTGGCTTGCCATTTTGCCTCAAGTTCAATACCTTGTGATACCACTTCGCCCGCTTGATAGTTCGGTGCATATGGATTATTCGGATCGGTCAAGATCGCGTTTTTCTTCGTAATATGGAAGAGTGCTAAGTTACCTGAGATATCACCAGATAATGGGGCGTATTTAAAGCCTAACTCCCATTGATGACCGGTTGATGGCTCAAATGCTTTACCAGAAGAGTCGGCACCCGCAATTGGCTCAAAACTTTCCGAGTAAGTAAGATATGGCGAGAGACCAAAATCTAGCTCATACAAACCACCGACTCGGAAAGATACGTTGGTATCGTCTAACTCTTCCTTGCTCTTGGATACTGCTCCTAGATAATCGCTAACGGCGTCTGTATTTGAATCGTATTTATCCCAACGAAGACCTGCAATCATTACAAGTTGGTCGTAACGAACTTGATCTTGGAAATAAACGCCAATCTGCTTCGTTTTGATATCTAAGTTTTGTTTGTATTGGAAATTCAGTGCATTACGATCAATGCTGTTGTGGTCAGGATTAAAAATGTCCTGAGTTAGCGAATACCCAAGCGTGTCTTTGTATTTTACATCTGAATCTAGATACTGATAATCAAGCCCGAACAATAAGTTATGTTCAAAATTTCCTGTTTTAACGTAGCCAGATAGTTGGTTGTCAATCACAAAGGATTTGGATTTTTCATCGGTTAAATAGGCATTTCGACCAACGGTACGGTTATCCGCTTCAAGTGCACCGTTATATGTGTTTTCCTGATAGGCATCGGCGGTCATGTAGCGGGCATTCTGTAGAAATTGCCAATTGTTGTTAAAGTCGTGTTGGACTTTGTAACCCATCATCAGAACTTCGCGTTCGTAAGTGTTCCAGTCCTCATCCCCTAAATAAGTGCTTGGTGACATCGAGCCAAGTGGGTTTTTAATCACTGAGCCAGACGCAGGCACAGTCGTGTAGATACCTGCTGATGGATCATTTTGATAGTAAACATTCACGTTCACTAATGTGCTTTCTGTCGCTTGCCAATTGAAAGATGGGGCGAGTACGTAACGTTCATCTTCAGACGTATCGGCTTGACCATCTCGCTGTTTTGCCAGGCCGACGATACGGTAATCAACATTAGAATCACCAACTTGTCCTGTGGTGTCGAACGTCAGTTCTTTTAGGCTGTTAGTCCCTGTACTAATCGAGACAGAGTGCGAGGGTGTTGACTGAGGCGCCTTGGCGATAATGTTGACCATACCTCCTGGTGGAATATTGCCGTAAAGAACAGACGTTGGCCCTTTAAAAACCTCGATTTGCTCAAGAGCAACGGAATCGACCTGCGGTTGAAGGTTCCAACCGTTGTACAGCAAAGGAAGACCATCATAAAAGTTGGTGTAGTTAATAAAACCACGAATATTGAATAGGTCAAGTCGGGAAACGGCACCGCCACGCAATTCTGTATTTACGCCAGGTGCATAACGCAATGCTTCGCTCACCGAGTTTACGCCGCGCAGGTCCATGTCATCTTTAGTGATTACCGTGATCGCTTGCGGTGTTTCCTCCGGTTCTAAAACGGTTTTAGTTGCGGTGTTTCGGTATGTTTCTCCTAGCACCGTAATCGTTTCGTGTTGGGATGTGCTCTCAGTTGCATTGGCGTGGCCAGCGAGCAATGCGGATACGACGACAGCAACCGCTGAACGATGAAATCGAATCGGACTTTCCATATTTATAAATTCCACTACTTTTTCTATTTATTGATAATGATTGTTATTTGTATTCTATATTCAAAGAAATAGGAAAAGTTAACAATTTGGTGCAAAACACTAATCTTTGGAACTTATTCTTCTGTTCTTAGGTTTTAAAGATAGCGCGTCGTTTGGCTCTACAGGAATCCAATACTGCATTTGTGCTTGTTCGCTATCAACATCATAACCTTCTGGATAAAGCTCTAACTCATAACCATCGATAGCATGATAATTAGAGTAGGGTAGCCAATGTAAAATAAACCATTCCAGCGTTGAGGCGAGCTCTGATGCTTTGCCTATGTGTGTAATGACGGCGTAGGTTTGCTCAGGAACAGCCAAGAGGTCTAACCCCGAGTTGGAAGAGTTCGTTGATCTTGGTGCGTTTGCTGTTGGACTGCACTCATAACCTGCCCAATACTCAAGTTGTTGGTTGTTTGAATACGCTTGCGTCACATCAATCACGCCAAAGTAACTACTTTCCGAATTGTTAAGGTTTTCAGATGAATAAAGACGTGACCAAAGTGACGGTACTTTGGATTGGAAATCGGGCGTAGCGGAAAACAATCCGTGAATAGGTTCATGATAACCAGCAAGTTCAAAAGCCGGTTTTGTTTCTATTCGAACTTCAATAAAGCGCTGATGTTTTTTCTCTTCTTCTGGTGTCTTACGCAGCGTCAAAGGTTGCCTCAACCCGGAGAGTTGTTGCGTTTTTCGATATTCGCGGGGGCTTTTTGAAAACATATTCCTGAACGCACGGCTAAATGCGTGTTCAGATGTAAATCCCATTTCTATCGCTATATCTAACGAGCGGTCAGAAGTATGGATTAAGCGCTCAGCCGCAAGGCTAAGTTTAAGCTCTCTGATGTAGTGAGCGACGGATACGCCAGTGTGTTGTTGAAATACGCGTTGCAGTTGCCAGCGCGACCAACAACTTGCTTTCGATATTTCATCTACGCTCAGAGTGCTGTCTAAGTTGGTGTGAATGTAGTCAAGCACCGATTGTATTCGGTTTATGGGATGTGGGTTAATGGCGCTTGATTTCATGGCGTTCTACTTTCACATTAATAGTGATTTCATTATCTTTAATTGAGTATCATTATCAATAGGGTGATGAAATAAAAAGTAAGTAACACAGATCACGATAAAACTGTAATGGCTTGCAAGGATGAGTAATTATTGCCCACATTAGAGTTTTTGCTTAAATTTTGGAGTGTTCAGATGAAACTTTTTTTATCAATAAAATACAATCGCTTATGACGTTTTGTGCAACTTATTTAAACGTTTGCACTGGCAAGTGTTGATGTAAATCAAATAGTCGTAGACAATATTGCCCCGTGTCGGACTCTCCTCCAGCGAGTACAGTGTGTACTTTTGAGACATAAGTGACTTAAATGACCTCAATACGTCGTGTTTTCAAGAATCGGAAATGCAACTTCTTGAGGTTCTTTGGGCCCATAGACTTTACCTATCAACGTAATAGGTAAGACCAATTTTCTATTTTGAGGTGCCATTGATAGGGTTGGCTCATTCTCTAGCCGTATCCGGGCACACAATAAGTACCTCGTTTTTAAGGGAAAGATGATGGTAATACCAGAAAACAGCAGCATCGTTATTTTTGGTGCTTCAGGTGACCTTACGTACCGTAAGCTCATTCCTGCTTTATACCACCTCTACGCGAACAAGCAGCTTCCAGAGAATTTTGCCATTCTGGGTGTAAGTCGCACTGAATACAGTGATGAGTCTTACCGCGCGAAGCTGAAAAAATCGCTTCAGGAAATGGAAAAGACTGAGCCAGAAACGCTTGATGCATTTATTAACCATCTGCACTACCAAGCAATTAATACTTCTGACACACAAGATTACGGTAAGCTATCTTCTCGCTTAGACCAACTTGCGGACGAATATCAATTCGAGCAACGCAATACGCTTTTTTACTTAGCAACCCCACCAAGTTTATACAGTGTGATCCCTGCAAGTCTTGCAGCACATGGTCTTAACAGTGAAGAGGATGGCTGGAAACGCCTGATCATTGAGAAACCATTCGGCTATGATCTTGAATCGGCGCGTATTCTGGACAAAGAAATTCACGAGCACTTCCAAGAGCATCAAATCTACCGAATTGACCATTACTTAGGTAAAGAAACGGTACAAAACCTACTTGTGCTTCGTTTCTCTAATGCGATGTTTGAGCCGCTTTGGAACCGTAACTTCATTGATTACGTTGAAATCACAGGCGCAGAATTCCTTGGCGTAGAGGAGCGTGGTGGTTACTACGACAACTCTGGCGCTGTGCGCGACATGTTCCAAAACCACTTGCTACAAGTATTAGCAATGGTAGGTATGGAACCACCAGCGCAAATCAATGCAGACTCGATGCGTGATGAAGTGGTAAAAGTGCTTCAATGCTTAAAGCCATTAGACGAAAACGCTCTGCGCAACGACCTAGTATTAGGCCAATACACGGCGTCTGAAGTTCGTGGGCAAAGCCTACGCGGCTACCGTGAAGAGCCGGGAGTTGCAGACGATTCTCGTACAGAGACTTACATCGGTTTGAAAGCGTACATCAACAACTGGCGTTGGAATGGCGTGCCATTTTACGTGCGTACTGGTAAGCGTCTTCCAACACGCGTTACTGAGGTGGTTATCCACTTTAAACAAACACCGCATCCTGTGTTTGGTCAAAACGCACCAGAAAACAAGCTGATCATTCGTATTCAACCAGACGAAGGCATTCAAATGAGCTTTGGCTTGAAAGAGCCAGGCGCAGGCTTTGAAGCGAAGGAAGTGAAAATGAACTTCCATTACGCTGACTTGCAAGAAACGCAAATGCTGACGGCATACGAGCGCCTTCTACTTGATGCTTTGAATGGTGATGCTACGCTATTTGCACGTAGTGATGCGGTGGAAGCGTGCTGGCAATACGTACAGCCAATCTTAGATTTTAAGCAAGATCCACAATCCCTCTTCGGGTACGCATGCGGCACTTGGGGACCTAAAGAGTCAGATGACTTGTTACAGCGTGATGGCCGCGCTTGGCGTTTCCCATGTAAAAACTTAACAGATACGGATTACTGTGAACTATGATCAACCATAAGATCTACCAAACAGCAGAACAGGTAGTTGAAAGCCTAGCTAACGATATGAAAGCGTTTAGCGAAATGGGCAGACCTGTTCACATCTCTCTTTCTGGCGGCAGCACTCCTAAAATGCTGTTTAAACTACTGGCTTCAGAGGCTTACGCAACCTCCATTCAATGGGAAAACCTCCACTTTTGGTGGGGTGACGAACGTTGTGTTGCCCCTGACGATGCAGAAAGCAACTACGGTGAAGCGAACACGTTGTTGTTTAGCCAAGTAAATATTCCTGCGGAAAACATTCACCGCATCCGTGGCGAAAATGAGCCTAAAGCAGAAGCCGAGCGCTTTGCAAAAGAGATGGCAGAGGTGATCCCGAGTGAAAACGGCACACCTGTGTTTGACTGGATCTTATTAGGCGTTGGTGCAGATGGTCATACAGCTTCTCTGTTCCCTGGCCAAACGAATTATGATGATGCGAACCTATCTCTTGTGGCGTCGCATCCTGAATCGGGCCAACTTCGTGTGTCGAAAACCGCACGCGTATTAGAAGCAGCGAAACGCATTAGTTACTTAGTGCTTGGTGCAGGAAAAGCGGACATTGTTGAAGAAATTAACAGTTCACCAGCACACGCACTGCCATACCCAGCGGCTAAGATTCAAGCGAAATCGGGCCTAACGGAATGGTATTTAGATTTAGACGCGGCAGCAAAAATTGCTTAAGACGCTGCTCGTCGATGAAATAAAATTGGAGAGAAACAATGAAAGGTGATATCGGTGTAATTGGCCTAGCAGTAATGGGTCAAAACCTTATCCTAAACATGAACGATCACGGCTTTAAAGTGGTTGCTCACAACCGTACTGCTGCTAAAGTAGACGAGTTCCTGGAAGGTCCAGCAAAAGGCACGAACATCATCGGTGCATACTCTCTAGAAGAACTAGTAGAGAAGCTAGAAACGCCGCGTAAAGTAATGTTGATGGTTCGCGCTGGTGACGTTGTAGACAAGTTCATCGAAGCGCTAGTACCTCTGCTAGACAAAGGCGACATCATTATTGACGGTGGTAACACTAACTACCCAGATACAAACCGTCGTGTTGCTGCACTACGTGAAAAAGGTATCCACTTCATCGGTACTGGTGTATCTGGTGGTGAAGAAGGTGCGCGCTTCGGTCCATCTATCATGCCTGGCGGTGCTGCTGAAGCATGGGAAGCGGTTAAGCCTATCTTCCAAGGTATCGCTGCGAAAACTGACGCTGGTGAGCCATGTTGTGACTGGGTTGGTAACGACGGTGCTGGTCACTTCGTTAAGATGGTACACAACGGTATCGAATACGGTGACATGCAGCTTATCACAGAAGCTTACCAGTTCATGAAAGACGGTCTTGGTATGTCTGCAGACGAGATGCAAGCAGTATTCGCTGATTGGAACAAGACTGAGCTAGACAGCTACCTTGTTGAAATCACGGCTGACATTCTTGGCTACAAAGATGAAGACGGTGAGCCTCTCGTTGAAAAGATCCTAGACACAGCAGGCCAAAAAGGTACTGGTAAATGGACTGGTATCAACGCACTAGACCTAGGTATTCCACTAACGCTTATCTCTGAGTCTGTATTCTCTCGTTGTCTATCTGCACTGAAAGACCAACGTGTTGAAGCCGAGTCTCTATTCGGTAAGACAATCACTCCAGTTGAAGGCGACAAGCAAGAGTGGGTTGATGCACTACGTCAAGCGCTACTAGCTTCTAAGATCATCTCTTACGCTCAAGGCTTCATGCTAATGCGCGAAGCGTCTAACGAGAACGGTTGGGACCTAAACTACGGTAACGTAGCACTAATGTGGCGTGGTGGTTGTATCATCCGCTCTGCGTTTCTAGGCAACATCCGTGATGCGTACGAAGCGAACCCAGACATCGCTTTCCTTGGTTCTGATGAGTACTTCAAAAACATCCTACAAGGCAGCCTAGCAGCATGGCGTAAAGTAGCAGCGAAATCTCTAGAGTCTGGTATCCCAATGCCATGTACGATTTCTGCGCTATCTTTCCTAGACGGTTACACAACAGCTCGTCTACCAGCGAACCTGCTTCAAGCTCAACGTGACTACTTCGGTGCTCACACTTATGAGCGTATTGACCGTCCACGTGGTGAATTCTTCCACACTAACTGGACTGGTACAGGCGGCGACACAGCGTCTACAACTTACGACGTGTAATCGTTTTAAGTAAACCGACTAAATATAAAGATATAAAGGGATGCCCAAGTGGCATCCTTTTTTGTGTCTGTAAGATATTGGTAGATTTAAAAGTTACATTAAACGTTGATTCGTCACGCACTTCTCAGAAATGGGAGAGCATGCATTTGCTAGCAGTTTAATATTTCTCTTCGAAGAGTGAAGCTAAGCAGCTCTCTGTCTTCTCCTCAACTATAAGGTAATAGAAATGACACAACAGAAGCATCCATTTCACACAGCTTTCGTGTTGCTTATGTTCATATTACTGATTACTTACTCTATCTATCGCCTTTATCATCATTTCGTTTTCGAATCTCTACCGCTTCAGCTCAGTAGTGGTTTTCAAGTGCTCTACATTGATGCGTCATATGTTTTAAGTATCGCAAGCTTACTCTTATGCCCTACATTATTGGTCTATATTTTATTTGATCGAATGACTCAGTTAGTCAAAGTGCCGATTAAAGTGATAACTATAACAATTGTCTTGTCCCTTATCGTTGCTATTCCAGGTCAAATTTTTGAATTTGGGCGATTGAAATATATTGCAGAAAGTAATGGTTACTCAGCGTGTCCACCTTTCACAATTGCATCAAGCGGAATGTTTGTAGAAGCTATGGTAAAAGAAGAAAAATACTGTATAGAACCAGAAATTAATCGTATTGGTATGTATGGTTATTTTCACGAACTCGAACGGATTGATAACTATATCAAGTCACACGGAAATGACATCCAATAGAAAAGAGCGCCTAGGCGCTCTTTTCAGTGGTCGTTTTCTTGTTTTGATAAAACCTGTCTTTTAGGTAGAGAATTGCACTGACCACAAGAGCCACTAAAGAAACAGTAAATAGGGCGTACATGCTGAGAATCCATGCGAATGTGGCCGTCAAGAATGCAATGAAGGAAAACATCCTGCTGAAAGACATCACATGGCCAAGTTTGTTACTTTTCATAAACGCCTCCCGATGCTAAGTGGGGATAGACAATTGTGGTCATATGCCACACTTTTAATTATCTGCTCTTTTGGGGCGTTTCACACAAAAAAGTGGCTAAAGATTTCTCAAAAAAGGTGAAATATTGAACTGGTAGACAAATCGTTAAACTGAGTTGCACAGATATGACTTCGGTTGTCTATCACTTCAAAGTTTTTAACTACGCAGATTAAGGGCATGTAGCGTTATTATTATCGTATTCGAACTCTACGATACACAATTGCAAGTGAACCTACACTCGTAAGCTCATCCCTGTCGTCAGTTACAGTAAAAGTTTTTTTCTCTTTTTAACAATACCTTAGTAACTACGGGCAATTAAATCTGTTTTTCGATCGAAACTCAGATTGCATAAAAGGTGAAAAAGAGTGCTAGGTAAGCCTTTAAACTACGCCTATAATTAGCGCCCACATGGAGGATGTTTACTATATGAACATCCTTTATTTTTTGAAACCAGCAACAAGGATCCAGTAAAACATGTTTTTCTGGTTTTGTTTACGTTGACCAAGAAGGTAATTAACACAGCAAATTGAGGTTCTAAGATGACTCTTAACAAGTACTTTGTTTTCATTCCAGCAGAATTGGAACAGGAAATGCACAAGGACAATCAAGTGATCTCTGAGAAGGAAACTCAACGTCAGGCATTAGTAAAACAGGCACAACAACAAGGCGGCCTGTAAGCTAGGTTTCAAAGAGAAAGAGCACCGCAACGGTGCTCTTTTTGTATCTGAGGTCGTAGAATTAACTTAATATGCCAAGGCTTTTCAACTTTCTGTAAATGGTATTTCGGCTCACACCAAGCATACGAGACGTTTTGCTAATGTTCCCCTGGTTGGCTTGATATGTTTTGAGCAACTTATCTTCGACGGTTGCACGCAGTTCTGAAGTTGGTTCAGCGGATGCTGCTCCTTCTTGAGCTTGGCTGAGTTTCTTACTTAGGTGGGCTGGGACGTGTGTGAGTTCCAATATTTCTTCACCTTGCGCCATTAAGGCGGATACTTTGATTAAACTATCGAGTTCACGCAAATTTCCTGGCCATGAGTAAGACAGCATCAGAGAAAGTAGGTGAGGGCAAAGCTGTTGTTCAGATTCGGCGTGACGCCGATGAATGTTCTCAATCAGTTGTCGTTTGTCATCACGTTCCTCAAAGCGAGGTAGCTCAATGATCAAGCCATTAAGGCGATAATACAAATCTTGGCGGAACAATCCTTCGCTGACCAAATGTTCCAGATCTTTATGCGTGGCTGCAATGATTTGCGTATCGACTTGAATACTTTGGTTTGAACCCACGGGAAGCACGGTTTTATCTTGCAATACATGGAGCAAGCGGCTTTGAGCTTCCAAGGGTAAATCTGCGATTTCATCCAGAAACAAAATCCCTTTGTGTGCTTGGCGAATTTTCCCCTGATAGCCTTTGCTGTTTGCGCCAGTAAAGGCACCGGCTACGTAGCCAAATAATTCAGATTCAACCAGATCTTTTGGTAGCGCTCCGCAGTTAACGGAAACCAACGGTCCCGTTTTTCTCTGGCTGTTTTTATGAAGCGCTTTCACAAACTCGTTTTTGCCAACACCAGTCTCTCCGAGAATCAACAAACTGATGTCTTTATCGATGACGCGATTGGCTTGCTGCCAACAGTGCTCAACTGCGGAGTCGCCATAATGAAGATCATTGGACGCCGCTACAGCACGAGACTTGACCTTGCTATCTTTATCGGTAAGCGGTTTTGTTTTGAAAACGAAAGGGTGCTCATTTCCCCGAGTGGATAGAATGTCGTCTAAGGATTGCCCAATGATACTTTTTTGCGCAAAAAGTTGAGAGGCTACTTGATTGTGAGCCAAAACTTGTCCGTCTTCATTTGCAATGATAATTCCTTGCCAACCACTATTCAGTAAACCTTTTTCGCACGCTAAATCCACACGAATATGCCCTTGTGGAATCAAGTTAAGTAGTTGATTCTCCACTTGCTGGACCATGTTTTGTACTAGTACTTGCGTTGAGAAGTCATGTCTCTTTTGCTCGCTTGTAATATCTAATACGCCAATGAGGTTACCAAGATGATCGAAAATAGGATTAGCCGAACAGCTAATAAAACGATGGTGTTGGATAAAGTGCTGATCACCAATAACAGAAACGGGCTTTGCTTCAACCAAAGCTGTACCAATCGCGTTGGTGCCTTTGACCTTTTCTTGCCAGCATGCTCCAGAGCTTAGCGAGATTTCCGTTAACTTTTCACGAAATCTAGGCTGTCCCCAACTGCCGATGATGACACCATCTGAATCCGTCAAAATTAAGCGACTGTCGCTATGAGCAAATAGCTGATTAAACAAAGGGAGCGCAAATTGAGTGACTGCCTCCAGCAAAAAATTGAGTTGGTGACGCCTATCTTGGAGCGTCGCTGGCGTTACTCGAATATCTTCAGGGCGTCGACGCTGTTTTAAACCCGCTTGTTCACTTCTGACCCATGAAGTTGAAAGCCAATTGTTATCGCTAATATGTTGAAGTTCCATGACTGTACCATTTTGTCACAGTGAGGGTGTGCCATTTTGGAACACTTGAACATTGGTGTTCACACCATACATCCGCTCAAACATCGCTCACTTGGTTTGTTATCGCTTGGTAATCATAGTTTTACATTTAATTAACAACAAGCGTGGCGTAGTTGGCGTGTGACTTGCGTAATGCTCTTTGTGAACAGTGCGATACGACACTGCAATAACACATTGAACGAGAAACAAAAGGAAGAGTTATGATCTATGCACAGCCAGGTAGTGAAAATGCCATTGTTAACTTTAAATCGCATTACGATAACTTTATCGGTGGGGAATGGGTAAAACCAACGGGTGGTGAGTACTTTGACAATATCTCACCAATCAACGGACAAGCGTATTGTAAAGTTGCTCGCTCTGGCGAGGAAGATATTAATTTAGCACTGGATGCCGCGCACAACATCAGAGCAAAATGGGCCAAAACCAGCGTGACAGAACGTTCGAACATCTTGCTGAAAATTGCTGACCGTATTGAGCAGCATCTAGAAGAGCTTGCTGTTGCAGAAACTTGGGAAAACGGCAAACCAGTTCGCGAAACCTTGGCGGCAGATTTACCTTTAGTAGTGGATCACTTCCGTTACTTCGCTGGCTGTATTCGCGCACAAGAAGGCAGTGCGGCAGAACTGGATGAGCACACCGCAAGCTACCACTTCCCAGAACCGATTGGTGTGGTTGGTCAAATTATTCCGTGGAACTTCCCAATGTTGATGGCGGCTTGGAAACTAGCACCGGCACTAGCGGCGGGCTGCTGTGTGGTATTGAAGCCAGCAGAGCAAACCCCAACATCCATTCTGGTTCTGATGGAAAAAATCGGTGACCTTCTTCCTCCTGGTGTCATCAACGTTGTAAACGGATATGGTTCTGAAGCGGGTCAAGCATTAGCAACCAGCAACCGCATTGCGAAACTCGCTTTTACCGGGTCTACGCAAGTTGGCAACCACATTCTGAAATGTGCAGCAGACAACTTGATCCCATCGACAGTTGAGTTAGGTGGTAAATCTCCAAACATCTACTTCTCAGATATCTTCGATTACGAAGATGAGTATCTTGATAAGTGTATCGAAGGTACGTTACTTGGTTTCTTCAACCAAGGTGAAGTTTGTACTTGTCCATCTCGCGTACTGGTTCATGAAGCGATTTATGACAAGTTTGTAGAGAAACTGACGGAACGTGCACAGCTGATTAAACAAGGTAATCCGCTCGATACCGATACTCAAGTTGGTGCTCAGGCTTCTCAAGAACAGTTTGATAAGATTTTAAGTTACCTGGAAATCGGCCGTGAAGAAGGCGCAAAAGTGGTCTTTGGTGGGGGAGTGTCAGAACAGCCAGAGTCTATCAACCAGGGGTACTACATTCAGCCAACCATGTTGGAAGGCCACAACAAGATGCGAATCTTCCAAGAAGAAATCTTTGGCCCAGTGATCGCTATCACCAAATTCAAAGATGAGGCTGAAGCGTTGGAAATCGCAAACGACACTGAATATGGCTTAGGCGCAGGTGTTTGGACACGTGATGCGAACGTTGCATATCGTATGGGCCGTAATATTGAAGCTGGCCGGATCTGGATTAACTGTTACCACGCTTACCCTGCACACGCAGCGTTCGGTGGTTACAAAAAATCGGGTATCGGGCGCGAAACGCACAAGATGATGCTGGATCACTACCAGAACACGAAGAACTTGCTGATTAGCTACAGCATCGACCCGTTAGGCTTCTTCTAGTGAAACTAAGTAATTAATAAAGAAAAAGCAGTATGAATCAAAACCCCGAATCTTCGGGGTTTTTTATTAGCGTGAGCTTGTCGGCTGAAGGTTAACTTAGATGTTTAACCTGCTTATATTGTGATATCAGGAACGTTGAATTATCGCCACTTTTCGTTCCATAAGCTTTTCTACGGCGGCGTTTTGCTTGTCAATGTTGAGTTGCGGATCAAAGTCCAAAACGCGATTGCAAGATTCGAGACTGGCAAATTGATTTAAACATTCACCAAGCTCTCTTTTAGAGCTTGTTCGCATCAGACTGCTTTCTGATGAGGAGAGTAGGGTGACTTTACGGCCATGAAACGTTCCTTGCGGCACTGCATCACTTTGCTGCGCTTGTTGAGCGTCATGAACCGATGAATTGGTGTATGTGGATTGGATGTCATTGGACATAAAGACACCTAAACTCTCAAGTCTAAAGTTTGTGGCATCGGTGGTGCCTCATCAATGGTTACATGAGAAGACAATAACGCTTCCCACGACTCGCTGTGCGTCAGCAATTCTGCTAAAGCTGTTTCAAAATATTCGTAATCCAGTCGCCTAATGTTAATGAGTCGGTTTAAACATAGGACATGTCGGTGGTTATCTAAACTAAAAAATAACTGGTGCTCAGGCCAGTGATAATTAAAGGCCAAAAAAGAACGATAAAGATCGGAATTTACAATTTGAAGGCCAACAATCTCAGCTTCGAGCTGCAGAGTTGTCGATTCAGGATGAAAGATGATATGCACCCTTAGATTATCATCAAAGGCTAAGCTTACTTCATTTTCCGTTAGATGCAGTGCAGGCAAGCCTATTTGATGAGCAAACTTTAGCAAAATCTCATCGATAGTTTGGCGTGCTGACATAGGAATAGTCCCTTTTGAAATTTTATCAAGGAAAATATTAGATGTATCTCTTCATGTTTATCAATATTAGTCGGTTGTTATTATATTTTGGCTTTTAAATGTGTTGAGAGAAATAGAAAGGCAAAAGTAAATGTGTTCAGATGCATATCTCAATGGCAATGAGATATATGAATATCATTTTTCTCTAATAAACTTCAATTAAGGAAGGAATGAAAGTGAGCAGAAACTGCTTTTGAAATTACAGTCCATGTTAACTACGTGTTGTTAAAAAATGCGATTTATTGTCCGCTTGTAGTATAAATATAAGTTGATCTTTTATATTTTTACATAAAGAATTGTGTGAATTTCAAATGAGCTAGATTATATAAAATAAGTTTATGGGGTCATAATGAACAATTCTATATGGGCTGGTTTTATTGGGTTATTCATACTGAGTGGGTGCAGTCAGACTGTGTCCGTTAATGGGGGGGATGGCTTTGATACACAGAGTCAGGCATCAGTCTATGGTTGGGTTTCTGTCGACGGCTACTTTCCACCTTCGATTACTTCTCTTGAAGCGGAAATATGTAAAGTTATTGATAATCAATGTCTTAAATCGGTATCTCAGAGCTACCAAGGCGTTCAGTTGCCTGTGCAGTATTCGTTTTTAATTGCACCAATTCAAGCTGGTGAAGGAAAAATGAAGATTATTGGAAAGCTTTATTCAAACGGTGAGCTCGTTGCGGAAAAAGAAAAGAACTATTTATTTTTAGAGGGAAATAAACAAGAAAACTTGATTCTTGTTCCAAAAATAAACAGATAAAATTTTAAGCACTACATTTTTATTAGAATTTTCTAATTTATAAAAATAAAGACTATATCTTTCCTGTTGTGAAAGATTTGTTGTCTTTTATAAACATTAATTACATGACTTTGAAGTCATCGGGTCAGTTGTTTTTTAGACTCATACTTGTTGCAAAAACAGTATTTTTTATGATTATATCTCGCTCCTTGAACACGTTGGCTTGGCGTTTTAGGCTATAAAATATACATTTTTATGATTTTGGAAATTTAATTTTGTTCTCGAAACGGTGCCGAAATCTATTTAATTGTATTCTAATGTATAACAAAACAACCAAACTTAAATAACGAAATGATATTTAAGTTTTGGCTAATGATAAACGCTATCTGATAAAAATAATAAAGACGGACAGCAGAAATTTACTAAGTCAAACCTTTACCTTCAGGTAAAGGTAATGCTTGGGTTATTTGCTAATTATTCGGGGGGTATGGTAAGTGATAGAACTTCTATGCTCTTTTCTTTGCTTCTTTAATTCATACAGCAGTACTTAGAAATAACAACGATCAAAGTAGTGCTTTGAAAGTTTCTCAACATTTGCACTGAGAAACTCAAAATAATGAAGGGTAGAAAATGGATGTGTCAGGCCAACTAAACTCAGAAAGGGTCGACTCGAGTTCACGAAAAATTCGTAGTTTTTCCTGCTATGAAAAATCTGACGAAGTATTTCACTCAGACCAGTCTCACATTGTTGTCGTTCACAATGGTCAGCTTCGAGTTCAAACAGGTGATTGCACAATCGATGTTGCTGCAGAAAATGGGGTATTTCTATCTCAAGGGGATTACTTGTTAGAGTACTCTCCGCTAGATGGGGCATACAAAGCGTCGATTATTGCTTACGACAATGAACTCGTTAGTCAGTTGCTGCAAAAACACAGTGATCTCTTGATGATGCTGCCTAAGGTAGACAAAGTTTGTTCTGGTTTGTTTACTTTTGGTTTGAACATACTCGTTGAACAAGTGCTTTCTAGCATGCAGACGCTTGAGCAACAAGCGTACCCTGATGCCATTATGTGCCTAAAATACGAAGAACTACTCATTCTCTTGCTACACAGCAAAGGAGGAGAATCACTGTATGCGTTGCTGTCACAACAAACAAACCGTACGTCGGAACGGTTACGTCGATTTATGGAACAGCATTACTTAAAAGAATGGAAGTTGACAGACTACGCGCAGGAGTTTGGTGCCAGCTTAACCACTTTTAAAGAGCTTTTTAATGAGCACTATGGCATTTCTCCAAGAGCTTGGATCAGTGAGCGTCGACTACTGCATGCTCATAAACTGCTGTTGACGAGCAAGATGAGCATCGTAGATGTGGCGATGGAGGCAGGGTTTTCCAGTCAGTCTTACTTTACGCAGAGTTACCGTCGTCGTTTTGGAACGACCCCAAGCCGCGTACGTTCGGGAGACGATCAAGTGGCTATCGCGAAATGAAATGACTTGGGACTAAAATTTTCTGACTAATTTTGAAAGTCACTCACCAGTGTAAATTCTATTATGTATCGTGTAACAACGAACGATTAAAAATTATTACATCTCTTTCTTTCTGGATTGTTCGAAAGGGGTGCGGAGACGAACATAAATGAAAAAGCAGCATTGGCGACGCCGTTCGCTTTTTCCAGACAGCATAGTGACACAGCGGAAAGTGACTGTTTTACAAAGAGGAGCTCGTTATGAAAGCGCCTCTAAACCTACGCAGGATCTCAATGTTGTGCACGTCAATCACCGACAATTGTTGAGTGAAGGCGTCATAAATTATGAGCAGTTATCTTTACTTCAACGCTTGTTGGATAGAAATGTCGTCGATAGCCTATGCGCTAGCCAGTTAGTTAAAACGTATCAAAAACTTGGTGCTTCGATAGACCGGTTTGCCATGCGTTTATTTTTGGAGATTGGATCGCAGCTCAGTGATAGCAGCACAATCACAACGTTCGAACAAAGGCTGGACTACATCAACTCTCGTCTGGGCTTTCGCTTTAATTTGGCTGTCCCAAAAACGTTGATGCTTTGTTTCCATTTATCACTCAACGAGTGGATTAACCGACAAGTCGATCAAAGTGCTCTTCATGCTTCGATTAAAGTTGAACAACTTATCAATCAACTCGATATTCAGAAGGAATATTGGTCGAAGCTATCAGGGGAAGACACCAGTGCCGTCTTTGTTCAACAGCAACTCGATCTTATTAAGAGCCAGCAGCATCAACTTAAAAAGCAACTTGGGACGTTAAGCGAACAACAGTTGCAAGTGATTGAATGTCATCGTTTGTTAATTGAGAAGTGGCAACCGTCTTTAGACGAGCTGAAAGGGTTCGCGGAGTACACCTCTACAACCGAACAATTTATTTCTGAGTGGAAAAATTGGTGTTCGGAAGTGCGACTTGAAGCCCCCGAGCTGAACGAAGTTTGGGATGCATGCGATGTGGTTTACAACGACCAAAATGCGGTTGCGAAAGTATGGCAATGGTTCAAGAACATGCAAACTGTTGGTGATATCGATCACTACTATTTTGATACTCAAAGTGGTCAGTGCGGCCAGGCTTGCAATCACCTCAGCCAGATCTAAATAGGGCGTTAAATGTTAGATAAGATGATGAAATCTTTAGCGGAAGCGCTAAAGGTAGGGGATTTTATTGCCTCAGAAAATGGTTCTTACAACATCGAGGTTGACCAGTTATCACTGACCATCAAGCAACATGCGTCATGGATTTTATGGGAAGCGACGTTACCCTTCCAGTTTAAAGAGCATCTAGATTATCAACAAGAACAAGCGTTACAACGTTGCATGCAGCTCTCATTAAAAACCATTCGTGAGGATGGCGGCGTACTGACAACCAATGATGATCAGCAATTGATTTTGCAAAGTAAAGTAAGGGTTGAGGACTGTTCGGTGGAACGGTTCTCTGCTTTGCTTTCTAAGCACGTCAATCTATGTGAGCGTTACATTGCATTATTGGAACAAGAACGCGTGAACCACACAATCAACCATACAGTGTGGTTACCATGATGCTAAAAATCTTTCCCAACATTAGGCGTGCTGCAACAAAGGCATTGTTATGCGCAGTGAGTGTTGTTCCTTTGGGATACGCGCAAGCAACAGACTTACACTGGCCCGAACAACCGTTCCGCTACTATGCAGATAATGACTCATTAAAAGAGTTGTTGAATAACTTCGGTGCAAATTATCGTGTCTCGGTTTCTGTTAGTGACAAAGTCAACGATCGAGTGAATGGGCGTTTTACCCCTGAAGATCCGGCGGAATTCCTCGATTACTTATCGCAAGTGTACAACTTGATGTGGTATTTCGATGGAGCCGTCTTACATGTCTATAAGGCGACAGAAACTCGCTCACGTTTACTTCAATTGGAATTACTTACGGCTAGAGAGCTACGCAGTACGTTAATTTCCACCGGCGTTTGGGATTCTCGTTATGGTTGGAGAGCTGCTGAGAGCAAAGGGTTAGTCTATCTTGCGGGTCCTCCACGTTATGTCGACTTAGTGGTACAAACGGCGGAGGCATTGGAAACGCGCTTGCTGCAGAAATCGAATTCAACCGACGAATTATTCGTTGAGATAATTCCTTTGAAGTACGCTTCTGCAACGGATAGAGAAATTGCATATCGAGATCAGACAATTACGGTCCCGGGCATCGCATCGGTGTTAAAACGGGTCGTGTCTGGTGTTCAAACGCAAGTGGCGAGTGCGTCTAGCAAAGAAGTTACCAGTCCAGATAAGCCTGTAAAAAGTAATAAAACCGCCTCAGTTCATGGTGGCGCAACAGTTGAAGCAGAGCCGGGTCTTAATGCGATTATCGTTCGTGATACTCAAGCACGATTACCGCTCTATCGTAAACTGGTCGCGCAATTAGACCAGCCGCAATCAAGAATTGAAGTCGCGCTATCGATTGTCGATATCAGTGCCAACGATCTAAGTCAGTTAGGCGTGGATTGGCGAGCGGGAGTGTCTGTCGGAAACAACCGCATTGTCGATATCAAAACAACAGGTGATGTGAATTCGGGGGATGTGACGCTCGGCAGTGGACAGAACTTTAAGTCCTTGCTTGATTCAACCAACCTAAATTACTTGCTGGCTCAAATTCGTTTATTGGAATCCAAAGGCAGTGCTCAAGTGGTTTCAAGACCAACATTGTTAACTCAGGAAAATGTCGAAGCGGTACTGAACAACAGCAGCACTTTTTACGTCAAGCTGGTTGGTAAAGAAACCGCAGCGCTGGAAGAGGTCACGTATGGCACGTTACTGAGAATTGTCCCACGTATCGTTGGTGATAGATTTGCTGCACGACCTGAAATTAACCTGAGCCTTCATCTCGAAGACGGTGCAAAGATCGCTGATGGTGGCGTCGATGATCTTCCTTCCGTTCGTAAAACTGAAATCAGCACCTTAGCGACGGTTAAACAAGGGCAAAGCTTACTTATCGGTGGTGTGTACCGAGATGAAGTGAGCCATCAGTTACGTAAAGTGCCATTGCTAGGAGACATCCCATATTTAGGCGCGCTGTTTAGAAGTAATACCAACACTAAGCGCCGCACAGTACGAATGTTTATTTTAGAACCTCGAATTGTTGTGGATGGTATTGGCGATAGTGTGTTGATTGGCAACGAATATGACTTGCGACCAAGTATCGGCAAGCTTAACAACATCTCCAACAATAGCGCTGAATTTAAATCGGTAGTGGAAGTATATAGCTGCACATCGAGGGTTCAAGCCGAGCGCTATCAACAAGACTTATTGTCACAGCAAAAGTCGTCTCAATTAACGCAGTGCCAATTACCAACAGGGCAAAAGGGTTGGCGGGTGAAAGTATTGGAATGTGATGACTCACAAAGTGAGTGTGTGCGCTCTTCAGAGGAGTCTTAACCGCGATGCAGCAATGGAAAATTCGTATTTTATCAGGCGTGCATACCGGAGTAGAAGTCACCTTACCTGAAGGTGCTCTCGTGCTTGGCAGTGACGACTTTATTGCTGATCTTGTACTGTCTGATGCTGGGGTCGAAGCGAACCATTTCACCCTCGTTTGCCAGCAAGACTCGGTCATTTTACGAGGCTGCGAAGAGGCAAATATTAACAGTGAAGACATCGCTGTTGCAGGTGATGGTATCGAGTTGTCACGCCATGCTGTTGTCTCGGTCGGCGTTGTGAAGTTCGCTCTGGGATACGCGGAAGATGCGTTAATTGTGAGTAACGTCAGCGACGAATCTAGCCAACAGAATACACCTGTGGTTGCTGTGCAACGCTCTAGCTGGAAAAAAACAACGCTCATCGCTTTGCTCTGTAGTTTTGTCCCGAGTGTCATTTTTGCCGGTATGTGGTACAGCCAAGCTAACGGAAACAACAATGAAATTGTTACAGAAGCAGAACCCATTGTTTTGGTACGTAACATCTTAGGCGAGCTCAAACTTAGCGACGTTCGTGTGGAATGGAATGCCGCCGCACGCCAAGCAGTCTTAGAGGGCTATGTTGAAGACCGAACACAGAAACTCGATCTGCTTGGTCGAATTGATGTATTGGGCATCAATTACAAAAGTGACTTAAGAACGATGGAAGAAATCCGTCGCGGGGTTCGATTTATTTTGCGCAACCTCGGCTATCACCAAGTGAAAGTCGAAAATGGCGATGAGACCGGCACACTGCTGCTGACGGGCTATATCGATGATGCAAGCCGCTGGAACCAAGTTGAACAAATCTTGGAGCGAGACGTGCCGGGTCTTATTGCGTGGAAGGTTGAACTGCAGCGAGCGGGTGCCTACATGGATACGCTAAAAGCGTTATTGACGGATGCGGAGTTACTGAAAAAAGTCCAGTTGGTCACCAGCGGTGATCGCATCGAAGTTCGTGGTGAGCTTGATGATATCGAAACGACTCGATTTTACGGTGTGACCCGAGACTTCCGGGAACAATATGGTGAGAAACCGTACTTAGTTTTGAAATCCATACCTAAGGTGAGTAAAGGCACCAACATCGATTTCCCGTTTCGTAGCGTCAACTTTGGCCAGGTTCCATATGTGATTCTGACCGATAACGTTCGCTATATGGTCGGTGCAAGAACGCCTCAGGGCTACCGAATATCCAGTGTTACACCTGCTGGTATTGAGTTGGTTAAAGGCGGGCGGGTGATAACAATAGAACTTGGATATGAAGGCGAGACGAACAATGACAAATCTTGAACAAATTTTAAATAACGACACAAACGGTGCGGAAGTGCACAAGATTAAGAGCAAGCTCTTAGAAGCACAAGCGGTGGTGAAACGTCAGTTGGATTTAGGGTGCTCACCACAGCAGTACCAATTGCTACTCAAACAGTATGAAGCTTACACAGCCGCCCATGCGGTCGTTGAATCATACGAAGCTAACTAAAAAATACGAGGAAGTCTTATGTCATTTTACGATGCTAGTAACAGTGTAAACCTTGATGATGTTAAAGCTAAGTTAGAACAACAAGCGAAAGATGCCAACACAGAAGTGACGGCAGCCATCAAGAACCTAGAAACCAATGCCGATGATCCATCAAAGCTTGCCGAGCTTCAGCACGCGATCAACAAATGGTCTGTTGTTTACAATATCAATGCGACCACCACTCGTGCGATTAAAGATGTGATGCAGTCGATTCTCCAGAAGGTGTAAAGCATGGAACGAGAAACGCGCCAACTGCTGGCTGAAATCGCGCTGATGGCAACAGGTATGCATCGTCATCAAGAAGCCAACACCATTGCAGATGGCCTTGAAGCAAGCTCAGGTTCTGAAGAGACCGTTGCGATGATTCGTGCAATGAGCCTCATGAATAAAGGCTTGTATGAAGAGGCTCATCAATTACTCGAACCACTTTGTAACGCCTATCCAGATCTGATCAGCTTAGCGGCTCTTGCTTCTGCCAAAGCCGGTTTACTGAGCAAAGCGGAAAACTGGGTAGAACTTGCGTCACAAGGAAGCGAAGAAAGCCAAGCATTTGCTGCGAGCTTTTCTCAGGACATTAGGAATCTTGGATGATCATTGATTCAAGCAACCTAAGTCTTCAACACCAATCTTTGCGTCAGTCGGAGTCGCGCCATTATGAGCGGAGCGATGAAGACAAGATGAAAGCACTCATGGAGCGAAGTGACAAGCAAGAGCAAGTTTCACATGTTTCTCCAAAAGAGACGCTAGAGAAAACAGAAGCGAAACTGGCGGAGATTAAAGCGTGGTACGAATCATTAAAAGACGCAGAGGTTGTCAGTAAACAAAGCGTCTTATCATCGTTAAATGAAGCGTTTTCCGACCCTCAAGTTAAACGAGAGGCAATGTGGTACGCCTTTCATGAGGCGAAGAGTGCAAAAGGCAACGAGCAGCCACAATCTGATTTGTTAAAGGTGTTGAAGCAGGAGTTACTAGGGAATTTTTCGGGACAGCTTATTGCCGAACCACCTGCTGATAAAACAGCACTAAAAGCAATGCTAGCGCAGCATTTTCCACTGGGTGCCCAGAAAGAACAAGCCTTATGGCATTGCTGGGCAGAGTTGAAGTCGTTACCTGATATGGCATCAACACTGGACATGGTTCGTGATGAACTTAGCTTCATGATCCAAAAAAATGCGATGGTGAAAAACATCATGACTCACAGTCACAAGTTAGATTTATCTTAGGAGTACATATGATAAACACGCAGTACACCGAGGTGATGCAAACCAACATTGATAAGTTGCAGGATGCGCAAGTCGAAGACGGTTTAAGCGAACGTTTTGAGCAAGCCATGTCGGTTCCCGAGGCAAGTAATGGCCTGGAGGGAGGTTTGCTAGAAAACATCAGCGAGTTGAAAAACACTATCGATAACGCGAAAAGTAACCTGCAAGACAACATGAAGATGGTGGGTGATGATCCGGCGCAATTACTGCAAATGCAGTGGGCGCTGACACGCATTACTTTTCAAGAAGAGCTGATCGCGAAAACCGTGGGTAAAACCACACAAAACGTAGAAACCTTATTGAAGGCACAATAGTGATGATGAATAAAATGAGAGCAGTTTTCATCATGCTCACGTTGTTTCTGGTAGGTTGTCAGACCGAGCTATACACCAACGTTACTCAGAAAGAGGGTAATGAGATGTTGTCGATCTTACTATCCGAAGGTGTCGTTGCAACAAAAGAACCTGACAAAGACAACACCGTCAAGTTAATGGTAGACAGTTCTCAAATCGCCTTCGCGGTAGATGCGCTAAAGCGAAAAGGTTATCCAAGAGAGCAGTTTTCTACACTGAAAGAGGTGTTTCCTAAAGACGATTTGATCTCGTCACCATTAGCAGAACGAGCCCGTTTGGTGTACGCGAAATCTCAAGAGCTCTCGTCAACCTTATCTCAGATTGATGGCGTGCTGGTGGCACGTGTTCATGTTGTTTTGGAAGATCAAGATCTGCGTCCAGGAGAGCGCCCAACTCCAGCTTCTGCCTCCGTATTTATTAAACACGCAGCAGATATTGCGCTTGATTCATATGTTCCGCAGATCAAATTATTAGTGAACAATAGCATTGAGGGGCTGAACTACGATCGAATCAGCGTAGTGATGGTACCCTCATCAGAGGTTCGAGTTGCTACTCAAAACAATCAATTTAAAAGCATTTTGTCGGTTCAGGTCACCAAAGAGACGGCGAATAATCTTATCGCCATTTTGGTGTTCTTGGTAGCGGCACTCATCGGCTCAAATATCGCTACTTTTACATGGTGTCGTAGGAACACGAAGCGTGGTTAAACCAGAAACACCACTCGCGCAGGTACAACACCAGTTTAACTATGCGCCTTGCCAGTACATCCATAGAAGTTGGATAGAGCAAAAGCAGCCTTGGTTACTAAATATCGAAGGCTGGAGAGATAACCCCATGTTTAACCAATGGTGCATAAATGAGTGGGCGTTATCTCCCGTTCCTGAGACGGCTTTTAACAAACCTTGCCATAGCTTGGCGTTGCTCCCAGCGGATGCGTTGAACCAACTCGTATTGATGGTGGGCGGAGCTTTACACTGTGTGGCAATGCGAGGCGTTGTTTTAAAACGCCCGAAACAGGTTCTGAACAACGTTTTTGGTTTGGAAGGCGCTCGGTTCTTAATTCAAAACGGGCCTATGCTGTTATCCAGCTGGCCGCAAGGCTGGCAGCGTTCGTTACCAGAACTATTGGATGAAAGGTCTGTTGAAGCAAGCATGAGGGCGCTGGGATATTTTTGGATGAGGTTTATTTTGATTAACTCACCGGAAGATGTTGTTCTTCGTTGGCAATTCAAATTAGAAAAGCAACTTAGCGAAAACGCGGAAACAGCTAACTGGTTGGAAGCGGATCAACGAGATCTGGCGTATCGACTCACAAAAAAAATCGCAAAACAGGTTATTCCTCAATGGTTTCATTTGTTGAAATAAAAACAGACAATTTGCAGCTGGCACCTGGCTTAAAGGTGCTGAAAGCGAAAGATTATGCCAGTTATCTGGATTCGCAACACTTAGTTGAAGCCGCGAACTCCAAAGCTGAGAGCATCATTGCTAATGCCCAACAAGCCTACGAAACCGAAAAACAACGTGGTTATCAAGATGGCCTTGCACAAGCCAAGATTGAAAATGCGCAAACGATGGTTGAAACCTTAGCACGTTGTAATGACTACTATCAGCAAGTCGAAGAAAAAATGACAGGTGTGGTGTTAGAAGCAGTACGTAAGATCATCGATACCTTCGATGATGTCGATACCACGGTGAGTGTAGTTCGAGAAGCGTTGCAACTGGTGAGTAACCAAAAGCAGGTCATTTTACATGTCCACCCAGAGCAGGTTGTTGAGGTGAGAGAAAAGGTGGCTGGAGTATTAAGTGATTTCCCTGAAGTCGGTTACGTTGACGTGGTAGCAGATGCGCGCTTGAAAAATGGAGGCTGCATTTTGGAAACAGAAGTTGGGATCATCGACGCTAGTATTGATGGACAGCTGCATGCATTAAAGCAAGCCATGGTGAAGCAGCTCAGCGAGCGTAAAATTACGATTCATGAATAAACCTCAAAAACTCAGCACTTGCTGAGTTTTTTCATTTTAATGCCTTTAAACAAAAAAAATCCGACCATTTCTAAAATATTCACTGCCATAAATCCTTAAGAATACACCTAAGAAAGCTGCTTAGTTGATAAGTGTTGTAACCAAGCAGCGCCTCTAAAACAACAAAAATAGGATTATTTAGTCGAATGGCTAATGGATTTATAACTTCTTTACTGACAGATTTTGCCAGCCGCTGCCAATTGGAGCCGTTGGTTTTTGATGAGGATGATTGTTGCCATCTACTCGTTGAGCAAAACACAGCAATCACAATTCGTGCACAAGAAGATCGTGTGACGCTTATCGGGCTGATTTCAGGTGATGAACCGAGTGCTGATATTTTGCATCAACATATGAAAGGTGCCTTAACGCAAGGCTCTCCAGCGGTATGCTGGGAGGAAGAGACCGGATATATCGGTTTCATACACCTGCCTCAGCAACTGCTAACTGCATCTTTTTTCGATGAGTCATTTGCGAATTTCATCGAGTGGTTAAAAAGTGCGAACACGCAAAAAGTAACCAATAAAACAACCGAAGTCCCGGTAACGAGTACTACTCATTTTTCCACATTAAGGGTTTAAAACATGATCAGTTTTGGAAGTGTTAGCGCATTGCAGGCTGCCATGCCGCAAGCTCGCAACGAGATACTAAACGAAGGCAAGCTGAGTATTGGTGGCAAAGAATACCAAATCAACGCAGCGACCCAAGAATTTACTCGTACCAATCCTACTAATGGTGCGGTAGCGCGATTTTTTGAAGCGACAGGAAAATTGTTTCGCGAAGGCAGCTCACAATCGGTTGCGAAAGCCCTTACAAAAGCCGTATTTGATAATGAGCAAGGCCAAGCTCAGCGTTTACGAGCTGCTTCTTCTGTTGAGCATGGACAAATGTTCTTCAAAGATGGAAACATAAAAACCGCATCAGATGTATTAAATGCATTCGCAAAATTGGATAGCAAAACGGTCCAATCGCACTCTGCTGAGCTAAACCAGTTAGCGGAGCGAGCAATGACAGAATCAATGCTAGAAACCGATTCTGGTAAAAACCTCACATCACTGATTGGCGAAAGTGCAGCGAAGTCGCTTGCTGGACGTGTAGTAAAAGACTATGGCGGTGGTGTGTCTGCAGCGCAAAAAAATCCAGCAGGTAGCATCACTCAAATGCAAGCGGTGTTTGATATGGAGGTGATGCATCTTAAATCGGCGCAACGCCATATCGAAGGTCTAGCAAGCACCGATCTAAGCCAAGGTGTATACGCTGAAGGACTGGCAGAGGACGCGTTTAACAAAAGTGGCGTCACCGATAATGTCGAACGAGCTGCGGCGTGGATCATTAATGCTTCTAACTCTAAAGGAAACGATGCCGAAAACATTACGTCTTTACTTAAAGAGTACGCGTCTAATGGTAAAGACTTATTGAATATGGAAAACCTAAAAGAGCTACACGCTCGATTGGTACCTGATGTTGAACGTGACTACCGAGGGCCAAATATTTCGGGTGGTACTTTGCCGTCAAGTATTGGCGGTGAGGGCATGTTAAAGCAGCACATTGAAGGCTTTTTGAAAGAGAACCCTGTAGAAGATAAAGACTTAGGTAAACATTTGTTCGCCGGAGTTATCGGGTACCATGGCTTTACCGATGGAAATGGTCGCATGGGGCGCATGCTATACGCGATAGCAGAACTTCGTAACGACTCGTTCAATCCTTTAGCTATGGATGCAGAAAATAGCCTTCACGGTATTAAGTGATTTTCTACTTCTATTTAATTTTTGGAGCGGCGATTGCCGCTCTTTTATTTTCCAGCTTAACCTTAATTTTTCTTCTCAATAAAACGGCTAATAGCAATAAAAATGAGACGTTGAAATAAAGTGTCGGTTTCTATCTCGCCATAAAATCTCTTTTATCCTTATTCGCTTATTTAAATGAGCCGTTATACCCAAGTGGCTTCGCTGAAACAAA
Source organism: Vibrio sp. OY15 (assembly GCF_000742455.1). NCBI lineage: Bacteria > Pseudomonadati > Pseudomonadota > Gammaproteobacteria > Vibrionales > Vibrionaceae > Vibrio > Vibrio sp. OY15. Next base: position 82,824 of record NZ_JPIL01000007.1, on the reverse strand, counting down.
TATATCGATGTCACTTAGTTATAATAAATTAGACAGGACACAACATGGATACAGGAAAGATTAATATGCTTCTCTCTGAGCTAGGAGAAGTGCTGAACCTTGAGCGCGTGACAGCGTATGACGATCAAATGTGGTCACTGCATTTTGCTGAAAACAACAGTGTCGATGTTCTGCTCGTAGAGGAAAAAGGCGAGTTATTGATTTCCAAAAACCTGCTTATAGAACAAGATGATATTACGCTAGATAAACTTCAAGTTTTACTTGAATACAACTTTTTGTATCGAGAAACAGGTGGTGTGCAGTTTTGTGTGAATCCAACACGCAAAGACGTTGTTCTTCAAGTTGCTATCGCGGCTGGAAGTGAACTCACCAACATTGCTAACTTAATCATTCAGTTGAACGAATTAGTTGATACTTGGGGACAGTTATTTCAAAACAACACGGTTGTAGATTTTAGCCAAACAGACGTACACGCATTTATTCAAGTTTAAGGCATCACACATGGTCAATATTAATACATCGCAAATGCACTCGTTGAGTCAGTTAACGTCACATTTGGCGACACAAAATCAAGCTGACGACAAAGAGGTTCGAGCACACAACGGTAAAGATATTTTTGTTAAAGAGGGCGCACCAAAAAATAAAAGTATCAGCGCGCGTATTAGCCACCAGAATAAAGCGAAAGATATTGTAGTGAACCTGCTTACTAAGCAGGGTATTCCTAAAGATGTTGCGAAGCTCATGCTGAAAAATGTGTTGAACGGTGAAAACAAGTTAACGCTTGGGAGCCTGAAAAATCTTGAGAGATTGTCGTCTGGTCCTAGCTCAAATTGGCCCACTGCACAAACGGCAGCCTCTTCTTCCAAAACCAATAAAGCCTCATCGAGTGTCGCGCTTATCAACGAACATAAAGCCAACCTTCAAAAGCTTGGTGATTTTGCCTGTACGGACTTAAATACGTTCGGTGTTAAGGGGTCACAGTTTTATGAAACAAAAGGAAAGCCACGACTAAAAGAGCTTCACGCGGATCAAGCGCGAATCATGCAAGATCACAGAGCGACGATGTCCGCAAACGGAGTTCAAGCTGCAGCACAAAGAGGAACCGCACCGCAATTAAGCACTCTACAGAACATTGCTAAGGCAGTACAAACCGCGAAAGCCGGCTGCTGTACTACATTTGCCTTTGCTGCCGCCGCTGAGATGATTCAAGGCATGTCAGGAACACCTGAAAGTGAACCCAAAGTAGAAGTGGTTGCGTTTAAAAAGGGTCATTCAGGTACACACCTTTATGTACTGGTTGGTCGACAAGAGGAGAGCGACATAAAAGATCCATCAACGTGGAGTAAGGATGTGAAAATTGTTGACCCGTGGGCGACATCTGCATTCGGTGCACCAATGTTTGGAGATGCACAACGACCACCTGTTTCGAATATGTTCCCGCCAACAGAAGTCATTTTTGATAGCCATAAACTGGGTTAGTCACTCTGCAAAAGAAGTGAGCAAATACATCATGCTAAGCATCTAACCTTTATTGAAAGAGCAGCTCTGAGCTGCTCTTTTTTATTACTCTGGCAACTCGATTTTAGAGCGAGATTTCTGCGGAAAACCTCACAATGAAGGCGAAAAAGTGACAAAAATAAAGCCATTACCGACATCGTTCAATCTGCAATCGTTGTTCAATAGAGTTATTGAAACAAAAGGAAAAAGTTATGAACACGATTCAACAACTGCTCTTGGAGTTTTGCCAACTCAATGAGTTGCCCGAACTGAATTTTGAAGAAAATGAACGTTGTCAGCTACTGGTCGATGATCGCTACATGTTGTATTTCATCGCGACAGATACGGATGATTTGATGCTGTCTGTAACGTTCGGAGGGTTAGAAAAATCCGGTGAACAACGACTAAAAGGTTTAGAGCTTCTTGCTCATGCTAACTATCAAGGAATAGGTAGTGGCAGCCTCGCACTTGCTTTGGCTCCAAACGGTCGACAGCTTGTCTTAGCAGGACGTAAACCCGTTGAGCATCTAAATACGACGAACCTTACCGCTTGGTTTCACGAAGTTATTGAACAGGCCGAGCTGTGGCAAGCGCGTTTCGCAATGTTGGATCAAGCGATTCCAACCACCTCTAATCATGAACAAGCTCATGTTCAATCACTTCGTGTGTAGGAGAGAAAAATGGTTAATACAACACAAAAAATCAGCCAAAGCCCAGTACCTGATCTAGAGCAGTTTCGTGCAGTTGCTGCGCAAAAAGATGACCGAGTGATCAGTAAAAGAGGTGAAGTAAAAGAACCTTCCACATTCCACAAAGGTCACAAGTTTGCTTCTATTCACGAAGGCGTATTGAGAAGCAAATACACTAAGTTTTTCCAAGAAAACATCAAAACTCACCTTGATTTAAAACAAGCGCTACTTAAGCAAGAAAAACCTGAGGTTGCGCTGTTGGCTTACTCCCTAGTGAGTCCTTCAGGCTATCGCGGTGAGCCACTTACTGAGCGTAAAATCTTAGAAGTTGTCAGCCTATTGGATGAAATAAAAGTGAGCAGCGATACGTACCAGCAGCTTAAAAATACGTTTGATGCGATCAGCAAAGATCCGCGTATGCAGGTGAGTTTAGAAGCCCAGTATCCAGGAAAAATGGATGGCTTCGCTGCTGAACTGTTACAGATGGGCAAAGAAAAGCTAAAAGGTTCTGGTGTGAACGCCGTTATTAACTTGGCATTACCTGGCGTTGGCTTATTGATTTCTACAGGTCGAGAGCTGCACAAAGCGGCCGTAAATGGTGATGCTGAGGCTTACCATCATCAGTTAGAACAAATTTCACAGCTGCCAGGGCGAGATCAACGTCTTTCTATGCCGATGCAGCAAACCTTGGCTCAAGGTCATGCGATACTGTCGGCTGAAGGTGGCATTGGAGCTACGTTAGGTATGGCGACGGGGAGCCTGGGCACGTTCGGTGTTAGCTCTGTAGCAACGGTGGGCGTCACACCGATAGCAAAAGAGGCAATCGGTTCTGCGGCAACGACTGCTATCATGAGCGGCGGTGGCTTTGTGGCGAACCAAGCTGGAGCATACGGACTAAATACAGAAGTCAAAGAACAACTCATGCAAGGTGAGATGTCTGGTGTTTTACCAAGGCTTGAAGTTTCTAATGCCAAAGGAGACTTTACCTTTAGTATGCAAGATCCGGCTTCTGTCCGCGCATTAATGGCGTACCTTGGTCCTAAGGAGAATACTGAAATGACTTCTCCTCAAGCGCCTAAAGAGGCACAAGAGATGGAAGCCGCTCGATTAACACTGAAAAAGATGTTGGGTTCAGAACCAAGTGAGCACTTGGTTCCTGACGTAGACTCTATCTTGAAGCTAAGCCCAGAGGATGCACCAAGTAAAACCGAGTCTATTGCTAACGGGGCGTTTAAAAAACTGTTAGGAGAAGATTGGGATTGGCTCATGCCAGCTGTTCGAGCGATTGATAAAGGGGAAGCAAGTAAAATAAACGAAAAGCTAACCTACAAGCTCCCCCTAGATGCAGCAAACGGACGAGTTTATCTTGATAAATGCCCAAACCTGAGTGACGTCCAATTAGATGCGCTAGAAAAACTAGGCTCACCAAGTCAATTGCGATTGATGTACTTGGCAGAAGGCTGGGTGTAATTTCAAATGGTAAAGTAGGGAGTAGGTGCTGCTCCTTACTTTATCTACCGTCAGCGTTCCTTTTTGGGGCTGGCTAATATCGGTTTAATTTAACTTTTCGACTGAAGAAACAAACACACAAGTGTCAACGTTATACCAACCCAACCAATGAAAGAAATTTCTTCCCCAACAATCGCAACTGCTAGTGCTGCTGCGATAACAGGTTCAAATAGCGTGAGTATGCTAGCTCCACTGGCTGTAACAAACCGTAGCCCAAACCCAAAAGCGACGTAACCTAACCCCATTGGAATCAAGGCCATGTAGAGCATGACCGCCGTATTAGTTGACGATGCAAATAGATTATCACCCGTGATGAAAAGTGTTGGTAGAAGCAAAACTCCACCAATACCAAAAACACTTCCCATGGCCGTTTGCGATTCAATGCCGTGGTCAATCATAGCCTTTACTCCCCATGAGTAAATGGCGTACGTCAAACCTGCCAATAGGCCAAGTAATACACCCCAATGCTTCATATCCTGATCAAATAAGCTATTTGCGGATGACTCAGAAGCCAGCAACAAGGTAATGCCAATGACCCCGATTGCGAAACTCATCATCCAGCGCTTGGTTATGGTCTGATTTCGGCTAAAGAGACACTCTAACAAAGCAGAAAAGAAAGGAGCAGTGGAGATAGAAATAACCGTACCAATAGCCACACCAGCGAATCGCATTGATGAATAAAAAGCCAGTGGGTAGGTGGCTAAGGCGATAATACTAATCAGTAACGTTTTCTTCTTATGTACGACTTTTCGAAAATCTCTCCTCAGTGACTTCGCAGATAGACATGCTTGCATAAACCCACCAATACCCATAGAAAATGCGCCAATGGCGAGAGCACTGACATCCGGTGCCAAGCTGGCAGCGGTGCCCGTCGTTCCCCACAGGGTTGAAGCAAAAAGTATGGATAAAGTTCCTAATTGATAGTCGGTGAAATGTTTTTTTAACACTGTAATTTCTACCTAGTGAATGGCTGTTTTAGGGTAGAAAGAATAAAAGAAAGCGATAGAGATTTTTGTGCTGAAAAGACGGAATACTTGTTCCAGAAGACTATTTTAGTGACTATCGGGAAAACTCTCTAGGAGACATACCAAAATGCATTGAAAACCGTCGACTAAACGCGGAAAGGTCACTATAACCAACTCGTTCAGCTATCAACTGAACTGGAAGGTCTGTATGAGTCAGTAGTGCTTTGGCTTTTTCCATACGTTGTAGTGTAATGTACTTATGGACGCTCACTTTTAGCTGCTCTTTAAAAAGCTTTTTAAACTGCGTCGGACTCAAGCAAGCGGCATTCGCTAATGAGGCAATGGTGAGTGGCTGATCAAGCTGCTCCGCGATCACAACCTGTACATCTCGAATACGCAAATCCACGGAGCGAGACCGCTTTTGCTGCTCCAGCAACAGATAGAAGGTTGCAACCATTGAGTTTTCAATTTCATCATTAACCTGATACTCAAGTTGCTTTTCGACAAACTGGATAAAGCTCAGTAGAGGCGGGCTAATCGAAAACACAGCCACACTATTATCCATCAAATGAGTGGGCAAAGTGGTCATATCCGCAACAATAAAGCGTGATGACTCTTCGGCATTAAACCCGTGAGCACAACTTTTGGGGATGACTATGCAGTCGCCAACCGCCACCTTTCCGACATAGCTATCCATATCAATATGTATGTTGCCCTGGAGAGGAAGCACCAGTTGATGATAATCACTATGAGTATGTCGGCTCATACGTTTCGTGTAGGAGCGAATGCTTAAGCTAGATTTCATAAAAACAACATACAGTTAAAGGATACCGCATTATAGCGTTGAAAGTATCGAGGTTGAAAGCTGGGCAGTTGTAAGCCCAGATCTTGAATGGGATGTGGTTTGTTAGTCCGCCTCGGACTCTAACGAAGCCAACCAACGAAGCACTTCCGCAGTTGCCTCAATAAGATCGCTTGGGATGTACTGGTCGACGTTACCGTCGGCGTATAGTGCACGAGCAAGAGGGACTTTTTGCATCACAGGCACGCCTTCCTCTTTAGCGATTGCGACCATACGTTTGGCTACCGCATCGGTTTCCATCAAAGTGATGACGGGCAGGGGCGTTTCGCCTTTCTTGTAATAAAGGCCAACCGCGATATGTGTTGGGTTTGTAACTAATACATTAGAACGTTTAACGTTTTCACGTTGATTAGAGGCTTGTAGCTCTTGGTGTAACTGACGACGTTTGCTTTTTATTTCTGGACTGCCTTCCATCTCTTTGTATTCGCGCTTCACTTCGTCCTTGCTCATTTTGAGCTTTTTCGTGTGATCAAACTTCTGGTACGCAAAATCTGCGGCAGCGATGACGATGAAGCCTACCGAAGAGATAATCATTAATTGTTTAATCATGACGCCAGTAATGGTCGGGACACATTCTAGCCCACAAGTTGGAATTTGCATTAAAGCGTTGATGTTACCGCGTAATGTCACCCAGATAATGCAGGAAAGAAGAGAGACTTTAAGGATCGACTTGATAAACTCAATCACACTCTTGAGGGAAAAAATGCGTTTGGCCCCTTCGACGGGATTGATCTTTTTGATGTCGGGTTTAACGGATTCACCACTAAATAGGAACCCGAACTGCCCCATATTGGAAAAGATGGCGACGAGTGCAGCAACCAGAATAATCGGAGCGAGTAGATAGGCAATTTCTTTTGCGATGGCGATAGCGACATCGACTAGCGCATCTTGGAAACCCTGATAAGCAAGCTTACTTGGTAGGAGAATAAGCGCTGAGATGTGCGACATGTAATAATCGGCGAACGCAAACAGTACAATTATGAGCGCCAAAATTAATGCAGACGATACGATTTCTTGGCTTTTGGCAACCTGACCTTTCTGCCGAGCATCGCGTAACTTTTTTGCGGTGGGTTGCTCTGTTTTTTCTGCACTCATAAAGAATCCTAAGCGTTATTGCCAAATGGTATTGAGTTGTTCTGCGAATCGGGTAATGCCGTAAAACTGTACTTCAAAGTGATCCATCATTATTCCGAGATACACGATCAGTAAAACACTCGCGATGGCACTTTTTATTGGCATGGCAAGGAAAAAAACATTCAATTGCGGTGCAAAACGACTGATAAGCGCTAGACCAAACTCAGCAAGAAACATTGCCAACACTAATGGAGCGGACATCAACACACCAAGCCACATAAGCTGTTCAAATTGCGCGTAGAAGAAGCTCACCCATGCGTCGTTAACGGTTGGGAAAAAGTCCACGATCGGCCAAGATGTATAGCTTTTGAATAACGCATAGATAAAAGTGACAAAGCCCCCGCCAGAGAAGAACAGGGTAATCAACGTTTGGGTCAGTAATACCGCTGTTGGTGTGGATTGTGAGCCTAGCGTTGGGTTAAACATACTTGCCATGGCAGCCCCACGTTGGTTGTCGACCAGAAAACCGGCCGCTTCTATCGCCCAAAAGGGGATAGCAGCAACAAACCCTATCAATAGCCCAATTAATACCTCCTTACCCAAAATCATTATCAGCCAAATGCCGTCGGTTTCTGCGGGCAAGCTTTGCTGATTAATCATCGGAAATATAAACAGTGCGAGTGAGCAAAGCACACCATTTCTCACCATGGTGCCGCCTAACATTTGCTTGCTCAAAATAGGCAAAAAGATGAAGCATGCCATTAACCTAGGTAACGTCAGGCTGTACAAAAATAAAGCCTGGTGTAAGTCGTGATAACTCATCGTATTTGAGGAATTTTATCCATAGCAAGCGAGGCGAAGGCGTGGAGCTCTGCCCCTAGCCATTGCGTTGTGACGAACAGCGTAATAATGACCGCGATAAGCTTGACCACAAAGCCTAACGTTTGTTCTTGGACCTGAGTTAACGCCTGAATAAGCGACACCAATGTACCAACCAATGCTGCGACTAAAATCGGCGGTAATGACAAGTACAACACTAGGGTTAATGCTTGAGTCGTGAAATGAATGATTTCAGCAGAATGCATACTTTCTCCGTGATTAACCGTAACTCAACACTAAGCCGTGGGTGAGCTTTGTCCAGCCGTCAAGCAAGACAAAAAGCAACAATTTGAAGGGGAGGGAAATCGTCATTGGCGATACCATCATCATCCCCATCGCGAGTAGGATATTCGACACAATTAGGTCAATAGCGATGAACGGTAAGTACAACAGAAAGCCAATTTCAAAAGCGCGAGTAAGCTCGCTGACGGTAAATGCGGGCAGTAAGAGCAATAAGCTGTCCGACTCTAAACGGTCTACGTATTTCTGTGGCCACAATGTGCGTGCAGCATCAGTGAAGAATATGGCTTCGGTTTCCCGAATATGCTTTTTCAAAAATTCTCGATAAGGCTGTAAACCGCTTTCAATGAGGCCTTCTACACTTGCAGAATCTTCAAGGGAGATATCATGCTGGTTTACGTAGTCGTAGGTTTCAAACCCGACGGGAGCCATGATGAAAATTGACAGAATGATAGCCAATCCGTAAAGCGCCATATTCGGCGGAATTTGCTGTACACCGAGAGCGTTACGCAGCAGTGAGAATACAACGGCGAGTTTCACAAACGACGTCGCCATCATGGCGATAAATGGGATCAGTGCCAGCAGTGCTAAGCTGACAATGAGATTGAGCTCGTCGGGTAACTGGATCATGCTGGCTCCTGCGTGCCACCGAACAGCTCCAGTACGCGCACACCTAAATGTTCGTTAACATTAACCAGTTCACACTCACCAATGATTTTGCCGTTGGCACGCAATGTTACCGGCTTAGATACAGGCTGGTTTAGCTCGAATACGTACCCTGGCTGAAGCTGGTTAAGCTGCTCTAGCGTGATGGTTTGATGGCCGATATCAAACGTGAGTTCCACAGGCAGTTGCTGGTGGTCGGTTAACATTTCTGAAGTGTTTACGTCATTCATATTGGTTTCTTTTTCAATAATGTGAAGAGTTTGGTCATCTAGCTGGCAGCGCCAGAGACTCTGGTTAGATACTTGAAAAATGGCTTGTTGCTTGGCGATGTAACCATCGTCAAAAAAGATGACATCTCCCAGCTCGAGCGATTTAAATTCGCTTAACGTCAAATGGGTCCTTCCAAGACTTAACCACACAGGTAAAGCGAGGTGTCGAGCTTGTAGAGCAGCGCTGTTTGGTAGCGCATCCAACAACACGTCTGATCCTTCGCTAACCCACAAACAAAGAGAGCCGTTAGGCTTATTGAGGGTTAACATTAAAGTATGCTCTTGGGCCTGGCTCGCCTCTAACGGCTGTAGTTGACTAAGAATGGGTAACTGACCAAATAGCGCTTTGATTGCCTCACTATGCGGTTCTATCTGTGAGCTCAAAAGTGCTAACTGGAGGGAGTTAGGCAGGGACTCAAACGCAGTAGCATTTAAGGTCGATTTCAGCCAATGTTGGAGCTGCGCACGAGAAAAGTCTACTTGTAGGGTTTGCCCTCCAATCAACGTGGTTAAACGGAACCCTTCAAATGAAGGGATTTGAGCAACAGTAATCGATACGCTCTGACCATCAGTCCCTTGGAAGTGGCACTGTTTTGCACAAAGTTGATTGCTGAGCGCGATACTTTCTGCATCCACTTTGGGTATTATTAACGGTGTCATAGGTCATTCTCCGCTTGCCATTCTTCATACACGCTGCGTTGTTGGCGTGAGTGTTGTTGTTCATGTTGTTGTTGATCGAGCTGTTGAGTTTGTTCGCTGATCGCTAAGCGAAGTGGCTGCTCACCACCGAATCGGTTTAGCCGTTCAGCAAGATCTTGTCTAGCTTGCTGGCTAATAATGGAAAGGGCATGCTCTTGTCGAATCGTCACGCTATACCCTTGAGCGTCCAACTTGATGTGGATTTCGCCACCTTTTAATTGTCCTTCACTTAGAAACAGCCGAACCTCTTTGTTGTCCGATGCGGTTGGCAGAGCAACATAGATTTTATCCACCAATTGCTGGAGTAATTGGTTTACGTCTCGCGTTGGGCTTGGTTGAGCCTGCGAAGCAACACTTTTTAGGATGACATCGCCTTGTGTTACCGCACTTGCAAGGGGTTGAGAAGGCACTTTTTCTTCATCCGTTTTAACGGCGACTAGTGCGCTTTTCGTCACGATTTTTTCAAGAGGCTTGGTTTCAGGCAGGCCACCAGTTTGGTCTGATCGTTTGCCTGTATTCTGTAGCGGCGGAGTTGCACGCTTATTGTGCGTTTTTTCAGTTTGCCTTTTCGTTAAGCCAACAATGTTAATCCCATCTTGAGCGAGCTCTGTCGCTGTCGCATTTTGGGGGAGCAAGCCAGATTCAAGCGTAGAGAGATACTCCGGCGAGGTATGTTTATCCATCGGCGTCGGTTTATCATCTTTCAAATGAGCTTGAAAGTGAGGATCAACACGCTCGGTAGAAGGGGAGCTTAGAACTGTGTCGCCATCGCTTTTTCCATCATGTTTAAGCAATTTATTGTTTTTGCTAATTATTTCTTCGCTATTTGCTGCGTCGTCTTGCGATTTCTCTATATCTCTCTTACTGACGACGTCACTTTGACCTTTTAAAGTGGAGATGTTTTTGTCAGCGTTGGCTTCTTGGTTCGATAGGTTAAGTTTCTTATCTAGACCTTGAGATGTCTTATGCCTTAGCGGTATGTCTTCTTCGCCAGTATGATTTTTTTGGGGATTCCCAACGATAGACTCCTTTCCCTTGCTAGGCTTCTTCGTCATTGCATGCTCGAATTGTGATTGAAGCTCGGCCTCCTTCTCGAGAGGCGCTTGTTCCGGCGTTGATTTGTGCAGCGTATTCGATGTTTCAGTTGTTGGGGTAATGCGCATAGTGAACCTTTAGATAATGTCGACAGTGCGAAACTCTTCCTGTTCGAGTTCTTCTTGGTATTGCCTTTCTCGCGATTTTTCCGCGACTTCTTTTTGCTGCAACTGAACGAATTTTTCTTTGGTTTTATGGGCTTGTCGCGCCTCTTTTTGCTTTTCTTTAAGTGCCGAGCGTTCGATTTCAAGCGCTTTTTTTGACTCGGCCACACGTTGTTTAAGTTCGGCTTCTCTCTCTCTTAACAACGCGATTTCTTGTCTTAATGTTTCTAGCTCTTTGAGAACGAGCGTTTGTTGTTTTGCTTTAGCAAAACGTCGCTCTTCTTCTTCCTGGCGCCAAACGTGATAGTCCGCGACAGAACGTTCGGCCTTTTGAACCTGTGCTGCGGCGTTTGACACTCGGTATTCTTGACGCTTGACGGCTTTATCCGCACGGTCAGCGCGAATTTTTTTGATTTCTAATAAGCGTTCTATCATTGTTTCGCCATCCCTTTAAGTTGAGCGATAGTGCCATCAAGATCGCTTGGTTCATGAGTGCCTTGGCGTAAAAAGGCGCGTATATCATCACTTTGTGCAATGGCCAAATCCGCTCGGCTATCTGCGCCATGTTGGTATTCGCCAATTTTTATTAGCAGTTCAACTTCTTCATACTTAGCTAACATTTCGCGAATATGAGCAGCAGACGCCTGATGATCGGATTCAACGATTTGATTCATCACTCGGCTTGCTGACCGAAGTACATCAATCGCAGGGTAATGGCTCATTGCGGCAAGTTTACGCGAGAGAATGATGTGCCCATCTAAAATGGAGCGAGTTTCATCCGCGACAGGCTCTGTCATGTCGTCACCTTCCACCAACACGGTGTACAGTGCTGTAATTGATCCTTTGTCTGATTGTCCAGCTCGTTCCATCAGCTTTGGCAAAGCGGCAAAAACGGAAGGCGGATAGCCACGTCGTGTTGGTGGCTCGCCTGCGGCTAGTCCAATCTCCCTCTGTGCGCGGGCGAAACGCGTCACCGAATCCATCAGCAGTAGCACGCGTTTACCTTGGTCACGAAAATATTCTGCGATAGAAGTGGCAACAAAGGCGGCTTTGGCGCGCTCCATTGCTGGGCGATCAGAGGTAGCGACCACTAAAACCGATTTGGCCATTCCTTCTTCGCCTAGGTCATGCTCAATAAACTCGCGTACTTCGCGTCCGCGTTCACCAATTAAGGCGAGAACGGTCACGTCAACTTCTGCGGAGCGAATCAGTTTTGCCAGTAGGGTACTTTTACCCCCGCCAGCCGCTGCAAAAATACCCATGCGCTGACCTTCACCACAGGTCAGTAGCCCATCAATGGATCGAACGCCAAGAGAGATTGGCTTTTCAATCAGTTTACGTTGCATTGGTGGTGGCGCATCGCGATAAACAGGATACCAAGCACTTGGTTCCTGACTTTGCGTACCATCGAAAGGACGTCCAAGCCCGTCAAGCGTTGTACCTAACAGGTGGTCGCCAACACCCACTTCGTGCATTTTACCCATTGGGCTTACTTCTGTATTTGAGGAAATCCCAAACATATTTCCTAACGGGGTGAGCAAAGCGTGATGCTGCTGGAAGCCAACCACTTCCGCTAACAAAGACAGAGTTTGATCGGGATTACGCAACTCACACAGTTCACCTACACGAACGCCAGGGACAACAGCTTTGATAATGGTGCCGGTGACTTGTGTAACGCGCCCGCGAATTTGGATCAAACGCGTGTGTTTAATCGCAGATTGTTGGATATCAGTGATGTATGAGAAATCGTTCAAGGTAAAAATATGCGCAATGATTGATGCTGAGAGGATAGAAAGTATAAGAATCAATTTATAGTGAATATCAGTCGGGAGTTTTTAGAAAACTGAAAGCGCACTAAAAAAACACGTCTGATTTTGACAGCTTCAACAAAGCGCACTTCCTATAATTCGCCTGTATTGTGCGGAAGGAGTGCAAGTGAATGAGTATTATCAACAATCATATCGCAACAAATCCAAAGTTTGATGCGTCTATCCAAAACGGGTTGGAATCGTCTCGCCCCGACGTTTCACAAAAAGGCAATTATCGCGGTGAAACCGTCCGTGTTCACAATGCCACACAATCACTTTTTGATGCGATGGAAGAACTCACTTCACTCGGTTCCGAAAAAGCAGAGAAAGATCTGACTAAGCGCAAAGTGAAAGACAGTGGTGTTCGAGTTAATGAAGCACATGAACTCGTTTCGGACTACTTAAGAAAAGTCCCTGATCTTGAAAAGAATCAAAAGATCAAAGATTTGGCTACAAAAATGGCGGGAGGGAATATCTCGACCATCGCGCAATTGCAAGCCTATTTGAATGGGTTTTCCGAGGAGAAAAGCCATCAATACCTCGCGCTAAAAGCCGTGAAAAAGTTTTTGAGTGCGAGTCCAGAAAGTAAACACCTACTAGCGCTGATTGACCAAGCACTTCTAAGAATCGAGCAAAACCCTGATACATGGTCTCAAATTGATACGGAAATTCGCGTCTCAAATTTTGCTGATGAATACAGCCAAGAGCAAGAGTTTAGCTCTTTGCATCAGCTGCGCGGCTTCTACCGCGATACCGTTCATAGTTATCAAGGGCTCGGCGCTGCTTATCAAGATGTGGTGGCGCGCTTTGGTGAGCAGGAGGTATCGACCGCTGTTGACTTTATGCTGCAAGGCATGAGTGCAGATCTTAGTGTTCAAGGTAGCAGTATCGATTCGGTTAAGTTGCAGTGGTTGATGTCCGATATGCAAAAACTCAAAACTCTAAATACGTTGCAAGATCGTGTGAGTCAGCTGTTCCAAATGTTTAAACCGGAAAGGACGAATTATGGCTTATCAAGTTTCTAATTTGATGGCTGATGTGATTGCGTTGGTAGAGCAGCGATGGGTAAGCAGTGATGAGATATGGAAAGTCGCCAACGCAATGGAATTGACGGCGGTAGAACAAAAAATCGATTTTTTTCGAGAGTTCCATAAGTTAGTTCGCGCAATCCCAATTGACGTATTCGCCGATGAAGAACAACGACAGAATTTAATCCAAGCGGTACAAAAGGCGCTAGACGAAGCCATTGATATAGAAGAAGAGGAAGCGTGGGAAGATGAGTTGGATTGATGCATCCGTCGATGAATTTTGCCGAGGAATGGGGCTCGATGCCGTCGATTTCTCATCAGCTGGACGGGTGCAGCTGGATTTTGAGCAAAGTGGTACGCTGCATATTGAGCGACAGGGTGAGCAGTTATTCTTGATGTTGTCTCGAGCGTTATCTTGGCATCAAACCAGTGACATTATTCAAAGTGCACTGTGTTTGTGTCATGCCGATCAAGGCTGGCCTTTCGAAATTAAAACCGGCTTGTTAGATGAACAAACTCTGGTTTTTTCAGCAAGGCTAAAAGGAGAAGAAGTAACACTTCCGACCTTAGAGCAAGCGTTTACGCTTTTGGCTCGTCTGCATAACGATGTGGCAGGCTCATGACTCGAGTCAGCACTTTAAACGTAGGCATCGAAGCCTTTACGCATGTTACTCATAGTGAAGTTAAGGCCGATTTCCCAGAGCGATTTCAATTGCTTCCTGATGGTCAGGCGGTCGCTACACATTTAGAGAAGCTCTATGACCTCCGGCCTTCAGACCAATATCTCATCGCGTTAACTAAGCCCAAGCTGCTGCACTCAGAGTTGTTGCGTCCAGAAAAATACCGTCAACAATTTGATGAAACGTTAGCTCAGCTGCAAGTTCTTGCACAGGATTCAGGCTCCGCTTCTTTTATCAAAGCATCTGAAACGCTACAAAGTACACAACTTGATCAGCGTTACCTTACTATGGCGCTCAATCTCCTTATCCAGGTCTAACCAACATGTTGAGATCCAAAGACATTGAACTCTTACTTGTTCACGCTGCGCTACAAGTTCAATACCAAAAGCCAGAGCATGCCATTTCTATTCTCGATGCGGTTCTAGAAATAGAACCGCAGCACAAAGAGGCGATGCAAACACTTGCTGTGGCGTGTTTACAAAGTGGTCGATATACCCGGGCGATTGAGGTGTGTGAGCACCTATTAAAATCCGACCTTCATCCTGACTCGGCAGGACTCTGGTTTTGTTTAAGCCAAGCGCGTTGGAAACAAAATGACGTCGATGGGGCACGCCAAGCGCACCGACGCTATCTGCAATCTTTAAATAGTGAATCACATGAATAAGTTGATCGATATTCTAAACAAAGTAGGGCAACGCAAAGACATCATGCTTGCGGTGATGTTACTCGCGATCGTCTTTATGATGATATTGCCACTTCCTACCGCACTGGTGGATGTACTGATTGGCACCAACATGAGCATTGCGGTGGTGCTGCTTATGTTAGCGATTTACATCACCACGCCACTTGAGTTCTCTGCATTTCCTGCGGTGCTATTGATCACGACATTGTTTCGTCTGTCTTTATCTATCACGACAACCCGCTTGATCTTGCTACAAGGCGATGCTGGTCAAATCGTTTATACATTCGGTAACTTCGTTGTGGGCGGTAACTTAGTGGTCGGTATTGTTGTGTTCCTGATCATTACCATTGTTCAGTTTATGGTGATCACCAAAGGCTCAGAAAGGGTAGCAGAAGTTAGTGCGCGCTTCTCACTCGATGCGATGCCTGGTAAGCAGATGAGTATTGACGGTGACATGCGTGCCGGAGTAATTGACGTACACGAAGCTAGGCACCGACGATCACTGATTGAAAAAGAAAGCCAAATGTATGGCTCGATGGATGGCGCGATGAAGTTCGTTAAAGGCGACTCCATTGCGGGTCTGGTCATCATTGTGGTCAACATCTTAGGTGGCGTCACGATCGGGGTAACGCAAAAAGGCATGAGTGCTTCTGAAGCACTTGAATTATTTGCGATTTTGACCGTTGGTGATGGTTTGGTATCGCAGATCCCGGCACTCTTTATCGCGATTACCGCCGGTATTATCGTGACGCGTGTTTCTCATGAAGACTCTTCTGATCTTGGATCGGATATTGGTGGGCAGGTGATTGCTCAGCCACGTGCGCTTCTTATTGGTGGTGTGCTTTTGGTGCTGTTCGCGCTCATCCCTGGGTTTCCAAAAATCACTTTTCTGGTCTTGGCCGCCGTGGTTGGTGGTGGTGGTTTCTTCCTTTTCTATCAACAGAAAAAACAAGCGGAATCAGATAGCACTGACTTATCAAGCTTTGTTTCGCAAGGGGCCGGTTCGCCAGCAGCGAAGCCAAACAAACCCACTCCATCTAGAAACAGTAAAGGCAAATTAGGTGAGCAAGAAGAGTTTGCCATGACGGTCCCACTCTTGATCGATCTTGACGCGAGCCTTCAGGAAAGCTTGGAAGCGGTCGCATTAAATGAAGAGCTAGCAAGGGTTAGACGCGCACTATATCTCGACCTAGGCGTGCCTTTCCCAGGCATCCACCTGCGCTTTAACGAGGGGATGCAAAATGGCGAATATTTAATTCAGTTACAAGAAGTTCCGGTTGCACGAGGACGAATTGTAAAAGACCAACTCTTGGTGACAGAAGGGAATGAGCAGATCGACTTATTAGGCGTGCCTTATGAGCAAGATGAAGATTTTCTACCCGGTATTTCTAGCATTTGGGTGGCACAGAGTTATGAGCAAAAACTCGTAGCCAGTCATGTCGGTTTTCTCACACCCGACAGGATTTTAACGTACCACTTGTCTCATGTTCTCAAGGAGTACGCACAAGACTTTATTGGTATTCAGGAGACGCGTTATCTGTTGGAGCAGATGGAAGGCAGTTATTCGGAGCTAGTCAAAGAGGCCCAGCGTATTGTTCCGTTGCAAAAAATGACGGAAATCTTGCAACGCTTGGTTTCTGAAGACATTTCTATCCGAAACCTTCGCGTGATCTTGGAAGCGATGGTTGAGTGGGGCCAAAAAGAGAAAGATGTTGTACAGCTGACGGAGTACATTCGTTCCAGCTTAAAACGTTACATTTGCTACAAATACGCAAGCGGACAAAACATGTTGCCCGCTTACTTATTGGATCAAAATCTCGAAGACACAATACGCAGCGGTATTCGTCAAACCTCAGCAGGGAGTTACTTGGCGTTAGATCCGTCAGTAACGCAACAATTTGTCAGTGATGTGAAACAGACCATTGGTGACTTAAGCCGCATGCCGAATAAACCTGTGCTAGTTGTGTCTATGGATGTACGCCGATATGTGCGAAAGCTTATTGAATCGGAATACTACGATCTGCCCGTTTTGTCATTTCAAGAACTAACCCAGCAAATCAATATTCAGCCACTGGGAAGGGTGGGGATGTAATGAAAACAAAACTAATACTCTCGCTGGCGCAAGCGGGGATCGAAGTGACGCCATACTTTTGGCAACAAAGTGAAATTCAACTTGGTTATCGAATTGAAGTTGAGGGCTTAGAGCTCGTTTTTCGGGTGGAGGACGGTGAAATCATCATCGTTCTTCTGAAACGCGTTCGTCCAAAATTGGGGTTGAGTAACCCCTTTGCCGGCTTATTTCTCTTGGCTGAACATGCCATTCAACTTTATCCCTCCGATTGGGTCATTCGCGGCAACGTCGATGTGTTACGTGGTAGCAACATGAGCAGCCAGCGATTGGCACAGTTCTATCTAAAAGCATGCGGTGCAAGCCATGATGAGCTAGAAGACTGGTACTGTTTACGCCTAGCAGATTATAGACCTTTGAAAAAGTTGAAAAAGTTGAAAAAGTAAAAACTCACGACTGTTACTGACAGCACCGATGAGATGACCCGCTTTAAGATAGGAATCAAGATGAAGCAACCGTTTACCGATGCGATTGAGAACGCTGAGCTTGCCATTAGAAAAGCTGAAGACAGAACCGATATTTTTAACGAGCTATTGGAAGGCTTAGGTGTTGGTCCTGTTGCGGGGGATGTTTTACTTGGCGGCATAAAAGCGCCAGTAGATACCATGAAACGTGCAGAGCAAGAGCTAATAGACGAAGTCCAGCGCCGCCGGCAACAACAAAATCAGCTACAAGGTACGTCAGGTAAACGCAGAAAGCGTCCCACAGTGATGCGCGGCATGATGATTTAGAGGTTTGGAAATGACGAATATGAAAACGACTGGCTCTACGACAGGAGCAACAGACACAGCTGCGAGTAGTGCACCATTACCCACTTTCCAACAAAACGTGATAGAGGCATTTACCCCTGTACTGGGTGAAGCAGAGACTCAGCAACTTGCCTCGATAATCTCTTCATTGCCAACTATCTCGGGACAAACGGAATCACAAAGCATCGCGCTTTATGTTGATACGCTTGAAAACCTAAAAGCGAAAAATAACGCGTTTACTGGTATATCATTGACCGACACCGCATCTGTTTGGCTAAAGTCGCTACAAAGTGCTAACTCAGATGGTGAATTAACCGCAGCCGAGTTTAATGCTCAAACAAACCAAACGCTATCAAATCAGTTTCAGTCTTGGTTTAGTAAGTTACTGACGGACAATGTAGATAGCTCGTTATCTACTGAGTTTGTTAGTCAATTTAATCTGGGCACTCAGAGTAACCAAGCGGAGCAGATCGCCAACCTCTCCGAGACAGGTCTGGCTAATGCCACCAAAGAAATTTCTCTTTTTGTTGCAGAGCTTGCTAATCAAATGGGCTCCCGTGAAGTGAGAGATGCTTCTATTTCTTTTCTTCGCAATGCCTTTAGTAGCTTAGGTACCGTTAATCTCGCGCAACTGAAGAGCTCGGATTTTCTGTTGACTAAAGAGAGTTTCGCTCTTCAAGTCTCAGCTCAATTAAAAAGTAGTTTTCAAGGCATCGGTATTACTTTAAGCACCGATGACGCAAGTGCGCTAGCTAGCAGAATTACCTGGACTCCTGGTATTTCTAAACAGCAGCTTAAAGAAGCGTTAGATGAAATGGCCGCTCAAGTGAAAGGCCAATATAGCGCAGCTTATGGTGAGGCGAGTGGAACGAACAATCTAAAAGCAGCACTTAATACTGTCATTGGTGGAACTGAGCCTTTGACCCTTTCTAGTCTGTTCGCCAACTTCGCGGTGAGTTTAACAAATATAGAAATCGACGACTTTTACCAGGACAGAGCGATAGCCGATGTCCAAAAGACACAAATAACGGCAGCTCAAGTTAATTTGATCAAAGAAAACACCGAACGAGATATCCGATTACAGTTTGAAAAAATAGTAAAAGGTGAATCTACCGGGGCTTCATTTACTGAGCGATACGAGGCATTGCGCAAAAACTTAGGGGCATTGAAAGAGCGTCTACTCAATATCACCGATAAAGAGAAAGCGGATCGCGAGGTGAGAGCAGAGCACTCTCTAACGGCTCGTGATTTGTTGGCCGTTGTTGAGTCCAGCATTGGAGACCGTTTTGATGAGCAAGTGCTGCTTGCACTAAATGAGCGTCGTGTTAACCGTTTAGAGAAACGTAATGACCAGAAAGAGGCATTAGAGGATCTCACAATACAGCTTAAAGTTTTTGGTGTTGTGCAATCAAAAATTCACTCTACGCAAAGTGTTGATGGGGTTTATAAACCGGGATATCCAGAAAGTAACTTCAAAGCGAGTGACTTTAACTACAGCAATCAAACGGATTTTGAAGCTTCACCTGAGTACAAGTATTTGACGGATAATAAGATAACAAACCATCGAGACTTCCTTCAAACACAAGGTATTACTATCGGTGATGGTGCTTCGTACCAAGACGAAGAGAAGTCGAAAAAGCTGTCTAATTTTTCTAGTTCTGTCAGTGCTAAATCCAAGTTGCTTAACGATGAAGTGCAAATCAAAACCACTGAGCTGAACGACACCAGTTCTCAATACAACTCGACCGTTGAAGCGATGAATAAGTTTGTTCAGAAGTACCACAGTATTTTACAAGAAATCCTACGAGCCATTTAAGGATAACCAACCATGACTAAAACAAACGCGACCGATCCATCTCAAATGCAAGCAGAAGAACTGCTGTCTTTTTTGGAAGAGGGAGGCACGCTAAAAATGTTGCACGATGTGTCTCAGGACACCATCGAACACATTTATGCCGTAGGTTACAACTTTTTCCAATCGGGAAAGATTGAGCAAGCAGCGAAAGTATTTCAATTACTCAGCATGCTTGATCATTATCAGGCGCGATTTTTCATTGGCCTTGGCGCGGCTCGTCAGGAGTTGGGTGAGTATCTGCAGGCAATAGACGCCTACAGCTACGCAGCGCTAGTGGACGTAAATGATCCACGCCCACCTTTTCACTCTGCTGAATGTCACCTTAAACTGGAACAACTGACAGAAGCAGAGAGTGGGTTTTACAGCGCGAAGGAGATGTCTGCCGGAAAATCACAATATGCAGATTTGCATGAGCGTGCAGGCATCATGTTAGAAGCGGTGAGAAATAAAAAGGAGTAATTAGACTATGAGTTCTATTGCACTTGACCGCATCCAGACACAGGTTTATAGCCCTGAATCTGGCCAAGCCACGTTAGATAACTTGCAGAAAACGGCGTCTACAGCGACGCCTTCTGTGACGGTAGAAAACGTGAAGAGTAAAGATGCAGATGTACTGAACACCGGAAAAGTAAAAGTTCAGTTAGATGCACCTAACGCAGCTGTTAGTGACAAAGTGAATGATTTGACGCTAAAAGCCATGGCACAGCTGCAAAAGATCGTCGATACCATTGCAAAATCTCTCCATGCAGTTGCAGACCAAACAGGTTCGATTGCCGTCAAAATCATCGCAGGATCTGCTGATGATTTTGAAGTAGAGCTTGCTGCTATCACGGATAAACTGAAAAGTGCTCAAAACGAGCTGAAAATTCAGGAAGTGAAGGTCGCAAAAGCTAAACACGAAAAAGAGATGGTGGAAAACCAAGACAAAATCAAAGAATCGGAAGCCGCTGCAAAAGAAGCCCAAAAATCAGGCTTAGCAGCGAAGATCTTTGGTTGGATCAGTGCGGTGGTTTCTATTGTTGTTGGTGCCGTAATGGTGGCAACGGGTGTTGGTGCAGCAGCCGGTGCACTTATGATCGCTGGTGGCGTTATGGGAGCAGTGAGCATGGCGTTGCAAGAGCCAGCCGTTCAAGATGCGCTAAAAGAAGCGGGCGTAAATGTCGATGTGCTAAACAAAGTCGTAATGGCATTAGAAATCGCCGTCGCGGTTATCGGAGCTGTTGTGACGTTTGGTGGTGCAGCAGCTGGCGGTATCGCGAAACTTGCAGCGAAAGGTGCTGGTAAGGTAGCTCAAAAGGTCACGGAAATCGCTACGAAAGCCGCTGCAAACATGGCGAAAGTGGCGGATATGGGCACAAAAGCTGCGACAACAACAGCGAAAGCGATTCGTTATGGCGCAGAAACCGTCGATCTTGCCGTCAACGTGGGTAAAGGCGCAACGGACAGTGTTCACGCTGCTAACAATGCTCACGTGACAGAGATTCAGGCTGATATCACAGACCTTCGAGCCAAAATGACGTTAAGCCAGGCTGTCATTGATAAGCTCAAAGAAGAGATTGGTAAGTTGATGGAAGACTTCCAAGAGCTGATGAGCCTCATCATGCAAATGATTCAAGCGAAAAGTGAAACTATGCAAACGGTGTTAAGCCGTCCTGCAACGGTATAAGGAGTTTATTATGCTAGATAAAGTAGGCGGAACGGGTCGTGGTGAACTATACGGTTTAGGCGACACCATTAAAACCAACAAAGCAGAAAAAGCGCCGGAAACAAAGCTTGAAGCGGGCGCCGTTAAAAGCCAAAGTGAGTCAGGTGTTTCTGGTGCAGCACGCTACCAGTTAGAGACACCTAAAGCTCCTACAGTGAGTAATCAAGCTCAAGTTGTTGCAAACTTAATGAGTGCTCTTGCGCCGACGGTGAGCTCATTAATGAGCACAACGATGAAAGCACTTAACGGTGAGGAGGTGATCAAGTCACCATCAGATGCGGTATCACAATCGTTGACGCTATTAACATTGTTGTATCAAGTATCAAAGCTGAGCCGTGAGCAGCAAGTGCTACAACGTGAAATTGCTGTTGAAGCAAACGTCGCGAGTTTAGAAAGCCAAGCGGCAGAACTCAACAACTCGGCAAGCGCAATGATCGCGATGGCAGTCGTTTCGGGTGTATTAGCGGGTGCTACCGCAATTATTGGTGCCCTTGGTTCTTTCAAAGCAGGGAAAGAAATCAAGAATGAAATGGCGAGCAATAATGTACTGAAAACGCAAAAAGCTGGCTTCGATCAAGCAGAAGAGTTATTAAATAACAATAGCTTGTCTAAAACTCAGCAAGATCAGGTTAAGCGTGCGCACTCACTAGCGAAAGACAATATCGCAGACACGACAGCGCAGCTGACAAGTGGTGGCCGTAAGTTCGATAAGTTGATGAGCTCAAACCAAGCAAAGAACGCGATTCTTCAAGCTTTGGGCCAGATGGCAAACTCAGCATCGAATGTAGAGCAAACCAAAGCGCAAGCGCGCAGCAAAGATGATGAAGTACAAGCGACTCGCGCACAAGCAGCCAAACAGAAAGCCGATGAAAACATTGGTTTCCAAGAAGGCTTATTGAAAGAGCTACGTGACTTGTTCCGATCTATCTCAGATAGCCAGAACCAAGCGTGGCGAGCATCAGTCCCAACGGTGTAACCATCCGTTTCACTAACTACAAAGCGTTGTTTATACAACGCTTTTTTTATTTCAGCTATCTAAACTAGATACGGATATTTACTGGGTGATTTGTTTGTAAAGCAATATAACGTAGTGAGTTACATTGCATAAAAGTTACTGTTTTTGTTGAACTCAGCTCAAAGCTAACAACTTCATAGTAGCCTTGTTGCGTAAAATTAAGTTAAAGTGCCATTATTATTCACAAAAAGTGTGTTTAAGAATTTTTTGTAGTGAAGGGTGTAATTAGATACTCAATAACAAAATATGGTAGTTCGACTGGTGAGTATTTGGGAACAGAATTATATAAAACTCAACTTAATAAGTAGTCGAAGATGGAAGATATCAGTTTAGCATCAGATTTAGTGATTTATCTGACTACGGTTGGAATTTTAGGTATATTTGCTTGGTTTTTGTTTGTTATTTATTTGAAATCCAAGTGGTTGAAGTATCTTGAAGATGCTCTTGATAATGGAGTTCGATACTACACTCTGAATATATTCTTATCAGGTCACGGAGTACTACAATATGGAACTGTTTTTCTGAGCACTTTTCATGCGAAACGATATAAAATGTTAGAGAAGAGGGATAAGGTTCCAATTCATATTCAACGATTGTTTGTTCTCTCATTCGTATTATTTATTTCAAGTACATCATGTCTTCTGGCTGGAGTTATAACTCATCATATTTATATAGAATAAAGGTTATTTAACAAGATTATAGTAATTTGACCTGAGTATTTCTATTTAATAGATAATTTAGAATGGACATATCAGTCTAAAGATTTAATTTTCTAGACTATACGGTTTACGCTTATATAGAGCCATTATATAACGGCAGAATATGCCAATAAAATGGTGATTACTAAGCTAACCGCCAAGGATGAGAACTCAAACGTTATCAAATTGTTAACGGTTGCTATACTTAAACGGTCATCAACACAAGTAAAAGGGATGTTCAATGTTTAAGTTTAAGCAAATCGCACTTGCGGCTTCTTTGGCGGCACTCACAACAGGCTTTTCTGCGTCTGCGGAGGAAACGTTTGTCACGATTGGTACCGGTGGCGTAACAGGGGTTTATTATCCGACTGGTGGCGCTATTTGTCGCTTGGTTAACAAATCGCGAGAAGATCACGGTATCCGTTGTTCGGTAGAAAGTACTGGGGGATCGATTTATAACATCAACACTATTCGTGCTGGTGAATTGGACCTCGGTATCGCGCAATCAGACTGGCAGTATCATGCTTACAAAGGAACCAGTAAGTTTGAAGAAAGCGGGCCTTTTAAAGAGCTACGCGCCGTATTCTCCGTTCATCCAGAACCGTTTACTGTCGTTGCACGTAAAGACGCGAACATCAAAACTTTTGATGATTTGAAAGGTAAGCGCGTTAACATTGGTAATCCTGGTTCTGGTCAGCGAGGTACTATGGAAGTACTAATGAACCAGTATGGTTGGAGTAACGACGACTTTAAGCTTGTCTCTGAGTTAAAAGCAGCAGAGCAATCAAAAGCACTTTGTGATAACAAAATTGATGCGATGATTTATACCGTTGGTCACCCAAGTGGAGCGATTAAAGAAGCCACTACGTCGTGTGATAGTAATATCGTAACGGTAGCTGGACCTAATGTAGAAAAACTGGTTGCAAACAACAGCTTCTATCGTGTCGCAAATGTCCCAGGTGGTATGTATCGTGGCACAGATAGTGATGTTCAAACCTTTGGTGTGGGCGCGACGTTTGTTTCTTCTACTGCGGTACCAGAAGATGTGGTTTATAACGTGGTTAAAGCGGTATTTGAAAACTTCGATGATTTCCGCCGTCTCCACCCAGCGTTTGCAAACTTGAAGAAAGAGGAAATGGTAAAAGACGGTTTATCTGCGCCTCTTCACCCAGGTGCGCTCAAATACTACAAAGAAGTAGGGCTGATTAAGTAAGCGTTACTTTCTCTTATTATTGATGTAAAACGCCATCTTTCTCGATCAATGCCACTCGTTTAACCGCGAGTGGCATATTTCTATTTCTCGTCATCCTGTACAGCGACGAAGGAGCGTGATACAGGATCTTCTATCCGAGCACTTTGTGATAAAAATGGTTTCATTAGCCGCTCAGTGTAGTGCTATTAGATTCCTAACCTCGCTGGAGTGACACAAAAAATCGTTAAGCTATCTGCATTAATCTTTCGCGCTGGTGTTTTTGTAGGAGTGTTATCCACTTGTACAAGTTTTGCTTAAACATAAACATCAATGAAAAAGTAGATAGTGATGAGAATAGAAGAAAGAGCAACAAACCCTTTAACATGATTGGGATTCAGTTGACGAGATACACGAGCTGCAAGATACCCACCTACCAACGTACCGACCAAAACAACACTACCTGTGTGCCAATCAATGGAGCCATTGGCAACAAAAATCACGATAGCAATGAGTGAAACACACGTAGATACGAGCAATTTCAAACCGTTCATTAAATTAATGTCTTGGTGACCAGCTACTACCAGATAACTCAGAACAATAACCCCTAAACCTGCGTTGAAAAAACCACCGTAAGCAGAGACACCAACAAGTAGTAAACCCAACGCGATTGCTCCGAGTATGCCAGCATGTTTGTGCTCTTTCGCGACAGTTTTGATTAGCATTGTTAAACGAGAACCGGTGAGAAAAAGCACGGTGGCAAATAAGAGTAACCAAGGGATGGCTTCCATAAATAGCGATTCTGGCGTGTTGAGCAACAGATATGCTCCGACAGCGCCGCCGACTAAACTGAATGAGACTGTGAACAGCAGTTCATGCTTGTTCTTCATGATCTCTTCTCTGAACCCGACGGCTCCACTAATGTAACCCGCACATGAAGCATATGTGTTTGTTGCGTTAGCCATAATAGGAGGAACACCAAATGCCAATAGAGCCGGAAAAGTAATAAAGCTTCCGCCTCCCGCTATGGAGTTAATGATCCCACCAATTACGCCAGCAACGAATAAAAGTGCGAGTTCTAAAAGCATAAACAATCCTTGTTATGTTCTTTTTCATTGTTAGAGCTTCAGATGATCTAACCTACATGCTCTAATGTTCTGATATGAGGTTTACTTTACCCGTTCTAAAACAAAATTGTTCAGTTCTGTAACGTTTTTGATGACATGAACGGTTTTACTTTGAGAGTACCCTTCGAGGCGAGACATAAAGTCATCATTCCAGAATGCAGGGCATTGCTGAAGAACTTTGTAGCTTTGTAACGTTCCTTTCAGTACCGAACTACCATCAGGCCAACCTTCAGGTTTAATGAAAAGTCCTTTAAGGAGACGTTTCGTCACAAACCAATAGCTTACTGAGTATGGTAGATCAATATAAATGAGAGTATCGGCTGCATCTAAACGAGCGTTGAAAGAGCTGAGCGGTCCAAGGCCATCTATAATCCAACGATCTGAGCTTAGTATATTGCTATGGGCTTCATCAAAAACGCTACGCTCAACGGGATCACCGTTTGGTTTATAGACTATTGAATCTAATTGATGAAGAGGAAGACCGGTAGCCGACGCGATTGCTTTACTTACCGTCGATTTTCCACTGCCGGGTTTACCAAAAACTGCTATTTTTTGCATTGTGACCGCCTCCAAGAGAGCTTTTCCCATACGGTAGAGACAGAAAACCCACCGCTATGGGTGGGTTCGATAAATACTGAGCGCATCAAAAAATCCCACCATTCCTATGGAATGATGATAATTCGTTGGTTAAGTTGCGCTAAGTGTGTGTTCATACAATCACCTTCATATAACGACAGTGATTTGTCAATACCATCTGTACAACAAGCGAACGATTTGGAAGGGGGAAGATAAAGCCATCACGATGGATGGCTTTATCTAGGTTGAAAGAGACAGCGATTACTGCTCAACGCTGACTGGCTGTGCTTTAAACTTTTGAATCAGCTTTACGATTAGTGGACTTGCCAATACCAATACAGCTAAAACAGTAAAGGTAAGGGTAATAGGACGCTCCCATAGGAAACTCAGTTCTCCATCTGAAATCATTAATGCGCGGCGTAAGTTCTCTTCCATTAATCCTCCAAGGATGAAGCCCAGCAATAAAGGTGCGAGCGGGAAGTTAGCGAGCCGAAGTGCAATGGCAGCCATAGCAACAATCAGCATCACGAACACATCCATAGTGTTAAAGGAGACCAAATAAACCCCGGTGATTGAGAAGAATAAAATCATCGGTAGAAGCACCGTTCTTGGAACCGCCAAAAGCTTTGAAATATACGGAATCAACGGTAAGTTCAGGATCACAAGTACGATGTTGCCGAAGTACATGGAAATGATCACTGACCAGAACACATCTGGGTGTTCAACAAACAGGCGAGGGCCAGGTTGAATACCATAAGCGATCAGAGCGCCGAGCATTATTGCTGTTGTACCAGACCCCGGAATACCAAGCGTTAATAGCGGTACAAATGAACCACTAGATGCTGCATTGTTCGCAGACTCTGGCGCAACCAAGCCACGGATACTGCCTTTACCGAACTCATCCTTTTTCTCTTTAGGTGCGAGGTTGCGCTCCATACCATAGCTTAAAAAAGCAGCAATGGTTGCCCCTGCGCCAGGAAGAACGCCAGTGAAGAAACCTAATATTGAAGAGCGAATTGAAACAGGCGCAACATCTTTGATTTCTTCCTTGGTCACTTTCATTGAGCCAATGTTGCTCAGCTTTTCTTGTTCTTCATCGCTGGTGTCTTTTGATGGTTTAAGAATGCCCATCAATGTTTCACCCAGTGCGAATGTCGCCATTGCAAGCAACAAGAAGCTAAAGCCATCCATTAAATCCGTTAAACCGAAGGTAAAGCGTTCAACGCCTACGCCTTTATCGATTCCAACTGTAGATAGCATCAAACCAAGAATGGTCATCATCCACGCTTTGATTACCTGACCTTTCCCCGCAAAAGCCGCGACTGCTGATAACCCAAGTAGCATCAACGCAAAATAGTCCGACGATTGGAAGCTAAGGGAGACGCTAGCCAATGCTGGTGCGGCAACAAGCAACATAATGGCAGATAGCGTACCGCCAGTGAAAGACGAATAAGCTGCCAAAGCTAATGCTTTACCTGCTTGGCCTTTTTGGGCCATTGGGTAGCCGTCAAATGCTGTGACCACGGTTGAAGAACAACCCGGTGCGTTAATTAAAATCGACGATGTAGAACCACCAAATACCGCACCGTAATAAACACCCGCCATCAAAATAAGGCCCGAGGAGGGCTCTAGGCCATAAGTAATTGGGATCATCAAAGCAATGGCTGAGATCGGCCCAAGTCCAGGTAACATGCCGATAAATGTACCGACGAAGCAACCCACGATCACCATCATAATGTTCATTGGCATTACTGCGGTGGATAAACCTTGTAGAATTCCATCTAACATAATTCAGTCCTTTCTTTGACTACCAGATGGTGAAAATCAAACCCGGTTCGAGATAGATGTCCAAACCTTGAGTGAGTAATAAGTAGAACGCGATCACGAATGGAAACGACGCGCCAAACAGAACGGGTTTACGTCTTTCCCCGAGCAGATAAAAGCCAGCCAATAAAAAGAAGCCAGTAGCTATCACAAAACCTAGATAAGTCAGGCCCACGCCGTAGAGTGCCATTAAAATTAAAAAGGCAATCAGTAACTTCCAATTGAAGGTCAGCACTGCGCCACTTTTTTTATCTGGTTGTCCTGTCACCAGCAACAGCAAAGAAAGGCCGACACCAACGTAAGTCAGGATGGTTGGCAGAGTACGTGCGGTGAATGGTTCATACTCATCACCTGGAAACAATGGAATCTGCGAGGTTTGATAACCGTAGCAAAGACAGAAGAGTAGAAAGATCATTGCGCCGACGCGGTCACGACAGAGCAAGTACTCTTTGGTGAAAAAGTTGGTTGAACGAGGCATATTCAACTCCTAACAAAAGTAAAAAAGACCGCATATGGACGTCAATGAATAAACTAAACCATTAACAATTAAGCATTTCGCTGCTAGTCGAGCCGCTTTGGGTATATAAACAAAGGAGTGTGCATGCCGATTGTCGACAATGTCCATATGCGGTGAAACTTAGAGTGCAAATACAATGGGGAAATACCAACCTACGTTATTCATTGAGGTTGGTATCTGAGGGACCCCAATTCGATTGTTACTTCAGGAAGCCTAACTCGCGCATTAAGTCACCCATCTGTTGCTCTTGATCTTCAAGAAACGCGAAGAATGCTTTATCCGCTTTATAGTTGTCGATCCAACCATTGCGGTCTCGAACGACTTGCCATTCGTCGGTGTTATACATTTTAGTAAATGCGGCATTCCATTCATCTAGCTTTTCTTGGCTTGTGCCTGGTGCTGCAAAGAATCCACGCCAGTTAGCAAAGACAGTTTCATTACCATATTCGGTGAGAGTTGGAATGTTAGGCGCAGCTTCTAAACGTTTTGGTGCTGTAATCGCTAACACTTTCACTTGCCCAGACTTAGACATTTCGAGTACTTCACCTAGCCCTGTAGAGAGCAGTTGTGTTTCGCCTGAAAGTAGGGCTGCCATGGCTTTTCCACCTGCATCATAGGCAATGTAACGAACTTTACGCGCATCAAAACCTTCACCTTTGAAAGCTGCTGCTATAACCAAATGATCCATAGAACCACGAGCAGAGCCACCAGCAACCTTCACCTTACGTGGGTTTTCTTTAAAAGCTTTAACGACATCTTCCCAAGAGCTGTAAGGAGAATCGGCTGATGTAACAATGGCGCCATAATCGGCAACCGTTGCGGCAACAGGAGTCAAGTCGCGGAAAGATTGTGGGAAGATCCCACTGAGCGAGCGAACGACGATCGGTGTTGAGTTCACCATGAGTGTATCTTCTTGACGATCAGCCGTTTCAATCAAATGTGCGATTGCTTTGCCACCGCCACCACCAGATAGGTTTTGAAATGATACGGTTTCGACGATGTCCGACTTTATTAATACATCACCAGTACCTCGGGCGGTCATGTCCCAACCGCCACCGGCACCTCCAGGGATAAGAAAGTGCATTTTTTCAATATCTGCAGCAAGAGCGTTGAATGAAAATGAAGCTGCGATGATTGAAGCGGCGAGCGTTGGTTTGAGTACCTTTAACATGTTCACGTTCCTTATGTTGGCGACTCTATTTAGTTGAGCCTTATTGTTTTTGCTCAGTTGTTATGCCTTGTAAGCGTTAAAGCTGAACTTGGTGTAAAGGTTAATTAAGTGTTAAATATCTGTCTGTAAAAGAGATATAAAGAGAATATTGAGCATTTCGGTTATTTTGTTCATAAAGTTCACGACGAGAAGTTGGTGTTAGGTCACGCGGCTTTACGCTTTGGTAGGCCATAATAAAATGACGGAAAATGAACGAGGAAAAGAGAATGAAAGGGACGTGTTTGTGCGGCGCAATTGAAGTCGTCGCTGAGGTTAAAAATGAGGTTAGCCTGTGCCATTGCTCTATGTGTCGAAAATGGTCGAGTGGCGCACTTCATGCGGTGCATTGTGGGCCTAACGTGACGTTTAAAGGTGGCGAACCTAAACGTTATCAGTCGTCAGACTGGGTGGTGAGAGGTTTTTGTGGCGAATGCGGCACAAACCTTTTCTATCATTTGTTGCCGACAGGTGAGTACATTCTTTCCGCTGGTTTGTTCGATAACCCAGATTTCAAACTCACTTTAGAGATTTTTACCGATGAAAAGCCAGCTTATTATGACCTCAATTCCGCTTCACAAAAGATGACTTCGCAACAAGTCTTTGATCAATTTGTACCTAAAGAATAGTTTTTTATCCGATTATTGTTCGACAGCTGAGCTTTTAGTTTTTAGATCATAAGCTTAAAGGTTTACAAGTTGTCGACAATATGAGTTCCCCATTCTTTATTTCTGCTAAAAACGGCACTTAATAGGCATTTTAGGCCAATTTAAATTACGACCTTAGTCTAAATTGTCGACAATTTACTTGATTGTCGACACTTTGATCGACTACTTTATATTCAGGTTAAGAAATTGTAGACATTTCGATGTCGGTAACAAGAGTATCTGAATATGAACTCTGAGTTGAAAGCTCGTTATAAAGTGCTGGGTTCTGAGAAAGAACACACCAAATCCGAAACGCTGACCGAAACACTCATTGAAGTCATTGTTAATGGCGACGTGAAGCCTGGCCATAAGATATCAGAGCCTGAGCTAGCAAAGAAATATCAAGTCAGTCGTGGGCCTTTGCGTGAAGCATTGATGCGCTTAGAGGGGCTAGGGCTCATCGAGCGAATTCCTCATGTTGGGGCTAGAGTGACCACTTTTTCTCCGGAAAAGCTGATAGAACTTTATGCCGTTCGAGAAGCATTGGAAGGCATGGCGGCAAGGTTAGCTGCGCGACACATTACGCAAGAAGAGCTCTTAAGCTTGGAAATGCTATTGTCGACACATTCCAAGCATATAGACCAAATGGAAGGCGCGTCTTACTTCCATCAACATGGTGACTTTGATTTTCACTATCGCATCATCCAAGCGAGCAGAAACAGTAAGTTAATATCTCTGCTGTGTGATGAACTCTATCACTTATTACGGATGTATCGTTACCAGTCGCCACGTGCGCAATCTCGCCCGAATGAGGCGCTCACCGAACACAAATTCATTTTGGAAGCCATTCGCAATCGCGATGAAGAGCTTGCAGAAATGTTGATGAGAAGACACATATCAGGAAGTCGAAAGCTCATCCAATCTCAAATTATACATACAGAAAGTTTAGACAAAGACTAGAAGGAATTCGTCATGAGCTTAACACCGGGAGCGAAATTCAGACTCGCCATTGAACAAAATAATCCACTACAAATTGTCGGCACTATAAACCCGTATTGCGCCATGATGGCAAAAAACTTGGGTCACCAAGCGATTTACTTGTCTGGTGGCGGTATCGCAAATGCGTCATACGGATTGCCGGATCTCGGTATCACAACATTAAACGACGTTTTGGTTGACGTTGACCGCATCACTAACGCATGTGATTTGCCTCTTTTGGTTGATATCGACACGGGCTTTGGCGGTGCATTTAACATTGCTCGCACGATCAAAGCGATGGAAAAAGCGGGCGCGGCAGCGGTGCACATGGAAGACCAAGTCGCACAGAAACGTTGTGGTCATCGTCCGAACAAAGCAATAGTCAGCCAGCAAGAGATGGTTGATCGTGTAAAAGCCGCGGTTGATGCACGCAATGATGAAAGTTTCGTGATTATGGCTCGTACAGACGCGCTAGCTGTTGAAGGCATGGACAGCGCAATCGAGCGTGCGATTGCGTGTGTGGAAGCTGGCGCAGACATGATCTTCCCAGAAGCGATGACCAAGCTGGATCAGTACCTTCAGTTCTCAAACGCACTTGAGCAAGCAACTGGAAAGCACGTTCCTATTCTGGCCAACATTACCGAGTTCGGCGCAACGCCACTGTACGGCTGCGATGAGCTTGCAAAAGCGAAAGTCGATATGGTGCTTTACCCATTAAGTGCGTTCCGTGCCATGAACAAAGCTGCTGAAACGGTCTACAAACATTTGCTAGAAGTGGGTAATCAGGAAGCACTGGTTGATTCGATGCAAACACGTAAAGAGTTGTATCAGCACCTGAATTACCACGACTACGAAGACAAACTTGACCAGTTATTCTCTGAAGGGAAATAGCGGGGAAAAGCAAAAATAAACGGAAGCCCAAGAAAAAGATAATCGGAATTTATCTCATCTAATAACGTGAAATTCGTTTGGCTAAAAACACCCCAGAGAGGGAAAAGTCAGACAGAAAAGGAGTTCAAACAATGTCTCAAACTGCAGAAAAGAAAGCAGAATTAGGTGGCGCAGGCCTTCGTGGTCAAAGCGCAGGAAGCACAGCTTTATGTACTGTCGGAAAAACGGGAACTGGTTTAACTTATCGTGGATACGATATTACTGATCTTGCGAACAACGCACAGTTTGAAGAAGTGGCTCACCTTCTGTTACGCGGTCACTTGCCGAATCAACAAGAACTTGATGCGTACAAGACACACCTACTCAGCTTTAGAGGTTTGCCAGCCGAGCTAAAACAAGCTTTAGAGTTGATTCCTGCAAGCGCACACCCAATGGACGTAATGCGCACGGGTTGTTCTGTATTGGGTAACCTAGAGCAGGAAATGAGCTTCGAGGAGCAACTGAAAGCAACCGAACGTATGCTAGCCTTGTTCCCTGCCATCATCTGTTACTGGTACCGCTTTAGTCATGATGGCGTGCGTATCAACACCGAGGATCAGACTGAAGATTGCATCGGTGGTTACTTTTTGCGATTACTTACAGACAAAGCGCCATCTGCGCTGCACAAACAAGTGATGCATTGCTCGCTTATTCTTTATGCTGAACATGAGTTTAATGCTTCTACATTCGCAGCACGCGTTTGTGCATCAACGTTGTCAGACATCCATTCTTGTATCACGGCAGCAATCGGTACGCTTCGTGGACCACTTCACGGAGGTGCGAACGAAGCGGCGATGGAAATGATTGAAGATTGGCAAACGCCCGACGAGGCGGAAGCGAACATCATGAAAATGCTAGCCAATAAAGACAAGATCATGGGCTTTGGTCATGCGATTTATCGTGAAAGTGACCCTCGCAACGCCTTAATAAAACGCTGGTCCAAAGAGTTATCGAAGCAAGTTGGTGATACACATCTATATGCGGTTTCTGAGCGTGTTGAATCAGTGATGAAGCGAGAGAAAGGTCTGTTCTGTAATGCGGACTTCTTCCATGCATCGGCTTACCACTTCATGGACATTCCAACCAAACTATTTACCCCAATCTTTGTGATGAGTCGTTTAACGGGCTGGGCTGCACACGTTTATGAACAGCGTGCCAATAACCGTATTATTCGCCCAAGTGCTGATTACACGGGCCCAGATCATCAAGAATGGGTGCCTATCGAGAATCGCTAGCGCGAAGGTCAACGAGGGCATTATATGCTTTGGTTGACCACCTCCTTCCTTTGTCATTCTCTCTAACAGAGGAAGGAGAACCTCTCATCACTGTGTTTCTGGAGCAATGGAAAACCTTGATGAAGGCAAGATGTAAAGACTGAATGGAAGCAAACCATGAATACAAATATTAATACCCAATATCGTAAGCCGCTTCCGGGAACTCAACTGGATTATTTTGATGCACGCGAAGCCGTCAATGCCATTTCTCCTGGAGCCTATGAAACACTCCCTTATACCTCTCGCGTGCTAGCTGAGCAACTGGTCCGTCGCTGTGACCCGAACACATTGACAGATAGCCTGAAACAGTTAATTGAACGCAAACGCGATCTTGATTTTCCTTGGTATCCAGCACGCGTTGTTTGTCATGACATTCTTGGTCAGACCGCTCTAGTCGATTTAGCGGGTCTGCGCGATGCCATTTCAGATCAGGGCGGTGATCCTGCAAAAGTGAACCCAGTGGTTGAGACACAATTGATCGTTGACCACTCTTTAGCGGTTGAACATGCGGGCTTTGACCCTGATGCCTTCGACAAAAACCGCGCGATTGAAGAGCGCCGTAATGAAGACCGATTCCACTTTATTGAGTGGTGTAAAACAGCGTTTGAAAACGTCAGCGTGATTCCAGCTGGGAATGGCATCATGCACCAAATCAACTTGGAAAAAATGTCTCCTGTGGTACAAGCAAAGCAGGGCATTGCCTACCCAGACACCTGTGTGGGTACGGACAGTCACACACCTCACGTAGACGCTCTTGGTGTTATTGCGATAGGTGTCGGTGGTCTGGAAGCTGAAACCGTCATGCTTGGCCGACCATCAATGATGCGTCTACCAGATATTGTCGGTGTCAAACTGACGGGTAAACGTCAACCGGGCATTACCGCAACGGATATTGTCCTCGCGATTACTGAGTTTCTGCGTAATGAGCGTGTGGTATCTTCATATCTTGAATTCTTCGGAGAAGGCGCACGTGATCTAACGATCGGAGACCGCGCAACGATTTCAAACATGACACCAGAATACGGCGCAACAGCTGGCATGTTTTATATTGATGAGCAGACCATCAATTACTTGAAACTAACTGGTCGAGATGAAGAACAAGTTGCTCTAGTAGAAAATTACGCAAAACAAACCGGTCTTTGGGCAGACGATCTTGATAGCGCCGTTTACGAGCGCGTACTTGAGTTCGATTTATCATCAGTTAGCCGTAACTTGGCTGGTCCGTCAAACCCTCATCGTCGTTTACCAACTTCTGAGTTGGCACAGCGCGGTATTTCTGGAGCGTGGGAAGAGAAAGAAGGCGAGTTGCCAGATGGTGCAGTGATCATCGCTGCTATTACCTCATGTACGAATACCAGTAACCCAAGAAACGTGGTTGCTGCTGGCCTTGTCGCGAAGAAAGCCAACGAACTTGGTCTTGTACGTAAACCTTGGGTGAAATCGTCTTTTGCTCCGGGTTCTAAAGTTGCACGCTTGTATCTGGAAGAAGCGGGCTTATTACCAGAGCTAGAGAAGCTTGGCTTTGGCATTGTTGGTTACGCATGTACAACTTGTAACGGTATGAGTGGTGCGCTGGATCCAAAAATCCAACAAGAGATCATCGACCGTGATTTATATGCAACAGCGGTGCTTTCTGGTAACCGTAACTTTGATGGTCGAATCCATCCGTACGCCAAACAAGCTTTCTTGGCTTCACCACCATTGGTTGTCGCTTATGCACTAGCCGGTACAATTCGTTTTGATATCGAGCGCGATGCGCTTGGCACGGACCAAAACGGCAAACCAATTTATCTCAATGATTTGTGGCCAAGCGATGAAGAGATCGATGCAGTTGTCGGTACTCATGTTAAACCTGAGCAGTTTAAGCAAGTTTACATTCAGATGTTTAAGCTGAATGATCAAGAGCAAAATCCCAACCCGCTGTACGACTGGCGTCCGATGAGTACCTACATCCGCCGACCACCGTACTGGGAAGGTGCGCTAGCGGGAGAAAGAACATTGTCTGGTATGCGTCCATTGGCGATTCTGGGCGACAACATCACCACTGATCACTTATCACCATCCAACGCGATTCTCGCAAGCAGCGCAGCAGGTGAATACTTAGCGAAAATGGGTGTGCCAGAAGAAGATTTCAACTCTTACGCGACTCACCGTGGTGACCACTTAACGGCGCAACGCGCGACCTTCGCTAACCCAAAGTTGTTCAATGAAATGGTGAAGGAAAACGGCGAAGTCGTGCAGGGATCTCTGGCGCGTGTAGAGCCAGAAGGACAGGTGGTTCGTATGTGGGAAGCGATTGAAACCTACATGAATCGTAAACAACCATTGATCGTGGTGGCTGGCGCGGATTACGGTCAGGGGTCATCCCGTGACTGGGCAGCAAAAGGCGTTCGACTGGCGGGCGTAGAAGCCATTGTTGCTGAAGGCTTTGAGCGTATTCACCGTACTAACTTGGTTGGCATGGGCGTACTACCACTGCAATTTAAGTCGGGCGTTAACCGCAATACGCTAGAGCTGGATGGTACGGAACTTTACGACGTGGTTGGAGAAATCAAGCCGGGCGCTGATTTAGCGCTGGTTATCACACGCACCAACGGCGATAAAGTCGATGTTCCGGTTACTTGTCGCTTAGATACCGCTGACGAAGTTCACGTGTACAACGCAGGCGGTGTTCTGCAGCGTTTCGCGCAAGATTTCTTGGCACAATAAGGAGTGCGTATGTCAAATAATACTCCGAATCAAACAAGCCAAATAAAAGTGCCCGCGACGTACATGCGTGGCGGCACGAGTAAAGGTGTCTTTTTCAACCTAGAGGATTTACCTCAAGAAGCGCAAGTGGCTGGAGCCGCACGTGACAAACTGTTGCTACGCGTTATTGGCAGCCCTGATCCTTACGCGAAGCAAATTGATGGCATGGGGGGCGCGACGTCAAGCACCAGTAAAACAGTGATTGTTTCGCGCAGCAGCAGAGCCGATCACGATGTTGACTACTTATTTGGCCAAGTGTCGATCGACAAACCATTCGTCGATTGGAGTGGTAACTGCGGCAACTTGTCTGCCGCTGTCGGTCCTTTCGCCATTCATGCTGGTCTGATCCCACAAGACCGTATTCCAGAAAATGGCATTGTGACGGTGCGTGTTTGGCAAGTGAACATAAGCAAAACGATTTTGATTCACGTGCCAATCGTCAATGGTTTCGTCCAAGAAACCGGAGAGTTTGAACTCGATGGTGTTACGTTTCCAGCGGCAGAGATTCAA
Source organism: Vibrio sp. OY15 (assembly GCF_000742455.1). Taxonomy (NCBI): domain Bacteria; kingdom Pseudomonadati; phylum Pseudomonadota; class Gammaproteobacteria; order Vibrionales; family Vibrionaceae; genus Vibrio; species Vibrio sp. OY15. The sequence goes on along the minus strand of NZ_JPIL01000007.1, from coordinate 46,401 downwards.
GTGGATTTTGTTGATCCTTCCGATGGCGAAGGAAGTATGTTCCCAACGGGCAACTTAGTTGATGATTTGGTGGTGCCGGATGTGGGTACGTTCAACGCGACCTTTATTAACGCGGGCATACCAACCATTTTTATTGATGCTGAATCGATAGGATATCAGGGCACCGAGCTGCAAGACGATATCAACAACGATGACACAGCATTAGCAATGTTCGAATCCATCCGTGCATATGGCGCGTTAAAAATGGGCCTGATTTCTGATTTAGAAGAAGCTCAAACACGCCAACATACGCCGAAAATAGCGTTTGTTTCTAAACCGAAAAGTTACCTGTCTTCAAGTGGTAAAGCCGTTAATGAGTCGGATATTGATGTGCTCGTTCGCGCGCTGTCGATGGGCAAGCTACATCATGCAATGATGGGAACAGCAGCCGTTGCTATTGCTTCTGCTGCGTGTGTGCCCGGAACGTTAGTGAATTTAGCCGCTGGTGGCGGTGAAAAAGAGTCCGTGACTTTTGGTCACCCGTCAGGAACGTTAAAAGTTGGGGCACAAGCGAAGCAAACTGAGCAGGGCTGGGTGGTGCAAAAAGCCATTATGAGCCGAAGTGCGAGAATACTGATGGAGGGATTTGTGCGTGTACCCTTCTATGTCTTCGATTAAAAGAGACGATCTTTGGATTAAAAGAGCGATCTTTGAGTAGAACGAGAGCAATGTCAGGACATACTGGAGGAAGCAATATGTCTTCATACGAAAAAGAATACTTATGGGCGAAGAATGAACCGGAGAGTTTTTGGCGCGCTCAAGCGGAGAATATCGATTGGTTCGAATCTCCTAAAACTATCTTGAAATCTGATGAAAACGGCATAGAACGTTGGTTTCCAGATGGTGTAATGAATACGTGCTGGTTAGCATTAGATTACCATTGCGAGCAAGGACGCGGTGATAATACTGCACTCATTTATGACTCGCCAGTGACAGGTCGTAAAGCCACGTACACCTATAGCGATCTATGTGACCAAGTAGCCAAAATTGCTGGCATGCTGTCTGCTCAAGGTGTTGAAAAAGGCGACCGAGTCGTTATTTACATGCCGATGATCCCAGAAGCCGCAATGGCGATGCTTGCCTGCGCGCGTTTGGGGGCTATTCATTCCGTAGTATTCGGCGGTTTTGCACCTAATGAGCTTGCTGTACGAATTGAAGATGCAGAGCCGAAAGTGATCATGACGGCGTCGTGCGGGATTGAGATCAACAAAGTCATTCCATACAAACCAATGGTAGACAAAGCCATTATGGACAGCCGTTGGAAGCCTGAGAAAGTGTTTGTTTTCCAACGTCCAGAGTGCGACGCTGAGCTAAACCAAGAAAGAGACTTAGATTGGCAGCGAGAGTACAAACAAGCGCTGCCACATGGTTGTGTTCCGGTGTTAGCAACCGATCCGCTCTACATACTTTATACATCGGGCACGACAGGTAAGCCGAAAGGCGTTGTGCGTGATAACGGTGGCCATGCTGTCGCGATGAAGTACTCCATGAGCGCAATCTATAACATTCCTCAAGATGGCGTCTTTTGGGCGGCATCTGATGTGGGCTGGGTAGTAGGGCACTCTTACATTGTTTACGCTCCACTGATTCACGGTTGCACTACTATCCTATTCGAAGGCAAGCCTGTTCGAACACCGGATCCTGGCGCATTTTGGCGAGTGTGTGATGAATATAAAGTAGATGCGTTGTTCTCTGCACCAACGGCGTTTCGTGCGATTAAGAAAGAGGACCCGGAAGGCGAGCACTTAAAACAGCACGACTTGTCGAATCTGAAAACCATCTTTATGGCGGGAGAACGCCTTGACCCTCCGACACTGGAGTGGGTTCAGAGCAAAGCGGACAAGCCCGTTATTGACCACTGGTGGCAAACCGAGACGGGCTGGGCCATCGCTGGCAACCCGACAGGTGTCGAAATGATGCCAGTTAAAGCTGGTTCTTCGACGAAGCCCATTCCGGGTTATCAGGTCGAGATTCTGAATGAACTTGGAGAGGCTGTCGGGCCTAACCAACAAGGCTTTGTCGCATTAAAACGTCCGCTACCACCAAGTTGTCTGCCAACGGTTTGGCGTAATCATGACCGTTTTGAAACTGGTTATCTTAGCCAATTCCCAGGCTACTACGTGTCAGGTGATGGTGGCTATCTGGATGAAGACGGTTACCTGTTTATTATGGGACGTATTGATGACGTGATTAATGTCGCGGGACACCGATTGTCGACAGGTGAAATGGAAGAAATAGTAGGAGGCCACCCAGCGATTGCAGAATGTGCGGTGGTCGGTATCCACGATGATCTAAAAGGTCAGCTTCCACTTGGTTTTGTTGTACTGAAAGACGGCGTCAAAGTGGATGAGCTAGACCTTGAAGGTGAGCTTGTTGGCAAAGTGCGTAGTGAGATAGGTGCAGTTGCTTGCTTCAAGCATGCGTTGGTTGTAGACCGTTTACCGAAAACACGTTCAGGTAAAATTTTGCGTCGAACTATACGTCAAATAGCTGATGGTGAAAAATACACCGTTCCGTCAACGATTGATGACCCAAGTAGCTTGAACGAAATTGAGCGAGTGCTACGACGCTGATAAAAACTCAATTCTAACTAACCCCTGATCCTCGAACTCTGTAGGTTGGTTCTGCCTCTGTACGTTTATTAAGTACAGGGGCCTTTTTGTTGTTCAAACAGTACAAACGTATCGTGAAAGCATTTGTGACTTGCCAATACGACGTTTTCCTCACAAACTACAGCCATTCCATTTTTAGTGACCCTTTGTATGACCACGTTTGCGATTAAACCTGCGTGTTTTAGCGACCTAGAGTTGCTCAACGATCTTATGTTCGAGCTTCATGATGAGCATCATCTTCAATCTCCTGAGCTTTTCAAAACGGCAGAGGAGATAGAACAAGAAAAAAGCATTGCTCGATATATTGACGACCCTGAGTGCCTTGTTTACGTAGCAAAACAAGGAGATGAAATTATTGGCTTTATCTCTGGTCACTTCTGTGAACTTATTTCTACCGTCAGCCAGCCAGTTATGATGGGAAGTGTGGATGAGCTCTATGTGCTGCCTGAATATCGAAAACAAGGTACGGCGCAGGCATTGATTAATAAAATTGAGTCAACGTTCTCTGATTACGGTGCAAAACAGATGTTTGTTGAAGTATGGCATTTTAACCAGGGCGCAATATCTTTGTATGAAAAACAAGGATTTGCACATCATATCCACTATTTAAGAAAACCGCTGAACGAATAATCGTATTTAACTTTAATATTGTGATTTAGGTTCTATCGAATTGAAATCATTCAGTTCGTCAATAGACTTTTCTCTATAAGTTGCTCGCAATGTTAACAAATTGATATGCACCCACATTGGTATCGGCGTTTTTGTCTGCTTGTTTATTAGTAGCACGAGGATCGTGCTTACAAAAACAAGAGGACAATATTTTGAAACTAACAAAATCGTTACTTGCTTTAGCCGTTTTGCCAATGTTCGCAAGTGCTGATGATTTGTCACAGACGCAAAATCATACTATCCAACCCCAGATCGTAGGCGGAGTAACTGCCGACCCACGTGACTGGAAATTCTACACCCAAATTGTTAGTCGTTATGGTAACCGATCATATTGTGGGGCCAGTTATATCGGGAATGGTTACGTCCTGACTGCTGCGCATTGTGTTGAGGGTGATTCTCCGAATCAGATAGCGGTTAAAATCGGTGGCGTTGTTTATAACGGTAGTGACGGTGTTCGTGCAAACGTCAGTGAGATCCATATGCACCCGGCATATCGCCGCGCGACGCTTTCTCATGACCTCGCGGTATTGAAGCTCGACTCTGTGCCTCAAGGTGTTTCTTCAGTTGAGATTGCGAATGGCAGTCTAACGCAATACGCGAGCATCGGAGATTGGCTTAGTGTTGCTGGCTTAGGGCGAACTTCTGAAGGAGGAAGCTCTCCGTCTCGATTGCAAGAGGTTGACGTCCCACTTGTGTCGGATATGACTTGCCGTCAAGCCGGTGGCAACTACACAACGGTTGGAGAAGTGTCATTCTGTGCGGGTATTCCTCAAGGTGGGATAGATTCTTGTCAGGGAGATAGTGGTGGTCCAATCGTTATTAATCGCAGTGGTGTAATTACTCAACTTGGTGTGGTCAGTTGGGGAATAGGTTGTGCTCGTCCTGGTATGTATGGGGTTTATAGCGATATCGCTGCTATGCGCAATTTTGTCGATGGTGTTATCGGAACAGCAACACCACCAAAAGAAAATGTTTCTGTTGGATACACCACCGAACAGACACTGGCATCATTTAATGTTGGGGAGTTACAGCAACATAGCTTTGTTATCCAGAATTCAGGGAGCACCACCTTCACTGTGGAAAATGTTCGCGCGTTTGCTTCGGGTGTTACTGATGCAGCTGTTATTGCCAATGATCAGTGCTCTCAGGCGACGTTAGCAATGAATGCAAGTTGTCGTGTTGATGTTGAATTTGGTGCTACTCAGAGCGGAGAAGCAAGAGTGGCTTTGAACTTCAACGTTGATAAGACCAGCACACAATACCAAGCGTTAGTATCCGCTCAAGCGAAAACGGTGACAACGCCTCCCACAGATAGCTGTACAACTGTATGGCAAGCCAGCTTAGTGTATCTCAAAGGAGATACGGTTACTTGGAATGGTAAAGTTTGGCAAGCGCAGTGGTGGACTCAAGGTGATAATCCAGCAGACTCAGGGCCTTGGGGTGTTTGGCAAAAAGTAGGCGATGCGAATTGCAAGTCTAACTAACTATCGGGCCAGTGAACTTGATTCGTTGACCATGAGATAAGATTCATTCTTGGTTTCAACGATCAGTACATAGTTATTATAACTGGGGTTTATTGTTTGCGAATAATAAGCCCTTTTTTATTGTGTCAACTATGAGAACCCACAAAATGTGTATGACTTTTTCCTGACGTTATCTTTATATAACTGGCAGAATTGCGATCAACATTTTATGTTTTGTCTGATTTTTGTCAGGTTTGCATTAAATTATTCTCCAGTGAGCGTTGAGCTCAGGTTTTACGCGATCAACTCAGTTTGGCATAACTCGTTACTTAATTTTTGTCGAAAAAGATAAGATTAACTGCCATGATTCATTGGTTATCATTATGTTTATTTAAGGTCATATTTTGTGTTGAGACAGCTGTTATTACTCATCCTTTGTTTTATTTTGTTACCTGTTTCACCGATCTCTACGGCTAAAGCCACTGCGAGCGAAGTTAAAGGAGCGCTCTGTATTGTTCGCGCTGATGACAAGTTAGTGCTAGTTCATGAAGTATTAACGGATAAGATTTCTCTACCTGGCGGAACCATTATTGATGGTGAGTCTCCACAAGTTGCTGCTCAACGAGAAACGTGGGAAGAAACCGGTATAGTGGTTACGGTTGGAGAGGAGCTTGGCAGAACGGACACTGCGGTTTTTTACGACTGTATATCAGACTCTGACATTATCGCTTTTTCTATGAATAATTCTTTAGGTGGAAATGAACTGCCTATTTGGTTTGCCCCTCATTATGGAGTAGAAGTTGCGTCAGCGATGCTGCTTAGCCCATCTGAATTACCATCATCTTTGTATCGTTATCCTGAGCAATGGCCACAAGTCACTCAGTTTTTTGATCAAGCTACCAAGCAATCAGTATCTTATGTTACTCAGCTGATCGAATCCGCGCCTTCATTTCGTCAGGTTGAATTGGCGTGGCTGATAGATTTACAGAGTTGGGTAGGGGCGTTGTCAGAAACGAGTTACGAGGTAGCTAGTCAGCTCTCGAAACTGGTTATAGATCTGACAGAACCAACGGTACTACTCTTTCTATTTCCTTTTGCCATGATGCGCTTTGGTAGCCGGTTTGTGTACCGACTCTTTTTCGCAATTAGTGCAACGTCGCTTATGGTGCTTGTCGCTCAACAAGGCTTTTCGCTACCGCGCCCACATGTCTATATACCAATGATGGAGTTAACGCACAGCTTTGGCTTTAGTTTTCCTAGCTTGCCTATCGCTGTGTGGTTTTGTGTGCTGACGTTCTTGTTTCATAGAACCCAGTATTTTGGTTTGAATGGAACAACGGCAGTCTTCGTGTTCATCACTCTTACTGTGGTGTTAGGTAAGTTTTTCCTCGGCAGTGCCTTTATTTTAGATATGTTATTTGGCGCGCTGTTAGGCAGCTTGGTGGCTTGGCATGTTCTTCGACTGGAGACAAATCAAGATGTGAACGTTGATCAAGTTCTAAGCTCAAAAGGCGTCTGGTTCGTTATGACTGCGGCAACAGCGGTCATCTCCGTCATCTGGCCATTACCTGTGTTTGGTCGCTGGCTAGCAATTTTAATCACTGCATCAGCGTTGGTCATGACATTTAAAGAGTCGAAAGCACATTTAGATACTCGGCAGATGATCTTTGTGACGCTGGCATTGTTGCTTGTTGATCAACTCTATTTGTACTCGGCTAATATCGTATCGTTTAGCGGTTTGTGGTCATTAGTCTTGTCGACGTTACATTATCCATTATTAATGTTGTTATTTATGCTGCTTGCAAGGAAGCTGACTTGTGAAAACCAACCGAGCAAAACGTTGCTAGATTGATGGCTGTATTTGTTATCTATTAGTATTTGAGTAAAAACAAAGCCTTGCATTACAGCAAGGCTTTTACACGTTTAGTCCACGAACAACGCCGCTTGCCTATCTTGGACGGCTAGGGGTGTTAAACGTAAGAGGCTTAACGCAACAGACATGGCGGAAAGGGCTATGCATTGAGCACGAACTTTTCTATAGCTTTAGCGACACCGTGCTCATCATTACTTGCCGTAATGTAGTCAGCGATTTGCTTGGTTTCTTCCATTGCATGTGCCATCGCGATACCAAGGCCAGCGTATTTCAGCATGTGGTGGTCATTTTCTGCGTCACCCATACAGATAACTTCTTCCGGTTTAATTCCCAGATACTCGGCAATTGCGGCAACACCAATACCTTTGTTGCTCGCAGGGTTAAGAAACTCAAGGAAAAACGGAGCGCTTTGAACAACCGTAAACGCTTCGCGCATTTCAGCTGGCAGTGCTGCTATAACTTCTGTTAGTTTGCTTGGCTCTGCAACCATCATAGCTTTGATGATTGGATGATCGTCTTCTAGTGATTCGAAGTTCATCTCGGTGACATTTAAGCCATTTATCTTTGCTTCAATATCGGTGTAAGGGTTGTGTTCGTTGGTGATTAAACCATGAACTTGACTAAAAGCATGGACGTACGCACCTAGCTCTTCGGCTTTTCGCGCCACCAATTTTGCAGCTTTACCATCTATGATTTGCTGGTGGATGATGTCGTTTGTGCCTACGTTCTTGACCATCGAACCGTTGTAGTAAAGAACAAAATCTCGATCGGAATGGATATTCAGTTCGTCGAGCTTGTCTTGCATTCCTTCTAATGGGCGACCAGAAGCGAGAACGACAGTAACGCCTGCTTCTCGAGCTTTTGCGATCGCTTGTTTGTTTTCTTCAGAAATGGCTTTATCACTATTGAGTAGCGTGCCATCCATATCTAGTGCGATCAGTTTATACATCATTTCTTACCTTAAAGTTTTTTGGGATCTGTCAGTGAAAAAGGCTTGGTTTAACGTTAACCAGAAACCTATATTCATTACGCTATGAAACTACAAAATGGTCTATTTTAACAATTAATTTTTGGTTTAAATTGACCTAGACACGCGTGTCCATTATGGTCTTCGCCTCGAAATGTTATGAGTTGAGTGAGTTCTGCGTTGTATAAGCTAAATGAGATGTTTGAAACCATCCAAGGGGAAGGGGTTTTCACTGGAGTCCCTGCTGTTTTTGTTCGGCTTCAAGAGTGTCCGGTTGGTTGCTCATGGTGCGATACCAAACAAACGTGGTATGCAGATGAGAATGATCAACGTCAAATAGGCGATATTCTGGTGAAAACGGAAGATTCTCCGACGTGGTGTGTTGCATCTGCCGAGAACATCGTAGAGCAATATCAACAGCAAGGCTTTAATGCTAAGCATATCGTGATTACTGGTGGAGAGCCTTGTATTTATGATCTGCGCCCTTTAACAAAGGCGTTTGAAGATATGGGGTGCCAATGCCAAATTGAAACCAGTGGCACATCAGAAGTGATTACTTCAGAAAATACGTGGGTGACAGTGTCACCAAAAGTAGCAATGAAAGGTAAACTGCCAGTGCTTAATAGCGCGTTAGAGCGGGCAAATGAGATTAAGCATCCAGTCGGCACCCAGAAAGACATCGACCACCTTGATGACCTTTTAGCAAATGCGAACGTAGCGGCTGAGACTATCATTGCACTACAACCAATTAGCCAGAAGCCTCGTGCTACGCAATTGTGTATTGATACGTGCATTGCTCGCAATTGGCGTTTGTCTGTTCAAACTCATAAATATTTGAGTATTGCTTAGACGAGAGGCTCGTCATCATTCGAAGTGGCTTTTCTATCTAATCCCGGTTTCGCGAGTAATGCCGTTGGTAGCTTTGCTATCGAAACATTGTCGATATATCTAAACAGTTTATAGCGTTGTAAAAGCTAAGAAGTGTTGGCTGTTGTGGTGTGGTGCTATCTTTGGTTCGACAATCGTTTCGCATTTAATTGATGCCACCAATCTGGCGGCATCAAAATGAAGCTCTGTTGGCTGGAGTTTCACGCTGAGATAAAACGTTTAGAAGCTAACGCAAAAGGTTTTATCCACCGCTATTACCGCTAACAAAGACTATTTGCTCGCTAAGTATTCTTCTAAGCCGCTTTGTCGCAGTAGGCACGCTGGGCATTCACCACAGCCTTTACCAACGATTCCGTTGTAACATGTTAAAGTATTGTTTTGGACAAACTCCAACATATTGTGCTTATCAGCTAGAGCCCAGGTCTCGGCTTTAGTAAGCCACATCAAAGGAGTCTTAATATTGAAGGCTTTATCCATACCTAAATTGCAAGAGAGATTTAGAGAGCGAATAAAGTTGTCTCGGCAGTCAGGGTAACCACTAAAGTCTGTTTCGCAGACTCCCGTAATGATGTCTTGAATGCCAAGCTGGTAAGCATGGATACATGCGTAAGTAAGAAAGAGAATGTTTCTCCCTGGAACGAATGTATTGGGTACGTTAGCGTCGCTTAAGTCATTAGATACCGGAATGTTGTCTCTTGTCAGCGAGCTTATCGCTAACTCATTAATTGATTTTACATCCAGGACTTTGTGGCTTTTGATGTTAAGTTGCTTACCTAATTCGATAGCGATATCTATTTCATCTGAATGGCGCTGGCCATAATCAAACGTTATAGCATGAACTTCATCATATGTATTTAATGCATCGATTAAGCAGGTCGTAGAGTCCTGCCCACCGGAAAAAACCACAAGTGCTTTTGTTGTAGCCATGTTGAACCCTTAGTTATGCTCTTTGATTCTTTGGTATTGATACGTATTCTTAGGCGTTTAATCCCAATTACGTACTCGACTTCGTGGCGATTGCGTCCGCAATCAGCTGGGCTGTGCTCTCAAGCACTCTTTGCTTGTCATCATTTGACAGCTTGTGGAGATTCACAGCAAGTTCAGCGGTGATTTCATCTTCACAAAAAAAATAGTTTAGAGGCACGTTTAGCTCATCTGCGATAAGTTTGAGCGTTTTTACGTCGGGAGTATGGCGCTCCCTTTCGTATTGATTCATCCTTGCACTTGCAGAACTATCATCCATGCCGATACGGATGCCCAGTGCTTTTTGGGACAGATTCGCTTGTTTACGCGCATGCTTAAGGCGGGCTGGGAGTGGATTATTAAACAACACTTAAAGTTCATACGAAGGACTTGGATGACTAAGATTATCTTAGTTTTTCTGATTTGTGTATACTAAGTAATACTTAGTTATTACCGAGGTCGCCAAGGCCGTGTCTGTATAACTAAAAAAGATTTCGTCTCTTTAGGTTGATTAAGTGACGTTGAATCTACTTCTTCAAAAACTGCCGTATGGAGGCGCGGGAGGAACGAGTAAGGGCAGGAGAAACCGCAGCGATTTGTAGAGCAGAATTTGCTCTTCACATAAACGTAGTCGTCTAAGTTGAAGAGCAATATTGTTCTTGATGATCAACTATATACTTAAGTAAATAACTGTGTCGCACAATAGATCAGAGCTGCTGCTAAGCTCATATTGATGACTTTGCCATATCTCTGGAATTGCGATTGAAGTAGCTTTCCTGCAACGGCCCAAACTACGTTGCTAAGAAGTGCGATCAAAGCAAGAATGAGGCTAGTCGCTAAGATCCAGTAGATATTCTGCGTGTGGGGCAGTACGAACGTAGAAATAGAGGTAATTCCATAAAGAATGATTTTCACATTAACGAACTGCAAACCGAAACCTGTTAAGAAACTGATACCTTTAGAATTATCCGATGAAGTTTTGATCTCACTCGTAGCAAGCCCCCAAGCCAACCAAACAATATAAGCTGCTCCAATCCATGTTAGCCAAGGTGTAATCACGGGCAAGAGGCTGATCATGTTATACGTGAAAGCGCCACAAAGTAGCATCAAAACAACATAGCCACAAAACATCCCCGAAATCACTTTTGTTGAGCGTTTTAGTCCATATTGCGTCGCGATGCTGAGCGATAAAATGTTGTTTGGCCCTGGTGTAATTGAAGTAATGATTACGTAAGTAAAAAATGCGGTGTAGATGGCGGTCATCTCTATCTCTCCTGTTTTTACTGCACTATACTTCGCTACAATTGATTAAAAAATTGAATAAATTAAAACTTAGACTTTTAATTTATTGAACTGTTGGTTGTGGAGTCTAGTCATGAATCTAAAACGCTTTCTTACTTTTAAAGCTATTGTTGAAGAAGGATCGTTTCTAAAAGCGTCACAGAAGCTTTATTGCACGCAATCAACCGTCACCTTTCAAATCAAGCAGTTGGAACAAGATCTGTCTTTGCAGCTGTTCGAAAAAATAGGGCGTAAGATGGTTTTGACTCAAGCAGGAGAAAAGATACTGCCTTACGTCTATGAACTGGCGCGAGTGATGGAAAATATTGAGGGAACAGCACAGCAAGAAAACTCGGAGCCGACCGGTGAATTGAAAGTGCTGGTTGCTGAGACTCAACTTGCTTATAAGATGGCTAATGTTTTAAAAGAGTTCAGGATCAGAGCGCCCAATGTCAGACTCTCTCTGCAATCACAAAATTGCTATCAGATTCGAGATGAGTTGATAGCGGATAAAGCTGATTTAGGTGTGTTTTATCGAGTAGGTAATGACGATACGCTCAAGGTCCACGAGTTTGAGCAGGAGCCACTGGTATTGGTTGCTTCGCCGCTTTTAAAAGGGCTAGATTTAAAGAAGAGAGAGCAACATATTGATTTAGGGTTTATAAGCAATGGCCCTAAGTGCCTTTTTCGACAGATGTTTGAGAGCATTATTCAAGAGCGTGATATTAGCATCGACAACATGATCGAACTTAGTAGTATTAATACGATCAAAAATTGCGTTGAGAGTAATATTGGTATCTCTTACTTACCTCGTTTTACGGTTGAAAAAGAGTTGCAAGAGGGCAGTTTACAAGAGCTTGAGTTCACCGAGTTTTCACAGATGATCAAGCCACTCTGTGCTTATCATGCTGGGAAGTGTGTGACGCCGGCGATGGAAGTCTTTATTGATTGTATGCGTAACGAGTATGAACGGCTTTCTACTCAGAGTCGGTGATCTTTAATATGTTCTATCTGACATAGTTTCGTTTTTACTCCTTTTTATTTTTAAGTGGCTACTTCTAATTTATTGATTTTTATTGCTTTATTTTGAATCCGACTGTTGTGGGATGATAAATGGGATCTGATGCGAAGAGCTATTTATTGACGGAAAGAGATAAGATATAAAAACGACGGCGTGTGATAACTAGATTAGATAAGGTTACATAATTAACAGTGTAATAAATTCCATTCTTTATGGATTATTTTCAACGAGACTTAATTGTTACGGTTCGTTATTATTAACTCGTTAACGCATCCATTGCTAGGAAGTTAACTTACGCATATTGTTTTTTTCATCATTTGCAGCAAATATAATTTGCTGCTTTTTTTTAGCCAAAAAAGTTCAAAGCTTGAACTACAAGCTATGAACTTTTATTTATACTTAGTGGTTTTCTACTTTAATAAGTAAAACACCGTTTAAAAGTATCGCGTAACCTAGTAACTCTAAGCTTTCTTCGACCAAGTTTTTCACGTCTCTATTGTATGAGTTCCCCATAAACTCGACCCAAAAATCACCATACCCTGCAAAGCGTGAGAATAAGAAAACAATGAAAAAGCCAATCGTTAATGTCGTGAAGCTAGAATGAGAAATGAAAAGTTTGACCTCATTTTTTATGTTGACTATGTTGTTAAAACAAAAATAACAGACCGATACTATTATAATCCACGCAGGGTACTTCCATGAACCGTGAGAGAAATACTGCTCTATGTGGTAGTCCATTTCTCTAACGAATATAACCATAAAAAATGAAGACATTATTACTAATATGTGTTTGAGTTCAAGATATTCCTTAGATTTATACAAACACATTAACGATGAAAAAAGCACAAATGCTATTTGAGTAATTTCTATAAGAGAGTTCTCCGATGTGCTTTTGTCCATTTGTACGCTAAAATAAATCGTTGCTAACGTGTAAATAACCAAAAAAATAAGATATGATATTTTATATACTAACAAACTAGTGACCGAGGTGTGTTTTTCTTTAATATACATCGTAACTTGTATAGGTGATGGATTTGTTAGTATTATAAATCAAGAATGTTTTATATTTAGTGAATTAAGCGCCATTTAGAATGGAACTTAATTCACCTAACATTAAACTTCTATGAATCTTAAATTTTCCTGTTTTAACTTATTGATTTTATTTGATGTTTTATTTGCTGTTAATTTTGGTTAAATAGAATCACCTAGCTTTTATTGAAATGCTTTTCCCATATTGGTGGTATGCCAATTTCTTCTTGAACGATATCAATGAATGCCCTAACCAATGGTGATTGCTGACGGTGTGAGTACATGGCATAAATATCACCAAAATCTTGAGTTTCATATTCTGGTAAAAGTTGAACTAAATTAGAAGACTCTAGGTTGTTAGGGAGCATAAATTGACCTATAAGTGCTGCGCCCAGACCTGACTTTACGCTTTCAATTATTAGCTCAGCTTCATTTACCATGTATGACCCTGATATTGGATATGTATCTAAACCATCTGATTTTGCTTTGTCGTAGAATTTAAGTTTATCGACAATAAAATTACCATTTGAATAAATAATAAAAGGTAGCTTAACTAACTCATCAGGCGTTTCTGGGTTACCATGTTTTTCAATTAAATTTCGAGAAGCAATGATTGCAGTCGTATTTTTTGCTAATTTTCTTGCTACCATTGATGAATCCCTCATAGGTCCGATTCGAAAAGCAATATCAAAATTACTTCTAATCACGTCTACATGAAGATCATCTAGCATTAGTTCAACACTTGCTTTTGGGTACTTATGTAAAAACTTCTCTATCGAAGGTTGTAGATAGAGTTTTCCAAATAATGTTGAGCTTGAAATTCGTACTTTCCCTGAAGGCTCAGTCTGAAAGTTCTCCGCTATTTGTTGAGTATCATCAAGGAGTTGAGATATTTGGTCTGCTTTTTCAACTATTTGCTGGCCGACTTGTGTTAATGAAAGAGAGCGAGTCGTTCTGTTTAATAGCCTAACGCCTAAGTGCTCTTCTAACTGCTTGATGTGTTTAGACAAAACAGAGCGGTCGATATTCATCCCATCTGCTGCTTTTGCAAAAGATCCAGCTTTAGAGACTTCTAAAAGCAGGTGTAGTTTATTTGCTAAATCCACAATGTTTATCCACGTTAGATATTAGCGTATTAGTTTCATGTATAACTGCTGCTCTGTCTAGAAATTATTAATATACTTAATAACCAAAAGAAAAGGGAGCAATAGCTCCCTTTAGTATGAATTTAAATGAGTATTTATATTATGGTTATAGTGTTTGACGTTTTTTGTTTCGACTCACTAACATGTAAAAAACAGGTGTGAGTAGTAATCCAAATACCGTTACGCCTACCATACCCGAGAATACGGCAATACCCATTGCTTGTCGCATTTCCGCTCCGGCCCCTGTACCAATCATTAATGGAATAACACCAGCGGTAAATGCAATTGATGTCATTAGAATCGGTCGAAGACGTAAACGACATGCTTCCAAAATCGCTGATAAGGTATCTTGGCCATTGTCTTTAAGTTCTTTAGCGAACTCCACCATCAAGATGGCATTTTTACACGCTAGAGCCACAAGGACAATCAAAGCAATTTGTGTGAATATATTGTTGTCACCACCAATGAACCAAACACCTGCTAGTGCAGAAAAAATGGTCATAGGAACGATCAAAATGATAGCGAATGGTAGTTTTAAACTCTCGTACTGCGAAGCTAGCACCATGAAAACTAACAAAACAACAAGTGGGAATATATACACCATCGTGTTACCAGCCAAAATCTGCTGGTAGGTTACATCAGTCCATTCATAAACCATTCCCTCTGCTAGGTTTTGATCCAGTACTTCCTCAATAGCCGTTTGGGCTTGGTCAGAACTGTAACCAAAAGCAGGACTGCCGTTTAGTTCTGCACTAGGGTAGCCGTTATAGTGCATCACGCGGTCAGGCCCAATCGTGGGTATGATCTCCAGTACAGCGCCGAGAGGAACCATTTGTCCGGCAGCATTTCTTACTTTGTAGTTAAGTATTTGGTCAGGTTCGAGACGATAGTTCATGTCTGCCTGGGCATTCACTTTGTATGTTCTACCAAACATATTGAAGTCATTGACGTATAATGATCCTAAATAAACTTGAAGCGCATCAAAAACCTGCTCTAGAGGAACACCTTGCAGCATCGCTTGTTCACGATCTATTTGGATGTCCATCTGCGGCACTTGTATACGAAATGTGGAATATAATCCCATCAGCTCGGGTCTTGTTGATGCCTCACTTATTACCAAGTTCAATTGCTTGAAGAGCTCATCAAACCCCTTGTTCGCACGGTCTTCGATTTGAAGTTTAAAGCCGCCAGTAGAGCCAAGTCCTTGGATTGGTGGTGGTGGAAAAATCGCAACGAAGGCTTCATCAATGATTGAAAAGCTCTTATTCAAAGATGCAACAATCGCATTTGCTCCGAGAGTTGGATCATTTCGTTTATCGAAGTCCTCAAGCGTAACAAAAACGATGCCACTATTCGGACTGTTAGTAAAACCATTGACCGATAAGCCTGGGAAAGAAATGGTTTGTGCTACGCCAGGTGTTGCCAGCGCGAGGTTTTCCATTTCTTTAATAACGGACTCTGTTCTATCTAAACTTGCTGCATCTGGAAGTTGGGCGATCGCAACTAAATACTGCTTATCTTGTTGAGGAATGAATCCTCCAGGAACCGCTTTGAATAGAGAAACCGTTCCCCCGAGTAACGCAATGTATACCACCACAACAACAAGGCTAAAGCGAATCAGCTTCTTGACCAGAGCTTGATATTGGTTCGAGCTGTACTCAAAAATTCTATTGAATGGCGCAAAAACATACTTACCAAAAACCGCATCCAATAGCTTGGTTAGCCGATCGGGTTTTGCGTTCTTATCTTGTAATAGCAGTGCTGATAAAGCAGGCGATAACGTCAACGAGTTAATTGCTGAAATAATCGTCGAGATCGTAATTGTTAGTGCGAACTGCTTATAAAACTGACCGGATAACCCTGTAATAAAGGTCGTCGGGATGAACACCGCACATAACACTAAAGCAATTGCAATAATTGGCCCGGTAACTTCGGTCATTGCTTGTTTCGTTGCTTCTAGTGGTGCAAGACCATTATGGATGTTCCGTTCCACGTTTTCGACGACGACAATGGCGTCATCGACGACGATGCCTATGGCGAGAACAAGCCCAAACAACGAAAGCGTGTTAATCGATACTCCAAGCATTTGCATTACGGCGAACGTACCGATTAATGAAACAGGCACCGCAATGATAGGGATGATAGACGCGCGCCATGTTTGCAAAAACAAAATGACTACAACAACAACTAGTACAATTGCCTCTAGCAGAGTATGAACCACTGCGTCTATCGATCCACGAACAAAGACGGTCGGGTCGTAGGCTATTTCATATGAAACTCCAGCTGGAAAGGCTGCTTGTAAACGGTCCATGGTTGAGCGAACCTGATTAGATAGCTCAATAGCATTAGCACCAGGGCGCTGGAATACGGGCATCGCCACCGCTGGTTTACCATTTAACAAGGCGCGCAGTGCATAAGAGTTTTGACCTAGCTCTACGCGTGCAACGTCTTTAAGACGTGTCAAAGCCCCTGTTTCGTCAACTTTTACTACAATGTCGTTGAATTCATCAATATTCTCCAAACGGCCCTTTACGTTCAACAAAACTTGGAATTGGTTTTCATTAGCGGCTGGTTGCGCACCTAATGAGCCTGCTGCCACCTGTTGGTTTTGAGATCGGACGGCGGAGACAACGTCCATTACGGTTAGATTTCTAGAAGCGAGCTCATCTGGATTTAACCACAAGCGCATTGAGTACTCATCACCACCGAAAAGGCGCACATCACCAACGCCTCCGAGTCGAGCTATCTCATCTTTCAAGTTTAAATTAGCGTAGTTAGCTAAATAACTGACTTCACGGCTAGAATCTGGAGAATATATATGCACAACCATAGTGAGATCAGGAGAGGCTTTTTCGGCAACAACTCCTAACCGTTGGACGGCTTCTGGTAATCGGGGCAAAGCTGTAGTGACGCGGTTTTGAATTTGAACCTGAGCTTTGTCCAAGTCCGTACCTAAAGCAAAGGTTACGGTCAATGTCATTCTGCCGTCACTGGTTGCCTGCGAAAACATATATAACATGTTTTCTGTACCATTAATTTCTTGCTCCAGAGGCGTAGCAACTGTTTCTGCGATTACTTTTGGGTTCGCACCAGGATAGTTTGCTGTAACTACGACTGTAGGAGGGACAACCTCTGGATATTCACTCACAGGCAACTGTAAAAGTGAAATTGCGCCTACTATTAATATCAATAGCGATAACATAGAGGCAAATATGGGTCTTTGAATAAAAAAGTGTGCAAATTTCATTCGGTTGTCTTCTTAGTCTTGAGCTAAACGTTTGTTTGGCAACGATGTTGAGTTTGAAGCCATAATCAATGAAGTATTGCTAATATCTAGCGTGACATTTTTTGGTTTGACTTTGCTATTTGGGCCAACTTTTGCTGGGCCATTTACCGCAATAATTGAGTCGGCGTTCAAGCCATTCTCGATAGCACGAAATGTTCCGTAACGTTCGCCTAAGGTTACGATGCTGTATTGCAACGTATTCTCTTCATTGAGTGTTAATACAAAGCGGTTTTCTAGATCTGTGCCAATAGAACGCTCTGGAACGAGAACTCGTTCAACTGGTTTGGTTGTTGATATCTGAACTCGGCCAAACGATCCCACTTTTAAGTTTGATTTTGTTGCATCGAATACCGCTCGAACCTGCAAAGTACCGGTGTTTTCGTTGATGGAGTTGTCGACAAAGTCAACGCGTCCAAAAAACACCTGCCCATTTTGTCCAGATAGTTCAAGACGAGTAGGTAAGTTAGAGTCGGCATTGATTGTCGAGAAGTAACGGTTCCAAGTTCGCTCATCGACATCAAAGTATGCATATACCTGATCGTTAGAGACAATGTTTGATATAACGCTTTGATTTGCGTTTACATTGTTTCCTTTAGTAATGAATGCTCTTGAAATAGTGCCGCTAATAGGAGCATATATCTTCGTAAACTCAAGATCTAACTTTGCGGATTCTAACTGAGCACGCAAGGCCATTAGTTCTGCAGAGCGTTGTTTTACTGCGGTATCTCGGGCCTCTGCTTGTTCCGCCGAGATGGCCTTTCGCTTAACAAGTTGAGCGGCTCTCTTTTGTTCGTTTGCTGCTTGCTCTAGCGCAGCTCGAGCACTCTTAACTTGCGCTTCAAGTCGTGAGACCTGAGCTTTGAAGGTTCGATCATCAAGAGTGACGAGTAAGTCGCCTTTGTTGACACTCTGTCCGTCTTTGAACTCTACCGTTTCAATAACTCCGGAAACGCGTGGCATTAAAGAAACTTTCTCTGGGGCTTGAAGCCTTGTTGTAAAGGTGAACCACGATTGAACGGGCTCATAGATGACTTTGGAGACGTCTATCGTAGGTAAGGGAGTATTAGGTTCTTTGGTTATCTCTTCGTCTGCACAAGCAGCTAAAACGGATAAAAGGCCAATGCCGAAAACTTTCTTTAACATTTGTCGCGCCCTAAATGATTCTGTTCATACTAAAAGGAACGGCATTGTATTCATTGTACCTATGGGTAAATAGGCCCTCAGCGAACATAGAGTAGTGATAAAAATGCACGATTAAATATTGGTCAAAATGCTCATTTTTTGGTTTGAAAAAGATCAGTTTAGGGTTTTAAAGACGTGGAGTATTGTTAAATGTAATAAGCCATAATAGATAGGAATAACTAAACAGAAGCTAAAGATAGCGACGAAAATTAAAGCGCTTTTAATTCGTGCATTATTTGCAATTCACTGATGCAATTTGAACCATAAAAAATTGAAATTAATTTTGTAAAATCCATTTCCCATCACATAAAGAATAAAAACTAAATAAGGAATTGTGCAGTGGATCTCGCAAGCCAACTTGAATTACTACTGGATGTCTCTGAATACGGAACTTTTGCTAAGGCTGCTGACAGAAATCATATAGATCGTTCAGCTTTGTCAAAACAGATCAAAAAGCTAGAGGATGAATTGGGCTTACGGCTGTTAAACCGTTCCACGCGTTCGCTATCCCTGACCAATGCAGGTGTTGAGATGGTGGCGCAAGCCAAGAAAGTAAGAGAGGTTCTAACCGAAACTCGTAGTATTGCTGCTACATTTCAGGATGAACCGAAGGGTAACTTGAAAATATCAAGCTCCACTTTCTTTGGCAGAGCATACTTAAATCAGGCAGTTAAAGAGTTTATAAAACAGTACCCAAACATTACTGTAGAGCTGCTGCTCGATGATAATCGAGTCGATGTTATCCACGAAGGTTTTGATGTTGTGTTTCGTATCGGACCAATCCGAGAGTCCAACATGATAGTACGTAAGTTGGCAAGCAATAATATGGCACTGGTTGCATCGAAGAGTTTTATTGATAAGTATGGAACCCCGAGCTCTCCAGAAGAGCTTATAAAAATGCCAGCAGTAATATACTCTAATGCTAACTTTAAGGCGGATAAGCTACGTATAGCGCCAAGCCAGTCATCAAGCGACGTTAGAACGTATAATATCAACGGGCAGTACTTCGTGAATGAAACTGAGTTAATGCTCGATGCCGTAAAATCTGATCTAGGGTATGCTTTAATAGGGCAGTTCTTTCTTCAGGAGAGTTTGAGTAAACAAGATCTTGTACAGTTGCTTCCTGATTATAATCTTCCCGCGATAGGGGAAATATATGCAATGTATACTCACCGAAATCAACAACCATTAGCCAAACTGTTCATTGATACTGTTCAAAAAATAATAGGGACGCCTCCTGTTTGGATGGATTATCTCAACTAATATGAGTACTAGGACATAATGTTTTAGATTGAGGGCTTGTTTATATTTATCCATAGAATATGGTTGAATTTGCACTTTAAAAATAATTGCCACTGTTCATAATTTCACTCGATTCAAACAACACAAGTAGTGGTAATTAAATGAAAATGACAAGAACGTCGATCGCAATCGCTGCACTTTTTTCTGCAAGTGCTGCAAATTCAGCCGTAGTTTATGAAGATCAAGAATCAGTATTAAATATTCATGGCCGAGCGCAAGGGATGTATTATTTCTCTGATGATAAAAATGCAGACGGAGATAATAGCTACATTCGTGTAGGACTTGCAGGTGAGTCTAAAATAAATGAAGATCTTTATGCCTTCGGCTTATATGAGTTGGAATTTAAGTCTAATCGCAGAGATGCTGATGGGATTGAAGATGATGAATTTGATATCCGAAAAGGCTATGTAGGAGTTGGTGCAGATTACGGAACAGTAAGTTATGGACGTCAATACGGTGCGGTCACTTTAGTATCTGACTACACGGATATTTTCCCGGAGTTTGGTAATGAAGCTGCTGGCGTAAGTGCGGATCTATATGGTACCGGTCGCTCCGATTCAGTATTTAAGCTAACGACAAGCTATGAAGGTTTGAATATTCATGTTAGCTATCAGGCTGAAAACGATGAAGTGTCAACAGATGCAGCCTCTTATGGTGCGGCGGCGGACTACAAGTTGCCATATGGCTTCAAAGTTGCGCTTGGTTACAACGAAGGTGAAGGGCAATCGGGTGCAGAAGATGCAGAGCTGCTAACGGGTGCTATTGCATTTGAATACGACAAGTTTTATGCCTCTGTTTTATACAGTGATGGTGAAAACTGGGCTAAAGATGGTTCTGAAAGTAATATTGATTACACCGGTATTGAAGCAGTTGCCACTTATGAAGTAACAGATAAGCTTTGGGCACTAGTTGGCTATAACAATCTAGAGCGTGATGATGAAGATGTCGTCGATTACTACTCACTAGGTGCAGAGTACGATTTGACTTCTAATTTTAAAGCACTAGCAGAATACAGAATTACAGATGTAGACAATGAAGACGATATTCTTGCAATAGCTGCGAGATATTCATTCTAAAAAATTAATAAATATAAAAAGCCTGAAACTATTTTCAGGCTTTTTATTTTATCGGTGTAATTTTATAAGTGCTGATTTTCATCCATATATAATGGATTATATTGATCGTTACTTGTTAAAGTGTTTTGGATATAATTGTTTTGTTAGCTAGTCCACTGCTAGTTTTCATTTTCATATTTTTTGAATGATGATTTTTTCTTTGGCAACAAGAAGTATCTTGTTGCCTTTTTTTTACGTCTTATGGTTAATTAAAACAAAAAGAGTTTTTTATATATTGCTATAAACGAGAAAAATATAACGAAAATTGTCAATCTTAGGTTGAGTTAATCTTCATAAAAAAGTGAACTCAATTTCAAGGGTCTTTTTCATTTAAGTGATGTGGAATCCATATGGCGAACCAAGTGAATGATAAAGCGCCAAACGACGAAATGTATCTCAATGAAGATTGGAAAAATTATTTTTATGTAAACGATAGAGGTAGGGATTGATACTGTTTATGTAAGGAGAGAGCGATTTATGAAAAGCAGTCGTTTCAATATGATTAGACACCTTTACTTTCTTAAAATAGGAAGGGCTCTAAGAAAGTAAAGGTGCAGATGATTTTTTAGTTTTTACCGCCGTCACTTGTTCTGAAGTGATAATCGAAGTTTATGATTGCACGATATTTAACTTCATCACGGTTAAGTGCGTATTCTTCAACTCTCACTTTACTATCATCGATTGCAATATCACGAGGGAAACCGCTTCCAATGATGTTTAGACGATTTCTAAGTTCATGTTTTGATAGCGTTTGGTATTCATCGACAAGATCAAACGCAGAGCTATAAGCGGCATCTTTTGTCGTAAAGTCATTGAGAACAACTTTGTTTGTAGAGTGTTCGACATGAATACCAGCAGTAGCAGATAAACTGAATAATAATAGTGATGAGAGCGTCATTAGTTTTTTCATATAGTCACCTTTTTATTTGTATTACAAAGTCAAGATGTCCAACGAATCCTTGTTAATATCTCTCGACAAAGGTGATAGTGCCATTATAGAAATGTGCTGTACATCACATTTGTGACCATTAACTATGGAAGAATTGTCAACAATAAAACTCAAGCACTTTTGACACTACGGTCAATGTGAAAAAGCGAATATCTGTATGGTTTCGTTAATAATTAAACCACTCTCGGAAACGCTGACTATTCAGTCAAAGCGTATGTTTCTTGTCGTTATAGTGACCTGCCTACAACTTAATCACTTAATGCATGCAATTCAATTGCAATGGCTTGGTATAGATTTTCATTCAGATCTTCCAGCGTAGTAACGATCCTACAAATTCCAGTGATTAAAAAGTCATTGTTTGTGGTTTTTTATTCTATTGTCGTGTATAAAAAAACTTTACAACAAATGATAAAGGAATATCCATGAAAAAGTTATTGTGTTTTGCTGCACTGGGGTTAGCTGTTTCGACGACGGTTAATGCAGACCCAATTTTAGACGACATCAAAAGTACAGGGGAGCTAAAAGTCTGCTTTGATTCTGGGTATATGCCTTTTGAAATGACAGCAAAAAATGGGCAGTACATCGGGTTTGATATCGATTTGGGTAAGCAAATGGCGCGTGCCATGGATGTTAAGTTTGTGCCGGTAAACACTTCATGGGATGGCATTATCCCAACACTGTTGACTGGTAAGTGTCACATGATTATGGGAGGGATGACTATCACACCTATGCGAAATACTCAGGTGAATTTCGCTGATCCTTATGTGGTTATTGGTCAATCCATTCTCGTAGATCTCAAACATGAAGGTAAAGTGTCTAGTTACCGAGATCTCAATAGTCCAGAATATGTTGTTGCAACTAAGCTTGGGACAACGGGTGAGCAAGCGGTAAAACGATACCTTCCGAAAGCTAAGATAAATCTATACGAAACTCAGTCTGAAGCGGTACTTGAGGTTGCCAACGGAAAGGTAGATGCGTTTGTTTATGACTTTCCTTACAACTCTATTTATGTGGCGGAAAACAAAAAGCAGTTAATGCACTTAGCTAAACCGTTTACTTACGAGCCTTTGGGTTGGGCTGTGCCGCAAGGAAATCCAGATACGCTTAACTTCTTAAACAACTATTTACGTCAAATTAAGGGCGATGGAACTTACGATCGCATTTACGATAAGTGGTTTAACGACGATAAATGGTTAAAGCAAGTCAAGTAATCATATTGTTATTGTAGAGGAGCGGTTAGCTTCTGGCTCGGTTCTTCGCCAATCAAGAGGTTCGCGCTGTGAAGCTAACGCTTTTCTTTATTCAAATACCCAACCAACTTTAATCAAAGTCATTCTCGGAATCACATGCAAAATAACTTTAAATCCCTATTGTGGAACGCTGTTTTTGTTCTTGTTTTGCTATCAATTTGCGGTCTTGTCTATCTGTCAGGTAAGCGAATCGATTACAGCTGGAATTGGGAGCGTGTCCTTCCTTATATTGCCACTAACGCTGCTTCATCCATTACCGCGCCTGTCGATGGGAACATCATTCTCGACGAGAATAACCAACTGGCTCTGGAGAGTATTCATGGTGATATTGTTCTTGAACTAAGCCAATATAAGTCTGTGGACGTCTATGAAGGTGATCTTATTTTTGAAGGAGATACCTTAGCAACTATAAAAGAGTGGCGCTCTGGCCCAATTTTAGATGGTGTTGTGACGACCATTAAAATCTCACTCTGGTCACTTATCATTGCTCTAGCGTTGGGCTTAGTGGTCGGACTAATGCGTATATCCAGCAATCCGGCATTAAAAAAGCTGGCGCTTGTGTATGTCGAGGTTATTCGTGGAACGCCTCTTTTAGTACAGATTTTTATCGTTTACTTCTTTATTGGTACTGTGCTTGACCTTGAGCGTTTTACTGCGGGAGTGATAGCGCTCTCCGTGTTTACCGCTGCTTATGTCGCAGAAATTGTGCGGTCAGGAATCCAGTCAATCCCAAGAGGACAAATGGAAGCGGCGCGTTCACTAGGAATGAATTATCCCAAAGCGATGATTTATGTCATTTTACCTCAAGCGTTTAAGCAGACATTACCTCCCTTAGCCGGGCAGTTTATCAACCTGATAAAAGATTCCTCACTTGTCTCCGTGATTTCGATTACTGATCTGACAAAAGCGGGCAGGGAAGTCGTAAGTGGTAGTTTTGCCCCATTTGAAGTTTGGTTTACCGTTGCGGCCCTTTATTTGCTTCTAACTAGTACCTTATCTTGGGCAATACAAACGTTAGAAAAGAAATTGGCAGCAAGTGATTAATGGTGGAGTCATTAATGGAATACATTATTTCAGCAAAAACAATTAATAAAATTTACCCTAATGGCTGCCATGCGCTCAAGGACGTATCGGTAAATGTAGAAAAAGGGGAAGTGATTGTCATCGTAGGACCGTCAGGTTCTGGTAAGTCAACATTCTTACGGACGATCAATCAATTAGAGACAATAAATAGTGGGTCTATAATCGTAGATGGTATCGATATGTACCACAAATCTACGGATATCAATAAACTACGCGCTGATGTGGGCATGGTATTTCAAGGCTTCAACCTTTTTCCACATAAAACGGCGATAGAGAACGTCATGTTAGCACCTTTAAAGGTTTCTAAACGTGACCCTGAATCGGTGAAGAAAGAAGCAAAAGATTTGCTTTATAAAGTCGGTCTGTCGGAGAGAATGGATAATTATCCTAATCATTTATCAGGTGGACAGCAGCAGCGCGTGGCAATCGCTCGTGCGTTAGCAATGAAGCCCAACATTATGTTGTTTGATGAACCCACATCAGCACTAGACCCTGAAATGGTTGGAGAAGTTCTTGATGTGATGAAAGATTTGGCCAAGGACGGAATGACGATGGTAGTGGTTACTCATGAAATGGGTTTCGCAAAAGAGGTCGCTGATAGGGTGTTGTTTATGGAAGATGGTGAGCTTTTGGTTTCTGACTCTCCTGAGCGATTTTTTGATAACCCCACCAACCCTAGATTGCAGAAGTTTTTATCTAAAGTCTTATAATAAAAAGAAAATTTGATTGAGGGCGAGTCCCTCAATCACTTCATGCACTATTGTGGCTCGTAACGCTCGCTTCGCCGAGAGACATAGATAATGGGCTTTTTACTCGAAGTTAATGGCGATAACATTAGCTTGGTCCGAATGAAAGGTCTGGTAAATACTAGAGTGTTTAATCAGCCATTAAGTTTTTGTTCACTTTAAACATAACAATTTCATTTTGAATTGATAAAAATTGTGTTTGAATAGAGCTTATGGATGTTTGGCGGTATGGATGTCTAAATGAAGAAAGTAACAATTTTAGATGGTGGCATGGGGCGAGAGTTAAAACGTATTGGCGCCCCTTTTTCTCAGCCGCTTTGGAGTGCACAAGCGCTAATTGAATCACCACAATATGTAAAAATGGCACATGAGAATTTCATAGACGCTGGCGCAGAGATTATCACTGTCAACAGTTATGCATGTGTTCCATTTCACTTAGGCGAGGAACTCTATGCAAAACGGGGGACTGAGTTAGCAAAATCTGCAGCTAAAATTGCCAGAGATGTAGTCACCAGCTCTAACGATAGAGTGCTCGTTGCGGGGTCTCTTCCTCCTGTAATGGGGTCTTACAGGCCTGAATTATTCGAGCCGAAAAGGGCACTGGAAGTGGCTTCTGAGTTATTTGAAGCTCAAGATCAATATGTTGATATTTGGTTAGCTGAGACCGTGTCTAGCCTCGCTGAAGTTGAAGTTCTATCAATAATTTTAGCCAAAACAGATAAGCCCAATTATATTGCTTTCACCTTAATGGACGAGCCTAACTCTTTGCCTCGCCTTCGCTCAGGGGAATCTCTTAAAGTCGCGGTTAATACGCTGTTGAAAACAAATGTTTCAGGTATCTTTTTCAATTGCTCTATTCCTGAAGTTGTCGAGCAAGCGATCATTGATACACAAGCAGTATTGTGTGAGTCAGGTAGAGAATTGACGATAGGTGTTTTCGCAAATAGCTTTGCTCCGATAAAGCAAGCGCACCAAGCCAACGAGACCATTCAGGAAGTTCGTCATTTCTCTCCGACTGAATATCTTGAGTATGCTAAAAAGTGGCATGCGCAGGGAGCGAGCATTATTGGTGGTTGCTGTGGGATTGAACCACGTCATATTAAATTGCTAGCGACTTGGAGAGACACTCTCGAAAACGCTTAATTTTGGTGAAGCGCAGGGAAGTATGGCAAGAGGTTTTGTTTTTCATTCATCGTTATAGACAAAATAAAGGTCTTTCATATCTGGCAAAGTAACAAGATGCTTTAACTTGCTCATTACTTTGCCAGTTTTCCTCGAGATCTTTATTAATTATTTTTGGTTCAGATTAACGACAATCTTTCCAACTGTTCTCTGATTTCGCATGTCCAAGAGTGCGTTACCTACATCCTCTAAGCCGATGATCTTCAGTTTCGGTACTTCCAATTCTCCATTTTCTAATAGCTCAGACACTTCCTTTCCGGCATTAACGATACTTGCAAACCCTCTCTCGCCAAAGACATGACCAGAGCCCAAACTTATTTGGTGGAAGCCCAAGCCTTTTAAGAAGGCATCTGGATATTGAGAAGGGTCGACAGTCTTGACGAGCTCCACCATTTCGCCCTCAAAGGTTAACACCGAGGCTGCAATTCGGTCGTTATCACCGCCTACACAATCGAGTGCAACCTCAACGCCATGATTTCCGGTAATGTCCATTACTCGCTGAACTACATCTTCATGATGATAATCAATCATATGGGTTGCTCCTAACGAGGACAAATATGCGTGATTAGCTTCTGAACTAGTAGCAATGATCTGTTCAACACCAAATGTCTTTGCTAACTGAATAGCAAAGCTTCCAACGCCGCCAGCACCTCCGGCGATAAAAATGCTGCTTCGATTTGAAATATCGAGCTTGTCTACCAAAGCGCGATATGCGGTCCAGGCTGCGCAAGGTGTAGATGCTGCTACTTCAACCGGAACCTGAGGGTGCTTTATAAGCGTTCTTGAATCATGGATAGCAAATTCAGCGAATCCTCCGTGATGGCGTCTCATGTTTCCGTGATACAACACTTTATCGCCAACCTTCCAATCAACGACCACATCGCCTACAGAGACTATTTCTCCTGATACGTCTAACCCGCCAACAAAATTGTTATCCATGTTAGTGACCATGTCTGACCAATAATGGATTTTTGCATCGACAGGGTTCAAACCAACAGCGTTAACTTTAACCAATACATCAAATTGGGTTTCTAGTTTTGGTGTAGGTAATTCGGATAAAGAGAAAGTATCTTTATCTCGTTGGTAAGTTATCGCTCTCATAGGTTTTCCTTATTATTAAGAATGGTCGAAAGTCATACTAACTCAGAGGGTGCTGCTGCAATAATTATGGTTTTTTCTTATTTTGATAATTTTAGGTTATGTTTGATAAAAAGGATTCGAGATGCTCTGAAATTATCATCGACAACCAGTCTGCATAGCTAACGACATGTCACTTTATGATAAGTAATGACTAGTTTTATTATTCCATTTTTATGGAAATATTTTGTTGATCTTTTGTTTTGTGATTCTATAATTCCAGAAATATCGAAATAAAGGCTTATCTATCAGGTAAGCTTGTTAGCGAAAAATGACGAGGAGAGTAAATGTGAATACAGAAATTATAACTATGGCTAAAGAAGCGCTGGATATGTTTGCGTTTCTAGCAACCGAACTTATCATCTTATTTCTGGCAATTAGCTACATTGTCGGTGTGTTGCAAGATTTTCTAACGCCAGAAAAAATTCAATCTATTCTCAGCTCGAAAAAGGGTAAAGGTTACTTCATTGCTGCGTTGCTAGGTTCGATTACGCCTTTCTGTTCGTGTTCGACCATTCCTTTCTTAAAAGGCTTGTTGCGTGCAAGAGCAGGTTTTGGACCTATGATGGTGTTCCTATTTGCAAGCCCGTTGCTTAACCCAGTGATTATTGGCTTGTTTGTGGTGACTTTTGGTTGGAAAGTTGCGGTATTTTACTTTGCTATCGCGATGTCAGTATCAGTGGTAGCAGGCTATGTACTTGAAAAACTAGGGTTTGAACGTTACGTCAAACCAGAAGCATATCAAGCGGTAGGTTCTTCTTCGTGCGGTACTTCTTGTGGCGATTCAAGCAAGAAAAAAGAAGAAGCGAGACCAGCATCAAGCTGTGATACCAGCGCCTGCAATGAACCTACGCCAGTTGCGGCGAAAACATCTTGTTGTGGTGATGTACCAAAACCTGAACCTAAAGTGGAAGTATCTTGCTGTTCATCTGGCGGTAGTGCAACAGCGACAGTCGTGGAAGAGAAAGAGCCTAGCCGCTGGGTACGTATTTGGCAATCAACTTGGAAAGACTTTAAGCAAGTGTTCCCTTATCTCATGATGGGCATTGCGATTGGTTCATTTATCTATGGCTTCATCCCGACGGAGTTCATTGCGGAGTTCGCTGGTGAAGCGAAGTGGTACGCGATTCCGGTCGCAGCAATCATTGGTATTCCATTGTACATCCGTGCAGAGGCGGTCATTCCACTTAGCGCGGCACTAGTACAAAAAGGTATGGCTCTTGGATCTGTTATGGCGCTTATTATTGGTAGTGCTGGCGCAAGTCTTACAGAAGTGATTTTGTTGAAATCAATTTTTAAGAACCAAATGATCGCTGCCTTCCTAATCGTTATCTTAACGATGGCCATGGGAGCGGGTTACTTATATAGCTGGGCTTTTTTATAAAAATAACCCTCGGGCGATTGCTCGAGGGCTCTGTTTTTGTCGCCATATAGGGAAAGGGAAGTTTCCTATACCGCGCAGACTATAAAAAAATAACGAGGTTACTCGTAAATACTATAGGAGAAATACTTGCTGGCGATGGTTTTATGCTTACCGCTCTGGATCAATTTTTGTATTCCGCTATCGAGTAATGCTTTTAATTCTTTGTCTTGTTTTCTCACTGCTACGCCAATGCCACGGCCGAACCACTTTTCCTCTGTAAACGCTGGTCCAGTAAAGTGATAGCCTTCACCTTGTGCAGTTTCAAGAAAACCAGCACTTAAACCGATTGAGCCGCCAAATACAGCATCTAACCGTCCATTGAGTAGATCGGTAAATGCCTCATCGAACGTACCATAACGACGAATATCAATATCTGGATACAAGGCAGAAAGGTACTTATCACCAATTGTGGCTCTTTGAACTCCAATAGATAAACGATTTAGGCTGCCGTCATCCATGTTGATTTCTCTATCATTTTTCATTACAAAACGAGTCGGTACTTTTGCATAAGGGACGGTGAAATCGACTTTCTTTTCTCGTTCTTCTGTGATTGTCATTGCAGCAATAATCGCATCGTTCTTGCGACTAAGGAGAGAAGGGATGATGCCATCCCAATCCATTTTTGAGATAACGCACTTTACTTCTAACTCTTTGCATAACGCGTTAGCGAGGTCGACTTCAAACCCTTCTAGCTTTCCCTCTTTTGTCGTCCAGCTAAATGGGGGGTAAGCCCCTTCAACAGTGAAGCGAATTTGTTTCCACTCTTTCGCATGGCTGAAAACTGAAAATAAGCTAATAAACAATACGACTATCCATTTCATAAACGTTTCCTTGTAACTATTTGGAAACCAATGTTTAACACAAAGTAAGCAAATATCAATGAAAGTGCATATATGTGTGACCTTTCGCCCGCATTGTGTGAGCGAAAGGTTGTGCGTGTATTACAGCTTATCTTCAATAGTTACGAGGGGAACTCTCGTTGAGACAGCGTGAAGTGCAATGTTGTGA
This sequence comes from Vibrio sp. OY15, assembly GCF_000742455.1. NCBI lineage: Bacteria > Pseudomonadati > Pseudomonadota > Gammaproteobacteria > Vibrionales > Vibrionaceae > Vibrio > Vibrio sp. OY15. Next base: position 16,788 of record NZ_JPIL01000007.1, on the reverse strand, counting down.
ATCATTTCATCGACCGTGGTACAGCTATCCATTAAGATCGAAACATCATACTTGTCCGCAGATTTTGAGATAGCAGTATGTGTGACGCAGTTTTGTGTCATCATTCCGCATACAAGTAACTCCGTTACATTTTTGCTTGCCAATACTTCTTCTAAACGTGTTCCTTCAAAGCTATCTGCGAAGTGCTTTACCACGATTTCGGAATTCGGCGCTAAAGCAAGAACTTCTGGGTGAATATTGGCACCGTCGCTGCCTTCATTGAAGAATGGTGCAATGCCCATGGCAGGATCGGCAATATGCTGAATATGAATCACAGGAATGTCTTGCTCATTGGCTTTAGTTATTGCTCTCTTAACATTGTCTAAAGTCGATTCTGTATTCCATAAAGGAAACTTTCCTTCCGGGAAATAGTCGTTTTGCAAATCAATTACAAGTAGGGCTTTTTGAGTCATTTTCTTTTCCTTTTATTCAGGATCATTGCGGTACGAATAATATAAAGACTTTTAGCCACCTTCTTTAGAGTCTAAAATGACACAAAAGAGTCAAAAAGCGACACTTGAAGATAATTGAAAATGAAAATAGCACTCGTTAATTACCCAGATAGCTCGCAAGCCTCCGTATATGGTTTAAGCGAACTCTTCGAGATGGCAAACCGTGCGGCGGCTAAATTGGGCGTTGATGTGCACTTTGAAGTAGAGATATTGGATCACTGGCCAAACACGCACTTCGATGTGAAAACAGCGGTAATGATTCCGCCTAGCGGCACTGGTCAATATTACTTAGAACCAGAGCCAGAGCTACTCGACTGGTTAAATGTCCAACATAGTAAAGGTGCGATTTTAGCCTCCGCCTGCGCCGGTACTTTTATTCTTGCTCAAACCCAGTTGTTGACCAATAAGTCTTGTACAACACACTGGGGCTTGGCTCCTTCATTAGCGAGTCAGTTTCCCGATATCCATGTAAGACAAGAAGCCATCCTTATTAACGAAGGAACGATCATTACGGCTGGGGGTATGATGTCATGGGTGGATTTAGGTTTGGAATTGGTTTCCTTATTTGCGTCACCGGCAGTAATGCGCCTGCTAGGAAAAATGTTGGTTATTGATACTGGTCCGAGAGAGCAACGCTTTTATCAACAGTTTACTCCAAACTTCCAACATGGTGATGGGGTAATTGTTCAACTACAGCACTATATAAACGATCATTATCAAGGAAAACTGAGCAATAAAGAGCTTGCAGAGTTGAGTTGTTTAACAGAAAGGACATTGCAGCGACGCTTTAAAAAGGCGACAGGTTTCAATGTTAACCAATACATACAAAGCTTAAGAGTACAAAAAGCTTGTGATTTACTTGAGTCGACAACCCTAACATTTGACGCAATATCATTTAGAGTGGGTTACCAAGATGTGAGCGCGTTCAGGAAAATATTTAATAGAATCGTAGGTTTAACACCGAAGTCGTTCAGATCTCGGTTCTGTTCATGAACGCCAGAAGTAAGATAATGTTGGTATTAAACATTTATAACTCAGAAGCAAACACCGCATATTTTTACAAGCTGGCTTAGCGTGATGAAAAGGGATAACAAGCTAAGCCAACCGTAGCGTACTCCTAATTACTGAACATTTTGTAGAATGCTTAAAGGGTTCTCAAATTACAATGACTTGTATAGGTCGTTGTTAATCACAAAAGCTATGTGATTTCCAAAACCAGTTTCCCAATATGTTGCTTGCGTGAAAATACTTCTTGCGCTTGACCTATCTGGTTCAAGGGAAATGACTCCGCGACTAAGGGACGAATTGCGTTCTGTTCGATATAGCGAACCAAGTTACCGAATACTTCTGGTGCCAAAACGGTACAACCAAATAACGCTAGGTCTTTAAGGTAAAGAGTTCTTACATCCAGCTCGACAATTGGGCCGCCTATGGCGCCGGAAACAGCGTATCTTGATCCTGGCTTTAGTACCTGAAGAAATTGTGGCCACTGCTCTCCTGCGACCAAATCAATCACTACGTCAACGCTGTTTTCTCCGAGAGTCGCCGGCAAATTTGCATCGCGAGGGATAACTTGGTTTGCTCCTAATGCCGTGATCTGTTCTTTCTTTTCTGGGCTGGCGATAGCAATGACGTATGCTCCACGCGCCTTCGCCAGTTGGATTGCGGCAGAGCCAACACCGCCGGATGCCCCTGAAATCAGTACGGTATCGCTCGCTGTGACATTAGAGCGGACAAGCATGTTCTCGGCAGTTGAATAAGAACAAGGGAAGGAGGCCAAATCGATATCCGATAAACTACTATTCACAGCAAATGCATGTTTACTGTCAACAACAGTGAACTGAGCAAAGCCACCATCACATTCTGAACCGAAGTACCAAGGCGAGCTAAGTGCTTGACTGTTGAAGCGCGTAATACATGGTTCGATAAGCACACGCTGACCGATTCGTGATGGGCAGATATTCTCACCAACAGCGACGATGGTACCGCATACATCGGCACCTTGGATTCGAGGGAGAGATAGCGCGTCTCCTGACCAACTTGCATCCATGCTATTGGCGTCGTTTTTAGAATACCATGCTGTTCGGGTATTGATGTCGGTGTTATTGACTCCGGCGGCGGCAACTTGGATCAATACATCATCAGGAGAGGGGACTGGCACAGGTAGATCATCGCGGTAACGAAGCATATCTGGCCCACCATGACCGATAAGTTGGACGCCTTTCATGACTTTCGGGATTGTGGTCATTGATTGTTCTCCTTCATTAGTTCTAGCAGAGTGTGTTCAGCGGATGCAAAGGCAGCGTGACCGAGAACCGGCCATGCGTTGGATAAACCTTCATGTAACAAGAAGAGTGTGGTTGCGAGGTCTTCTCGCTGACTTAGTTGGACCATAAGCTGACGAACCGCCAATTTGTGTTGTTTTACTGCTTGATTAATAGATAGATTTTCTGGATAGGCTGCTAATGCATTGATGGACATGCAGCCATTCGGTGCAAACTCCTTCATCCAATCCTCGAGGCGAGTGAATAGGTGTAATACAGCCGGTGTTCCATTGGCAGGGGCGTCTTCGAGCAAAAAACTCAAATACCTTTGATGGCGATGCTCGAGAGCTGCAACAATCATCGCTTCCTTGGAGGGGTAGTATTTGTACAGGGTTCTCAGGCTGACTTCGCAGGCGTTTTTGAGTTGGGGTACGCTCGGCTCGGCGAAGCCATACTGACTGAATGCTTTTTCTAGGCTTGCTGCGATTTTTTCTTTCACTATTTGACATACCAGGTAGAACGTTTGTTTTACCTAAGGGTAGAATAAACTTTCTACCTCTGTCAATGGTGTATTTAAACTCTGTATTGAAAGCCCGACGTAATGCCGGGCTAACTTAAGTGATTTTTATCGATTCGGAACGTGAATCAGTGTGCCGTTGCGTGCTGCTCTCCACGCTTGTCTAGCATTCCGCTGAAACGGGTTAGTAGTAGAGCACCTAATACTACGATCGCGCCAATCCAAGGTGTGTGCATCAGCCCAGCATTGGCCACGATAAGGCCACCGCCCCAAGAACCCAGTGCAATACCTACGTTAAATGCAGCAATGTTGAGACCAGAAGCGACGTCGACTGCATCAGGTGAATATTTCTCTGCTAGTTTGACAACATAAACTTGAAGTCCTGGAACGTTACCAAAGGCAAAGGCACCCCAGACAAGAATGGTCACTACTGCAGAAATTGGATTAAATGCTGTGACACTAAACACGAGCAATACCACAATTAGGCCCGAGAAAATCGCTGTCAGAGCTTTGATTGGCCCCATAGAGTCGGCCATCTTTCCGCCCCAGATGTTGCCGAATGCGACCGATACACCATAAACCAACATAATTAGGCTGATAGCGCTAGAGCCAAACCCCGAAACTTCTTCCAAAATAGGAGCCAAGTAAGTGAAGGCTGTGAACGTACCACCGTAACCGAGCGCGGTGATTGCGTACACCAAAAGTAGACGAGGCTGAGTCAAGACTTTTACTTGCGATGACAGCTTGGTTGCTGGTGGTTGTTTCAGATTACTCGGCACTAGTAGAGCGCTTCCTATCAGTGCGATGATTCCAAGGATCGCGACGATTAGGAAGGTTGCCTGCCAACCAAATGTCTGGCCAATCCAGGTGCCAAGTGGCACGCCCGTCACTAGAGCTACGGTGAGACCGGTAAACATAATAGCAATTGCGCTAGCGGCTTTTTCTTTTGACACTAGGCCAGTGGCGATAGTCGAGCCGATCGAAAAGAACACACCGTGTGCAAGCCCGGTCAGTATCCTTGCTGTAACTAGTGTGTTGTATCCAGGTGCTTGCCAGGCTAACAGATTGCCAAGAACAAACAGTGCCATAACAGAAAGCAGAACGTACTTTCTTTTCCAGTTACCAGTCAGCGCTGTTAAAACGGGAGCACCAACCGCGACACCAAGTGCGTACAGGCTAACTAAAAGACCCGCTGAAGGTAATGATACGTTGAGGTCGGAGGCCATAGTCGGTATCAGACCGACAATTACAAACTCCGTGGTTCCAATAGCAAAGGCGCTCAGCGTCAATGCAAGTAAAGCTAAAGGCATAACAACTCTCTCTTAAAATCATTGAATATGAATGGATAAACGAATAGCCCGTCTCCATGTCGTGTATTATTAAAGAGTTATTCGTTGCGAAAAATGGTGTTTATAACAAAATACTTTTGTTATAAATGATGAAAGTGCGCAGTTAAGAAAGGGGATGAAATGTTAACCCGATCAGATGAATTAGAGATTCTTATGGCAGTTGTGGATAGTGGTGGATTTTCTTCCGCTGCTGATGCACTAGGTATTCAAGTCGCTAGGGTATCTCGTGCGGTTAGTAAAGTTGAATCACAGTTGGGGGTAACCTTGCTGAATCGCACGACGCGCAGAGTGGAAGTTACTGAGGAAGGGCATCAGTTTGTTGAAGCGGTTCGGTTAGGTTTACTACAAATACAGCAAGCTGAAGAAGAGATCATCACACGAGGTGAATTACCCAAGGGGCGCTTAAGAGTTGATGCCGCTAGCCCATTTGTTTTACATCAACTCGTGCCGTTAATTCAGCCATTTAAAGAGGCTTATCCTGATATTCAACTCGATCTTACCTCTAATGAGGGTTTTGTGGATCTATTGGAAAAAAGAACCGATGTGGCGATACGTATTGGACGATTATCGGATTCAACACTGCATGCTAAACCTTTAGGAACAAGCCCACTATTTATCGTTGCCACGCCTGGTTATTTATCTAAACGAGGTTTCCCTGAAGCGGTGAGCGATTTGCGCAGTCATAACTTGATCGGTTTTTCTGGCGCTAAAGTGTTAAATCAGTGGCCATTACGAGGGTTTGAGATGATAGAGCCTGATACCCTATCCAGCAGTGGTGAAACGGTTAGACAGTTAGTGCTGGCAGGGAACGGCATTGCATGTTTATCTGGCTTTATGGTGAAAGATGATCTTGATTCTGGACGGTTAGTGGCATTGTTTGAATCGGAAAAAATCACAAATACTGGACGAGAACAGGTCAATGCTGTCTTCTACAAATCTTCTTCAGTCTCTAAACGTATTTCCGCGTTCATCGACTTTATTCAACCAAGACTTACTTTAAAATAACTCTATTATTGTTGTTTTAACAAAAGAGTTTTGTCGTTATTGCAGCTTTTGTTTTTCCAAGTGCCAAGCCTAGCGTGCCACCCCCTTAGTAAGGTGGCACATATTTTTATTTGATCTTAGTTAAAGCGTGGCAACACGTACTGAGCGATCTGTTCCATTGATTTATCAATTGGTTGGCTATTACGACGGAAATGCAACCCGATGTGATTGACTCCTGCTTCTTGCATTTTTTCTAGCTCATCGCTCAAGCCATTGACTCCGGCCCGGATACCAAAATGATGCCGAACGACTGGTGCATTTGGGTTATCGACTAAATCAAGATGAATAAAGCTGGCGTAGGGTTTGTTTCCCGCTACGGAGCGCCAAAGTGCAACGCGGTGTTCATGATCATCAGGTGTGCCTGGGTAGGCGAGCCAGCCGTCTAGGTTTTCTCCTATCCATTGTGGACTTTGCTGCGCTAACCCTGCGACATAGATAGGAATATCAGCAAACTCGGGTAATAACTGTAGATCGTTACCCAGCTTATCATTTTGCGTATCTTTCAAAATCTCTACACTTTCTCGAAAAGCTGAGCCACGGCTGTCAAAGTTGGCGTTAAAAACGGGATATTCACTAGGACGGTCTCCACTAGCCACACCGAGTATCAGGCGGTCACCACTTAACTCGTTGATGGTCGCAGCGGCTTTTTTCACTAGCCAAGGTTGTCTTAACGGTAATACTATCGCTGCTGTCCCTAGTAGAATGTTGTCGGTGCACGCAGAGAGATAGCCAAGATAACTGAACGGTTCATAAATTTGTGCCGCGTCTCCAAAGTTAGGGTCGTACAACGGGACATCTCTCACCCACGCTACGTTAAAGCCTAACTTATCGGCTAACATAATACGCTGTTTATGTGCACTCATGTCTGGTACGCCGAACGGTTTTCGTTGGAGCAGCCGTTTTTTCTGGCCTTCTTGGGTCCAGTCATTATCTAGGGGGAGCTCAACACCGATGGTGAATCTGTTACTTAAATCTTTATGCATTATGAAGCCTGACTATTACTTTGAGTACTAGGAGGCAAGGTGCCTCCCTGATATTCAGGACACTATGAGATTTTTGTTGTGAGAAAAAGCGGCAAAAAGACAAAAGTGTTTTGCCACAAACAGCGGTGGTCTTTAAAGGAACTGGTGGTTCTCTACCTTGATTTCTTGCTTGATGAAGTCAATAAAAGAGCTGATCCGGCGTGAGGTACTGGCATTTTTGTAATACACCGCATGAACTGGCTGTTCGACATTATGCGTGTGTTCACTAAGCACGCCCACTAAGCGACCAGCTTGTCGGTCAGAGTAGGTCATAAAGTCAGACAGGCAAGCTATCCCCGCACCATGTAAGGCTAAACATCTTAGCGTCTCGCCATTATCAGATCTTAGGCTACTCATAATACGCAGAAGTTTGTTCTTATCATCCATGATCGGCCATTCCTTAAGATACTCCGGCTTGTTGAATCCAAGTAGCTTGTGATTGAGTAACTGATCTATTGAGGTTGGAGTACCATGTTGTCTTAAATACTCTGGACTCGCGACGATTCGAATCCGACTTTTACCAAGAAATATCGCGCGCATGGTTGAGTTTTGTAGCTCACCGATACGAAAAGCAATATCGGTTTTTGTTCCTAAAAGGCTAATATTTTCCTCATTGGAATTGAGATCGATTTCGACTTCTGGATACAAGCTCTGATATTTAGCAATGTGCGGCGTTAGTACGTGCAGTAAGAAGGGGGTAGCTGCGTTTATTCGTAGGAGGCCAGAAGGCTTATATTTCTGGCTTTTCAGTTGTGCTTCGGCATTCTCTACTGCTTCTACAATATGTCTGACTTTATCGAGGTATATCGTTCCTTCATTAGTAACATCTAACTTACGGGTTGTGCGATTTAACAAGGTCGTTTCGAGTTTGGCTTCTAGCCGAGATACCGATCGACTCACCGCCGAGACGGTCATCGATAACAGTTCAGCCGCAGAGCTGATTGAACCCGTATCGACCACGGCCATAAAGGTGCGCATTTCATCTAGAGTAGCTTTCATTGTTGAATATATTTCAAATTAGATTTGAGTATTGTTAACTTTACGGAAAATTTCTTGCGGCGTAAAGTTTTGCTTCGAATCAACTATAAAATCGATAATTCAGGAGATTTAGATGAAAGTACCATCATTTGGCGTCGGCACGTTTCGTTTAGAGGGTGAAGTAGTTAAGGATTCAGTCCGTAATGCGTTAGAAGTGGGTTACCGCGTAATTGATACTGCACAGATTTACGGTAATGAGGCAGAAATCGGTGAAGTATTGACACAGTCCGGTATTGCACGTGATGAGCTATTCATTACGACCAAGATCTGGGTTGATAACATGAACACGGAACAACTCATTCCAAGTCTAAAAGAGAGCTTAGAAAAGCTAAATACAGATTATGTGGATTTGACCTTGATCCACTGGCCTGGCAATAACAATAACTTGAACGAATACATGGCTTCATTACTTGAAGCTAAATCGCAAGGGTTAACCCGTAATATTGGCGTATCCAACTTTAATATTGACTTGTTGCAACAAGCGATAGAAGTGGTCGGTAAAGAGAATATTGTTACTAACCAAATCGAGCTTAGCCCTTATTTGCAAAATCGTAAGTTGGTCAGCTTCATGCAGGAAAACGATATTCAGGTAACGTCTTACATGACCTTGGCATATGGGAAAGTACTTGGGGACCCAACTATTGCAGGTATTGCTGAGGACTATCAGGCCACGCCCGCTCAAGTCGCGCTTGCTTGGGCTTTGTCAAAAGGTTACGCGGTGATCCCGTCTTCAACTAAACGAGAGAATTTGGCAAGTAACCTGAAAGCACTTGAACTTAATCTGAGTGAAGAGACGATTGCAAAGATAGATGCGTTGGAAAGAAATGGCCGCGAAGTAAACCCTGAAGGGCTAGCGCCTGAGTGGGATGATTGAGTGAGTTTCACGGGAAATCATTGTCTAAATGACACCTCTGCAATCGCTGACTTCCTCAGCGTTTGACGGTAGTACAACACCATAGACGATAACGGCTCGCTTGTCTGACGATAGTGCGAGCTTTTATCTTTTTGGCCTATTAGTTTACTGTATTCTCCCGGCCTTCAATTTGGCCGGGAGACGTCATTTAGAGAACAGTTACCATTCGATTGTAGAGCCATCAAATACGCGGAAGCTTCCGGATTGCTCAAGTGTTAGCTGTTCTGCGACCGAAACAATACCAGCAACACTTTCCTCGGCAGAAAAGGTTGCGTCCTCACCGCCCATATCGGTTTTTACCCAGCCGGGATGAACTGCGACAGTTTTTACTCCTCGCGATTCGAGATTGCGTGCTGCTGATACTAGAACCTGATTAAGCGCTGCTTTAGATGCTCGATAACTGTACATGTTACCTGAACTGTTATCGCTTAAACTCGCAACTCGGGTTGAGATTCCCACGATGGTTTTGTGCTGACTTTTCGCAACGTTGTCTTGTAGTGCTTGAATTAGCAGGGCAGGTGCGACGGTATTTATGTTTAGTACTTCTAGCCATTTTTTCTGGGTCATTTCGCCAAGCGTTGCACACTCTTCGCCTAATACACCTGCATTCAGAATTAAATGATCGAGCGGACGATCCGCTAATCGAGTGGCTAACTGATCGATATCTTGTTGGTTAGTGACGTCTAGAGCCATCAGTTGAAGTTGATTAGATTGGGTTACTAGTTCATTGAGCTGCTTAGCATTTTCTGGTGAACGACAAGTTGCGATAACTTGCCAACCTTTTCCAAGGTAGTGGCGGACAAATTGCAAGCCTAAGCCACGGTTAGCGCCAGTGATTAATACAGTAGACATCGCTTCTCCTACGTTGTTGAGTTGAACAACGACCATATTAGAGGCGACGTATAAGCATGTAATCAAAACAGTATAAAAATGGCCTAGAATTCGACATTGTCAAACCTTAAAGTTTGAGAAAGATGCTGGCAAAGTGTTTTAGCCTAGTGACCGTCAGTTCGGAGGCAGCACCGCTGACACCTGCAACAGCAACGACCTTACCATCCAAGTAAAGGGGGATCGCTAAGCAATTGAGGTTTGGCTCTGCCTCTTCTAAATCGAGTGCGTAACCTGATAATACAACCTGATTAAGTTCAGTTTCTAACGTGGGGGATATTTGGCTTTCAAGGCGCAATGTTCGGCGAAGCTCATCATCAAAACTAAGAAAAACCTTGCCGATCGCAGATGTTGTGAGTCCTTCTCGTTTCCCTCTCGGGCTACGGATAGTAAGAGGGTTATCCTGCTCTATAGCATCGATATACAAGTACTCTTTAGCGCCACTTTGTACAGCGAGGTAAGCAGTGTTGTTAGTCATTTGGGCCATTTTTTTCAGCAATGGAACAAAATGTTGTCGGATAGCTTCGTTTTTTTGTTCAATCGGCTTAGACAGTTCATAGCATCTAAACCCTAGGCTGTAGCTATGGTTGTGTTTGGATACATATCCAAGAGAGTGTAGAGTCGCAAGTAACCCGTGAACAGTCGTCTTATTTAACTGGATCGCATTACTGATCGTCTGTAATGATAGGGGAGACTCACTCATCGAGAGCAACTCGAGGATTAGAAAACCTCGCTCTAGAGACTGAATGTTTTTTCTTGCCTTGGGCACAAAGACTCCTTGATGATGGTGTTGCATCTGAATGGCTTACTGATGCTTCCACCTATAACAAACCACTACGCTGGTGGTTTGGTTTTATTAGAGAATATACTCAGCACTTAAACTGATCGGCTCGTTGTATGCGTCCACAAGGGAGTTTTTTCCTTGCTTCTTAGCATTGTATAACGCTTGGTCTAATATCGAATAGAGCTCATCAAAGTTGGTGAGTGGCATTGAGGTTGATAGATAGGCCAGACTCGCAGATATATTCAATTGATGGTCATTAAGCGAATGTACACTCTTTTCTGAAATTGTTTTATGCAGACTTTGTATTCTAAAGGGAACGTCAATCTCATCGACGTTTTTCAATAGCAAGATAAACTCTTCTCCACCTAAACGACCCAAGTAATCTCCCTTATTAAGTTTAGCTTTAAGCGCTTTGCATACCTGTTGTAGTACTAAGTCGCCAGTCGGATGACCGTACTGATCATTAATCGCCTTAAAGTCATCTAGATCGATTAATGCTAGAACGTAGCGGAAGTCTCCTTCCGCTTTGGAGGTTTGGCTTTTAATCGTCTCTATAATTGCCGCTCTGTTTAATGCACACGTTAAGCTGTCTATTTTGGCTTTTAAGCGTGTTTGTCGCTGAACCATCAATGCCAGAGCGAGGAGAATCAATAAACAGAAAACAACAAAATTATAAGTGCGTTGTTGGTCTGTGAGTTTTTCAAACTGGTACTGACTTAGAAGAGTTTCGTTGTTCAACTGCGCGACTTGTAGATCATATTCATACTCTTTTTTAGAGAGATCTAGTGCCTCTAACGCCTTGATATTACTCGCGTCTCGGTTCGTTAGTTCAATCGTCGAGTAGGCCTTGTGATGCTCCAGTGCCTTTTTGTAATCATTTTGAGCTTGGTATGCTTTTGAGAGGAGTAATTGGGCTTGCGCTTGCAATAAGGGCCTAGCGTTTTTTACCGCTAATCTTAACGCAATTGTACCGTGTTCAATCGATTTTTCGGGTGTATGGTTCTTTAAATATGCCAATCCAGCAGCCAAATGACCCTCTGTTTCAAGGTGCGTATTCTCATAAGTTTGGGCAATGTTTAATGCTCTTCCAATGTAATCTACCGCGGTATCCAATTGCCCAGAATCGGCCAAAGCAGCAGATAACCCTAAATAGGTCAACCCTTGCCCGTATGGATAATGAAGTTGTTCGAGAATCGTTAATGCATTTTTGTAGTGGCTGATGGACTTATCGAGTTCTTTGCATTTTCTGTACATCGCTCCTAGACTATGTTCGACTTGCGCAACTTCAAGAGGTGTCCCTTCATCTTGGCGAACCAGTAAGGCTTGAATGAGATATTGCTCTGATTGTTCAAATTGCCCCAGCTCTGCAAGTAAATTGCCGACGTCATTGTAAATCCCTGAAGGATCGCTTTGCGTCGACATGTTGGCCATCAACTGTCGATACAAACTTAAGGCTTTTTCATAGTCACCGCGGTAATTGTAGTTATTTGCTATTACGCGCAAAGCAAGATCAACAGGGAAGTTTTCTTGATGCTTATGATTTAAGTGGCTCTCTAAGGATGAGCAATAAAAGTTTGCTTTGTGATAACGACCTTGTTGATTCAGCGTATAACAAAGTTGATAGTTCATCAGAGCCTTGCCTTCGGAATCGGATATTTTCTTCATTGTCTGTCGCAAAGAAGAAAAGCTATCTACTGAGGCCTCGTAACTACCATGCTTACGTTCCTTTAAGGCAAGAATATATTCTGATTCTAATTGAGAAAAACGGTTGTCTAAGACTTGACTGCTGCCGTAGTAAGGCTGATTTATGTTTGACATATATTCATAAATCAATCCACTTACGTAGAGCTTTTCGCTGTCCGATTTCGCTGTATGGTAGCGATCTTGAAGCATGCTCAATGCCGACTCAGGGTTGCTTCGTAGTGTGGTTTGGTAGACAGAGTGCCACTGTGTGATATTTTGGTTTGGTTCAATATCTTGAGTGTCGCTTGCGTATGCTGGAGTGAGCAAAAGTGACGCAAGCAAGGGATAGAGCACGCGCATGTTTAAACGAGCCTTTAATTTAAGGTGCCTTTAAAGTTGAGTTATCATAGCGCTTTTAACGCATCAGCGTTGTGATTAAGTTGGGTGTACTAAGAAAAAGAGCAGTAAAACTATGTACTTGGTCGAGATATTGAAAAAAGAGGCATAAAAAAGAAAGACCTCAACATAAAGTTGAGGTCAGAAATCTTTAATCAATGTAAAGCTTTGCTAGATCTTGAGGCTCCATTTCTTTGCCTTCTAACTGATCGTTCCAGTTAGTTCCAACAAGAACACCATCTTCAGCAAGAGTCAAAAGCCAATCCTCAACAAAGATATCTAATGGGATTTCTAGTACAGTAAAATCTGCCCATTCTTCAACATTATGTGCTTCTGCATCTTCTTTAGAAGACCAGAAAGGCATGACTTCGCTGTTTTCGAATTCAGTTGAATCGCAAGATAGCCAACCTTCTTCATTGCGTAAACCCCAAACCAATTGGTTTTCTTTCGTTTCTGCAACAAAAAGGTCAAGGTTCGCTTGGATATCTGATGTAAGTTTGCTCATTTCAAAACTCTCGTTGTTATGACGTGGCTAGAGTAACACTAAAGTGCCGATTCCTAAAGCATAATACGGTTGTCGAAATGAGTAAAAATAAAGGAGCCGAAGCTCCTTTTCTGAGGTTAAGTATTCACTCGTTTTTGTTTGCTTTATGCTCACAGAGCAAACAAAAACAGGTACTTTACCTTTCTGGAAGAGTTGTGAATATTGTCCACTCTCTTTTTATCTCGCCTTTGTAACCAACGACTGATGCGGTTACTCGACGATTTAAAGCATGGCTGACTTCATCGGTCCCTTGCTGTGCTAAGTGAGTGTCACCAAAACCAACAATGCGGACTCTACTCGGTTCGATTTCGTAGCTTAGTAGGGCTTCACGGACATTGCGTGCTCGTCTTTCAGAAAGATCTTGGTTATGCTTTGAACCACCAACTTTACTAGCATAGCCGTGCAGCTCTATCGAAGTAGTAGGGTACTCTTTTAAAAAGTCGGAAAGCTCTCGAACTTGTCTTCTGAAGACTGGATTGATCTCATCAGAGTCGTTAGCAAAAAGTATCCGCACTTGCATGTTATCTGATGCTTTAATGTATTCTCCACAACCGTCGTTGTCGACCTCTGAGCCTTCAGGTGTACCTGGGCACATATCTCGAGCATTGATGACACCATCGTTATCGTCATCTTGCAAATCTGCTATTTGTTCTGCATTTGGTACAGGACGATACTCATATTCGTCTTCAGCAACAACGTGTTGAGTGATGGCGAGCATACCCAATGCAAATAGAATCTTCACTGGTTTCATGATCAGTACTCCACCTTTTCATTCCATTCTGTAGGTACATCGACACGCAAGGCATTTAACAATTGGCCAGTCGCGTTCATAACGCGGTACTTGGCGTACTGCTCTGAGTATCGAGCATCCAAGTAGTTCTTTCTCGCTTCGAAAAGTTCGTTTTCAGTATTTAACAAGTCCAGCAGAGTGCGTTTTCCAATGCGATACTGCTTTTCGTAGGCGATGACAGTTTCAGAGGCCGAATCTACGTGATCCGCTAGGAACTCTTTTTGTTGAAGTGTTAAATCTAACGCACTCCAAGATAGACGAAGACCTTCTTCGACTTGGCGGTATGCACGTTCTCTTAAGTCTTTTGCTTTATTTAGTTGGTAGGCAAAACTTTCAGCGTTGGCTACGTCACTACCACCGTTAAAGAGGTTGTAACGCATGCGCAACATCGCTGTTGTCTCTTCGCTGCTTCCTTCAATACCGCTTGCATCATCACGCCATGTTTGAGCCGCTTCTACCGATATCGTTGGGTAGTAAGCTCCCTTAGATTGCTTGTATTGGAACTTTGCAGAGTCCACATCAGCTACCGAGATTTTGATTACTGGGTGTGACTCGAATGCCAAGTCAATCGCTTCATCGATGGTGTAGGGAATAAAGTTTTGGTCCGCTCTTGGGAAAATCAATCCTTGTGGTGACTGTCCGACAAGGCGTGTAAAGGTGGTGTGGCTGTCATATAAGTTGTTCTGAGCTGCCACCAAGTTACCGTGAGCCTTTGCTAAACGAGCCTCTACCTGGGTTAGGTCTGCTGTAGAACCGATACCTGAGTTAACTCGCTTTTTAATGTCTTCATAGATCTTCTTATGCACTTTCAAGTTATTCTCGGAAAGTGTAAGAATTTCATAAGCTTTTACTGAGTCTAAATAAACTTTCGCGACCTCTAGAGCGGTGTCTTGGGCATCAGCTAGAAGTTGATAACGGACCGATTCAGCATCAGCTGCTGTTCGATCCATATCATTAAGTGTCGCTGAACCATCCCATATTAGCTGGGTTAGTGTCACGGTGGCTTCTTTTCTTGTCAGATCGGTTGAATCTCGCCCTGACTCTGCAGGTTTGATTCCTTCGTAACCGATACCGGCATCTAAGTCTACGGATGGGAGGTAAGCACCACCAGATGCTTCATTCACATACTGCTTGCTAACGAATTCATTGAACGCACTTTTGATGTCAGGATTGGTTTTTAATGTGTTTTCAACCGCTTGCTCTAGCGTTTGCCCAAAAGCATGACTAGCGGTGAACATACCAATACAAAAGGCGTTGGCACGAGTCCACTTCACTGTGATTCTCCTAGATAATGGTAAAAATTCTCGAGGTGATAGGGCTTATAAGTGGAATACTTATAAGGGCGTCAATAATTTAGCGCACAATAACATTAATATGCGATGAAGTAACCTGTTGATTCGCTGTTCATTTGTTTCAATTTTGATAAATCAACCTACTAAATCTGCCTAAAAATTGAATTAAGATCTCAAATTAAACATGGAGGTAATGGCTAGAAACGAGAGTCCAGATTTTAATAAAATAAAACACTTATGCATCTGGATTCTTATTGATGTATGACACATAATTACTTTATTGAGCATCAAATTGCTGTTATTGCACTATATATTCGGGCAATATATAGCAAATTAGTATTGTTAGTCAAAAACTTGACAGTTATTTAGGGTTAAGGTTTATATGGATCGTACAGCATTAGTGCCACTCGGTAATCAAGTCGTCGTAATAGGTTTGGATGGGCAGCTGAGAGTCCTTGCAGAAGGACAGCAGCCTCTACCAGGTGAAGTGATAGTGGCAATGACAGATGCTGCGCCTCAAGACCTGAAAATTCAGCTTGCTCAAGAGCAAGGTTTAAAAGATATTTCAGACGATGTAGCACAGATTATTAGTGCTATTGAGCAAGGTCAAGACCCTTCTGCTATTGATGAAGAACTCGCACCTGCAGCGGGTGAAAATAGTGGCTCCAGTTTGCAAAATAGTGCCACGATTGTACGAGATGGTACTGAAGTGCTAGCCTCAACAAACTTTGAAACTATTGGCCTAGAATCCCTCGGCTTATCTGAAACACAAGCGTTGACCTTAAATGACTTCTTCACAACAGGTATCGAGACAAGTGGGGATGGCTCAAGTAAGCCACTTACTAATTCTCCAGTGACATTAAGCGCTGTTGAGGAAGATAGCGATCCAATCACGATAACTACTGAAGAATTACTATCGAATGTCAATATTGATGATGCCGATACTCTTGTCATTACAAACGTCACTATTGAGAGTGGGAATGGCACCTTAATTGATAACAGCGATGGCTCTTGGACTTACATCCCAGAAGCTGATGATGACACTGAAGTGTCATTCTCCTATGACATCATTGATGATGGTGGTGTTATTAATGGCACTGCTAACTTAGATATTACGCCTGTTAATGACGCGCCAATAGCAACTAATGATGCGATTCAAACTGACGAAGATTCCCTGGTTGTAATTGATGTGCTCGCTAACGACAGTGATATTGAAGGTGATGATTTAATCATTACCTCTGCTTCTGTACCAGAAGAGCAAGGTATCGTTGAGATTATCGATGGTAAGCTTGTTTTCACTCCGGCTGAAAATTTCAACGGTAATGCAACGATTAGCTACACCATCTCAGATGGTGAGTTAGAGGATGAAGCTCAAGTTTCGGTAACAGTAAACTCAGTTAACGATGCGCCTATTGCCTCTAATGATACAACAATTACAGAGGAAGATAGCTCAGTAACGATTGATGTCCTGCCAAACGACACCGATATTGATGGTGATAAGCTGTCGATTGAATCAGCGTCTGTGCCGAGTGACCAAGGTTCTGTCGAAATTATTGATGGAAAACTGGTGTTCACACCGGCTGAGAACTTCCATGGTGACGCTGTAATCTCTTACACCGTGACCGATGGTTCGCTGACTGACCAAGCGACGGTCAACGTCACCGTAAATGCGGTGAACGACACGCCTGTGGTTGAAAGCAGCATTGCAGACCAAGCCTTGGCGGAAGACTTTACGCCATACAGCATCAATCTGAATACCGCTTTCAGCGATGT
>NZ_JPIL01000006.1:0-544789 GCF_000742455.1 Vibrio sp. OY15 | reverse complement strand
ATGTTTGAATTGACTGTGCTGAATCTTTCGATTCAATGGTCACTTCGTATCATTGAAACCTAATTTGAAGCCTAAGCTTCTAATTGGATTATCATCAACGAGTGCCCACACAGATTGATAGGTCTATATTTTTAAAGAGCACACTTCGAAGTTCTCTTCAAAGTGGACGGCTATTTTAGCTAGATAACTTATCGTGTCAAACACTTTTTTAAGTTATTTATCTGCGAGTTAATTTTAACTCACTAACCGTAGTTGTTTAGGTTCCGCTTCACTTACTTTCCCGTGACAACGGAGGCGCATTATAGGGAGTTCATTAAAGAACACAAGTGCATTTTTTAAAAAAACTCACCTTTTTAGTTTATTCGTATAGAAAACAGACAAAAGACTCTAAAAAACTATAGAAAAGGGGCCAAACGGCCCCTTTAGTGTGATTTTTATCTCAATTTTACTGTATCCATACAATTATTGATGAGCACAAATTTGGTCATTAGTAACAATTAGCTGCACTGTCTTGTCTGGAACGATTTCACCAGAAAGAATTGATTTGGCTAACGGGTTCTCGACATTCTGCTGAATTGCACGTTTTAAAGGACGCGCACCATACACAGGATCGAAACCAACTTGAGCGATCAAGTCGAGTGCTTTGTTGGAAACTTCTAGTTGATAGCCTTTCTCCTCTAGTCGTTTCGCCAAACGTTCCAATTGAATAGAAGCAATGGACTTAATGTGCTCTTGACCAAGTGGATGGAACACCACGATTTCGTCAACACGGTTCAAGAACTCTGGGCGGAAGTGTTTGCTAACCACATCCATCACTTCACTCTTGATACCTTGATAGTCTAATGTTGCGAAATTCTCTTGGATACGAGATGAACCCAAGTTAGATGTCATGATCACAACCGTATTACGGAAGTCAACAGTACGACCTTGACCATCCGTTAAACGCCCATCATCGAGAACTTGCAGCAGAATGTTAAATACATCCGGATGCGCTTTCTCTACTTCGTCTAACAAAATTACCGAATACGGCTTGCGACGAACCGCTTCAGTTAAGTAACCACCCTCTTCATATCCGACATAGCCTGGAGGAGCACCAACCAACCTTGCCACTGAGTGTTTCTCCATGAACTCAGACATATCGATACGGACCATCGCATCTTCACTGTCGAACATAAAGCTCGCAAGTGTCTTACAAAGCTCTGTTTTACCCACACCAGTTGGACCTAAGAATAAGAAGGAGCCAATTGGTCGGTTTGGATCAGAAAGCCCAGCTCGACTACGACGAATGGCATTCGATACAACAGAGACCGATTCGCTTTGCCCTACCACACGATTATGCAGCACGTCTTCCATACGAAGTAGTTTCTCTTTTTCCGCTTCTAGCATCTTGGATACCGGAATGCCGGTTTGCTTAGAAAGTACTTCTGCAATCTCGTTGTCGGTTACTTTATTACGCAATAGCGTCATTTCCTGCATTTCAGCTTGGGTTGCAAGATCTAACTGCTTCTCAAGTTCAGGAATACGACCATATTGAAGCTCCGACATACGGTTTAGATCGCCAGCACGGCGAGCAAACTCCATGTCCATACGAGCTTGTTCAAGCTCAGACTTAATATGTTGAGTGCCAGAAAGAGCTGCTTTTTCTGTATTCCAAACCTCTTCTAGTTCAGCGTACTCACGTTCTTTTTCATTGAGTTCTTCATTAAGCGCTTTCAAACGCTTTTCACTCGCTTCATCGTGCTCGTTACTTAGTGCTTGTTGTTCAATTTTGAGTTGGATGATTTTACGCTCAAGCTTATCCAAGGACTCTGGCTTAGAGTCAATTTGTAAACGAATGCTTGAAGCCGCTTCGTCAATCAAGTCAATCGCTTTATCCGGCAACTGACGGTCGGAGACATAGCGATGTGACAAACTCGCCGCAGCAACAATCGCTGGGTCGGTAATTTCGACGTGATGATGAAGCTCATAACGCTCCTTCAAGCCACGTAAAATCGCCACGGTATCCTCAACGGTCGGCTCATCCACCAGCACTTTTTGGAAACGACGTTCTAATGCTGCATCTTTTTCGATGTACTGACGATATTCATCCAATGTTGTTGCGCCAACACAGTGCAGCTCACCACGAGCTAATGCCGGTTTTAGCATGTTGCCCGCATCCATTGAGCCTTCACCTTTACCAGCACCGACCATAGTGTGTAGTTCATCAATGAAGAGGATGACGTTGCCTTCTTCTTTAGCAAGTTCATTCAATACTGATTTTAAACGCTCTTCAAATTCCCCACGGTATTTCGCGCCAGCAACCAGTGCGCCCATATCCAGTGATAGCACACGGCGACCACGCAGACCTTCAGGTACTTCATTGTTAACTATGCGCTGCGCTAAGCCTTCAACAATTGCTGTCTTACCTACGCCTGGTTCACCGATAATCACAGGGTTGTTTTTAGTACGACGCTGCAATACCTGGATAGTACGACGGATTTCATCATCACGGCCGATAACCGGATCCAATTTACCTTGCTCTGCACGTTCGGTAAGGTCTATGGTGAACTTTTCCAATGCTTGACGAAGCTCTTCTGCATTCGGATCATTGACCTTTTGACCACCTCTGATCTTTTCGATTGCCTGGCTGACTTTTTGCTCTGTTAAGCCGATCTCTTTGAGCAATTGCCCCAATGGTCCGCGATCTTCTAAAGCGGCAAGCAGGAAGACTTCAGACGAGATATAGGAGTCTTGACGCTTTTGCGCCACTTTGTCACACAGGTTAAACAATGTGCCCATCGAGCTAGAGAGCTGAACATCCCCACCGATGCCACTGACTTTTGGTAATCGATCTAACATTTCACT
The DNA here is from genome assembly GCF_000742455.1 of Vibrio sp. OY15. Lineage (NCBI taxonomy): Bacteria > Pseudomonadati > Pseudomonadota > Gammaproteobacteria > Vibrionales > Vibrionaceae > Vibrio > Vibrio sp. OY15. Next base: position 541,945 of record NZ_JPIL01000006.1, on the reverse strand, counting down.
CAATTTAGAGCGTAAATGCGTTACGTCCACATCCAGCATAGTAAGCAATGGACGAATTGGACTGCCATTTTGATCAAGCAAAGCCACCATGAGGTGAACTGGCTCGATATATTGATGATCGCGCCCTAACGCTAGTGATTGAGCATCAGAGATAGCGATTTGAAACTTACTTGTGAATCGATCAAGACGCATATCTACCTTCCTAACCTCAACTAAAGGAAATTCTTTTGACAGTTAGAAAGATGGATACTCGGGTGGGGAATTTCAAGGGAGTGAATGAATAAAGATAGCTTTGCAAAAATAGTAGTATGCATCTTAGCACTTTGGTGCTTATAGCTAGTCTTCGATCCAAATAAAGGTTGCTTGTCGACCAGTCTTACCATCACGGCGATAAGAGTAAAAAGAGGCTTTATCTTGGTAAGTACAAAGTCCAGAATCAAACACTTGTGTCACACCAGCCCGGTTTAGACGTTGCGTTGCCAGCACCGACATGTCAGCAAACCATTTACCGTCGATATCGCGTGGAGCAAATGCTTGATTCGCCTGTGAATCAAAATCAACAAAAGCTTGCAGAACATCTTCACCCACTTCGAAGGCTTGAGGGCCAATGGCGGGGCCAAGCCACGCTATCACTTCACCAGAAAACAACGCTAACGCATTTTCGACAATGCCATTTGCTAAGCCGCGCCAACCTGCGTGAACAGCGGCTACTTGCGTACCTTGTGTATTAGTCAATAATACAGGTAAACAATCGGCGGTCATCGCTGAACAAACAACATGGCTTGAAGAAGTAAATACACCATCCGCATCAAGCACCTGTGTTGTTGGTTCATTTGCTTGAGCCACAACGGTTGAATGCGTTTGGTTTAACCAGATTGGCGCATTTGGCATGCTTGCCTGTTGCGCCAACCAAGCTCGGTTCTTCTCTACTAAAGACAAATCATCCCCAACGTGAGTACCTAAATTTAGCCCTTGGTAAGGGCCTGTCGAAAATCCGCCTATGCGTGTTGAGGCGAAAGCTTTGACATTTTTAGGCGCTGGCCAGTTCGGAATGATCGTCTTCATATTAGAATTCTTCCGGTAAGCCGTGCTCTTCTGTATCTTGACGAAGCGCTTCAGTCATCACAACCATGTCATCAGGCACTGGAGCATGAAACTCAAGAACTTCGCCCGTAATTGGGTGCTCAAAGCGCAGCATTACTGCGTGCAATGCTTGGCGATCGAAGCCCCGGATCATTGCCGTTAGCTCTTCAGACGCACCTGTCGGGATGCGAGCACGTCCACCATATGCAATATCACCGAGCAGCGGATGCTGAAGATAAGACATGTGCACACGAATCTGGTGCGTACGACCCGTTTCTAGACGCAAACGAATACGCGTGTGTTCGCGGAAGCGTTCAGCAACACGGTAGTGCGTTACTGCTGGTTTGCCCATTGGTGCCACCGCCATAAGCGTGCGCTTAGTAGAGTGACGACCAATAGGTTGATCCACTTTACCGCCCGCAGTCATACGACCAATAGCGATCGCTTCGTACTCACGAGTAATATTACGTTTTTGCAGTGCGCGAACCAGACGAGTTTGTGCAGGAACGGTTTTCGCCACCACCATCAAACCCGTTGTGTCTTTATCCAAACGGTGCACGATACCTGCACGAGGTACTTCTGCAATATCAGGGTAATGATGCAACAACGCATTAAGCACAGTGCCATCAGGCGTACCAGCGCCCGGATGAACCACAAAGTCACGAGGTTTGTTGATAACGATAATATCTTCATCTTCATAGACGATATCTAGCGGGATATCTTGCGCTTCCCAGCGTTCTTCATCTTCTAACTCGGCTTGCAATGTAATTTCCTCGCCACCCATTACTTTGGTACGAGGTTTAGTGACAACTTCACCATCAACTTGAACTTTCCCATCAAGCAGCCACTCTTTTAGGCGCGAGCGAGAGAAGTCCGCGAATAATTCGGCGATAGCTTGGTCTAAACGTTGACCTAACTGGCTATCTTTTACGGTATTTGTTAATACAATCTGCTGAGCCATATCGAACTTTTTTAAAAACTGTGAGACTAATGCTCACGACTGTGAAAAAATAGACTATTACGTCATTGTATCTGTTACTGGAAAGAAAGTAACGGCAGCTTAAGAAATATTTAGATTCAAGGAACAGACTCCTGATATGAAACGTCAGACTTTAACAGGCCTTTTAGCGGTATCCCTTCTGTTTGGATGTGCAAGCAAAGAAGAAATCGTTCCTGATGTGCCGCCTTCGGAACTGTATGCAGACGCACAGATTTCTCTTCAAAGTGGTAATTGGCTTTCTGCAATTGAGAAACTGGAAGCATTAGACTCACGTTACCCATTCGGTGCCTACTCTGAACAGGTGCAGCTTGACCTAATCTATGCGTACTACAAAAACGACGACCTTGCTTTGGGCTTGGCAACCATTTCTCGCTTTATGCGTTTAAACCCAACCCATGAAAAGATGGATTGGGTGCTGTACATGCGAGGTCTAAGCCACATGGCGCAAGATCGTAACTTTATGCATGATTTATTCAGCGTAGATCGAAGCGATCGCGATCCTGAACCGGTAAAAAAAGCGTTTGATGACTTCAAAAAACTACTTCAACGTTACCCGAATAGCCCATATGCAGAAGATTCACAAAAACGTATGGTCGCGCTGAAAAACCGTCTAGCGAACTATGATTTAGCGACTGCTGACTTCTACCTTCGCCGTGAAGCTTGGGTCGCTGCTATTAATCGCAGCCAAGAGCTACAAAAAGCGTATCCAGACACAGAAGCTGCACGTAAGTCACTGACTATCCAGCTAGAGGCCTACAAGCAACTTGGTTTGGAAGACGCCGTAGCAAGAACTGAAAAGCTTATAGAGCTCAACCCTGTGAAGTAATTGAACTTGCTTTAAACTGAACCGCCACCGTTTTTACCGTGGCGGTTTTTTACTACTCTCAATAGTGTATTCAGCCCTTTCTTGATGATCTTCCTAGCTCCACATATGCTTAAAGTTCTCCTCCCCCCTTTATAAAAAGGATGTGAACGTGACGATATCTAAGCTTTGCGCAGTTATGCTGCTCCTATTGTCTGCTTCCGTTTGCGCACTGCAAATCTCGCCGCTCAAACAGCCTCCTTATACTGGGGACCTCGATGTCATCAAGGAGAAGAATGTACTGCGCGTCTTAGTTTCTGCTGATTTAGGCTTTTACTACATTGAGGGCGGCACACCAAAAGGCATAGGCGCGGAATTGCTGGCGCATTTCGAAAAAGACCTTCGTAAACTCAAACCAAAGCTTAACGTACAAATTATTCCTGTTGCCCGCGACCAGCTACTGCCAGCCTTAGAAAACGGTTCAGGTGACTTAGTTGTCGCCAACCTGACTATTACCGACACGCGCAAACAGAAAGTGGAGTTCAGTTCACCCATTCTCACTGACATTCAAGAGTGGGTAGTGACAAACAAAAGCACACCAACGATGACGAAAATCGAACAACTGAGCGGCAAAGAGATTTGGGTGCGCGCCAGCTCTAGCTACTTTGAAAGCATTCAGACACTAAATAAGAAACTAAACAAAAAAGGCTTACCGCCTGTTATCGTGCACTTTATTGAAGAAACACTTCAAGATTATGAGCTGGTCGGAATGCTCAACAATGGTTACGTCAAAGCCATTGTTCTCGATAGCCATAAAGCCAAGCTTTGGCTGAAAGTGATGGATGATATTCGGGTGCACAAAAAAATCCCTATCCGCAAAAATGGCAAAATTGCTTGGGCAATGCGAGAAAATAGTCCCAAATTAAAAGCCGTCGTGAATAAGTTCATCCAGAAGTCTCGCTCTGGGACACTACTCGGTAACGTTATTTACGGTAAATACATCGATAACACGGGATGGTTGAACAGAGCTCTTAACCCTAAGAAAATTGCTCAACTAGAAAAACTCGCAGCGCTATTTTCACGCTATGGTGAGAAATACGATATCGACTATTTACTGATCGCTGCAATCGCTTACAAGGAATCAGGATTTAATAACGACCTAGTTGGAAGCCGAGGTGCCGTTGGCATAATGCAAGTCCTACCCAGCACCGCTCAAGATCCGAATATCAATATCAAAAATGTTCGACAATTAGAAAACAACATTCATGCTGGAGTGAAATACTTAGCTTTTTTGCGTAAGCAGTACTTCAGTGATCCTGATATTACTGCACAAAATAAACTCTACTTTACATTGGCGGCTTACAATGCGGGCCCCGGCAATGTAGAGCGTATTCGTAAGCGTGCAGCCCAACAAGGTTACGATCCTAATGTTTGGTTTAATAACGTGGAAGTCGTTATGCGGAAAAGTTTAAGCTCAACGGTTGGGTACGTCACAAGCATTAATCGCTACTACATAATATACAAACAACTAGAAAGTTTGGACCAAGTCAAAAGTCTAGAAAGGGTTTCACTAGCCCCAAAAGACCCCATTTTCATGATACCGCTACGAAAAGTCAGCCAAATGCCAGACAGTAAAAAGCCGCTTGTACAGTAAGCGGCTTTTTAAATGGATTCATTGGAAAGACTCAGTGATCGTCATCACACCTTACGTGTAGTTAAATTTTAACCACCTCAAATATTAGGCCGTAAAACTTCCCTAAAAACGAGGCCGTTTTCAGCTGAGTACTCTATTCAATCTACGGATTTACTAACCGATAACAAGCAATTTCACGATAAATCTCAGAAGTTCTTGAGTGAGATCACATTCATTTTTCATCATAAAAAACCCGAGCAAAATAATGATCTGAATCACATTTTTTTATGCTTAAAGCGGTAATCTGAACTTAACCCCCGAGGGATGCAACAGAGGAAAAACACTTATGACAATGAATATCACTGGCAAAAACATCGAAATCACCTCTGCAATCCGAGCTCATATTGAGAGCAAATTTAAAAAACTGGAGAAATGGCAAGTAGACCTAATTGGTTGCCAAGCAACTTTCAGTGAGGAACCAAACAAACAGAAGAAATTCGAAGCGGTTATCAAAGTTCCTAAAGGCCAGCTCATTGCCTCAGCAACTCACGAAGATCTTTACGCAGCTATCAACGAAGTGGAGCAAAAACTAGAACGACAATTGAACAAGCTGACCCACAAACCTGAAGCTCGACGTGCAAGTAAGCCTGAGCTAGTGGAAGAAGAAGAGTAAACTGAACAGATTGAGGAAATAGCGCCGAAAGGCGCTATTTTTTTGCTTGACGCTCTCCCCAGCCTTGCTTATTGTGTTTAAACACTCATAAATTAAGCACTATTTATGCATTTAACCTCACTGTTTATTTTTGACTTCTTTTTCCTCCCATAGTTGGAGGGGCGAACTCGTTTGTGAAAGAAAAGTCAAAAACAAACAGAAAGCCTCCCAAATCGGGAGGCTTTTTTATAAGGAAAGAATTGATGACTGACCAACCTATTTCCCTCGAAGAAATTCGTTTACGCTTGAATGAGTTGGATGACCAACTTCTCAGCTTATTGTCTGAGCGCCGTAAACTCAGCATTGAAGTAGCCAAAAGCAAAGTACAAACCTCAAAGCCTGTTCGCGACGCCGTCCGTGAACAGCAATTATTGGTCAAGCTGATTTCTAATGGCCAAGATAAATACGAACTTGACGCGCAGTACATCACCAAACTTTTCCATACCATCATTGAAGACTCAGTTCTGCTTCAACAAAGTTATCTGCAAAATCTCGTTAACCCACAGCAAAGCCGTAAGCCACTTGCTCGCGTCGCTTTTTTAGGAGCCAAAGGCTCTTATTCGCACTTGGCAAGTCGCGAATACTTCAGTCGTAAAAATACGGAGCTTATCGAGCTCAACTGCGAGCACTTTAAAGAAGTGACTCAAACGGTTGAATCTGGCCATGCTGATTATGGCGTTCTGCCAATCGAAAACACCAGCTCAGGCTCTATTAATGAAGTGTATGACTTACTACAACACACGACGCTTTACATCGTTGGAGAGCTAACTCAACCAATCGAACACTGCTTGGTTGCGAAAAAAGACATTCGTCTGGAAGATATTAAAACGCTGTATTCTCACCCTCAGCCACACCAACAGTGCAGTGAGTTTTTAAGCCGTATGAAAGGGGTAAAGCTGGAATCCTGCGCGAGCACAGCAGATGCAATGCAGAAAGTCCAAGAGATGGATCGTGATGATGTGGCTGCAATTGGTAATGCATCAAGCGGTAAGCTATATGGCTTGCAAGCAATTCAAGGCAACATCGCAAACCAAACCGAAAACCATACTCGCTTTATCGTGGTTGCTCGTAAACCGGTTGAAGTTTCTACTCAGATTCCAGCAAAAACCACATTGATCATGTCGACCTCCCAAGAGGCAGGCTCATTGGTTGAAACACTATTAGTGCTGCAACGTTACGGCATCAATATGACCAAGCTGGAATCACGCCCAATTATGGGGAACCCGTGGGAAGAGATGTTCTACGTAGACTTGACATCACATCTTGCTTCGACAGAAATGCAACAGGCACTTGAAGAGCTAACAAAAATCACTAAGCACTTGAAAGTATTAGGCTGTTACCCGAGTGAGAACGTAAAGCCTACGCAAGTAAAATTGAGTTAATAGACACCAGTGAGTAAAAAGATCATGGCAACCCAAAAAGTCGTAATCGCATCGCTAAACCCAGCCAAAATTAATGCAGTTCAAAGTGCATTTCGTAATGCATTTCCGCATCAAGAGTTCAACTTCGTTGGCATCAGTGTACCGAGTGAGGTCGCAGATCAGCCCATGACGAATGAAGAAACTCATCGTGGTGCGCTAAACCGCGTTAAAAACGCAAAAGTAGAGATGCCAAACGCGGATTACTATGTCGGTCTCGAAGCGGGAATTGAAGCAAACGTGACGTTTGCTTGGATGGTGGTTGAGTCAGAGACTCACCGCGGTGAATCTCGTTCTGCAAGCTTAATGTTGCCGCCAAAAGTCTTGGAAAAACTCAAGGATGCGAATGAGTTGGGAGATGTAATGGACAAAGTGTTTGGTACTGATAACATCAAACAGAAAGGTGGCGCTATTAGCCTACTAACCCAAAACCAGCTAACTCGAAGCTCGGTCTATCACCAAGCCTTGATTCTGGCTTTGATTCCATTCACAAACCCTGAGCACTTTCCTTCAAATTTATAACACTCAGCCTATTCTCTAGATACGCAAAAGGGCGGATATTTCCGCCCTTTGTAATACGTTATCTTAGTCAATTGTAACACCAAGGCCTAAAAGCAAATTGGATATACTGTCTACTTAGATACCGCAACTTGTTCTAACAAGACTTTCAACTTGTCTTTTTCTTCATCAGATTTCGACTTTAGTTCGTTAGAACCACGAGTAATGGTGGCAATGCCCACACCAAGCATCTGACTGATCTGACGTTGAGATAATTCTCCTTTAAGAAGTTCGTTAATTATATTAACGCGTGATATTAATGACTCTCTCTCATCACGTGACATCAGCATTGTTAACAGCATGTCATCTTGCTGGGTGCCCATACTTGTTCGAATTAGCTCAATAATCTGTTGCCAGTCTTTGTACTCGGGTTCGTGCGACATCAAGTTACCTCACTCAATACTTGGTATTGATCTCATGTTGATTCAAGAACGCGCCATCGATACCCAAAAGATCACGATAGTATGTTTCAAACATCAAGATGTTTTGTACATAACCGCGCGTCTCTTTAAATGGAATTGCCTCAATAAAGGCATAAGCATCCACTTTTCCTTGGGTACGCTCTCGCCACGTTTTTACTCTGTTAGGACCTGCATTATAAGCAGCAAGAGCAAAAATACGATTATTATCGTAATCCTCTAATAAACCTTGCAAATAATGGCTACCAATTTCGATATTTTTTCCTACATTGTAGAGATCCTGCGTACCTTGATAACTCAACTTATATTTACGTGCCGTGTACTTCGCCGTCGCAGGCATGATCTGCATAAGACCACGAGCGCCAACTGGAGAGCGGGCTTCAACATCTAACGCACTTTCCTGTCGAGCGAGAGACATCATCGTGACGGGATCAATGTTGTGCTTTTTCGCATAAAAGTTAAACCACCAGCGGTGTGCTATTGGGAACCTAAGTTCGATATTATCCCACATCTGCGCTTGAATACTCGCGGTCACCGTTAGGTGATGCCAACGTTTAAATGATGCATAAGCCGCCAACATCGCCTTTTCATCTTTTCCTACGCGGCGCAGTAAGTGTGCCCATTCACTCTTCGCTGCTGCGATTTTATCCGTCGCGATCAACTCTTCGATACGAGCTAACGAGTCTTGATAGGGTTGAACAACTTTCTTATCCAACTTAACCGTATGCGTTGGGTATTTGATTGATTGTCCGATTGCATTGGCGGCAGCCACACTGTAGAAGTTTCGTTGCCCAAGCAGAGTTGCTAAACGCTGTTTCCCCGCGATGTCATCACCTAACGCTATTTCACTTCTTCCAAGCCAATATTGCCAGCGTAGCGTGGCTTGTTCTTCTTTATTTAGAACAGCAATCCACTCTTGTACGCCTTTCCAATCTGCATTTTGAATCGCTAAGCGGATGCGCGTTTCAATCAACGGTAAGTACTGACTGGTTTTCGTTTTATCATCGCGCCATTTAGCTAATGACTCAGACTCCGTACGAGTCAATCGAAATGCAATATAGTCGGCAAGTTCTTGCGCTTTTTCTGGAGAAAACTTCTGTCCTTTAATGACGGCATCGTACGCACCTTGTGCTTGGCTAGTGTTCATACGAGCCAACTTTTCTAACGCATATTCACTTTGCGCTCGATTAAAATCATTCGCAGGTTTTTTCTTCGCGAATTCCGCAACACTTGAAGGATTATCAAACAACGCTTTCATTTCTTTGGCTTGTTGCTTTGCCTGCGCTGATTTAGGCAGTTTGAGCAAGTAACTCATCAAACCGCCATTACGAGCATCAAACGCCAGTAACATACGCTGTAGAATCAGTTCATCGGTACGCTCACCCGCCTTGTCCCATGCTTCAAATAATGGGTCACACTCATCAGCAATGCTGATGCCACGTAACCACATATGTTCAGCCCCTTTAAATGCCGCGACTTTCTTGCCTTGCTTTAACTGGGCGACGTAGAAAATACATTGGTAACGCTCACCACTAGGAATGACTTTTTGAAACTCAGTAATAGTTTTCCAATCTTTTTGCTTATAAAGATGATTGAGGTATGGAGCGCGAACTCGACGAGAAAATGGAAAAGACTCGTGCTCAGAAATAAACTCGTTTACCTGTTGTGGTGACTTTTCCGGTAACTGTCTAATAAAAGTGCGGTAATCCACATAAGGCGTTAGTGGATAGTCAGAAATTTTAGGACGAATCGAAAGGTATCCATCGATGTCATTTTTATCTAATAAATCTTGAGCTTGCTCATATACTTCGCGCTGCTTTTCCAAACTCAGCGCGGCATTAGCACTCAAACTCATAGCACACAACGCGGCGGCGCAGCATACGTTTTTAGCCAATTCAGATACGTTGAATCTCATTTGTGTCATTTTCCCCAGACATATACTGCCCTAAAGCCTAGTTTTGTTAGAGTTCATGTGATGTTAAGGCAATTTTCACACATGCATCTATTTACACAGAATGCAGATGTCCATGTAAAGCAACTTAGTGTATTAAAAATTGTACTCGTCAAACTTTTAAGACGATGGAGACAAAGCGTTTCTAACTCGCATAGAAAACACTTCGTCATTCTTAACGAATAACAAAAGTGTATACCCTAACCGTGTAAGTTTCCGGTCAGCTCAAAATAAGAAATCCATTCGTTAGGGAAATTCTTGCAATGCGGTAACAAAAACAAAGCAGTTGGTATAAAATGATGGGTTTGAATGACAGTTAATTTAGGAACGATCGGCAATGGCTGAATACGTATATACCATGTCGCGGGTGAGCAAAATTGTGCCACCTAAGCGTCAAATTCTTAAAGACATCTCTCTGAGCTTCTTCCCTGGTGCGAAAATCGGTGTTTTAGGTCTGAACGGTGCAGGTAAATCCACACTGCTACGTATCATGGCAGGTATCGACACGGATATCGACGGTGAAGCGCGTCCACAACCTGGTCTAAACGTAGGTTACCTACCTCAGGAACCAGTATTAGACGAATCAAAAACCGTTCGTGAAGTTGTTGAAGAAGCGGTTGCTGACGTTGCTGACGCTCTGAAACGTTTGGACGCAGTCTACGCAGCATACGCTGAACCAGATGCAGACTTCGACGCACTTGCAAAAGAGCAAGGCGAGCTAGAAGCCCTTATCCAAGCGAAAGATGGCCACAACCTAGAAAATGCGCTTGAGCGTGCGGCAAACGCACTTCGTTTACCTGAATGGGACCAAAAAATTGCGCACCTATCAGGTGGTGAACGCCGCCGTGTGGCTATTTGTCGCTTGCTACTTTCTAAGCCAGACATGCTACTGCTTGATGAACCTACCAACCACCTAGATGCAGAATCAGTGGCTTGGCTAGAGCGCTTCTTAGTGGATTACACAGGTACCGTAGTAGCCATCACCCACGACCGTTACTTCCTAGATAACGCTGCGGGCTGGATCTTAGAACTGGACCGTGGTGAAGGTATCCCATGGGAAGGCAACTACACCTCATGGCTGGAGCAAAAAGACGCTCGTCTACAACAAGAAGCCTCCCAAGAGAGTGCTCGCCAAAAGACTATCGAGAAAGAGCTTGAGTGGGTACGTAAAAACCCTAAAGGTCGTCAAGCGAAGTCAAAAGCACGTATGGCTCGCTTTGAAGAACTGCAAAGCTCTGATCATCAAAAACGTAATGAAACCAATGAACTGTTTATCCCACCTGGTGAGCGTCTAGGTGATAAGGTTATTGAAGTGAAGAACCTGACCAAGTCATTTGACGGTCGAGTTCTAATTGATGACCTGTCATTCAGCATCCCTAAAGGTGCAATTGTTGGTATCATCGGTGCTAACGGCGCAGGTAAATCGACGCTATTCAAGATGTTAAGTGGTACTGAACAACCAGACTCGGGCACAATTGAGATGGGCGATACAGTAAAACTAGCATCTGTCGATCAGTTCCGTGACAGCATGGACGATTCTAAAACCGTATTCCAAGAGATCTCTGAAGGTGCTGATATCATTAAGATCAACAACTTCGAAATCCCAGCTCGTGCATACTGTTCACGCTTTAACTTTAAAGGCAGTGACCAACAAAAGATTATTGGTGAACTATCGGGTGGTGAGCGTAACCGTGTCCACCTTGCGAAGCTGCTTAAAGCGGGCGGTAACGTGTTGCTACTCGACGAACCAACCAACGACCTTGACGTTGAAACACTGCGTGCTCTAGAAGAAGCGTTACTAGAGTTCCCTGGTTGTGCAATGGTTATCTCGCACGACCGTTGGTTCCTTGACCGTATCGCTACCCACATCATTGACTACCGTGACGAAGGCCAAGTTAACTTCTACGAAGGTAACTACACAGAGTACATGGATTGGTTGAAGAAAACATTGGGTCCTGAAGCCGCAGAACCACACCGTATCAAATACAAGCGTATTGCGAAGTAATCGCAACCCACAAAGTTTGATTGTAATTTGTACAAAGGCCGCTATCATAGCGGCCTTTGTTTTCTTTGTTATAAAAAGAGCTCATTAGCCCGTCTCGTTCGTTAAGAACATGACATAGCACTTACGTCACTCTGTAGCGACCTCGACACTTTTCAAACAACAATCGAACATTTTTTGTTCGTATTGATATACTATTCAATTCTGTTTGACGACCTGACGAGAATATTCATATGACAGAGAGACGACGCTTTTCACGTATTCTCCATCAAGCTCCAGCTAAGATAGAACAACGTGACTTGGCAATTGAAGCTAGGATTCAAGATCTTTCCTTGCATGGTTTACTCATGAAAGTGGAAGAGACTGAGGCTTTGGATCCAACCCTTCCAGTCCATGTGACTTTTTCATTTGATCAATCCGAACAAGTGATTACGTTAAAAGCGCAAGTTGTGGATCTCTCTAAGTGTGAGATTAGGTTGAAGATCGCTAAGATAGACATCGAAAGCATTAGCCAACTAAAACGATTTATAGAATTGAATGTAGGCAATAACGACCTTCTGAATCGAGAGTTAGAGCACCTCTCTGGTTTTTAGGAGAAAAATAAATGAACGCCTATTTAAGTAACAATAACTATGTCTAAAAAAATCATCATGCAGATCCCGACGAAAGACGGCGATCAGCAGTTCTATTTGGGCCGCAGTTCGGTCCTAGCAGTATTTGCTTCAGTATTGGCATTACCCGCCGTCGTTGGTGGCGCGTGGTACCTTAATCAGCAGCAGATGCACAATAAAGACGAACTAACGCAAATCATCGCCAAACTGGAAAGTGAAAAGGCCGAAGTGACGGCTCTTTACGAAGAACAGCTTGATACCAATCATTCGCTTTCCCAGTCTTTGACGGACAAAAACAATCAAATTCAGCTATTGGGCAAACGGGTATTCGACGTTGAATCGGTTTTAGGTCTCGCAGACGAAGAGTTGATGATCGATGAGAACAGCATGGGGTTAGAGGAGCGAATTGACGCAGCCGCTATCGATTCTGCTGTTCGCGCGACGATGTTCCGTTTGATACCAAATGACAGCCCAGTCACATACCAACGTATTTCTTCTTCTTACGGCAGTCGTATTAATCCGATTTCAGGTAAGAGGCATGTTCATACTGGTATCGATCTGACTTGTAAAAGAGGAGAAGAGATCCTGGCACCGGCTGACGGTGTGGTGGAAACCGTTCGCCCGAGCAATCGTGGTTATGGTAACTATGTCACCATTCGTCACTCATTTGGCTTTATGAGCTCCTTTGCTCATCTACAACGCTTCAAAGTGAAAAGCGGTCAGTTTGTTAGTAAAGGCGACATCATTGCTCAATGCGGTAACTCTGGCAACTCCACAGGGCCACACTTGCACTATGAAGTACGCTTCCTCGGACGAGCACTCAACCCTCAATACTTAATGGAGTGGACGCCAGAAAACTTCAATGACGTCTTTGAAAAAGAGAAAAAAGTGAAATGGGGACCTTTGGTTCAATTGATTGATAACGTTGTACGCCTACAAGTCAATTTAACCAATTCACCCTATCGCGATACCAGTATCAACACAGTATCAAGTGAAGATACGAGTAATACTGCGACGAACTGATTTGTCCATCAACACGAAAAAGAGCAGCTTACGCTGCTCTTTTTGTTTCGGACTCTGCACGGCTAAATGACCCGTGATTAGCCGCGATGAATATTATCATTCGCCTGTTTGAGTAAGTTTTGGCTCTCATTCATAAATTGTTGAGAATAAGTACCAAACCAATCACTCACCTGCTTAAAGCTTTCGATGAATCGCGCTTTGTCTCTGCTATCCAGAATCGCTACTGCATCACCTAAACGCTGATGGAATCGCTTGATCATATCGATATTCTCTTGAGAAGAGAAAATGATATCACCGTACAAGTTCGGATCCTGACCAAACAGTCGTCCCACCATCGCCAATTCAAGGCGGTAGATTGGCGAGCTTAACTTCAACAACTGATCGATGTTCGGATTCTCTTTGCTAAGGTGCATACCGTAAGCAAACGACGTGAAGTGGCGCAGCGCCTGAATCAACGTCATGCCATGATCGTGCTCTTGTGCATCGATTTGGCACAAGCTTGCGCCCCAAATCCCAAACTGTTGCAATAGCCATTGGTAATGCTCGTGACCACGGCCATCACAGTACACAATAACCTGCTTGGCAAGGCTCGGAACATCTGGGCCAAACATTGGGTGCAAACCAACCACAGGACCTTGATGCACATTCAACATTGCTTGCAGAGGCTTCGATTTGATAGAAGTCAGGTCACACAGAATACAGTCTTGCGGCAAGTTCCCCAGTTTTTCGATCACCCCTTCCGTTAGATGAATCGGCACCGTGACCACGACTAAACCCGCGTTGTCTAGAATCTCATCCGCATGATCCCAGTCTTTACTACCGAGAACTTTGACCTGGTAGCCCGACAATTTGAACATACGCCCAAACAGGCCACCCAATTGACCATTACCACCAATAATAACAACTGAGCGTAAATCAGGGTTCAAACACTTAAAACCGGAATCTTTCTCGCTGGCATAAGACTCACGCATTGTTCGACGCAGAATATCTTCAATAAGCTGTGGAGGAATTCCCATTTTTTCAGCTTCAGCGCGACGAGAAGCTAACATCGCCGCTTCGCGGTCTGGAGCATAAATTGGCAAACCATGTTCGCTTTTTACTTCCCCAACTTTCTCTACGAGCGCTAAACGCTGAGCCAATAGCTCCAACATTTGCTTGTCGACTGCATCAATCTGATCGCGTAATGCGTTAAGTTCAACTGCCATTGATGTTCCTTAAATCCTGTATTAATTAGCCTTTAGACGATTTTCTAAGAAAGGCACTAGCTCTTCATGTGCATGACGTAATAGTGCCTCAGTTGAATCCCAATTGATACATGCGTCAGTGATAGATACACCGTATTTCATCTCTTCAAGAGCTAAGTCAGAAGATTGATTTCCTTCATTGATATGGCTTTCAATCATAAGACCGATAATAGATTTATTGCCTTCACGGATTTGATGAATCACATCCTCCGCGACTAATGGCTGGCGACGGTAATCTTTACGTGAGTTGGCGTGACTGCAATCCACCATTAATGAAGCATCAAGACCAGATTTCGCCATCTCCTGCTCACACTCAGTGACGGATACCGAATCGTAGTTAGTTTGCTTGCCGCCACGTAAGATCACATGTCCATTAGCATTGCCCTGGGTGGTCAACAGTGCGACTTGTCCCTCACGGTTAATTCCCATAAAACGGTGGCTAGAGGACGCAGCTTGCATCGCGTTAATTGCGGTTGCCAAACTGCCATCGGTGCCATTCTTAAAACCGATTGGCATAGACAGGCCGCTTGCCATTTCACGGTGAGTTTGTGACTCCGTCGTACGTGCGCCGATTGCAGCCCAGCTAAAAGTATCCGCCAGGTATTGTGGGCTAATTGGGTCTAGAGCCTCAGTCGCGAGCGGGATTTCCATTTCTGCCAACTCCACCAGAAGTTCGCGTCCAACATGCAGACCGTGTTCAATATCGAAACTGCCGTCTAGGTGTGGGTCATTGATCAGGCCTTTCCAGCCGACCGTGGTGCGCGGCTTCTCAAAGTAAACACGCATAACAATATACAGTTGGTCACTTAGTTGTTCAGAGAGTGCTTTAAGTCGCTTTGCGTAATCCTTCGCCGCTTCCACGTCGTGGATAGAACATGGACCGCATACAACAAGCAGGCGGTGATCCTTCTTGTGAATAATATTAGCGATAGTTTGACGAGACTCTTGAATAAAGCGACGTGCTTTTTCACTCAAAGGAAGCTTGGTTTTTAGTTCCTCCGGAGTAATAAGAACCTGTTCTTCGATAATATTAATATTGCTCAACTCACTTTTCTGCATAACTCTAACCTGTATATTTATTTTTACACCCAACCAAACCTTTGGTGAGACAACTAAGCTTTAACGACAAGATAACAGGCTAAAAAAGAAAAACAAGCGTACAGAATAAAAAACATTTAGTGTAAATTAAAATTTACAGTCAAATAAAAAGCCAAAGCATAATTAACTTTGGCTTCTCATCGCTGTTTTGAATCTTTTACAAGAGGTTTAGCTAGTCAAGCGTTTCATCGCTTCACTCGCCGCTTTCCACTCTTGAGATAGCTTAAGTTCGCTTGGAGAAAATGACTGTTTTTTCAGTAATCCATCCGCGAGTGGCACGGTTGAAACCGGTAAGTTGTCTAATACCTCAACGTGCGCTTCTCGTTTATTACACATTAACAACATATCGCAACCAGCTCTCAATGCTTGAGCACCTCGCTCGGCTGGGCTGCCCATAATCGCAGCGCCTTCCATGGTCAAATCATCCGAAAAAACCAAACCTTTAAAACCCAATTGCTGACGCAGGACCTGTTTTAACCAGTATTCAGAACCGCTGGCTGGTTGAGCATCATAATGTGGGAAAATCACGTGAGCAGGCATCATGGCATCTAAAATACCGGCATCAATTTGCGCTTTGAAGATCGCCATATCTTGTTCAAAAATATCACTGCGCTCGTCGTATGGTGTTTCTAGATGTGAGTCTGCAATCACGCCACCATGTCCAGGGAAGTGCTTGCCTGTCGTTGCCATGCCAACACTCTTCATTCCCTGCATATATGCAGTGCTATAGCGAAGAATGGTGTCGGCATCTTCACCGAATGCGCGGTTACCGATCGCTTTACATTGATGGCCTTGGTCAAGTACCGGGGCAAAGCTTAAATCAATATCATGGGCAATCAGCTCTGCTGCCATTAACCAACCGCCCATACGAGCAAGCTCTTCACCATTTTGATGTTTAGCGTACTCATCAGCAGCAGGAATTAATGAGAAACCTTCACGAAAGCGCTGCACTCGGCCGCCTTCTTGATCCACACCGATCAAAAACGGGCGCTTAGCCGCCTTTCGGATGGATTGAGTAAGTGCTTGAAGCTGTTCGCTATCATGATAGTTGCGAGCAAATAGAATTAAGCCACCAACCGTAGGATGCTCCAAGATTTCTTTGTCTTCAGCGGTCAGTTCATATCCCGCAACGTCAACCCATAACGGTCCCATGTTTTCTCCTCAAAATCGGCTGAATATCTCGTATTCGATGAGGTTATTCGCTTCAGATTTGCTTTACAATAAGTGAATGAAGAATTGACGAGATCGGCTATGAAATTTAACGAACTGTACATTGGTGTGATGTCTGGAACGAGTATGGATGGCGTTGATACCGCTCTAGTTGAAATAAGCGATGAGCATGTTCGTCTGATTGCGCACGACGACTACCCAATGCCCGCAGCGCTAAAAGACATGCTGTTATCTGTTTGTACCGGTCAAGCAACAAATTTAAAAACCATAGGTGAACTTGACCACCAGCTCGGCCACCTATTTGCAGATGCTGTGTTACAGCTACTCAATAAGTCTGGCTACGTCGCAGAGCAAATTCGTGCGATTGGTAATCACGGTCAAACAGTGTTCCATCAGCCTACCGGAAACTTGCCGTTTACCACTCAATTGGGCGATGCAAACATTATCGCAGTCAAAACAGGCATTGATACGGTAGCGGATTTTCGTCGTAAAGACATGGCGCTAGGTGGACAAGGTGCCCCACTCGTCCCTGCTTTCCATAAAAGCATTTTTGCGATGCAGGATTCCACAATTGTGGTGCTTAACATTGGAGGCATTGCCAATATCTCGGTACTGCATCCAGAACAACCAGTCATTGGCTATGACACAGGCCCGGGCAATATGTTGATGGACGCATGGTGTGCGCTGCATACTGGGCAAAGCTTCGACGAAGATGCACAATTTGCACTTAAAGGAACGGTAAACGCTACTTTGTTGACTCAATTACTCAAAGAAGCTTACCTCGCCATGCCTGCCCCTAAAAGTACCGGGCGAGAACTGTTCAATATTGACTGGCTGCATCAACAACTGGCCCATCACAATTTACCAATCGAAGACGTACAACGTACACTTTGCGAGTATTCTGCAATTACCATTGCCAACGAAGTCGACAAGTTTTCTCATGGCATCACACCTCAACTATTAGTCTGTGGCGGTGGAGCAAGAAACCCGCTTTTGATGCAGCGACTAGCTAAGTTATTGCCACAATGGAGCGTTGCGACAACGGCAGAAAAAGGTGTTGATGGCGATTACATGGAAGCAATGGCGTTTGCTTGGCTTGCGCAGCGCCATATTCACGGCCTCCCTAGCAACTTACCGGAAGTTACGGGGGCAAGTCGTCTCGCTTCACTGGGTGTACTCTATTCAAAAAATTAAGGGCAATATATCCTAAACAAAAAGGCTTAATTCATTATGACGAACGATGCACTTATCGCAGCTTTATCCCATCTGGTATCTGAAGGGCGAAACCCAGACACCATGGACATCGACTTGCTGCCTTCTCTCGATATTGTTCAACGCATCAACCAACAGGACAAACTCGTTCCTCTTGCCGTTGAAAAAGTGTTGCCTGAGATCGCTGAAGCCGTTGATAAGATCACGGAAGCATTTAAGGTCGGAGGTCGGTTGTTTTACATCGGTGCGGGTACCAGTGGTCGACTTGGCGTTTTGGACGCTTCAGAATGCCCACCAACTTTTGGCACAGATCCAGAGATGGTCGTTGGTATTATTGCCGGTGGAAAAGAGGCAATGTTCCGTGCAAAAGAAGGGGCGGAGGACGACCCTACATTAGGCGAGCAAGATCTTAAAGAGAATATGCTAACACAACGCGATGTCGTCGTTGGTATTGCGGCAAGTGGACGAACACCTTACGTGATTGGTGGCTTAGAGTATGCGAACAAGCTTGGTGCCACCACTGTAGCACTATCTTGTAACCCTGACTCTCCGATTGCAGATATTGCTGATATTGCGATTAGCCCCGTTGTTGGACCTGAAGCGTTAACGGGATCCACTCGCTTAAAATCAGGGACAGCACAAAAACTCGTACTGAACATGCTCACTACCGCAAGCATGATTCGCCTGGGCAAAAGTTATCAGAACTTAATGGTAGATGTGAAAGCGACGAATGCAAAGCTAGTTGCAAGAGCGGCTCGTATTGTTATGCAAGCAACAGATTGTACTAACCAAGAGGCTAAAACGGCTCTCAAAGAAACGGACTACGACGCCAAGTTAGCTATTTTGATGATTTTAACCGGGCTGGATAAAGAAAGCGCGACTGAGCAACTGAAAGCCAAACAAGGATATTTAAGAAAAGTCGTGATCGCGCAAACTAATCAATCTTAATCAATAAAGCGCCTCACTTATTTAAAAGTCAGGCGCCTTTTATGGCTTAATTTAGTAGTTCAATCGTTCAATGTGAGTAATACCGACTTTACCTTCAAGGTCGCTGAACATATGAACCATTGCTGGGTATGGTTGTGCTCCAGGGTAGACAACTTCTGCATTACAGAAAAACGCATAGTTTTGTCCGGCTACGACTTGAGTAGCCACAACCAAAGGGGAGTATTTGACACCGACAAACCCCTCGATACCTTTAGCAAATACTTCTTTATTCTCTGCTGTGAGTTCATGAAATGGACTCCAGCCACCAGCCATTTGCGTTGACATAATGTGATTCCTTTTTTTCTGTGCTCACTATCAAGCAATATGAACATAGTTTAATAAGGAGAATTTTGCCACATTTATGTGATGCAGACAGTGTAACAACGGCTTTATTGACTATTAATTTGAGTATTCATTCCAACCACGTTGCCATTCCATGCGGAATTTTTGCGCTTGCTCAGTACCTTCACAAACCCCTTCGTAATACTGACCAGATAACCCCATTTGATACGCAAAAGCAGGATTACAGTACTCACGTAAACCTTCTAAATAACCTTGGTCGTAGTCACTTTGCTTAACACTACCCAACTCACGAAGCTCGCTCATCGTGCGCGATGTGTGTCCGGTTATGCCATCTTGATATCCGATCTGATGCCAATCTCCCGACTTGGCAAGATCTGCTGTCGTTGCTGTGCATCCTGCAAGTAAAGCCAGTGCCAGACCTACCGTTACCTTTTTCATGGTTCTTCCTTAAGTAATTGTTTTCAAAAATAAGCTTACCACTAATTATTGGCGCTTGCCGCTGAGCTTGCAGATTTAACCACTGATGACTCAAATCGGCCGCTCAAGATTGTCATCAACCTTTCGCCATTTTTAAAAACCGCTCAAGCAGCATATCGACCACTCAGTGCTCTATTCGACCACTCATCTACTAACCGAATGCATTTAACACAAGTGACGCATAACATGCATCCTGAGATTAAAAAATTACCCTACCCAACTAAGACCAAGGACAATTGCTATGATGTGGTTTCTAACCTGTGTCGCAGCCCTAATCGGCGGATACTTCATCTACGGCGCTTTCGTCGAGAAGATTTTCGGCATCAATGAAAAACGCCAAACGCCAGCTCACACCAAATCGGACGGTGTTGACTTCGTTCCAATGTCAACAAAGAAAGTTTACCTAGTTCAACTACTTAACATCGCAGGTGTTGGTCCAATTTTTGGCCCGATCATGGGGGCACTATACGGTCCTGCGGCGATGCTTTGGATTGTAGTCGGTTGTATTTTTGCTGGTGCAGTACACGATTACTTCTCAGGCATGCTTTCAGTGCGTAACGGCGGTGCATCTGTACCTACCATTACAGGTCGCTACCTAGGTAATGGCGCAAAACACTTTATGAATATTTTTGCCATTGTCCTATTGCTTCTAGTTGGCGTAGTGTTCGTTTCAGCCCCTGCTGGCATGATTACTAACCTCATCAATGATCAAACAAGCTTGAGCGTAAGCATGACTACAATGGTTATTGCTATCTTTGCTTACTACATCATTGCGACGATTGTTCCTGTCGATAAAATCATTGGTCGTTTCTACCCACTGTTTGGCGCCCTACTTATCTTTATGTCTGTTGGCCTAATGACAGCCGTTGCTTTCTCTAGCGAACACACAGTAATGGGTGACTTCCAAGTTTCGGACATGTTCTCTAACCTCAACCCAAATGACATGCCGTTATGGCCTGCATTGTTCATCACTATCGCATGTGGCGCTATCTCTGGCTTCCACGCAACTCAGTCTCCACTGATGGCGCGTTGTATGGAAAATGAGAAAAACGGTCGCTTCGTATTCTACGGTGCAATGATTGGTGAAGGTGTTATCGCGCTAATTTGGTGTGCTATCGCTCTGTCTTTCTTCGGCTCTCTAGACGCTCTATCCGAAGCTGTGAAAAACGGTGGTCCTGGTAACGTGGTATACAGCGCATCATTTGGTCTGCTAGGTGTGTTCGGTGGTATCCTTGCGTTCCTGGGGGTGGTTATCCTACCAATTACGTCTGGCGATACAGCGTTCCGTTCAAGCCGCTTGATCCTTGCTGAATACTTCAACATGGAACAAAAAACGCTACGTAACCGTCTACTGATGGCACTTCCACTGTTCGTTATCGGCGGTATCTTAACTCAAGTAGACTTCGGCATTATCTGGCGCTACTTCGGTTTTGCAAACCAAACAACAGCGGTAATGATGCTTTGGACTGCGTCCGCTTACCTACTGCGTCACAACAAGCTGCACTGGATTACCACTATCCCAGCTATCTTCATGACCACGGTATGTGTCACGTTCATCTTAAACAACAGCTCGCTAGGTTTTGGTCTGCCAATGCAACTATCAACTATCGTAGGTATTGTGTTTGCCCTAGCTGTGACAGGTTACGTTATCAAAACCTCTAAGGGTAAAGGTGAAACTGAACTGGCTGACGAAGAGAAACCACAAGCCGTATCAGAAACAGCGTAATACTCGTCACATCTGAGTGACTAAGATAGGAGCCTGCCAATTGCAGGCTCTTTTTGTTTTATACCCAAGTCACTTTAAGACTCAGAAAGCACAGCGCAGCATCATTTACTTAGCTGTTCTTATCTATCTGAGCCAAGCATCTTGAGGTTACTTAGGTATACAATAACAACATTGATTCTAGGTTAGGTTCACTATGGAACTGGTCATCTCCCTTTTACAACAGATGTGTGTGTACTTAGTTTTGGCTTACATGCTAAGTAAAACGCCAATCATCTTACCTTTGCTGAGTATTTCTTCGCGCTTAAGCCACCGCCTAATTTGTTACGTACTCTTCTCTGGCTTTTGTATTCTCGGCACCTATTTCGGTCTGCACATCAACGATGCTATTGCCAATACTCGTGCGATCGGCGCAGTTATGGGCGGGCTGTTTGGTGGACCTGTTGTAGGTTTCGCCGTCGGATTTACTGGTGGCATCCATCGATACTCTCTTGGTGGCTTTACCGACCTAGCCTGTGCAATTTCAACCACCGCCGAGGGCGTAATTGGTGGCTTGCTCCACGTTTACCTTATCAAGCGAAATAAAGGCGCATTGCTGTTTAATCCAAGCGTTGTATTCAGCGTCACGTTTGTTGCAGAAGTGGTGCAAATGATTTTGCTGCTCGCCGTCGCGAAACCTTTTGATCAAGCCTATGAACTGGTGTCCGCTATTGCAGCGCCTATGATCATCGCGAACTCATTTGGTGCGGCGTTGTTCATGAGTATCCTGCAAGACAGAAAAGCAATCTTTGAAAAGTTTTCTGCGACGTTTTCGCGTCGAGCGCTCACCATTGCTGATCGCTCAGTGGGAATTCTAAGCAACGGCTTCAACACCGAAAACGCAGAGAAAATCGCACGTATTATTTACGAAGAAACCAAAGTGGGCGCTGTCGCGATTACTGACCAAGAAAAGATCTTGGCGTTTGTGGGCATTGGCGATGATCACCATAAACCAAACACGCCGATTTCATCGCAAAGCACATTAGACTCCATGGAGAAAAACGACATCATTTATCTTGATGGCGCGGAGCGTCCATACCAATGCTCCATTGCAAAAGATTGCAAGCTCGGATCTGCGCTGATCATCCCACTGCGTGCAGGGAAAGAGGTCATTGGTACCATAAAGCTGTATGAACCGAAGCGTAAATTGTTCTCGACGGCCAACATGTCGATGGCGGAAGGAATAGCCCAGCTTCTATCTAGCCAAATCCTTTATGGCGATTACCAACAACAACAAGCCTTACTCGCCCAAGCAGAAATAAAATTGCTTCACGCTCAGGTGAATCCACACTTTTTGTTTAATGCACTCAATACTATTAGTGCGATTACTCGTCGTGACCCTGACAAAGCGCGCGAGCTAATCCAAAATTTATCGCACTTCTTCCGCAGCAATTTAAAGCAGAACATTAATACCGTGACGCTAAAGGAAGAGCTTGCACATGTGAACTCGTACTTGAGCATCGAAAAAGCGCGTTTTACGGACCGCTTAGAGGTTGAAATCGATATTCAACCTGAATTGCTGGACATCAAATTACCAAGCTTTACACTCCAGCCTTTGGTTGAGAATGCCATTAAGCATGGCATTTCAAACATGCTTGAAGGTGGTAAAGTTCATATATACAGCGAAGCACACCCACAAGGTCACTTGATTACCGTCGAAGACAACGCAGGCAGTTTTGAACCGCCAAAAGAAAACCACTCAGGGCTAGGTTTAGAAATTGTCGACAAACGTCTCACTAATCAATTTGGACGTGATGCAGCGCTAAAAATTACGTGCGAGCCACATCAATTTACTAAAATGAGCTTTATCATTCCCCCAAAATCATAAAAGCACGCTGAAGCAATAAAGGTAATGTTGGATGTTAACCGCACTCGTCATTGATGATGAACAGTTTGCTCGTGAAGAGCTAGCAGAGTTACTGGATGAAACAGGCCAAGTTGAGGTCGTGGGCGATGCCTCAAACGCAATCCTTGGCCTAAAAAAAATCAATGAACTTAAGCCTGATGTAGTGTTTCTCGATATCCAAATGCCTCAAGTCACGGGGATTGAACTACTTGGGATGCTTGATCCAGAAACCATGCCTTATGTGGTTTTTGTCACGGCTTATGATCAGTATGCGATTCAAGCATTTGAAGACAATGCCTTTGATTACTTGCTCAAACCTGTCGACCCATGCCGGTTAACTAAAACGGTCAAACGACTAAACAAAGTCATTAGCCAATCCGCCCTAACGCAACAACTGTCTGCTATTACACCTGACACGTTGGATCAGATACCGTGCATCGGACACAACCGCATCGTTATCATGGCCACCGACACGGTGGAATGTGCTTACAGTGATATCAGCGGCGTGCATGTACGCTCCACCAGCCAAACCGCGAGCACCCAACTGACATTAAAAACGTTGGAAGAGAAAACCCCTCTAGTCCGCTGCCATCGTCAATACTTAGTCAGTATTAAAGCGATTAGCGAAATCAAGTTACTGGAAAATGGGTTAGCGGAAATCATCACCAAAACAGGCTTTGAGATACCAGTAAGCCGCCGCTACTTAAAGGTGCTCAAAGAGATGCTCGGCATTAGCCACTAACACAAAAACTTCACACATCATCGCTGAGTTTCCGCTAGCGTATAAATAGGACGCTCTGAAAAGACGAGGCGATGATGTATAAAGTTTTATTCATATGTAAGCACAACGCTGGACGAAGCGTCCTCGCGGAGTCAATCGCAACCAATATCCTGCCAGCAGATTTTAGTGTCACCAGTGGAGGCTCACATCCCACAGGCAAGGTGCACCCAGTGGTGCAAAAATATTTAGATGACCACCAACTCCCCATTCCGCATATCCACACGCATTCATGGGAGGAGCGAACTCAGTTTCTTCCCGACATCGTTATTATTCTCTGTGATTCTTTACATCAAGAAACCGCTCCTCAGTGGCTTGCAGGTGGTGTTCGAGTAAACTGGCAAGTTGATGCTTTTCCGACCGATGGTTCTGATGAAGACATGTACGCACATTGCGAAAAGGTTGCTCAATCGCTTGAGCGAAGAATCACGAAGGTGTCTGATATGATTATCGATGGTTTAGGAAAAGACCAAATTCGTGATTACCTAAATGAGTTAAGAGAGATGTAAAAAAGGCGACCCCACAGGTCGCCTTTTGAATATTCGATAAATGGAGACTAATCCACTTGCTTGATTTGCAGTTCTTTAGGTACTTCAAAGAACATATTCTCTTCACGGCCAAGTACTTCATCAACCGCTTCGGCACCAACGAGTTCTTTGATTCGCTCTAGAATCTGATTAACGAGCTCTTCCGGAGCAGATGCTCCCGCAGTCACGCCGACCTTTGTTTTGCCTTCAAACCACTCAGGTTTGATATCTTCCGGACAGTCGGTTAAGTAGCCAGGTGTCCCTAGCTTTTCAGCTAGCTCTTTAAGACGTGTAGAGTTTGATGAGTTTTTAGAACCCACCACAACCATCACATCTACGTCACCAGCTAATTCACGTACGGCATCTTGGCGGTTTTGTGTCGCATAACAGATATCGTCTTTACGTGGACCTTGGATATCTGGGAACACGCGGCGTAGCTCTTCGATAACATCGGCAGTTTCATCGACAGAAAGCGTCGTTTGGCTTACGTAATGAAGATCGGATGGATCTTTCACAATCGCCTTCAGTTTCTCAACATCGGCTGGAGTTTCAACCAAGTACATACCACCGGTTTCACTGGCGTATTGCCCCATCGTACCTTCGACTTCAGGGTGACCTGCGTGACCAATCAGAACCACTTCCATATTACGACGGCTCGCACGCGCCACTTCCATATGCACCTTAGTTACTAAAGGACACGTTGCGTCAAATACGGTCAAATCACGCAGCTTGGCTTCCTGACGAACCGCCTGCGATACACCATGAGCAGAAAAAATCACAATGTTGTTGTCTGGCACTTCATGCAGCTCTTCAACGAAGATAGCACCACGTTGTTTTAGCCCTTCAACCACAAAACGGTTATGCACCACTTCATGACGCACATAAATCGGTGGCTGATACATCTCTAGCGCACGCTCTACGATGCTAATCGCACGGTCTACACCAGCACAAAAGCCGCGTGGGTTAGCTAATAGGATTTTCATTTCATTGCTCATGGAAATTATCTTTATTGGGTTCGCTATTCTACTGACAAAATTTCAACTTCGAAAGTCACGTCTTGTCCCGCTAGAGGATGGTTGAAGTCCACAGTGACTGAATCGCCTGCAATCTCTGTAATAATGCCCGGGATTTCCATGCCATCAGGGCCACTGAAGGCCATGATTGTACCAACTTCCACTTCTGCATCACCTACAAATTTAGTGCGATCCATATAGTGAATATGATCAGGGTTTGGCATACCAAACGCGTCTTCTGCCTTTAGCTCAATCGCTTTTTGTGCGCCTGTTTCGAGGCCTATCAAGCACTGCTCAAAGTTTTCACTCAAGCTGCCATCACCCATAACAAATTTCGCTGGTTTACCCATGTTATGAGTACTATCTGCAACCGATCCGTCTTTCATTTTAATCGTAAAGTGAAGGGTTACTACCGATTCATTGGTTATTGTTGTCACGTTAATGCTTCCTTGTTCTTGGGTTATTACGCTGTCAGCTTGGTCTTTTTATACATTGATATGCTGATTGGCGCTCCAACATAATAAAAAGCGTCGCTCGAATCAACGGACGACGCTTAGGGTTATTCGATATACCGCAAAAGATTACTTGTCAGCGTCTTTTTTACGGAAGCCATCCAGAATAATCATTGCCGCACCAATACAGATCGCCATGTCAGCAAGGTTGAATGCTGGCCAGTGGTAGTTACCCCAGAAGAAGTCTAGGTAATCAACAACAAAGCCATGAACGACGCGGTCAAACACGTTGCCCACTGCACCACCAATAATCAGTGCATAAGCAATGTTGTTCCATTTTTCTTTTGCTGGAAGCTTACTCATCCAGTAGGTCAAAAGACCCGTAACAACAAACGCGATACCTGTAAATAACCAGCGCTGCCAACCAGCTTGATCGCTCAAGAAGCTGAAAGCGGCACCGTAGTTATGAACGTAAAGTAGGTTGAAGAATGGCAACACCTCAATTCGGTTTGCCCATCCGTAGCCCATGTTGTCCATCACCACCAATTTGATGCCAATATCTGCAATAAATACCAGAATTGCTAACCACAGCCAGCGAACTCCAGATTGCTTTAACGTCAGTGCTTTTTCACTCATTACTTTACCTACAAACAGCCCCAGTAAATACTGGGGCTGTTAATTTAAAAAAAAGTTCAGTCGTTCTAGGCAATTACGCGAATTTACGTACTTCACCTTCGCCGTCTACGTTAGACACACAACGACCACAGATTTTCTCGTGACCTTCAATTGTGCCTACGTCTGGCGTGTGGTGCCAACAACGATCACACTTCTCGCCTTCAGCTGCTGCTACTTCAACAAATAAGCCTTCGATATCTGTGGCTTGTGCTGCATCCGTCTTCTCACCTAGAGGCTTAACTTTCGCCGCAGAGGTTAGTAGAACAAAGCGCAGTTCATCTTCAAGTTTGTTGATCTTCGCTGCTAGTGCGTCATCAGCAAATAGAGTCACTTCAGCTTGTAGTGCACCACCAATGGTTTTCTCTTTACGCGCATCTTCTAGAAGTTTGTTTACCGCACCACGAACCGCTTGGATCTCAGACCAGAATTCGTTGTTCAGCTCTTCACCTTCAGCAAGACCGAATAGACCGTCGAACCACTCACCAGTGAATACGAACTTGTCGCGTTGACCTGGCATTTCGTTCCAGATTTCATCTGCAGTGAACGACATGATTGGCGCCATCCAACGAACTAGCGCTTCTACGATGTAGTAAAGTGCAGTCTGACAGCTACGTTGAGCGTTGCCGCCACGTTTTGCTGTGTACTGACGGTCTTTAATTACGTCTAAGTAGAAAGAGCCCATTTCGATTGAACAGAATTGCATTAGACGCTGAGTCACACCGTGTGTGTTGTACTCTTCGTATGCTTTAACAATCTCTTCTTGTGCTGCTAGTGCACGACCAACCGCCCAGCGATCTAGCGCAACCATCTCTTCAACAGGAACGATGTCTGTTTCAGGGTTGAAGCCGCTCAAGTTAGCTAGGAAGAAACGCGCTGTGTTACGGATACGACGGTACGCATCTGCGCTGCGTTTTAGGATTTCATCAGAAACCGCAACTTCACCAGTGTAGTCTGTAGAAGCAACCCATAGACGAAGAATGTCAGCACCTAGCTTGTTGGTTACGTCTTTTGGCGCAACCACGTTACCGATAGATTTAGACATCTTACGACCCTGACCGTCAACCACGAAACCGTGTGTCAGTACTTGTTTGTAAGGTGCTTCGTCTTTCATCGCAATAGATGAAATTAAAGAAGATTGGAACCAACCGCGGTGTTGGTCAGAACCTTCTAGGTATAGGTCTGCACTGTTGCCGTTGTACTCTTCACGAGCATCAACAACAGAGAAGTGAGTGACACCTGAATCGAACCATACGTCTAGCGTATCTAGCACTTTTTCGTATTGGTCAGCGTCAGCACCTAGTAGTTCAGCGGCATCTACATCCCACCATGCTTGGATGCCTTTCTCTTCAACCAGCTTAGCGACTTTCTCGATCAGCTCTAGCGTGTTTGGATGAAGTTCTGCTGTTTCTTTATGAACAAACAGAGCAATTGGCACACCCCAAGTACGTTGACGAGAGATACACCACTCAGGGCGACCTTCGATCATACCTTCGATGCGGCTTTGACCCCACTCAGGCATCCACTCTACATTCTTGATTGACTCTAATGCTTTAGCACGTAGGCCAGCTTGGTCCATAGAAACGAACCATTGAGGTGTAGCACGGAAGATGATTGGGGTCTTATGACGCCAACAGTGTGGGTAGCTGTGCTCGTAAGCGTGGTGGTGTAGTAGTGCACCTTTTTCTTTTAGTACTTCTACTACTGCATCGTTCGCTTTAAATACGTGCTGACCAGCAAATAGCTCTGTATCTGGTAGGTAAACACCGTTTGAGCCAACTGGGTTTGCTACTTCTAGGTTGTACTTGTTACCAACCGCGAAGTCTTCTTGACCGTGACCAGGAGCAGTGTGAACAACACCAGTACCTGAATCAGTCGTAACGTGATCACCAAGGATCGCCGGTACAGTGAAATCGTAGAATGGGTGTTGGAATTGAGAAAGCTCTAGGTCCGCACCTTTAGCAAAGCCAAGGTTGTGGAAGTGCTCGATACCCGCACGGTCCATTACGTCTTTCGCTAGCTCAGCAGCAACGATGATACGCTCAGCGTTGTCGCCTTCTGTTTGGATAAGCACGTACTCTAGATCATCACGTAGACATACTGCGCGGTTTGCAGGCAGTGTCCAAGGTGTTGTTGTCCAGATAACGATAGATACGTCACCGTGACCTTCATGACCTTCTGTCAGTTCAAATTTAGATAGCAGTGCCGCTTCGTCAGCCGCTTTAAAACGAACGTCGATAGATGGCGATACTTTATCTTTGTATTCTACTTCCGCTTCAGCAAGAGCAGAACCACAGTCTGTACACCAGTGAACAGGTTTGAAACCTTTTAGCAGGTGACCATTGCTTGCGATCTTACCAAGAGCACGAATAATGTTCGCTTCAGTTGCGAAATCCATAGTGCGGTATGGCTTGTCCCACTCACCCATGATACCAAGGCGTTTGAAGCTCTCTTTCTGACCTTCAACCTGACCTGCTGCGTATTCACGACATTTCTCGCGGAATTCCGCTGCTGTCACTTTTTGGCCTGGCTTACCTACTTTCTTCTCTACCATTAATTCGATTGGTAGACCGTGGCAGTCCCAGCCTGGGATGTAAGGTGCGTCAAAACCTGAAAGTGTTTTGGATTTAATAATAATGTCTTTAAGAATCTTGTTTAGTGCGTGACCAATATGAATGTCACCATTTGCGTAAGGAGGGCCATCGTGCAATACGAATGACTTTTTGCCTTTCTTAGCTTTACGGATTTCACCGTAAAGATCTTCTTTGTACCAACGCTTAAGCATTTCTGGCTCACGATTGGCCAGGTTGCCGCGCATTGGAAACCCTGTTTCAGGTAAGTTCAGGGTATCTTTATACTCACTCATCGATTCTTAATTCCGTTATATTGGGCGAAAATTAGACATTATGTTGGACGGTGGAATAAACCGCTCAACGCTTAAGCTGACGCAGCCACACCCTTGCTGCTTCAGCATCCAATTCGATTTGTTGTTTAAGTGCTTCAAACGACTCAAACTTTTGCTCATCTCGAAGTTTATGCAAAAGTTCCACTTCTAGTTGCTTGCCATATAAATTGGCATGAAAGTCGAATAAGTGCACTTCTAACTGTTGGCGAACACCATTGACGGTTGGTCTTTGACCAATATTAGCAACACCACCAACTGGCTTATTTCCTAAGCCAAGCGCTTGAACAACATAGACTCCGGAAACCGGAGAAACACAGCGTTTCAAAGGAATATTTGCAGTAGGGAACCCAATGGTTCGACCTAGCTTTCTTCCGTGAGAAACACGACCGCTGATGCTGTAGTTTCTTCCCAGCATCTGTTGCGCGGAATGCAAATCGTCACGCGCCAGCGCTTGCCGGATAGCCGTACTGCTGACACGTAATTGTTGTAAACAAAAGCTCTGGGTACTTACGACATCAAAGCCGTATTTTTCCCCTGCTTCCTGCAGCATTGCAAAGTTACCTGTACGGCCTTTGCCAAAGCAGAAATCATCACCAACGACAAGAAACTTAACACCCAAACGCTCGACCAACAAGTCACGGATAAACTCTTCCGCGGTTAAACTTGCAAAATGGCGATTGAAATTGACACACAGTAAGCGGTCAATATCGAGCTTACTCAATTGCACGAACTTATCGCGTAATCGCGTCAACCTTGCAGGTGCCTTGTCTTTGGCAAACAGCTCCATCGGCTGAGGTTCAAAGGTCATCACAACAGAAGGCAAGGATAGCCTGTCCGCTTGCTCAGACACTTGCTGCAATACTTGTTGATGGCCTTTATGGACACCATCGAAATTGCCAATAGTCAGCACACAACCATGATGTCGCGGGTTGATATTGTGAATGCCTCTAATCAGTTCCATTGGATACTGCTTTCTGCCTCTGTTTTACTTTACACTGTGTGAAACTGACGGATTATATACTAATCACCCTCAGTCTGTCCCAGCTTTTAGGTCTTTTAAACGCGCACCAGTTAAAAATAGAACCACTAGGTAAACCACGGCTCCTAAACCGATCAACATCCCTAGCACCGCGCTTCGGTGAGCAAAGCTCCAGCCCAGCCATACTGACATATCTTCCAGTTGCCATAAGATTGCCGCCACCATCGCCGCGCCAGCAATAGCTAAACGTATAATAAAGAAGACGGTTCGCTTAGTGATTTGGTATACCTCTGCGATGTGCAGGCCACGATACAGCAGTGCCATATTCACAAATGCCGATAGTGCCGTCGCGATAGCCAAGCCAACGTAGCCATAGAAGTACGCAAAAATTGCATTAAATACCATGTTGGTCACCATCGCAATGATGCCGTATTTCACTGGCGTTTTAGTGTCTTGACGCGAGTAATAACCCGGAGCGAGCACTTTAATCAGCATAAAGTTCAACAAGCCTGAAGCGTAAGCAAAGAGTGACAATGATGCTTGATGTACGTCTTGTGGCGAAAACTCACCTCGCATGAATAACACCATCAACATAGGTTTTGCCAGTACCATCAAACCAAGCATTGCAGGAAGGCCAAGTAAGATCACCATGCGCACCCCCCAGTCCATGGTTTGTGCGAATCCTTCATTTTGTGCGTCAACATGTTTGCGTGATAATGCTGGTAAAATCACCGTTGCAATAGCAATACCAAACAGACCTAACGGGAATTCCAACAAGCGATCTGAATAGTACAACCAACTGATCGAACCGGTTTGCAGAAAGCTGGCAATAAAAGTATCAAACAACAAGTTGATTTGGCTTACCGACACACCGAACAAAGCAGGAATCATTAAGGTTCGGATCTTCACCACGCCCGGATCGCGCCAGCCCCATTTCGGCTTAACCATAACCCCCGCTTTAATAAGGAAAGGGATTTGAAATAAGAACTGAACCAAACCACCAAGGAAAACACCGATGGCAAGACCAATCTCTGGCTGTGGCATCTGCGGCGAGATAAACCATGCTGCCAAAATGATCATCACATTGAGGAAGACAGGAGTAAACGAAGAAACCGCAAACTTACCTAGTGTATTGAGAATGGCTCCCGATAGGGCAACAAAAGTGATGAACCATAAATAAGGAAAGGTAATCTTGAGCATCACGCTAGCAAGTTCGAACTTCTCAGCCGCCGGACCACCATGCATCCAGTCTAGGAACCAACCAAAACCAAACAGTGCAGTCACCACTCCGGAACCTAGAACACCTAAGATGGTAACAATTGAGACTATCACCCCTAATGTACCCGCCGCACGAGCAATGAGCTCCCGAGTTTTATTCATGTCGCCTTGAGCATGGCTTTCCGTTAAAACAGGTACAAACGCTTGGGAAAAAGCACCTTCAGCAAACAAACGTCGTAAAAAATTAGGAATTTTATTGGCGAAGAAAAAGACGTCTGCGCTTGCTCCTGCCCCCATTAAATTTGCCACTACAACATCACGAACTAGGCCAAGAACGCGGGAAATAAATGTCATAGCACTGACGATCATGCCAGACTTGAGTAGTCGTTTACTCACTGTAACCTCGGAATATCACCATAAGACAGCTAACCCTATACTGTTTCTCTGACAGGTGCTGTAAATAGACGTCAAAAATCTATCCGCGGGTTGTAAGGAATAAGTGTGCCTTTCGCGGATAATTATTAGCATTGGTATAAAAATGCTGTTAGAATCCCCGCCATCTTAACCGCGATAACCTGTCTTACCAAAATTTGTTTTGGCTTAGATCGGTTTTTGCACAAATCATTTGACATTTAAGCGCAAATGAGGGATATTCCTCGCCCTTAAATTGTCACAGAACTAAGTTTTTGGGAGTTAGACCCTTGGCAAATAGTAAATCTGCTAAGAAGCGCGCTATCCAAGCTGAGAAACGTCGTCAGCACAATGCTAGCCGTCGCTCAATGATGCGTACTTACATGAAGAAAACTGTTGCTGCTATCGAAGCAGGCGACAAAGAAGCTGCAACTGCTGCATTCGCTGTAGTTACACCTATCCTAGACCGCATGGCAACTAAAGGCCTTATTCACAAGAATAAAGCAGCTCGCCATAAGTCTCGTTTCGCTGCACAAATCAAAGCTCTTTAATAGAGTCCTGATTTTACAGTGAAGAAAAAACCGACCTTGTGTCGGTTTTTTTATATCTACAAAGTTTTCTTAATAAAAAAAGCTGGCAATGCCAGCTTTTCTTTTTCTGAATGTCCCATTTAAAGACATCAGCTTATTCATTACCCATATAACGCTCAAACTAGAAAGCACTAATAAAACACTTGAGAACAAAGCAAATTGGTCGATGAGTAGTACCCTATCATCAAAAGTTTAACGCCACTCTCAAATATTCCAACAAGTTAGATTCACACTCTAAGATGAGCAGTATATTAGGACTATTTAATTAATGTTGAGCACTCTCAGCACAATAAAGACTATGCAGTGTTTTTATTAACGCTTTCACTTCATCACTCTTTAATGTGTAGTACACCGTCTGTGCTTCTTTCCTTGTCGTGACTAACTCATCACGGCGAAGCCAAGCAAGATGCTGAGATAATGCCGACTGGCTTAGCTCTAACTTTGCACACAGCTCTCCCACGGACAGCTCTTGGTTATGCAGCATACAAAGGATTTGTAGGCGTCTCTCGTTTGCCATCGCTTTGAGCAACACGACGGCTTTTGCGGAGTTCTGCTCCATTTCTTGTAGATTCATGTGTTGGACCTCTAGCTACAACTTACTTATTCCAACCCTGGCCAGCTTGTTGTGTTGCACTGATTTATATATCTAAGAAAATCAAGATACACTTCCAGAGTCTTCATTATTAGAACCTCTAATTTAGTTGTTAGTGATACACCAATATTATCCACCAAGGATTTTAATTGGTGCGCCATCAATAATTAATAGTTTTGCTC
Source organism: Vibrio sp. OY15 (assembly GCF_000742455.1). Classification (NCBI taxonomy): domain Bacteria; kingdom Pseudomonadati; phylum Pseudomonadota; class Gammaproteobacteria; order Vibrionales; family Vibrionaceae; genus Vibrio; species Vibrio sp. OY15. The sequence continues at coordinate 508,315 of NZ_JPIL01000006.1, read as the reverse complement.
ACTAAAACAAGTATCTTGCTTACTTAGATATTATTTAGAATTATATTTTTATTGATAGTAATCTATTTATTTACGCAACGATACGGGTTTACTCAAACATTTGACTGAAATCAGCATCACAAACATTTTTTACCGCGGGGTGTTGGATCATTCGTTCCGCAAAAATCACGTAGTACTCTTCTTTTAGCCCATCGACATGGCCAATTAGCTGTAAATTTCGGTCGTCTTCAATCTCCGACATGTATACGGTCGGTGCCAAGAAAATCACATCATCGTGGTACCGAGCAAAAGCTTTCATCAACGCAACATCATCAAACTCCCCTAGCACATTGGGTTGAAGGCCTTGACGATCAAACCATTGAATAACTTTACGCCCCATAGCCGTTCGGCTCGCGGGAATCAGAAGTTTTTTTTGTTCCAAGATCTCAGGGAATCGCACATTTTCAATTTCAGAAGAAGCAAAAAAGCTCATGCTACTTTCACCCAACTTTTTGCTATAAAGGCCAGGACTTTGAGTAGAATCAACGGGACAATCCGAAAGGATCATATCTAGCTTGTGCTGAGAAAGGCGTTCAAGTAGCAGTTCGTGGGTCGATTCATAACAGCGTAAATGAATACTGTTATCTTCCGGGACGGTCGTCATCAGTACTTTACTGACCAAGCGTTTAGATAATGCATCGGCTACACCAACTTCAAATAGAATGTTCGAGTGCTGGCTGTAATTGACGATATCTAACATCTCATAGCTCAAACCGAACATCCGGTCGGCGTACTTAAACACAAGCTGACCTAACTCAGTGGGCTCAACTGTACGACCATTGCGCTTGGTTAACTTTCCTTTCATGCGCTCTTCAAGCGCTTTAATCTGTCCTGTCACGGTTTGCGGTGTCAGGAAGAGCGCGTCAGCCGCCTTAGTTACAGAGCCCTGTTTGCACACCATCCAGAAATAATAGAGATGGTTGTAGTTTAGATGTGACATGATCGAGTCCCGAAAAGAAAGTGATACTTTTTATACCAAATGTGACAGAGACAAACAATAAACTCGACAAAACCATACAATACCTTACAAAAGCATAAGTTTTACCGAAAGTATAAAGTCAATACTGTCATAAAAGTTGAACTGAGGCGCATTTTCTCTACAAAAAAAACGCAAAAACCAAACAAAACGAAACCAAAATTTAACCACTAAAATCAACAAGTTAAAAATTAATTTTCTTCTTCTTTTACGCCATTATCAAAAAGAACAATAAAAATCTCTCACAGCAAGAAATCTGTAATATTACTGAAATATTTATTCTCTAACATCGCCCGCAGATTCAACTACAGACCGAAAAATGAACTGAAAGGTCAACGGAGAAAATTATGATGAACCAAGCTACTTCAACAGTGGCACCAATTTCGAGCACAGCTCGTTGGTTACGCTGGGCTAACTTGGCATTCATGTTATATCTGCTTCTTCTAGCAGTATCTATGGTTGGTAGTGGCTTTAAATGGGCAACTGGCGATCAAGCTAAGGTGCTATTTGAATTTGCCGCACACCCAGTTGCAGGTCTAATGATCGGCTTGGTGGCAACAGCCTTAATTCAGTCTTCAAGTACTGTAACGTCTATTATTGTAGGCTTGGTTGCAGGTGGCTTACCTGTAGAAACCGCTATCCCTATGGTGATGGGTGCTAACATTGGTACCACAGTGACCAATACGCTTGTATCTCTTGGCCACGTGCGCTGTAAAGAAGAGTTCAAACGTGCATTTGCAAGTGCAACCATTCACGACTTCTTCAACTTGCTTGCTGTCGCTATTTTCCTTCCGTTGGAAATGATGTTCGGCATTTTAGAGAAAGTTTCTCACTGGCTTGTTTCTCCACTGCTTGCTACTGGTGATATGAGCATTAAAGGCTTCAACTTTATTAAACCAATTACAAAGCCAGTCGTAGGCGCAATTAAAGAGCCACTTTCTACCTTCGGTGATACTGTTGGCGGCGTCATGCTTATTGCTTTGGGTATTGCGACTATCTTCGTTGCAATCACAGTGATGGGTAAATTGATGAAGAGCCTAATGGTTGGTCGCGCACGTGAAATTTTGAAAAACGCCATCGGTCGTGGTCCTATTCACGGCATCGTATCAGGCTCAATCGTGACCGTTCTAGTACAATCTTCCTCAACCACGACAAGTTTAATGGTTCCGTTGGTTGGTACTGGCGTGTTGAAAGTACGAGATATCTACCCTTTCACTCTGGGTGCTAACATTGGTACTTGTATTACGGCACTACTAGCAGCGACAGCGGTATCTGGAGAGTTCGCAGTATTCGCACTACAAATCGCTCTAGTCCACTTAGTATTTAACATCATGGCGACGCTGTTTATCTTTGGAATTCCATTCCTACGTGAGATTCCGGTTAAAGGCGCTGAGATGATTTCTGAAATGGCTATTAAGAATAAAGCTGTTGTTGGTGGTTACCTAATGTCAGTATTCGTTATTCTACCAGGTGCAATTCTAGCCCTAACAACGTAACAACAACGACATACCATCGCTTATTGTTTAGGCTCCACATCGTGGAGCCTTTTTTATGATAATTAAACTGTTCAAATCGATTGTCCGGTGATAATTTGAGCCACATCAGCATGCTTATGCTGAGCTATCTCATTTGGAGTCGACAACATGACGCAGCTTAATGACGCTATTTCTGATCAGCTACTCGCAATAGACGAAAACCTAACCCAACTGGTTGCTGATATTGATATCCTCAGTAGCGTGAATCCTCTTAATTATGCTCAAGAAAGAGAACGTTTCATTAAAAACAAATATTCTCAAGAGCCTAATTTTCAATATTCAATTACTAACGTAGATACCCACAGCGCAAAGCGACGCCTATATGAGCTACCTCTAGAAAACATTCAAGACACCCAACTGCAGAGGCTATACGCGGATGTAATTCAGTCTTATGCAGATAAACTGGATCAAGTGAATACCATCGGCACGCAAGAGTTTCTTTATAACTCCTTACGCTATTATGGGGAACCGAGCGCCAAAGATATTGCCAACGCCCATTTCATATTGCACCTTCCTACAGAAGAAGAAAAAGAACCTCAGCACGATAGCCGTGCAATAGCACGTTTCATGCAAAATTTTGCTCAACGCAATGGGTATGAATGTGAAATACAGGTGTTGGACGGGATGTTAGCAAACGCACTAGTTTCAGGGTCTCGAGTCAAAATTAACCACGCGGCGTACATCACCACTGATGAGCTGGAGGCTCTTGCACATCATGAAATGGGAGTACATCTCCTGACTACGCTTAACGGTCGTCAACAACCGCTAAAAGTCCTGAGCTTAGGTTGTCCTGCCAATACCAACACTCAAGAAGGGCTGGCTATATTATGTGAGTATCTGTCAGGACATTTCAGTATCAAGCGCCTAAGAACCTTAGCCTTACGAGTTCTGGCAGTAGAGTCGATGATCAAGGATCGCGATTTCCGCCATACGTTCATGCTATTAAAAGAACAGTATAAAGCTTCTGATCTTCAAGCATTTACAACGACTGCCCGAGTGTATCGAGGTGGAGGTTTAACGAAGGATTACTTGTATCTTAGAGGATTCCGAGAGGTGCTCAATGCCTATGATAAATTGGGCGATGACTTTTCACTATTGTTGTGCGGGAAAACGGAGCTGAAGTACTTTGAGCTTATCCGTTCATTAGTGAGTAAAGAAATATTCACTCAACCTAAGTTTATTAGCCCGGCACTGTCCAAACCGATGCAGACCAACCCAATTCACCGTTATATTGTCAGTGCACTAAAATAATACCTTCTAAGTACAAAAAAGAAAAAAGCTCCATTCGGAGCTTTTTCTATATCTTGAAGAACGATACTCGTTACACTGAGAATGGGTAACGAATAGGATCGTGATGCTCGTACCCTTCAACCCAAAAGTCATCCAGTGTGACCCATGTTTCCAAATCTTCTAGAGATTTAATCTCTGGGTTGATATGGAACGTCGGCGCTTTTAATGGCTCACGTTTCAACTGAACATCGCGCATCAGTTCAAGCTGGTCTTCATAAATGTGAGCATTCACAATCTTATGAAATGCCTGACCAGGTTTCTTGCCCGTAATTTGCGCAATAATCGCCAAGAACACGTAAACTTGAACCATATTGAAGTTTAAGCCAAGCGGTACATCACACGAACGCTGAGTACTATTCAGGTAAAGCGTATCATCCAGCAATGAAAAATGGTGACTGTACATACAAGGACGCAAGCACCCCATGTGGAACTCACCCGGGTTGTAGAAGTTCAAGATTTCACCGCGGTCATCAACGCCACGCGTTAAGTCATCCACTATCTTACGTAGCTGGTCAACATGACCACCATCAGGTTTCGCCCAGGCGCGCCCTTGAACCCCATAGACACGGCCCATGTCGTCTTCGCCTTTACGGTATGGGTTATTCAACCAGGCATCATTTAGGTTGGCATTGGCATCCCAGGTTTTCGTGCCCAGCTTACGAAAATCTTCCGCATTATCGTAACCACGAATGTACCCTAGTAGCTCTGCAACGGCTGCTTTCCAAAAACTTTTACGTGTGGTGACCAACGGAAATTGATTGTTCGCAACATCGTAGGTTAAATCCGCGTTGATTACGGTCAGGCAGCGCTTGCCTGTACGCTCATTTTCAACCCAAACACCTTGGTCAACGATGCGTTGACACAAATCTAAATACTGTTTCACACCAATACCTTACTTCGTCTTTTGTGGTAATTCGTCTTTGTAATGACCACGTTTGTATGCCCAAACCATCATGAGGACACCGATAACCACCATTGGCAGGGATAAAATCTGTCCCATGGAAATAAAGCCACCGAATAAACCCAAATGAGCGTCTGGTTCGCGCACGTACTCAACTAAGAAGCGGAATGTACCATATCCAGCTAAAAATAGCCCTGAAACAGAACCTAGAGGACGAGGTTTCTTGATGAACCAATTCAAGATGAAGAAAAGTACGATACCTTCAAGCGCCATTTCATAAAGCTGCGATGGATGACGTGGCAGTGGACCGCCATTTGGGAAAACGATCGCCCAAGGCACATCCGTTACTCGGCCCCACAACTCGCTGTTCATGAAGTTACCTAAACGCCCCATACCCAAACCAAATGGCACAAGCGGCGCGATAAAGTCAGCAACACCGAAGAAAGTTCGCCCGTTTTTGTGTGCATACCAGAACATCGCAGTAATCACACCCAGTAAGCCGCCGTGGAAAGACATACCACCGGTCCACACTTTAAATAGATACAAAGGGTCAGCCAGGAAGAGCTCAAAATTGTAGAAAAGCACGTAGCCTACACGGCCACCAATCACCACGCCAAGGAAGCCTGCGAACAACAAATCAGAAACCTGCTCTCGTGTCCAACCACTTCCAGGCTTATCCGCACGTCGGTTCGCTAACCATAGAGCAAACATAAAGCCCACAAGGTACATCAAACCGTACCAACGAACCGAAACAGGACCAATAGAGATTAAAACCGGATCAATATTGGGAAATTCAATATATCCCTGAGACATAAATCATTCTCTTCTTATCACAACAAAATAAATATACCCAAGTAACCTCTAGATGCTTGGTTCAGCGAGAATGACTTGGGTACAAACTTAGAGCAGCATGGTCGCTGCAACAAACATTAAGAACACCGCGAATATCTTTTTTAATACCGCAGTTGGAAGGTTAGTTGCCAGCTTCGCACCCACTTTTGTTGTGAGCATCGAGGCCATAGCAATCGCTAATAAAGCGGGAAGATAAACATAACCAATACTGTATGAAGGTAAGCCTTCCACTTTATAGCCATGTAAGATGAAGCCGATCATACCAGAAATAGCAATCACGCAACCACAAACGGAGGATGAACCCACCGCTTTACGCATCTCTATCCCATGTTTATTTAAAAATGGTACCGACAGTGAGCCACCACCAATACCAGCAAGGCTTGATACGACACCAATTCCCGTGCCGTAAACTACAGTCACAGGGCTGCTCGGCATAGGTTTACTGCTCGTAACTTTAATGGAACGAAACATTTGTACTGACAGGCAAAGAACAATGACACCAAACACTTTCGGCAAATAGTGTGTAGGGATCCACTCAGCAATATTGGCACCAACAAAGCCACCAATGACCACACCAGGCATCAACCATTTTACGACAAACATATCGACATTGCCGAGCTTAAGGTGATTCATCGCCGATGAGCCAGACGTGACAATAATACTCGCTAACGAAGTGGCTAAGGCCATGTGCATACTCATTTCTGGAGAGATCCCAGCAAGAGGAAGCAAATACAACAAGGCAGGAACAACAATCAAACCACCACCGATACCGAGTAACCCCGCCATCACACCCACAAAAGCGCCTAGCGCCAACAATAACAAAAATAAAGAGACGGTCACGATTTCCTACTTTTTACCTGCACGGATAAAGCCCGCAAAGCCCTGTTGAATGAAGAAGTCATGCATCATTTGATGAATGTCCTCCCCATAGGACTTTGTCATTGCTTGCTCCGCTAATTTTTCTAATTCTTCTTGTTGACTATGACGAATCAAATATTTCACCTTAGCCACGTTGGAGGTGTTCATACTCAAACTGGTATACCCTAACCCAAGTAAGAGAAGAGCGCCAAATGGATCACCCGCTAGCTCACCACAAATACACACGGGCACCTGATATTTATCACACACCTCATGGATTTGCTTAAGCGCTAACAGTACCGCAGGATGCATAGATTCATAGACATCCGCTACGCGCGAATTGTTCCTATCTACCGCTAATAAATACTGAGTTAAATCGTTTGTCCCGACAGAAACAAAATCAACACGGTGAGCAATCGTTGGCAACAGATACACCATCGATGGTACTTCAATCATGACCCCAATTTGTGGGAATTGAATTCTATCATCAAGCAAAACGGCTTCGCTGTGAGCTTGATTAATCAAGCTAATGGCATCGTCTAGCTCTTTTACCCCTGACACCATTGGCAATAAGATACTTAAGTTTCCGCTTTCTGCACTCGCTCTTAACATTGCACGCAGCTGGATCAAGAAAATGTCTGGATGATCCAATGTAAAACGAATGCCACGCCAGCCTAGAAACGGATTATCTTCTTCGATGGGCAAATACGGCAAAGGTTTGTCACCACCAATATCCAAAGTACGCATCACTACTCGTTGATTCGGATAGCTGTTAAGTATTGCTTGGTATTGATGATACTGCTCATCTTCCGAAGGAAAGTGATGCTGAAGTAAAAATGCAATCTCAGTTCGGTACAACCCAACACCATCAACACCTGTGTTGATGGCAATATTACTGTCTGCACTGAGTCCCGCATTCAGCATAATTTCGATATGGTGATTATCTTGCGTAACCGCAGGGAGTGCGAGGTCCTTGTTTACCATGGCAAACAATTCAGACTCTTCGCTTACTAAGCTGCGATACTCTCGCAACAACTGGCGGTTTGGCTCTAAGAAGATCTCACCCGTATAGCCGTCGACTATCCCGAGTTTGCCATTAACCACATCCGGATTAATGTTGGCGCCCATGACTGCAGGGACCCCAAGAGCTCGAGATAAAATGGCAGCGTGAGAGTTAGCGCCTCCCTCTAATGATACGACAGCTAACAAAAACTCTTTAGGTACAGAAGCGAGCAAGGTGGCAGTGAGTTCATTCGCCACCAAAATAATGGGACGATCAATTGCAGAATTTTCTTGCTCGCTGTTGTGTAGAAAATAGAGCAGCCTTTGCCCTAACTCTCGGATATCTTGCGCTCTTTCACGCATGTATACATCCGACATTCTGGCAAATCGATTCGAGTATGACTCTACAACTTGGCGTAACGCCCAGTCTGCCCTATCTCCTTTTTCAATCTGCTTCTTCAAATCACCGCGAAGCATCGGATCATTCAGTAAGTGAGTAAACAGATCGAAGATCGCAAGCGCATCTTTGTTGATTTCACTGTCCAGCTTTTTCCGCATACGGCGAAAGTCATTTAACGCTCGCTCTATGGCCACCAGTAATGTCTCGTGCTCGCGTTCCTTATCTAACGTGGACGAAGGGAAAACATCCGATAAACTCGGCTGGGTATTGTCGAACCAAAACTCTCCAATCGCGACACCAGTAGACGCAGGCAAACCTTTTAATACCGTGGGTTTAGATGCTAACTGCCAATGCCCAAGACTCTGCGCATGTGCAATGAGCACCGCTAACTGAGCGGATAAAGTAACAAGAAACGATTCTTCCATTTCACTAAACAAGCGCGGTGTTTTTTGTTGGATCACCAACACACCTAAAACTTGTTTACGATGAATGATTGGAGTAGCTAAAAAAGAGTGGTAAATCTGTTCGCCGAGTTGAGGAAAGAATTTGAACTCGGGGTGTTTTGAGGCTTCGGCAAGGTTAAGGGGTTCAGCGCTTCGTTTTACCAACCCAACCAAGCCTTCATTGAAGTTGATATGAATACTATCACCTTCAAAAATAAGGCCTTGAGTTGCCATTAACTCAAGGCGCTGCATTTCTTCATTAGCAAGATAGATAGTACAGCACTCAGTACTAAGGGCAGCACAAGTCTCTTTCACCAATATATCGAGTGCCAGATGCACATCATCGACCCTGGAGACTTTCTCAACTATTTCCCTTAGCTGACTGAGCATGATTATCCTCTACGTTGCTTTTTTCTTTTCCCTTTCGCTTTTCTCTCTCGAAAAGGCATGGCTAAGGATGCAAATTCTTTCATCGCTCGTCGATAAACATCTCGCTTGAAAGAAACAACTTGCCTAACTGGATACCAGTAACTTACCCAGCGCCAACCATCAAATTCAGGGGATTTTCCGCGTTGCATATTAATGCGAGACTCATCGCATTCTAATCTCAGCAGAAACCATTTCTGTTTTTGGCCGATACAAACAGGCTTGGAGTCCCAACGCACCAATCGCTTTGGTAGCTTATATCTTAACCAATGACGACTTGTTGCAATGATCTTAACGTCTTTTTTCGTTAAACCGACTTCTTCGTATAACTCCCTGAACATGGCTTGTTCAGGGGTTTCACCTTCGTCAATCCCACCTTGTGGAAATTGCCATGAGTGTTGCCCGTATCGTTTAGCCCAGAAGACCTGACCATGGTTATTACATATCACAATACCAACATTAAGTCGGTAACCATCGCCATCTATCACTGGCTAACCTCTATGAATAAATTTTTTATTACCGTGATTTTTCCACATATCCCCATTACTAGCAAACTTACTGATGTGATATGAGCAAGATTTATTACCTTTTCAGCATTTTTGGATATCTTTTAATCAAACCATACCTTATCAACACAAGAGTGAGACATTGCCCACATTTATTCACCTTTTCTGTGAATAACTTTGTGAAGAATTCAATTCAAATGAGTAATTCAGTTCAATCCCATCAAATGAAAAACAAATGAATAAACAAAAAAACAAACATAAAACATTGATAAAAAAGTATTTATTTTTAAAAACAACGATAATTCGATCTTCAATTTCTTGATGATCTTTTCACCAAACTCAGATCGGTCAAAGATCCACCAACAGGCTATTTATCCACACTTACCTGCTATTCGTTTAGATGATTACAACAAAATCAACCCCAAAAATGCATTTTAACCCCTGTTTATTCATACAGACCTCGTCAGGATCTTATCTATATCTCCTCCACCTGTGGATAAGTTATGAATTGATCGTTCTTACACCGCCTCGGTGAAATCTTAAACAGTAGATTTGGTCGGAGTTTGATAAACTATATTTTTTGTAATACCACCTTGTAACTATGAAACCAGAACCACAAACAGAAGCAGAGCTATTGGAACGAGCGCATGATATGGCAGGACTCAGTTTTGCTGAGTTGGCCGCCGAGGCGAATATGATTGTTCCTGAAAACTTAAAACGTGATAAAGGTTGGGTGGGTCAATTACTCGAATGGCACTTGGGCGCTCCAGCTGGCAGTAAACCTCAACAAGATTTCGCAAAACTAGGGATCGAGTTGAAAAGTATTCCGATCAGTTACTCTGGCAAACCTTTAGAAACAACCTTTGTTTCTGTGGCCCCCCTCACTGGTGTTCATGGTCTTACATGGGAAACAAGTCATGTTCGAAACAAGCTATCTCGTGTGCTTTGGGTACCCGTAGAAGGAGAACGAGAAATCCCACTCGCTGAAAGACGTGTGGGCAGTCCACTCATTTGGTCACCAGATGAAGAAGAAGAACGGATTTTGCGAAATGACTGGGAAGAGTTAATGGAGATGATCGTCTTGGGAAGATTTGATCAAATTTCCGCCAGACACGGAGAAGCGCTGCATCTTCGCCCTAAAGCCGCAAATGCAAAAGCGCTCACCGAAGCATATAACTCAAATGGTAAGCCGATGAAAACTTTGCCCCGAGGCTTTTACCTTAGAACACAGTTTACTGAACAGATCTTACTCAAGCACTACATTAACACTCAACCAGAATAAAACTATATCAGCTATTTAGTGCGTCACGAGCGATAACTCAATATCGCAGTATGAGGCTGCCTCTTCAGTGCCACATTCGTCATACGCATTGCGCAGCCTTAAATACGCTTTATCGACCCCTAACCTCAATAGTTCTTCTTTTACTAAGTCTAGAGAGCCAAAATGTATCGGGTCTTCACCGTCTTTAATCGGCTCAAGTTGATGCTTGTACTCCACAGCTAAAAGATAGTCAGAGACATCAGAACACCCAATCACAAATACTTTGGGAGTTTTATAAGTATCTTTATGTGGACCATGTAGCCACATGTCCAATTGATGCTTCTGCATAACATACCTCCTTCACACGATCATTTAAGTGTAGTTAGGCTAACTGTAGCTTTCGAGTTTGCTCTTCCTTTATACGTAAATCATTTGCGATTGCGGCTACAAATCCCCTATATTGGAGTCACTTATTTAGTCGGTAACTCTTCAAGGACGTGATATGCAATACACAAAACTACCGCACTCATCACTTGAGATCAGTAAAATCTGCCTCGGCACTATGACGTTTGGCGAGCAAAACACAGAAAAGGACGCCTTTGAACAGCTCGACTTTGCCCTCGATCATGGGGTGAACTTCATCGATACCGCAGAGATGTACCCTGTACCGCCAAACTCGGAAACACAAGGGCTCACCGAGCAATACATCGGTAATTGGTTAGCAAAAAGCGGCAAAAGAGAGAAAGTAGTACTGGCAACAAAAGTGGCAGGCCCTCGCAATGTTCCTCACATTAGAGACAACATGAGCCTTAATCGTCGCCACATCCATACAGCAATTGATGACAGCCTTAATCGTCTACAAACCGATTATGTCGATTTGTACCAACTACATTGGCCGCAGCGTCAAACCAACTGCTTTGGTCAACTCAACTACCCATACCCTGACAAACAAGAAGAAGTCACGTTAATTGAAACGTTGGAAGCGCTTACTGAATTAGTGAATGCAGGTAAAGTGCGCTATATCGGCGTATCCAACGAGACGCCGTGGGGTGTGATGTCGCTATTGCGTTTGGCAGAAAAACACGATTTGCCAAGAATTGTCTGCATTCAAAACCCATATAACTTATTGAACCGCAGCTTCGAAGTTGGCTTGTCTGAAATCAGCCATTACGAAGGCGTTCAGTTACTTGCCTACTCTCCTTTGGCATTTGGCTGCCTGAGTGGTAAATACCTAAACGGGGCAAAACCTGAAGGCGCTCGATGCACTAAGTGGGAGCGTTTTGCGCGCTACTTCACTCCGCAAGGTGTTAAAGCGACCGAAGCTTACGTCAATTTAGCTCAAGAGCATGGTCTAAACCCTGCACAAATGGCGCTCGCGTTTGTCAATCAGCGTCCATTTGTTGCTTCTAACATTATCGGTGCAACAAACCTAGACCAATTAAAAGCCAATATCGACAGTATTGATTTGCAACTTAGCGACGAACTACTTACTGAAATTCAAGCAATAGGTACAACTTACTCGAATCCTTGCCCTTAACGGTACCCCCCTCAAACGAAAACAGCTGACCTTCAAGATCAGCTGTTTATCCAATGAAGTCATACTTCATATAAAAAGTTAAGCGTGTTGAATGACTCGTTAGCAACTCAGTCAGTCCAACACGCTAACGATTACGTCATTATTCGCGACGTTAAAACTCGACGAAGATGACGAACTCGACGTTCAACTTTTACTGCATCCGGAACATTGGCACGTGTAGAACGACCATCGCGATCTAAACCAATATCCCTCAATAGATGAACATTCGTCCATGGAATATCATGAGCAGTTCGGCGTATGGTACGCTGCCATTGCTTTTCTTCGCGTTTAAGGTCTGCTTTCAATAGCAAAGTGGCCAATTGTAAGTAAATAGAGTGACGCATAATATTTTCTCCGATTATCGATGTATTCGACTGGGAAAAATAGTGCGTAAAATGAACAGAAATATTCTGTTGATACTAAGCCGCTACTTTCCCGCAGCCTAGTAATAAATATGATAGGTTACGGATTAATTTTTATCTTGTGAGCCAGTGGTATTGGTATCATCCGATTTAAGGGTTATCGGAGCGATAGGCATACGATCAGCGCAAGCAGTGGTGTTAACAACGTAATGTTTCATCTTGCGCCTCCTAGCTAAAAATTAATCCGTTTATGAAAGGTATAACTCATTGAGTTACGGTTAAATTGTAAGCTTTGATGAATATATATCAAACATTTTTTGCCTTTTTGATTAAAAACAAATCAATACACCGCAATTTAGTTTCATATACTTTTATGTATAACATATTCACCTGAGGAATATATAAATTTGCGGATTTTATAAATCAAACCAAACAAAAATAAAAAGAGCGGCTCTGTGGCCACTCTCTTTTATTGTATTTATTCGCCTATTTAACACAGGGAAAGGCCAACTACATGGCTTGTTCGGAAATCAAGTTATGTTTATTAAGTAGTCGATACATGGTTGCACGCGAAACTCCGAGCTCTTTCGCCGCATTTGAAACTTGACCAGAATGAGATTCCAAAACAACCAGCAACGCATCACGTTCACTCTTCTCTCGGATTGATTTCAAGCTGCGCTTTGAGTCATTACGTTGAGGTAAATCTAAGTGATGCTCTTCAATCATTACGCTGTCGGACATTAATACCGCTCGCTTCACTTGGTTCATCAGCTCACGCACATTTCCAGGCCAGAAATAACGTGTCAGTGCCTTGAATGCATCCTCAGAAAAGCTTTTTGCTTGCGAGTTGTACTCTTTTGAGAACTCTTGTAAGTAGAAACGAGCCAGCAATGCGATGTCACTCGCACGTTCTTTCAAGCTAGGGACATTGATGCGCAGAACGTTGATGTAATGGTAAAGCTCTTCATTGAAGTCACCGTCAATCAAAGCTTTTTCAACATCCGACGAGTTAGCAGCAAGAATACGCACGTTAACCGCTTTTACGCCATCTTTAGTATCAATGGTGCCTTCTTGCAAGAATCTCAGCAGATTCATTTGCTGCTCTTTTGAAATGGTAAGAATGTCATTAAACAACACGGTGCCACCATCTGCTTGTTCAAGCAGGCATGCTTCCATATCTTCATCGGCGTTAATACCAAATACTTCAGCTTGGAAACGTTGTTCATTGAGTGCGCGACAGTTAATTGCCATAAACGGTTTATGAGAGCGTGAAGAGACTTTATGGATGGCCCTAGCAACCGCCTCTTTACCAGTCCCACTTTCCCCAGAAATCAGAATGCTGACGTCCGTTGGACCAATGCGCTTCACTTGATCGCGTAAACGTTTCATCGGGATAGATTCACCGATCAAACCCATATCTAAACTGCTACCAAAACTAGGCCAAACTTTTTTCTCCAACTTAAGCATGCCAAGCTGGTGACCTATTGTGCTTAATAACTGTGCATCTGGGATCGGCGCTGTGAAAAAATCGATACAAAAGTTAACAATGAACTGGCATATGGTGTCAGTGCCAAGCTGAGATTCACGAATAAACGCTAACCAACGTACGTGTTTGTGAGAGCTGACTAAGTTCGCCAAGCCATTCAAGCTGAACTCGTCATGGCTGAGATCAACAATACCGATACATGGACCAATATCTTCTAACAGCGTATTAGCTTTGCGTAAATCACCTACTTGGTGACACTTCCAGCCCACTTGCTCCAGTACCGATAACCAAGGCTCATAAGTACCGCCAACTACCACAAGCGATCCCGGGATGGAATCCATCTTAAACTGCCCAGCCATTCTCTAACCCTTTTTCATTGTTAATAGAAATTTTGTGCCACAAACTTATCTTTGCGAGCGGGTAACATTATCGAGACTCCGCCCCCTCACGTCTGTCTCAGTATTAAGACTATGCAATAGATTGAGATTTGGCGAATGTTTATTTGCATATCCCATTAAAAAGCAAATGCAACAACTTGAATTAACTTAACTAAAAGGCAAAAAAAAACCACCCGAAGGTGGTTTTTTACTCATCCTATCGAATTACGCTTGCGGGCGCATTGCAGGGAATAGGATCACGTCACGGATAGTGTGCGTGTTAGTCAGTAGCATAACCAAACGGTCGATACCGATACCTTGGCCTGCTGTTGGCGGTAGGCCGTGCTCTAGAGCAGTGATGTAGTCTGCATCGTAGAACATTGCTTCGTCGTCACCAGACTCTTTCGCTTCAACCTGTGCTTTAAAGCGTGCATCTTGGTCTTCAGCATCGTTAAGCTCTGAGAAACCGTTCGCTACTTCACGGCCACCGATAAAGAACTCAAAGCGGTCTGTAAAGAACGGGTTATCATCGCTACGACGAGCCAACGGAGAAATATCTGCTGGGTAACCAGTGATGAACGTAGGCTGCATTAGCTTAGGTTCTGCTGTTTCACCAAAGATCTCTTCAAGAAGCTGACCACATGTCCAGAAAGGTTCTACTTCAACATGAACAGATTTCGCGATAGAAACCATTAGATCACGGTTTTGTAGGTCTTCTTCTGTTAGCGCTTGGATTTGCGCGTGGTCTGGGTTGTAGTGCTTGATTGCTTCGAACATGCTCATACGAGTGTAAGTACCACCAAACTCAACCGTTTCATCACCGTAAGGCATTGACGTTGAACCTAGAACTTCTTGCGCCACTGAGCTTAGTAGTTCTTCAGTTAGGTCCATCAGATCTTTGTAGTCTGCGTACGCCATGTAGAATTCCATCATTGTGAATTCTGGGTTGTGGCGTGGAGAAAGGCCTTCGTTACGGAAGTTACGGTTGATTTCGAATACGCGATCAAAACCACCAACAACTAGACGCTTCAGGTATAGCTCTGGCGCGATACGTAGGTACATTGGCATGTCTAGTGCGTTGTGGTGCGTGATGAATGGACGCGCACTCGCACCGCCAGGGATAACGTGCATCATTGGCGTTTCAACTTCCATGAACTGCTTAGAGATCATGAAGTTGCGGATTGCAGACATTACTTTAGAACGTACTACGAACGCTTGACGAGAGTCTTCGTTAACGATCAGGTCAACGTAACGTTGGCGGTAACGCATCTCTTGGTCAGTTAGACCGTGGAACTTTTCTGGAAGTGGACGTAGTGCTTTGGTTAGCAACTCGTACTCTTCCATGTTCACGTATAGGTCACCCTTACCAGACTTATGAAGTGCACCTTTAACACCGATGATGTCACCGATATCTAGACCTTGGTATTTTTCTTTAAGTACTTTTTGAACCGCTTTGTCAGCATAAGCTTGGATACGGCCAGAAGTTTCTTGAATTACCAAGAATGGACCACGTTTAGCCATGATACGGCCAGCGATTGCTACTACGTGGTTAAGCTCTTCTAGCTCTTCCTTCGTCTTTTCACCGAACTCTTTCTGAAGGTCGCCCGCTAGTGCGTCACGACGGAAGTCGTTTGGATGGCCGTTCGCTTTGCAGCTCTTTCGGATTGCATCCAGTTTAGCGCGGCGTTCAGCAATCAGCTTATTTTCTTCTAGTACAGTTTCGTTTTGAACAGCATCAGTCATTTTCGATGTATCCTGTTTTTGTCGGTGAAAAGCTTTATAGACCTGATTTCAGGCTAGCTTCAATAAATTTGTCCAGATCGCCATCAAGAACCGCTTGAGTATTACGGTTTTCAATGCCCGTACGGAGGTCCTTAATACGTGAGTCATCCAATACGTAAGAACGGATCTGGCTACCCCAGCCAATGTCAGACTTAGCGTCTTCATTAGCTTGTTTTTCCGCATTTTGCTTTTGCAATTCAAGCTCAAATAGCTTCGCTCGAAGCTGTTTCATTGCCTGATCTTTGTTCTTATGTTGAGAACGGTCATTCTGACACTGAACCACTGTGTTCGTAGGTACGTGCGTAATACGTACCGCAGATTCTGTGGTGTTTACGTGCTGACCACCTGCGCCTGACGCACGGTAAACGTCAATGCGTAGGTCGGAAGGATTAATGTCGATGTCGATGTTTTCATCAATCTCTGGATAGATGAACGCAGAAGCAAATGACGTATGGCGACGACCGCCTGAATCGAACGGAGATTTACGAACAAGACGATGAACGCCCGTTTCAGTGCGTAACCAACCGTACGCATATTCACCAGAGATGCGAACTGTTGCCGACTTAAGACCCGCGACTTCACCTTCAGAGACTTCAATCACTTCAGCTTTGAAGCCCTTCGCTTCTGCCCAACGTAGGTACATACGCAGCAGCATGTTAGTCCAGTCTTGTGCTTCTGTACCACCAGAGCCAGCTTGCAAATCGATGTAACAATCAGAGCTATCGTGGTCGCCAGAGAACATACGACGGAATTCAAGCTTTTCTAGCTTCTCTTCCAACTCAGCGAGTTCTGGTTCAATTTCGTCAAATGTTTCTTGATCTTCTTCTTCTACAGCCAGCTCAAGAAGACCTTCTACATCTTCCACACCTTGCTCTAGTTGATCAATGGTTTCAACAACCGCTTCTAGTGATGCACGCTCTTTACCCAGTGCTTGCGCACGCTCAGGTTCGTTCCATACATCTGGTTGTTCAAGTTCTGCGTTGACTTCTTCTAGACGCTCTTTCTTCGCGTCATAGTCAAAGATACCCCCTCAGGACATTTGTGCGCTGAGACACGTCCTGCAGACGGTTTTTAATTGGATTGATTTCAAACATGTTTACTCAACATTTTAGAATAGAATTTAACCGAGAAATTCTACTGAAAAATGTGACCGAGATACAGGAAAATTTCGGATGAGAAATCAGATTGCGGTGAGAGAGAGCACGGTCATAAAATTTTACACCCACTTAGGGATAACCGTACTCTATAAGAAAGGTTAATCTAGGTATTACTTAGCTTCGATATGGTCGATCATCAATTGCAATGATTGATTACCACGAAATTCATTCACATCCAGCTTATACGCGAGACGTACTGTTTTAACCGATGCATCTGGCCATCGACGTAGATCAACATTGAATGCGATACCGTCGATCATCACATTGGTAGGGTGACCTTTATAAAGCGGCTCTAACATCAATTTAAGATGCTTCTCACCCACCAGCTTTTGATGCAGTACTTTAAACTCACCATCAAAGATTGGCTCTGGGAAAGCTTGTCCAAAAGGGCCACCCGATCGCAGCTGTTCAGCAACATGCATAGAGAACTCTTCCGGCTTAAGTTCGCCATCGGACATGATCACGCCTTTTAGCGCCGCTTCATCGAGTTCCTTTTTTACCACTTCATCAAACAAACGACTGAAACGCTCAAAATCCTGCTCTTTAATCGTTAAGCCTGCTGCCATGGCGTGTCCACCAAACTTGATGATCAAACCCGGGTTTTGCGTGTCGATGAAATCCAACGCATCGCGCATGTGTAGCCCCGGAATAGAACGACACGAGCCTTTAATCGTCCCTTCTCCGCCATCAGCAAATGCAATGACTGGACGGTGAAACTTCTCTTTAATACGCGAAGCCAAAATACCAATCACACCTTGATGCCAATCACGTTGGAACAAGGCTAGGCCATAAGGAAGCTCATTGCCTTCACCAAACTGAAGGCGCTCACAGAAAGCCATCGCTTCTTGCTTCATGCCTTCTTCAATCTCTTTACGAGTTTGGTTCAAGCCATCCAATTCACTTGCCATGCGACGAGCAGCGTGGATGTTGTTACACATCAATAGTTCAACACCGAAAGACATGTCATCAAGACGACCTGCAGCGTTAATACGTGGACCTAAAGCAAAGCCAAAATCGGACGCAACTAAACGACGCGCATCGCGCTTCGCGACCTCAATTAATGCCTGGATGCCGGGACGCGCTTTGCCCGCACGAATACGTTGCAAGCCTTGGTGTACAAGAATGCGGTTGTTTTCATCCAATGGAACGACGTCGGCGACGGTACCCAGTGCAACAAGGTCAATCAGTTCCATCAACTTGGGCTCTTGCATCCCCTGTTCTGCAAACCAATTGTGTTTTCGCATATGAACGCATAGTGCCATCATGAGATAAAACGCGACCCCTACACCCGCAAGCGCTTTAGATGGAAAGCTACAGCTCTCAAGGTTTGGGTTCACCATTGCATCCACATCAGGCAACACTTGTCCTGGCAAGTGGTGATCGGTAACAAGCACGGTAATGCCATTTTCTTTTGCGTAACGCACGCCTTCGATTGATGAGACGCCGTTATCCACCGTCATGATCATCTCAGCGCCAAGCTCTAAGGCTTGGTCAACGACTTCTGGGCTTAACCCATAACCGTCTTCAAAACGATTTGGCACTAGGTAATCCACATTGTGACTACCAAGCATGCGCAGCGCGAGTACTGATAATGCTGAGCTTGTCGCGCCATCAGCGTCAAAATCACCGACAACGATGATGCGTTTTTGTTCTTTTATCCCCTGAAACAAAAGATCGACAGCTTGCTCAATCCCCCCGAGTTTTTGATATGAATGCAACCCACGGGCCGACGTTTCTAATTGTGAAAGATCCGTTATCCCACGGTTGATGTAGATACGTTTAAGAATCGGAGGAATGGAATCAGGAAGAAGGGAAAGATCAGGTTCAGGACGTCGTTGAATTTCTATCATGCTTAAAAGAGCCGACAACTTTGCCGACTCTGCTCCTAATGGATTATAGTTGCTTTAAACGTTTCAATAGCTCTGCAGGTGGTAGGTAGCCACCAACCATTTCGCCATTCGGTAAGAAGATTGCTGGCGTACCAGAAATACCCAATTGGCGACCTAGATTGTAATGCGCCTGGATGGTTTCTTTACACTGTTTCAGGTCTTTCGCAGGGTTATCAAATGTACGATTCACTTTCGCGTTGTGCATTGCCGACGCCGGATCTTCAGCACACCAAATCGTTGCCATTTGTTCTGCCACAGGGCCAGTTGCACCTTGGCGAGGGTAAGCCATGTAACGCACTGTAATACCTAGATCATTATAGCCTTGCATTTGGCTATGCAGACGCACACAGTAACCACATGTGATATCGGTGAATACGGTCACAACGTACTTTTCATCGTCGGCTTTGTATTCGATCATGCTATCGGAGAACTGCGCAATTTTCTCGGCGTTAAGCGGCGCTTGACGCTCTGCTATGACATCTTTGTAACTGCCATCATCATTAATGGCATAAAGCGTACCGGCGATAAAATGGCTACCATCATTTGAAGCAAACAGGATCCCGCCATTGGTTTGAATTTCCAATAAGCCAGCGACGTCTGATGGTTGAATATCAACGATAGATAAACCAAGCTTTGAGAACTTAGTTTTTAATGCTGCTTCATCAAAGCCGCTTTGTGCAGCTGGCGCCACTTGTTGCGCAGGAGTCTCCGTTTGAGCCTGACTTTCTTCTGCACCACAAGCGGTAACAAAAAATGGTAAAGTCAGCAGAGTTAGTCGGCGTAATACGCTCATGAAATTCACCTTAATGTAAAATCGTTTTTCCAAGAGGACATGGATGAATCTAACCATTGTTATGCTCTTGGGTGGTGTTGACTGTGGATCTGCTTCAATCGTTCAGTCGCCACGTGAGTATAAATTTGCGTGGTCGATAAGTCACTATGTCCTAAAAGCATCTGTACGACCCTGAGATCTGCGCCATAGTTCAATAAATGCGTGGCAAAGGCATGACGCAGTACGTGCGGCGACAGCTGATCAGTATCAATCCCTGCTATCAAAGCATAGTACTTAATACGGTGCCAAAACGTCTGACGAGTCATTTGTCTTGCGCGTTTACTAGGAAAAACAATATCAGATGATGTATCACCAAGTAACGCAGGACGCCCTTGTTGAATGAACGTCTCGATCCAATCGACCGCGTTTTCCCCCATAGGAACTAGGCGTTCTTTACCACCTTTACCAGTCACGCGCACCACCCCTTGGCGCAAGCTAACATTTTCCATGGTCAAACTGACGAGCTCTGTCACACGCAACCCTGTCGCGTAGAGTAGCTCTAGCATCGCTTTATCGCGCAATTCTATAGGGTCGTTCGGGTCTGGCGCCTCGAGCAACGCGTCCACTTGCTCTTCACTAATATCTTTGGGTAAACGTTGTGGCAGTTTAGGACTAACCAAGAGCGCACTCGGGTCATCAGCGCGCACCTTCTCACGATGCAGGTATTGGAATAAACGGCGAATCGCCGACAACATACGCGCACGAGACGTCTGTTTGTAATCTAAATCTACAAGGTGGCTTTGATATTCTTGCAAGCCAGACAAACTGATAAAATCAAGACGGTATCGATGTTTTTCCATCCACACGAGCAACTTCATTAAATCGTTTCGGTAGGAAGCCAACGTGTTCTCTGATAGGCCACGCTCCATCCACATCGCATCTAAGAATTGCTCAACAAGCGAAAAATCTTGTTGATTGACAGGCTGTTGTGCCGTCATGAATGCTTCCTTATCTGTTTATATTTACAGTATTTAGATTAAAGCACCTGCCAATCCAATACCATAAAAAATCATCCCACATAGGATATTCGCTGCAATCTTCCTCAATTTATGGTTAGAATCTTCCACAACAGCAACACAAATAACGACGAATATAATGAAAATCGGACTCTTTTACGGCTCAACGACCTGCTACACCGAAATGGCAGCAGAGAAAATTCGTACCCTTATTGGTGAAGACCTTGTCGACATTCACAATGTGAAAGAGACACCGTTATCACTAATGGCGGACTACGACTTATTACTCCTTGGCATCTCAACTTGGGATTTTGGTGAAATTCAAGAAGATTGGAACGCGATTTGGCAAGACATCGCGACCACACCACTGAAAGGCAAAGTTGTAGCGCTGTTTGGTCTGGGTGACCAAGAAGGTTACGGAGAGTGGTATTTAGATGCGATGGGCTTACTTCACGATGAATTGCAAGCCACAGGCGCAACCTTTATCGGTTACTGGCCAAATGAAGGCTACGAATTTGAAGCATCGAAAGCATTGATCGAAGATAGCAGCAAGTTTGTTGGACTTGCGTTAGATGAAGACTCACAGTACGAACTGAGTGATGAACGCATCGAAAAATGGTGTGAACAAGTTCTTGTGGAATTCCACGACACGCTTTAATAGCGCAAACACGTCATCATTAAAAAGTAAAAAGCCCGATGAAGTAATTCATCGGGCTTTTTATTATCTTGATTACGCGGTTTCTTGTGCTAGCTCTGGGCGAGGTTTCGCGATGAAGAACATGCACACGATAGCCGCAAATGTTGGAAGCACCCAACCCATGCCGACTTCGAATAGTGGCAACATGTTAAACGCAGAAACATCAATACCCGATACTTTTGCCGCATCAACTAACGCAAACAGCAGAGATACAAGCAGTACCGCACGGTAAGCAAAGCGTGGATTCGGCAGTTTGCTGCGCACAAATGTTAGTGCAACCAACGCAATCGCCACAGGGTACAGCGCAAACAATACTGGCACTGACAGAGAAATCAGCTGCGCAAGACCAACGTTTGCAACCAATGCACAAACAGAACCATTAATCAGTACCCATTGCTTGTATGACAGTGGTGTTTTCGAGCTGAAGAAATCTGAACACGCAGAAATCAAGCCAATCGCGGTTGTCAGACACGCTAGCAATACGATGACAGACAGAACGATTTGACCGTATGGACCAAACAACGCTTGAACGTATTGGCTAAGTACTAGGCCACCATTATCAGCACCAGCAGCAACCGTTGCACTCGTCGCACCTAAGTAAAATAGTGAGATGTAAACAAACGCAAGACCAGCAGCAGCAATACAACCTGCATAGATCAGATATTTAGTAGTTGCAGAGCGCTCAGTAATGCCTTTACCGCGCAGTGCATCAACCATCAGCATACCAAACATCAATGACGCGAACGTATCCATTGTGTTGTAGCCTTCTAAGAAGCCTTTGGTCAGAGGCTGCGTTAGGTATTCACCGTGCGCGCCAATCATATCGCCCTGAGGATCAAGGAAGACAGCGACAGCAAGAATGATCAAACCAACGAACAATGCTGGTGTCAGTACTTTACCGATGAGATCGATCAAACGGCCTTGGAACCATGAGAACATCATTGCTGCGATAAAGAAGATCACTGAGAACGCTGTCAGATGCGTTTGTGATGCCTCAAGGAAGAAAGGTTTCACCGCCATCTCGTAAGCCACTAGGCCAGTACGAGGCGCTGCAAACGCAGGACCAATGATGATGAAAATCAGTGCAGCCATAAGAACTGCCGCTTTTTTCGGAAGATCTTGCGTCAAGTGATCCCAAGAACCACCAGCAACAGCAATAGCAACGATAGTAATAAGAGGTAGACCTACCGCTGTTAGCAAGAAACCAAACATAGCTGGCATTAAGTTTTCACCCGCTAACTGACCCGCTAGAGGTGGAAAGATAATATTGCCCGCACCTAAAAAGAACGCAAATAGCATAAAGCCTACTGCGATAATATCTGTTAGTTTTAACGTCTGCTTCACAGATAACCCTTGTCTTTTAATTAATGAATGTTGTGTATGCTTAGACCACTTTTTGTATACCTAAAGTCAATAAGTACACGTGGTTCAATCTATAAAATTTTCGCCGCATAATGACGAAAGACTCATCATTTGGCAACCTTTAAGAAAAAAACACCATATTAATTTAGTTTTCAAACTTAAAAGCAGTGGATATAACCAGATCCAAATAACAGACCAGTTCTTTATCTCGATCAATTAACAATACAATTTAATAACCAACAAAACAACAATCTATACAATTAATAAACAATAGAGCAATCCACTTAATTATTGAGCAAATATAAAACAATCATGAAGAACAAAAAACTGAAAACTAAAGGCTTCAATTTTAAGCAATTTTGTATTGAGGGCGGCGAGAGTGGTATGCCAGTCAGCACAGATGGGGTAATGCTTGGTGCTTGGATTCAAAGCCCTAACGACGCTAAAATTCTCGATATTGGCACTGGCACTGGCCTGCTTGCCCTGATGTGTGCTCAACGCTTTACGGAAACTCAAATAACCGCGGTCGATATCGAATTAACAGCCGTTGCTGCCGCGCAAAAAAATATGGCCCAGTCTCCTTGGTCAGATCGTGTAAGTGTGCATCACACAGACATACTGCACTTTACGCCGACACATCCATTCCAACGCATCATTTGTAACCCGCCCTACTTCAACAGCGGCGAGCAATCGAAACACAGTCAACGTGCAACCGCGAGGCACACTGATACGCTAGGCCATAACGCATTGCTACAGCGTTGCTATCATTTGCTTGATGACGAAGGGAGAGCTAGTTTTGTTTTGCCAATCACCGAAGGCGAGCAGTTCATTGAGCTAGCATTAAACCAAGGTTGGTATCTATCGAGGATCTGTCGTGTGCAACCATCAGAAAAGAAACCAGTACACCGACTGTTATTTGAACTGTCAAAACGACCTTGCGATTCGCAAACGTCACATTTAATTATCCGTTCAAATGACGGCTATAGTGATGATTTCATCCAGTTAACCCGCGAGTTTTATCTTAAGATGTGAAATAACATGTGATCCTTATCACCAATCACTTTATAATGTGCGACCTTTTTGTATTCTATGCTGTTGTGGCGAACCATTAACCAAGCTTTGCTTGTGGAGAACTCATTGTGATCAGAACCTTTGCTGAACTTGATCTAGACCAAAACCTACTTGAAGCCATTGAAGAGATGGGTTACGAACGCCCAACAAAAATTCAGGCAGAAGCGATTCCACAAGCGTTGGACGGTCGTGACATTCTAGCGTCAGCGCCAACAGGAACTGGTAAAACGGCCGCCTTCGTCCTGCCAGCATTGCAATACTTGCAAGACTTCCCTCGTCGTAAGCCTGGGCCTGCGCGTATTTTGATCCTAACGCCTACTCGCGAACTGGCGATGCAAATTGCCGATCAAGCACGTGCTTTGGCAAAAAATACCAAACTCAACATTTTCACCATCACTGGTGGTGTTCAGTACCAAGAGCACGCCGACATCCTTGCAACAACGCAAGACATTGTGGTTGCGACACCTGGCCGTTTAAAAGAATACATTGATGCAGAACGTTTTGATTGTCGTGCAATCGAATGGTTAATCCTTGATGAAGCAGACCGTATGCTAGATATGGGTTTTGCTCCTACTGTCGATCGCCTATCGAACGAATGTCGCTGGCGTAAGCAAACCCTTCTGTTCTCAGCAACGTTAGAAGGGAAAGGCGTAGAAGGCTTTACCGCAGATCTGTTGAATGACCCAGCAGAGATTGATGCAAAATCGCCGCTGCGTGAGCGTAAGAAAATTGCTCAGTGGTACCACCGAGCTGATGATGCAGAACACAAACTGGAATTACTAAAACACATTATTACTCAGCAGGCTGAACGCACCATCGTCTTTTTAAAGACTCGTGAGCGTTTGGCTGAGCTACGAGCGCAGCTTGAAAGCGCACAGATTCCATGTTCTTGGATTCAAGGTGAAATGCCTCAAGATCGTCGTAATAATGCGATTTCTCGCTTCCGCGATGGTACTGTGAACGTGCTGCTCGCGACGGACGTTGCTGCGCGCGGTATCGATCTTCCGGATGTATCACACGTTATCAACTACGATATGCCACGCACGGCTGATGTTTACCTTCATCGTATCGGCCGAACTGCTCGCGCAGGTAAGAAAGGTAACGCTATCTCAATCGTAGAAGCACACGACCAACCAATGATGGATCGCGTTGCACGTTACGTGAAAGAAGACATCAAAGAGCGTTTCGTGAAAGAGATGCGTCCTAAACACAAAAAGCCCGTGTTTAAGAAGAAAAAGAAAAAAGACGACAAGAAAAAAGTAGCGAAAAAGAAAACCGCTAAGAAGAAGTAATCTTGTTGGGGCCAAGTAGCTCAAGCTAGAAAATAACAAAGGGTTGGCAATGCCAACCCTTTTTTCGTTTGTGCTGAAAGAGATTAACGTCGATTACGTCTCAATCAGCTTTATTTTTGCTCTTCGCGTTTAAATACTAACTCTGTTGGCGTCGATTCATCTTCCACAAAGTAGTAACCCGCCGTATCAAACTTAGTCAGGTCTGCCACGCTCTCAACACGGTTTTCAATGATGTAACGCGCCATCATACCGCGCGCTTTCTTCGCGTAAAAACTGATGACCTTGTATTGACCATTCTTACAATCTTTGAATACTGGCGTGATCACTTGCGCATCTAAATTCTTTGGCTTAACCGCTTTAAAGTATTCATTTGATGCAAGGTTGATAAGGACATTATCACCTTGAGCAGAAATCGCTTCGTTAAGCTTGTCCGTAATAACATTGCCCCAAAACTGGTACAAGTTCGTACCTTTGTCGTTTGCAAGCTTGGTACCCATTTCAAGACGGTATGGCTGCATCAAATCAAGTGGTTTTAGTAAACCATAAAGACCCGATAGCATACGCAGATGATCTTGAGCATATTCGAAGTCCGCTTCAGATAAACTTTCGGCGTCTAGCCCTGTGTAAACGTCACCTTTAAATGCAAGAATAGCTTGTCGAGAGTTTTCCGTGGTAAACGTTTCACTCCACTCTTGGAATCGGCCCACATTTAAATCGGCAATCTTGTCGCTCACTTTCATTAAAGAGGCAACATCAGCAGGAGTCAGTTTGCGGCAAACATCGATAAGCTCTTTTGAGTATTCGACCAACTCAGGTTGAGTAAATTTTTCTGTCGCTAACGGAGACTCGTAATCAAGAGTCTTCGCTGGAGAAACTACGATAAGCATGACTTTCCCTTCTCTAATTTTGTTTTTAATAGGGTACAAAAAAAGCCATGCATTGTCTGCATGGCTTTTTACATCGTACTAATAGCTTTCAACTATGAGTGATAGCTCACTTAGTCTTTTTTATCGTTGTACCAAATGCCTTCTTCAAGCTGAGATTTCAGCTCTGGGAAATCATTCGCATCAAATGTTGGCACTTTGCCTTCACCAAGCTGGCGATTGTAATCTTTGGCCAGTTTAATCACGATGCCAGATAGCAAGATGATCGCCACCAAGTTGACTATCGCCATCAGACCCATAGAGACGTCAGCAAGCGACCATACGACTGGTAACGAAGCTAGTGCACCAAACATCACCATACCAAGAACAATAACGCGGAAAATGCTTAAGCCCGCTTTATGATTGTGCTCTAGGAAGATTAAGTTCGTTTCAGCATACGAGTAGTTTGCAATGATTGAAGTAAACGCAAAGAAGAAGATTGCCACAGCAACAAAGATGCCGCCCCAATCGCCAACTTGTGAGCTCAATGCACGCTGAGTTAGCTCGATACCCGTCACTTCTGTTGCTTGACCGACATACTCACCAGACATCAGGATGATAGCCACTGTTGCAGAACAGATAACGATCGTATCCATGAACACGCCTAGCATCTGTACGTAACCTTGAGACGCTGGGTGTGGTGGGTAAGGTGTTGCTGAAGCTGCCGCGTTAGGTGCAGAACCCATACCTGCTTCATTCGAGAATAGACCGCGCTTGATACCGTTAATCATTGCCTGTGCAATTGCGTAGCCAAGACCACCTGCTGCTGCTTCTTGCAGACCAAATGCACTCTTAAAGATAAGCATCAATACATCAGGTAATTTCTCTAGGTTAGAGAACATGATGAACAGCGCTAGGGCTAGATAAAGTAGTGCCATGATCGGAACGATCATCTCAGCAACTCTTGCGATACGCTTGATGCCACCGAAAATAACAATTGCAGACAGTAAAACAACGGCAATACCGACATACAGGTTATTCCAACCAAATGCGTTGCTCATTGCATTGGCAATTGAGTTAGCTTGTACGGCGTTGAATACCAAACCAAAAGCGATGATTAGGAAAACTGAGAACAACACGCCCATCCAACGCATGCCCAGGCCTTTTTCCATGTAGTAGGCAGGGCCACCACGGTAGTTGCCATCATCATCTTTGGTTTTGTATAGCTGCGCCAGTGTGCTCTCAGCAAACGATGTTGCCATACCAAGCATTGCAATCAGCCACATCCAGAAGATCGCACCAGGACCACCCGCAGTCAATGCAACTGCAACGCCCGCCATGTTACCTGTACCAACACGTGCAGCAAGACTAGTACAAAGCGCTTGGAAAGAGGAAATACCAGCTTTGTCTGCTTTACGGCTGTTCTTAAGAACAGAGAACATGTGGCCGAAATGGCGGAACTGAATGAACCCTAATCGAACGGTGAAGTAAATACCAACACCAACAAGAAGATAAACCAGAATCGAACCCCAGAGGAGATCGTTCATCAAATTGATTAAGTCTGTCATGTGTACCTCAAAGTGAGTTGCGCCAGTCTATGCGTCCTAGCCATCCACCAAATTGCCTGCTAAGTGTCAAAGTGTGCTTAGCTTTTTAAGTAATGTTTATGGGCAATCTAGAATCGTAAACGTCGCTTCATGCATCCATTTTACGTACCAGCGTATTTTTTGACGGGCGGATAATGCAACCTAGGAGCGCAAAAATCAATATGCAACAATAAGAATAACATTGTTATTTTTCACTATAAAGTCACCAAAAAATAACATAAATAGAAGACTTAACACTCAAACTGCGCAACATTTCAATTACCAAACACCAACATAAATAATTATTCTTCATTAAATGGAATGGCAAACCGTATAAACAAGAACAAGCTAGTATTCACAAGGTGTTACATAAATTTACGCTAGTGACTTACCATCTAATTGAACACTATTTCATCAAACTGATTTTATGCAACTTTAACCTTTGCGCAGTGCACCCATTCATCAAATCGAATTAACATAGAAAATTTCTCTATTTAATCGTTTTCTTGAGATCGTTTGTGCATTTTTTATCCACATCGTTGCAATAAAAAGTGTGATTTTGAGAATATTTTTGCACGAAAATGTCATGCTACCGACACAAATGCGAAATATATCATGGTTATTCTCACGGCTATTGTGGTACTTAAAAAACTCCACAAGGACTGGTTACAACAGTTTAGCTTAAGAAAGGTAAAGGTGGCTTATGGAAGGCTTTCAACTAGATGACATTTTTAATCTGGATACTACCTCAACAACCAAATCTCGTGCCAAACCAGTAAAGCGAAAGTGGCGTGAAATAGAAGAGATGAACGACAGACGCAATTTGCTTAAAGAGCTGCGCGAACTTGATGTCTGTACCGATTATAACTTGGAAGACATTAAACTCTAATTCAAACAAAAGGCACCTTACAGGTGCCTTTTGTTTTTTGTTTACAGTGACCGTAAACACCGTGAGTTTATGTACCAAGGTTTAAGTATGAATACCATTATTACTCAATGAGAATCTTCCGTACTTTTTGCCGAGAAATATGCACACTAAATTTTCGGTTGATTCCCAATAAATAAGAAATGTATCTCACAAACCCGAGAGACGGCTTTCGCTCGCTCAGGTTTCATCACTCAGGCTTAAACATACTCAGTATCACTTTGACGAACACGTTCGGCCAACTGCTTATAACGATCAGCAATCGTGTCACCAAACACAGGATCATCCTCACTGACGCTCCATAAGCTCTCGACATGCTGCCAATCTTCTGTGGTAAATAACTCTTCAATGAGAGGCAAAATTTTTCGCTCTTCTAGCTCCAAGTGGTGCCTTTGCGATTCTATGAAATCTTCTAGGTGAGCGACAAACATGTCTTGTGGCACAACAGCATCCTGAAGGATCATCTCTATCACGGATGAAAACTCTCTGGTTTTACTCGCTAACTCTAGATGTTCTTTCTCTAAATTTTCCATGGTTTGTTGCTTACCATAGTGTTCAAGAAAGTGGTGATAGAGGATATCTTCTTTCGGGTGGTGTACTTTCTCCGAATGATTAGAGAGGTAATCAACAATCTCGCTTACTAACGCATAGTTGATTACACGTTCTTTTTTTATCTCATTAAGCTTATGGCGCAGTATCGCCAACAGACGAACCATATAACCATGTTCGCGTCGAATTCTTTCGATCATCATAGCGTCTCTCCTTAACACCTACTTTTAGTAAGTGTACATGAGAAATTTACTATCAGCCTCGAGCGTGCTCAAAAAAACAGCGATCATACCATCCATGATCGCTGTCTCTTCATTTATACCGTTAATGGCAAATGCCAGTTAATTGGTGCTTTTTCTTGTGATGTAAGCAACTGGTTTGCTTGAGAGAAATGCTTACAACCGAAAAAGCCTCGATGTGCAGAAAGTGGCGATGGGTGTGGGGCAGCTAACACATGGTGCTTATTGCGATCGATAAAACGACCTTTCTTCTGTGCATGTGAACCCCATAGCAAGAACACTACACCTTCTTGATGCTGATTAATGGCTTCAATCACTCGGTCAGTAAACGTTTCCCAACCTGTCTTTGAATGTGAATGCGCTTTACCTTGCTCCACCGTTAATACCGTATTGAGTAACAATACGCCTTGTTCAGCCCAGCTTTGCAAAAAACCATGTTGAGGGATTTGGAAACCTTCAATATCTTGCGCCAGCTCTTTATACATATTAACCAGTGACGGTGGCGTTTTAATGCCAGGCAGTACAGAGAAACACAGGCCATGCGCCTGATTTGGGCCGTGGTATGGGTCTTGTCCTAGAATCACGACCTTAACGTCTTTGAACTCGGTAAAACGAAACGCGTTAAAGACATCTTTTGCGGGAGGAAAAATAGCTTTGCCTGCGGCGCGTTCGGCTTCAACAAAATTCAAGGTGTCTACAAAGTAGCTCTGCTTTTTCTCTTCGCCGATCACATCGTGCCAAGTGGGTGACTGATTCATGGAAAGTTCCTGTCCTAAATTTTGCTTCTATTCTAACGAGCGAAACTCAAACAAACAAAAACTTACCACGAACTTGAGACAAGTAATAAAAGACTAATGCTTCTGTGGCGTTCGAAAATGACCCTGTCCGGTAATGTGACGATTAGGCATCGGTAAGCGAAGCACGCGACGAGTGTAAGCATAAGGAGTAAAAGAGAGTGGTCGAGACATGTTGGCATCCTTCTTTGCTAATTCAGAGATTGATGTTCAATGACTAAGAAAGAAAGGTGCCAACTTTGTGGTTACGCCATTAACTGTCAATGGCCGCTAAATGGAATTGACGCAACGTGTTGATCTCTCGCTGCCAAATATCTGGATCAATTGTTTCTAAAATCAGAGGGATACCATCAAAACGAGGGTCTTTCGCGATGTACTCAAAGCAATCCCACCCGATCTCTCCTTTACCAAGAGAATGGTGGCGATCTACTTTGCTGGCAAACTCTACTTTTGAATCATTTAGATGCATTGCTCTTAAATAGTGCATACCTACTATACGGTCGAACTCTGCAAAGGTGCGCTTGCAATCTTCTTTTGTACGTAAGTCATAACCAGCCGTAAAGGTATGGCAGGTATCAATACAAACGCCGACACGATCTTTATCTTCCACTTGCTCGATGATTTCAACAAGGTGCTCAAACTTCCAGCCTAAGTTAGTGCCTTGACCTGCCGTATTCTCGATAACAGCGATCACATTCGGCACCGCTTTATGCGCAAGATTGATCGACTCGGCGATCGTCGCGAGGCACTCCTGTTCAGAGACTTTCTTTAGGTGACTACCCGGATGGAAGTTAAGCAAAGTCAGCCCCAACTGATTACAACGCTCCATTTCATCAATAAATGCCGCGCGGGATTTATTCAGCTTTTCTTCTTCCGGCGCACCCAAGTTAATCAGATAAGAATCATGGGGAAGAATATGTTCTGCTCCGAAACCCAGCATTTTACAGTTCGCTTTAAACGCACTGATGGTTTTTGATTCTAAAGGCTTCGCCGCCCACTGGCGTTGGTTTTTTGTAAATAGTGCGAATGCATTCGCGCCAATTTCACGAGCTCTCAACGGAGCTTGATCGACCCCACCAGCAGCAGAGACATGTGCACCAATGAGTTTATTCCCAAGCTTGTTTTTCATGTTTGTCATTTAATCACTTTAGACTTTCAGTATTGCTACCTAAATACAGATAGTTGCGTTAACCAGTTTAAATTTTAATCTCAATTTGTAGTAAATTTACAACAAAACCAGTTATTAAATATTTTTTATATTATCAAATAAATTGTAATTAGTTTGTTTTCAAAGGTTTTATTGATTTAACTCAATAAAATTACCTTAATAAAAATAATGTTTTTGGTTGTTTTTTGACTTAAATCAATATTAAAATAGTGGATATTAGCTATATAATACTCAGCTCAACGAAAATTCGAAAATTAACACCAATAATCACCACGTAAGTGGTCTAGGAGATAGTGATGATCCAAGGTATCCAAATTACAAAAGCGGCAAACGACGACCTACTAAACTCTATCTGGCTATTAGATAGCGAAAAAAATGAAGCTCGTTGTGTTGCTGCAACTGCTGGCTACGAAGCAGACCAAGTTATCGCAATCAGCGACCTAGGTGAATACGAAAGCCGTGAAGTTGCAATCGAAACTGCTCCTCGTATCGAAGGCGGCCAACACCTAAACGTGAACGTGCTTAAACGCGAAACACTAGAAGATGCAGTTGCACACCCAGAGAAATACCCACAACTAACTATTCGTGTTTCTGGTTACGCAGTACGTTTTAACTCGCTAACTCCAGAGCAACAACGTGATGTAATCGCTCGTACTTTTACTGAGACTCTATAATCTCTCAGTAAACTAGCTCGCTAGAATTTAAAAAGCTTGGTCAGCAATGACCAAGCTTTTTTGTTTCAGAATCCTTCTAACCCCTTTCTATAATGGAAAGCAACTCGCCTCTAAGGTGCATTTCTTTGCGAAGGATCTTTCTGAAACGCTTGCGCTACAGAGGTTGGATCAAGCCTATCTCTTTGCAGTGACGCCCCTTCTGCCCACCAAATCAATTGATGCATAGTGCGATTCATATAGTTGTCCCACTGCGTCTGCTCCGACTCATCCGCAGCAACGCCCTGTTCATCAAAGACTTCTTGCGCTTTCGGAATGTGGATCATCGCAGAGACAGGTAGACATCCAAGTTCAGATAAGAAGGTACGCATAGAAACGGCAGCTCTAACACCACCCCATTGTCCGGCAGAATAGGTCACGATAGCACTCGGCTTGTAAGAAAACAGCGAACTGCCGAAATGGTTAAGCATGTTCGCCAAAGCAGGACTCATCGAATGGTTATATTCCGGGCTAACCATCACATACCCATCCGCATGTTTGATTTTGTCTGCCAGCTCACTTAGGTGCTGCGGAACTTTAGAGCGGTGATAAGCAAACTCGGGCTTAAACACATCGCCAAAGTCGTAATTCAAAGGGTCGATGATTTCGACCATATGTTGCGAATGTTGACTCGCGATGAGTTTTTCACACGCTTTACTGACTCGCATTCCTAAACGGGCTGGTCGTGGTGGCGTGCTGTTTCTCACTGAGCCAAGAAAAATCAAAAAATGCATGCTTCTCTTTCTATCTCATTTAGTTAAGTTCGTTTCTCAATCATAAAGAGAGTCAAAACTTACCGACAATAAAAAAGGTGAATGATTACTCATTCACCTCTCGTTATTTCTGTTTTTGATACTTACTATACTTTGAAGCTTACTGCACGCGGCGCAGTACTTGTTTCAATGCGTCAAAGTCTGCGTCGAGCTCTTCCGATAGCAGCTCCATCGCAGCGTGCTTCGCTAGTGGCGCAGGAAGGTCGATATCGGATTCTAGAATATCATCCACCACTTCTTTGAACTTCGCAGGGTGAGCAGTACATAGGAACAGACCGGTTTCACCGTCTTGCAATTGTTCTTCAAGCACTCGGTAAGCAATCGCACCATGCGGTTCGCATAGGTAGCCTAGAGCATGTAAATCTTTCACTGACTGTGCGCTTTGCTCATCAGATACTGCGCCTTTACCTAACGTCTCCAAGCCCCACTCTTTCACGCGGCACAGCTCTTCAATACGAGGCCAATTGTTTGGTTGGCTCACGTCCATCGCGTTCGATGTTGTTGCGACTGTTGGTTTTGGCTCCCACTTACCTGTTTCTAGGTAGCGAGGAACCGTGTCATTGGCATTAGTTGCAGCGATAAAGCGTTTGATAGGCAAGCCCAACGCTTTTGCCAATAGACCAGCAGTTAGGTTACCAAAGTTACCACTTGGTACAGACACAACAAGGTTTTCACGCTCTTGTTTGCTCATTTGCGCAGCTGCTTCAAAGTAGTAACAGATTTGCGCCATCAAACGGCTGATGTTGATTGAGTTTGCAGAGTTCAGACCGATCTCTTCACGCAGTGCAGAATCATCAAAAGCTTGCTTAACCAGTGCCTGACACGCATCGAAGTCTCCATCGATCGCGACAGTGTGAATGTTTTTACCAAGCGTACAGAATAGCTTCTCTTGCAGTGGGCTGATCTTGCCTTTTGGATAAAGAATCACAACGTTGATGTCTTCCATACCGTAGAAAGCATGCGCAACGGCTGCGCCAGTATCGCCAGAAGTTGCAGTCAGAATGGTGATCTTGCCACCGTCCGAAACGGCTGCAAGAGATTGCGCCATAAAGCGACCACCAAAATCTTTAAATGCAAGCGTTGGACCATGGAACAGTTCCAGAGCGTAAACACCGTCTTTGACCTGATTAATTGGCGCAGGGAATTGGAATGCAGCATCAACAAGAGCATTCACCTGCTCTTCTGCAAGTTCATCTCCAATTAACGCCGATAGAATCTTAGTGCTACGAGAGACAAAGTCTTCTGCAAGCAGCGCATCGATATCTTCAAATTTTGGTAATTCCGATGGGAAAAATAGGCCTTGATTGCGACCTAACCCTTGGCGAACGGCTTGGCCAAAGGAAACTTGTTCATCATTTTCTTTTATATTGTAAAGCTTCATAGCTCACTTCCTGTTACTTTCGAACCCTGCTTATCTAGACGACAAACGTGGACGAATCCTTCTTCGTTTTGTACGTAGTTTTGTTCTAACCAGCGAGCAACTCGCTCAGCGACATCTTTCTCTTTGCAAATACTGAACAGTGTCGGACCACTGCCAGAAATACCGGTTGCCAATGCACCCGCAGACGCTGCGTATTGACGTGCATTCGCAAAACCTGGAAGCAGTTTCTCACGATACGGTTCTGCGATCACGTCTTTGATCATTTTTGCAGCAAGTTCTGGCTGACCAGAATGACACGCATGAATAAAGCCCGCAAGGTGGCGACCATGAGCGATGATATCTTGTCGGCGGTATTGAGATGGTAGGATCTCACGCGCTTCCGCCGTTGATACCTTGATACCCGGATACGCCATCACCCAGTACCAATCATCAAAGCAAGGCACTTCTTGACTGATGATACCCAACTCTTCAAGCATCAGTTGCACACCACCAAGGTAACATGGCGCAACGTTGTCGTAGTGAATACCACCAGAGATCTTGCCTTCCATCTCTCCCATCAGCGCCAATAATTCTGTCTCGTTAAGTGGCTGTCCATGGAATCGGTTCAATGCATCTAATGCTGCGACGATAGAACATGCACTTGAGCCTAAACCAGAGCCAATTGGCATGTTCTTTTCTAGCGTCATCTCAAGTGGTTTTAGCTCAACGCCTTTTTTGTCTAACTCACGAGCAAACACGAGCCAACAGTCGTAGACGATGTTGTCTTTTGGTTCAGTTGGCAATTTCTCAACAAAATCACCCGCCGTTTTAAGGCTGAACGGATCAGCCCCAGATTTCACCAATACACGGTCACCCAATAGTGTGCCATCCACTGGAGACACGGCCGCCCCCAGCACATCAAAGCCAACGCTTACATTACCAATTGATGCTGGGGCATAAACCACTACATCCATATCACTTGAACTCATTATTGTTATACCCCTAGTTTCCAACCTAAAGTACGCATCACGTCAGAAAATACACCCGCAGCCGTTACTTCGGTGCCTGCACCATAGCCACGTAACACTAGTGGGATTGGCTGATAGTAACGGCTGTAAAATGCCAGTGCGTTTTCACCGTCCTTGATTTTATACATTGGATCGTTTTCATCCACCGCTGCGATGCTTACTGTGCACTTGCCCTCATTAATCTCACCAACGTAGCGCAGTACTTTGCCTTCTTCCGCTGCCTTTGCAGATAATTCTTTAAAGTAAGCGTCTGCTTCAGGTAAACGCGCCATAAATTCATCAACGCTACCAGAATCATCAAAACCTGGTGGCAGTGCTTGATCAACCACAACGTCTTCTAGTTCTAGAGACATGCCTGCTTCACGAGCTAGGATCAGAAGCTTACGCGCGACATCCATACCAGAAAGATCATCACGAGGATCCGGTTCAGTAAAACCATTTTCTTTTGCGATATTAGTAGCTTCACTTAGGCTCATACCTTCATCTAACTTACCGAAGATGTATGACAGAGAGCCAGAAAGAATACCGCTAAAGCGCTCTAGCTCATCACCCGCTGAGATTAGGTTTTGCAGGTTTTCGATTACCGGTAGACCCGCCCCCACAGTTGTTTCGTACATCAGCTTGCGACGAGAGCTGCGCGCAACATCGCGAAGCTGATGGTAGTAAGCCATGCTTGCTGTGTTTGCTTTTTTATTTGGTGTAACGACATGGAAACCAGCAGCTAAGAAATCAGCGTATTGGTTCGCGATATCTTCACTTGATGTACAGTCAACCAATACTGGGTTGATGATGTGGTTACGTTGAACCAAAGAAATCAAACGCGCTAGGCTGAACTCTTCTGTCGCTGCCGACATATGATCACGCCAATGCTCGAGTGGCAGACCTTCACTATCAAGTAAAAGACCTTTGCTGTTTGCCAAGCCACACACGCGAATAACGATGCCTTTTTCCGCAAGCTTCGCCTGTTGACGCTCGATCTGATCCACCAGCTCACCACCAACGCCACCAATACCAACCACGAATACGTCTAAGAAGTGCTTAGAGTTGAAGAGGTTTTCGTGACACGCTTTGATTGCTTCAGAGATTTTATCTTCAGGAATCACGGCTGAGATAGCACGCTCAGATGAGCCCTGTGCGATGGCTACAATGTTTACGTTCACTTCAGCAAGAGATGAGAAGAAGCGAGATGCAACACCGCGCGATGTACGCATGCCGTCACCAACCAACGTTATGATTGAAACATTATCAATAAACTCGACCGGCTCTAATAAGCTATCTTTCAGTTCCAACTCAAACGCATCGGCCAGTACTTGTTGCGCTTTTGCTTTATCTTCTGCCTCAATACAGAAGCTAATGCTGTACTCAGAAGAAGACTGAGTAATAAGAACAATAGACACACCAGCGGAAGACATTGCGCCAAATACGCGGCTTGCCATGCCAACCATACCCTTCATACCTGGGCCGGAGACGTTAACCATAGTTAGGTCGTTTAGCGTCGTGATACCTTTGATCGCCAGATTGTCTTCACCAGTGTCTTGCCCAATCAAAGTTCCTGCACCTTGTGGGTTAAAGCTGTTTTTGATCAGACATGGGATGTGGAACTGCGCGATAGGAGCAATGGTCTTCGGATGCAAAACGGAAGCACCGAAGTAAGAAAGCTCCATCGCTTCTTGATAGCTAAGAGATTTAAGTAGGCGAGCATCTTCGACTAAGCGAGGGTCACAGTTGTACACACCATCTACGTCTGTCCAGATCTCACAGCAATCTGCGCGCAGACACGCCGCAAGAACCGCCGCCGAATAATCAGAGCCATTGCGACCAAGTGTTACCAATTCACCTTTCTCGTTACCTGCGGTAAAGCCAGGCATGATATTCACATGGCCCAGAGGAAGAGGGTTTTGGCGGAAGTTTTGCGTTGAAACATCTACATCGACCATGGCTTCAAGGTGATCACCTTTTGCGTATAGGTATTCAACTGGGTCGATAAGATGTGCAGGCTGGCCTTTGGCTTCTAACACCGCTTTCATCAATTGAATCGAAACGCGTTCGCCTTTGCTAATAATACGTGCATTAACATTGTTTGGGCACATGCCAAGAAGATTGATGCCATGAACGAATTGGCGTAATTGAGAGAGAGAAGTTTTCACTTGGTTATCGAAAGCTGAACCATCGATATTGGGTAGTACTGCTTGGACTTGAGTGAAGAGCGTTTTAAACGACTCCTCCAACTCTTTGATTTGTAGTTCTGCTTCACCATTGCGCAATGCGCCTTCAATGACCGCAACCAATTTGTTTGTTGTTTTACCAGGAGCGGAAAGAACAACCGCCACTTCTTCTTGTTGAGCGTTATTGGCAATAATGTCTGCCGCTCTCAAAAAGCGATCTGCATCAGCTAGTGATGATCCGCCAAACTTCAATACTCGCATCCCTTCCTCCGGTATATCTTCTTAAATTTGTCTAAATTCTGGATAAAAAAGCATAAAAAAAGGCCTGTATCTTGTTGGATACAGGCCTTTTTTGTGAATTTCTTTCGCTCAGCAGCCTGCCCCAACATGTGTCGTGTCGGTAATAATAATGGTCGTGGTCATTACTACTAGGCTGTTAGATGGCATAAATAAATATTCAACGTTAATTGTGTTTGCTTAACTCTACGTTTACCGAGTTTCTGATACATAGTCAACAAAAAATTGTTTGTTTTTCCATCTTTCAGAGAATTCTGCTAAGCAATGTCATTGATATTTATAGTTAATTACACATTATTGATCATTTAAAAATCTACAGTTAGTTTTTGTAAAGGACTTAACCATCATCACCAGTTCGGTTTTTTATCTAATAACTAGTCTGATCTTTGCCATAAAACGTACGATCAAATAATTCGAGAGGGTTGTGACACATAACAACAACTTAACTGTGACTTATGTTCATAGGATCGAATTATTTAGAAAATAGGTGAGCTAGCTTTCATATTCTATGCTTTAATAGTGAGAAGCTTTGGGCGCATACTAATAAAAAAGTTGACACAAGGAGTGGTGAACATGAAAAGAGGGCTTTTTCTGTTGCTGTTTTTTGTGCCTGGTGTTTGTCTAGCAAACGAGCTTCCGCCGCTTCCAGGTAAAACATCCCCTTCTCCTCATAAACTATTCATTTCCAGCGACAGTTATCAGTCTGACAGTTTTGATGTTTGGAATATCGATACGGGTTACGCTTACGAACTTTTTGATTCGGTAGACGTTTATGTCGGTGCGCGAGTCAATAACTCTCCTACCAAAAATCAAAGTGGTTTTTTGAGTGGGATCAGCTATCACTTTAATGATCGTGTCACGCTGAAAAGTACAGTTCGCTCTTACAAGAACGAAACAGCGGAAGGTATTCGCCAAGACGACAGTAGCCTCGCGGCTGAAGTATCAAGTCGCGTAAAAATTACCGATAAACTGGATCTTCACGCGACTCTTGATTACCAAGATTGGCAACAAGGCTTTGAGGTTGGTTTAGGCTTTCGTTTTTAGAAGTCCAGCTTTTGCTTAGAAATCAACACACCGTTCCAGTCCGCGTAAACGTAGTGCTTAGGTTGAACGATTTGGTTTTGCATCGTTAAGGTTACGTTTACCTCTCCTATCCCGCGTTTCTCTGTTTTAAACGGGTTAGTTCCAAGAGCTTGAACGCCAATGTCCATTTGAGATATTTGTGCTACGTCGCGTATTGCACCATAGACAATGATACCTTCCCACCCATTTTCTATTCCGAGTATCGCTAATTGATCGCCGAGTAATGCTCTCTGACACGATCCATGTCCGTCAACAATCAATACTTTACCCGTTCCATCTTCGCCCAGTACTTCACGCACTTTCGAGTTATCGTGATAGCAGCGCACCGTAACGATTTCACCGTAAAAAGCGCTACGTTGACCAAAGTTCTGCAATGGTAAAGTAAGCAAGCTCACTTGGTCTTCAAATTGGTCACAAATATCGGGTGTAATGTCTCTCATATTTCCTCCGTGAATTTTCTCACCCAAGCGGTGCTTCAGTGAGCAGTATCCTTTTCTATACCTTCTATACGAGCCGAGGTTTAATGGAGCCTAACGTATGAAAAACTTTCGGCTGCGAGCACGCAATAAGATAAAGTTGGTCATTAATGACGTAATAAATCGCGTTTTGTTGAAAGTCACTCGCCAATTCAACGGCTACCTCTGGCGACAACTCGACGGCAAAGCTTTCCTCATACCATGTAAAAGCGCTATCACCTACCGTGACAGGCGCGTAATTAACGTGCTGTAGCTGTTTTTCTAACGCGTGATTGTTTATGCTGTTCTCTTCTTTGGACCTCAAGTTACTGTATGGGTTCCAAGCGGTTATCACAGCATAGTTTGAAACACGCCACTCGGCTTCGAATCTGAAAAAAGATTCTGAATAAGCATTCCATAACGATGCGTCTATGTTCTTATTACTTTTTTCTATCATAAGTCTTAAACGATTAATAACAGTTACATTTCATCAATTGATATAAATCAACAAACTGAATGGAATTAACATTTGAGCATTGTTAGCATGCTGTTAACAATATAAAATCCGCTCAATATCTTAGGGTGTTTACGTTTCAGGCCCCACTGAAAGCAGGAAATGAAAGGTAAACAAGCCCTTTAGAATAAACGTCGCCATTGGATACTGGTGAGTTGGCAAAATTCCATGGAGGGCGGATAACTGAAAGAAGTGTTTTTTTGATCAACTTGATTTATTATCAAAATCACATTACCTGTATGTTATATTTTTGCCTAGAATTTATTCTATTAGCACAATTTTGTCACAAATTTAGGTACCGCCAATGCAAACCCCGCAGATTCTTATCGTTGAAGATGAGCAAGTAACTCGTAACACTCTTAAGAGTATTTTTGAAGCAGAGGGATACGCTGTTTTTGAAGCCAGTGACGGTGAAGAGATGCACCAAGTGTTGTCTGATAACTCAGTCAACTTGGTTATTATGGACATTAATCTTCCAGGCAAGAATGGCCTTCTACTAGCGCGTGAATTACGCGAGCAAGCGAACATTGCTTTAATGTTCCTGACAGGCCGTGACAATGAAGTAGACAAGATCCTAGGTCTTGAGATTGGTGCAGATGACTACATCACTAAACCATTCAACCCACGTGAACTAACTATTCGTGCACGTAACCTACTTAGTCGCTCAATGAGCTCTAACGCGGTGCAAGAAGAGAAGCGCTCGGTAGAAAAGTATGAATTCAACGGTTGGGTACTAGACATCAACAGCCGCTCTCTAGTAAGCCCTGCTGGTGATAGCTACAAGCTACCTCGCTCTGAGTTCCGCGCATTACTGCACTTCTGTGAGAACCCGGGTAAGATTCAAACTCGTGCAGATCTTCTTAAGAAGATGACTGGTCGTGAACTTAAGCCACACGACCGTACTGTAGACGTAACGATTCGTCGTATCCGTAAGCACTTTGAGTCTGTTTCAGGTACGCCAGAAATCATCGCCACTATCCACGGCGAAGGTTACCGCTTCTGTGGCGATCTAGAAGACTAGATTTAACCGCTAATATGCAAAGGGCTTGCTCATTGAGCAAGCCCTTTTTGTTTTAGGTCTAACGACTAATGCAACATCATTGCGGTTAATAAACCTTGTTAATCTTCACGTACTTTTCGACTAACCAACGCTGTTTACCCGCATCGTCTAGAAGCACTGCGATATCAACCGATTTTTCTGTGTTCACATCAATGTGAGACGAGAACGCCACCTCCCATCGGCTTTCACTGTGCGTTCGAGTATCTAAAGACGCACTGTCCACCAACCACTCTTTTTGCCCCTGTTTAATAATAAGAGCTTCTGCCGTTAGATTTGCAGGAAGTAACTGATCTCCTTCGAGGTAAAGTGCACCTTGAATACTTTGCTCTTCCACGTCCCCAATATTCGGCATGAGGTTCACCCATAAATTACTTTTGAGCTCAACATTAACCTCATTAATCGTAATCTGACTGTTTTGTTGCCAATTCACATTTGGAACGGAACTACAGCCTGCCATCAATGCCATGGCTAATGCCAATGGTGCGATTCTTTTCATGTTATTTCCTTTGTTCCAACCAACTTTTGAGGACTTGAATATCGTTTTGGTATTCATTTTTGATCTCTTCAACCCAGTCTGAAATGTTTTCCCACCATGCTGGCATATCGGGCGATTGCGCTTTTTGCGCCACACTTTGGATACGTTTCAGGCCAATTGAACCTGCAGCACCTTTGATTTTATGCGCTTCAGAAACAATCCCATCTTGATCTTTCGCTGTCATGTTCGAATCTAAGACATCGATATAGTCTGGCATCATATCTTCAAACATTTTTATGCTGTCGTAGACAGGTTTTGCACCAACAATGTCGACGTAAGACTCTAACATATCCATATCGAGCAAATGTGTCTCAATCACAGGAGAAGGCACTGGCTCTTCCACTGTTTCGGGACCGCTCACCACTTCCTTAGGTTGTTCTAACTGGTGAGCGAAGAATTTATCAATCACTGACTGAATAGCATTCACTGCCAGCGGCTTACTGATCGCATCATCCATGCCGTTATCTAAGTATTCACGACGATCTTTCATTACATTAGCAGTTAAGGCGACCAATGGAGGAAGATTGTTATAATGCTTGCGGTAATAATTGGCGACATCAAAGCCCGTCATATCAGGCAGTTGGATATCCAACAACGCTAAGTCGTATTTTTCTGGCACAAAGTTCACTAACGCTTCTTGGCCCGTCATTGCCACGGTGACAGAGTGCCCTAGGCTCTCTAGTAACGATTTAGCCACAGTTACGTTAAGCTCGATGTCTTCGACCATAAATATGTTGAGGCGCACATTGTCGCGTTTCGCATCAATGACTGGCTCAGCTAGTTCAACAATCGGAACGTGGATCGATACAGTAAAAGTGCTACCAAAGCCTTCCTCACTGGTAACCGTAATGTCACCATCCATCATATTGATCAGTTGCTTAGATACCGCCAAACCAATACCTGTACCGACCGCATGCAGGTTGTCCTTGCCTGATT
This sequence comes from Vibrio sp. OY15, assembly GCF_000742455.1. Classification (NCBI taxonomy): domain Bacteria; kingdom Pseudomonadati; phylum Pseudomonadota; class Gammaproteobacteria; order Vibrionales; family Vibrionaceae; genus Vibrio; species Vibrio sp. OY15. Next base: position 465,947 of record NZ_JPIL01000006.1, on the reverse strand, counting down.
TCACTTGGTAGTACATCGCAAAGATCTTATCTAGCTCTTCGTCTGGGATACCAATACCTGTGTCTTCCACTTCCATAATAATGGTCGCAAAATCGTCTTCGACATCCGCGCTCACTGTCATCACAACGCCACCTTCCTTGGTGAACTTCATTGCGTTGCTGACCAAGTTCCAAATCACCTGACGTAGACGGGTTGCATCCACTTCAATTGCTTTTGGCAAGTCGCTTAAACGTTCTAAGTCAAAGCGTAACCCTTTTTGTTCCGCCATCAGAGCTGAGATACTCTCAATCTCTGCGACGAAGTCTTCGAAGTTAAGTGGCGCAGGTAATAGTTCTAACTTACGGCGATCAAATTTATCCATATCGATAATATCGTTGAAGATGTTACCTAGAGTAATCGCACTCACATTGATGGTCTGCATGTGTTTACGCTGCTCTTCTGTCAACGGACTATCTAGAAGCATACGACTTAAGCCTACAATGCCATTCAGCGGCGTTCGCAGCTCATGACTGATGGTTGAGATGAAGGTAGTTTTGTCGCGGCTTGCTTTCTCTAACGACTCTTCATGGCGCTTACGTTCAGTGATATCACGACCGAACCCAACGAGACCAAGGTGGCGGCCATCTTTGCTGTAAAATGGCACTTTACGCAGCTCAAAGTAATGCTTGCGACCATCTGGGTATTCGAGCCATTGCTCGTAAGTAATTGCTTGATTATCGGCAAAAACCTTTTGGTCAGTATCAACGATATGCTCGGCGATTTCTTTGCTATACACATCCCAAGGGCTTAATCCGACTAACTGGTGCTCTTTCTTGCCCGTTAGCTCTTCCATCGCGCGGTTACAGCCAGAGAAAACACCATCCGCATTGCGGTAGTAAATTAAGTCTGGTGAGGCATCAATAAATGAACGCAGTAATGCGGTACGTTCTGCCAACTCTAATTGAGTACGTTCGCGTTGGAACACCTCATTTTCGAGGTCTTGCATCGCCTCTTCACGTGCTTCTTCCGCTTTAATACGCTCTTCAATTTCTTGGTTAAGCTTTTCAATGTTTTGTTGAAGTTGGTAATTCAGCTCTTGATCTCGCGAACGCATGTCCTTCAGTTTGGACACCAGCTTAGTTAAACGCTGGCGAGACTCTTCTAGTTGATCTACAACCACAGAGAGGAAGTAAACCGCCCAAGGGGTGATCAATAGACCAAAAAACACCGAACGGACAATGTCGATATCATCTACTCGCCCTTTGAGAGCTAAAGTAATCCCTACCTGCACCACAACAGCTAATGCCACCAGCGCAAGGGCTAGCAAAATAGAGAAGCGAACAATCCCCAGTTTGACTAGCAAGTCGACATAATACTGGGCGAGATTTTTCATGGGTTTCATTAACTACTCCATGGTGGTGGCTAGATAGCGCCATTCGATGATGAAAAACAGGTAAATGCACTCGACCTAACGCAATTTAGGTCTGTTTGATTAGTGAAAAACACACGGTGCGATCTGCGCTTGTGACACGAGATAAAAAGATAAACCAACGAGCGCACAGGCTTGTGTAAGTTTAACGTGTTTAATACGGTGATTTAAACAATCAGCTATCAACTTAGAGCAAGCGGTCACAAAGCGTTAGCAAGAACTGGGGTGAATACAAGTGCGATTACGTCCATCAGCTTTAGCTTGATATAACGCACTGTCAGCCATAGCGATGCCCATTTCGGGTTCATCACCATGCTGAGGAATGTAAGAGACCAGACCGATACTGACGGTAAGGCGTTCAGATGCTTCTGAACTGTCGTGTTCCATATCAAGCTGTAGAATTTTCTCATGAATACGCTGTGCTACGTTGCGCGCACCTTCCGTGGTGGTATTCGGCAAGATAAAACCAAACTCCTCGCCACCATAACGCGCAACACAATCCGAAGAACGATTGATGACTTGTGTAAACACGGTAGCAACACTGACTAACGCTTCATCACCTTGTTGGTGACCGTAACAGTCGTTGTAATCTTTGAAAAAGTCGATGTCACATAACATGATGGTGAGCGGCAGCTTTTCTCTAGCATGGTGGTACCACAATACCTGCAGTTGTTCATCGAAACGGCGTCGGTTCGATACTTGAGTTAAGCTATCCATAAAGCTCAATTTTTCTAACTCTAGGTTGGCTTTTTCCAACTTTTGTTCTGCAAGATAACGCTCAGAAATATCACGCGCCATGATCAGCACACCATTCGTTCCTGATGCTTTATCTTTAAAAGGCGATTTCACCACATCAAACCACGTACTTTTACCATCACTACTCACGACTTTATCTATGTATCGAACTGGCTCTAACTGGCGTAATGCTTCTAAGTCACTGTCTGCTAAGCGCGCGTACATCTCTTTAGGAATCACGTCTTGGAGGCGCTTACCTATCAAATCAGAAATTTTTGAAATTCCTAACGCCTTAACAAAAGGCTGATTACACGCTTGATAGACCATGTTCTCATTGAAAATACCAATAGAGTCCGGACTGGCATCCAGAATCGTTTGTAAGATAGTATCTCTTTGCGCTAGCGCCACCTCTGTATCTTTGCGACGCTCCATTTCATCTCGCAGATTCTGTTGCATCTTGTGCCATTCAGTCACGTCATGACTAATAGACAGCGTACCGATAAGCTCACCACTCGGCGAAACAAGAGAGTTTTGATTGACTTCCAGTAAGCAACTTCGACCTTGTGGATCCGTTGTCCATTTACGTTCGCTTTTTCTGGTCATCTCACCCAAGGTCTTGGATGCGCAAGCTTCTTCCCTTCGCCCTTGCCAGAATTGATCAAATGCTCGATTGGTCGTTAACAGATTGCCTTGGCGGTCTTGGGTACAAATCAGCTCTGAAAGTGAGTCTAATGCCGAACGTGCGATGATTAATTGCGCAAGTTCTTGTTGCTGCTCTTGGTGAGTGGCTTGATATGGCTGAGCATAAAGAATCCAAACTCGATGATTGCGCAATAAACTCTTTCTGCCTGACAGCTCCACTTTAATAGATTCACTATCAGATAGTCGCCAGTCAAAAGCCTGCTGACGAAAATGACGACTAGAGAAGCGATCGAGAAACTGCTCAAGCTCATGAATATCGAATAAAGCAGGATACAAATACCCCGTTCCCAAAGAGCGAATGCCTAATAACTGCATCGCAGCCTGGTTAGATAGCAAGAGCTGAGCATGGCTAGTGTCCACCACTATGACTGGATAGGGAGAATCCGTTACTAGTTGCTTAAGTGACGTCTGAAAGTGCAAATAGATCAGTGCTAACGCGCACACGCCTGCGATTAATAACAAGACGACATAGCCATAACCGCCTTGACCACCCCAAAGCCAATTGAGTAACTGATCCATCGTTTAAACCTTCAAAGAACACTGGTTAAAATATATCAGTTATTTATTGAGCGATCTGCTATTAATTCCGGTTTAGTATAGATAAAGGCATTCCCTGTAAGGCTCCCTTGAGCACCATGAGCACTGAGTTCTCGACCAATTTCCGTCATCGCTAGCCAACGGTTTTCACACCACAGAGGCGATAATAACGTGGGCCTCCTGGCTGCTGATGAAACGCGATGATAAATCACATCTGGTGGTGTCATACGAATCATTTCACTGGCGATCGCAACATATTCTTCTAATTCAGGGGCTTCTAGCTTTCCAGCACGCCAAGCTTTCGCCATGGTGCTACCTTCGACAATATGCAAGCCATGTAACTTGATGCCATCCGTTCCCACGGCCAACACTTTTTGCAGGGTTTCAATATTTTCGGCGCGGGTTTCTTTGGGTAAACCCACAATTAAGTGAGTACAAACCTTGATTCCGAGTGTTCGCGCACGCTTAGTGATTTCGGCATAACACTCAAAGTCATGACCACGATTGATACGTTTTAGGGTGTCATTGTTGGCGGTTTGAAGACCTAGTTCTAGCCAAATTTCATAACCTTGCTGTACATAGCCCGACAGTAAATCCAATACCGCATCAGGGACGCAATCAGGACGCGTCCCCACACAAAGACCAACCATGTCTGCAGCCTTTAGTGCTTCCTCATACATGTTTTTGAGAACTTGTACTTCGGCATAGGTACTGGTGTAGGCCTGAAAATAAGCGAGATACTTCTTCGCTCTGTGAATTTCACCTGCGCGATCTTTTAACTGTTCGTGAATGCTTTTTATCTGGACTTCTTCATCTGCAAACGAAGCCACATTGCAAAATGTACATCCTCCCCGCCCAATCGTGCCATCGCGGTTAGGGCAACTAAATCCACCGTGCAATGTTAACTTATGAACCTTTTCACCGTATCGACGCTGAAGATCTTGGCCGATTGTATTGACCAACTCATGTAACTGCATAAATTCTCACCAACAATAAATCGTAATCAATCTCACTACGATCTGTGTAAATAAATTACATCCCTGCAAGAAAAAACACACAATATTAATCAATTCAAACACCCATCATGCGGGTCAAAATCAATAAACTTGCATAATTAAAGACAAAAATCGTTCATGTTGCGTAAGTGTTAAACTAAAAATGCATAATTAAACGAAAAAATTGGGTCACAACGCCGACTTTTTCATTGCATTCTGAAGTGACAAAATTGTAGGATACTTACACAACCCCGTTATTTTTGTGACTTTTATTACAAAGCACACTGCGGGATTTGTCGGTGTTATCCCACTCCTACCTATATAAATCACTAGATAGTGATAATAAATAAAGGGATACCACCAAGGATTGTTTTTCTCGCAAAACTTTTCCTGCGAGATACGGAAAGGAATCAAGACCGGTCAACCTAGATCGGTGGCGATAATAAATATAAAGGACAAGACGTAATCAATAGTCTAGGTAGTATTTGCTGCCCGGTACTTTTGCGTCGACATTGAACTGGAAGGATGTATCTATGGTAGATAGAGAGCAAAATCCACAGGGTCTGTACACTCCGGAACTGGAGCATGACGCTTGTGGTATCGGTTTTGTTGCTCACCTTAAAAACCGTAAATCTCATGAAGTAGTGACTCAAGCATTGGATATGCTGGCTCGCATGGAACACCGTGGTGGTCAAGGTTGTGACCCATGCAGCGGTGACGGTGCGGGTATCTTGCTACAAAAACCTCATGAATTCCTATTAGAAGAAGCCGTTAAGCTAGGCATTAAACTGCCTTCGTTTGAAAAGTATGGTGTTGGTGTCGTTCTTTTCCCGAAAGACGAATACAAACGCGAGCAATGCCGTGACATTCTAGAACGTAATGCACAGCGTCTAGATCTTGAAGTTATCGGCTACCGCGTTCTGCCAACCGACAACTCAATGATCGGTGCAGACCCACTAAGCACAGAGCCTCAGTTTGAGCATGTGTTTATCTCTGGTGGCCCTGGCATCACACCTGAAGAGCTAGAACGCAAACTGTACGTACTTCGTAACTACACTGTACGTGTTTGCCTAGAAAGCGTTTCGAACATTGGTGACGACTTCTACATTAACTCCATGTCTTACAAGACATTGGTGTACAAAGGTCAGTTAACGACCGAGCAAGTACCTCAGTACTTCCTTGATCTGCAAAACCCGACCATGGTGACTGCACTAGCACTGGTACACTCTCGTTTCTCTACCAACACCTTCCCGAAATGGCGTCTTGCACAGCCTTTCCGTTACATTGCCCACAACGGTGAAATCAATACAGTTCGCGGTAACTTGAACTGGATGAAAGCCCGTGAAGCAATTCTAGAATCAGACCTGTTTACTCAGGCTGAAATCGACATGCTTCTTCCAATCTGTCAGGAAGGCAGCTCGGATTCATCTAACTTCGATATGGCACTTGAGCTCCTAGTTCTTTCTGGTCGCAGCCTGCCACACGCATTGATGATGATGATCCCGGAAGCATGGCAAGAAAACAAAAACATGGATCCTAAACGTCGCGCGTTCTATCAGTACCACGCGAACATCATGGAACCATGGGATGGTCCTGCTTCAGTATGTTTTACTGATGGTGTTCAAGTTGGTGCGACACTAGACCGTAACGGTCTGCGCCCTTCTCGCTACACAGTGACCAAAGATAACTTCCTAGTGATGGCATCTGAATCTGGTGTTGTGGATATTGAACCAGAGAACGTAGAGTTCCGTGGTCGTCTACAACCGGGTCGTATCTTCGTTGCAGACCTAGAGCAAGGTCGCATCATCTCCGATGAAGAAGTGAAAGACACCATCGCAACGGCACAGCCTTACGAGAAATGGGTAGAAGAAAACCTACTGAGCTTGAAGAAGCTGCCAGATGCGAGCAACCAGTTCAGCCAACCTAAGCCAGAACACCTTCTACACCGCCAACAAGCGTTTGGCGTAAGCACTGAAGAAGTGAACGAAATCATCGTTCCAATGGCGAATGACGCGAAAGAGCCATTATCAGCAATGGGTGCCGACTGGCCTCTTGCGGTTCTATCTCATCAGTCTCAGCACCTTTCAAACTACTTCAAGCAGCTGTTTGCACAGGTAACCAACCCGCCGATCGACCCGATCCGTGAGCGTATGGTTATGTCGCTGAACACTTACTTGGGTAAAGACCAAAACCTTCTGACTGAAACACCACTTCACTGTCAGAAAGTCGAATTAGAATCGCCGGTTCTGGCGAACTCAGAGCTTGAAAAACTGCGTGCGATCGATAACGAGCACCTACAAGCGAAAACGTTGGATATCGTATTCCAAGCTAGTGAAGATCAAGGCAAACTTGAGCGTGCATTAAAACGTATCTGCCAATACGCAGAAGACGCGGTTATCGATGGTTACTCAATCATCCTACTCACTGACCGCGCAGTGAATTCAAACCACGCGGCGATTCCAGCAATGCTGGCAGTTGGCGCAGTGCACCACCACTTGATCCGTAAAGGTCTACGTGCGAAGTGTGACATCGTGGTTGAAACTGGTGACGCGCGTGAAACGCACCACTTTGCAACGCTACTTGGTTACGGTGCGAATGCGGTTAACCCTTACCTAGTGATTGAAACCATCATTGAACTTCAACGTACGAAGAAGTTGGATCCAGAAGCGAACCCTCGTGATCTGTTCAACAACTACCGTAAAGCGATCAATGGCGGTCTTCTGAAGATCTTCTCGAAGATGGGTATCTCAACGCTACAGTCGTACCATGGTGCGCAAATCTTCGAAGCCTTGGGCATCCATAAATCCGTGGTAGACAAATACTTCACAGGTACAGTTTCTCGTATCCAAGGTCTAACCCTTGATGATATCGCCAAAGAAGTGCTGATCCGTCACCGCATCGGTTACCCACAACGCGAAATCCCAATTCAAATGCTGGATGTTGGTGGTGTTTACCAATGGAAACAGCGTGGTGAGAAGCACCTATTCAACCCAGAAACCATTTCTCTACTGCAAGAGTCTACGCGCAACAAGAACTACGATCAGTTCAAGCAGTACGCGACAGCCGTAGATAAACAAGGTGACAACGCAGTAACTCTGCGTAGCCAGCTAGAATTCATTAAGAACCCAGCAGGTTCTATCTCTATCGACGAAGTCGAACCAATTGAAAGCATCGTGAAACGCTTCGCGACGGGCGCTATGTCATTCGGTTCTATTTCTTACGAAGCACACTCCACACTAGCTGTTGCGATGAACCGTCTTGGCGCGAAATCGAACTCTGGTGAAGGTGGTGAAGACCCAATGCGTTTCGAGCGCAAAGAGAACGGCGATTGGGAACGCTCTGCAATCAAGCAGGTGGCTTCTGGTCGTTTCGGCGTAACCTCTTACTACCTAACTAACGCTGATGAGCTGCAAATCAAAATGGCTCAAGGTGCGAAGCCAGGTGAAGGTGGTCAGCTACCAGGCGATAAAGTAGATGACTGGATCGGTGCAACGCGTCACTCGACTCCGGGCGTTGGCCTTATCTCTCCACCACCACACCACGATATCTACTCAATCGAAGATTTGGCTCAGCTTATCTACGACTTGAAGAACGCGAACCGCGCAGGCCGTGTAAACGTGAAGCTGGTATCAGAAGCAGGCGTAGGTACGATCGCTTCTGGTGTAGCGAAAGCGAAAGCGGACGTTGTACTAATCGCAGGTTTCGACGGCGGCACTGGTGCATCCCCAATGTCTTCAATCCGCCATACAGGTCTTCCTTGGGAACTTGGCTTGGCAGAAACGCACCAAACGCTACTGAAGAACGGTCTACGTAACCGTATCGTGGTTCAAGCGGATGGTCAGATGAAGACACCTCGCGACCTTGCAGTGGCAACACTACTCGGTGCAGAAGAATGGGGCGTGGCAACCGCAGCATTGGTGGTTGAAGGTTGTATCATGATGCGTAAGTGTCATAAGAATACCTGTCCTGTTGGTATCGCGACTCAAAATAAGACACTTCGCGAGCGCTTTGATGGCCGCGTAGAAGACGTCGTAACCTTCTTCCAATACATGGCACAAGGTCTACGTGAAATCATGGCTGAACTTGGCTTCCGCACTATCGATGAGATGGTCGGTCAAGGTCAGAAGCTGAAGATTCGCCAAGACGTTTCTCACTGGAAATACAAGAACCTAGATCTGTCTCCTGTTCTTCACGTTGAGCAACCACGTGAAGCTGATGGTGTATTCAACCAAGCTCAGCAGAACCACAACTTAGAAGAAGTGCTAGACCGTAAGCTGATTCAAGCAGCGATTCCTGCACTCGAGAAAGGCGAAGCGGTGAATGCCGAGTTCCCTATCGTTAACACGGACCGCTCTGCAGGTACCATGTTGTCGAACGAAATCTCGAAAGTGTACAAAGATGCCGGTCTACCTCAGCCAATGAACGTGAAGTTCAAAGGTTCTGCGGGTCAGTCATTCGGCGCATTCCTAGCTAAGGGCGTGAAGTTCGAAGTAGAAGGCGACGCGAACGACTACTGGGGTAAAGGCTTATCTGGCGGTACCTTAGTACTTTACCCAGATGCAAAATCAAGTATTGTCGCGGAAGACAACATCGTGGTTGGTAACGTGTGTTTCTACGGTGCAACTTCGGGTGAGTCTTTCATTCGCGGTATGGCTGGTGAACGTTTCTGTGTTCGTAACTCAGGCGCGAAAGTAGTAGTAGAAGGCGTCGGTGACCACGGTTGTGAATACATGACTGGCGGTGCAGCCATCATCCTTGGTTCAACAGGTCGTAACTTTGCCGCTGGTATGAGTGGAGGCGTAGCTTACGTATGGGATAAATCAGGTGACTTTGAGTCAAAACTGAACCCAGAGCTAGTAGACCTAGATCCAATCGAGCAAGAAGACAGAGATCTATTACTCGACATGCTAACTAAGCATGTTCAATTCACAGGAAGTGAAGTCGCTCAGTCTTTCCTAGACAACTTTAAAGCAAGCCTAGCCTCTATGGTTAAGGTAATGCCGCGTGACTACAAAGCGGTTCTTCAAAAGCGTAAAGCTGAAGCACAGTCTCAAGGAAACGAAACTCAAGTGGAGGCCGTATAATGGGTAAGCCTACTGGATTTTTAGAGCATGGTCGTGAACTACCACAGAAGATCGACCCAGCTGAACGCATCAAGAACAACAAAGAGTTCGTCCTGAACGAGGAGTTTGGTGACAAAATCAATACTCAAGCTTCTCGTTGTATGGATTGTGGTGTGCCGTTTTGTCATAACGGCTGCCCTATCGGTAACATCATCCCAGAGTTTAACGATGCAGTTTATCGTGATAGCTGGGAAGAAGCATGGAACATTCTAAGCTCAACCAATAACTTCCCAGAGTTCACTGGTCGTGTTTGCCCTGCTCCATGTGAAAGTGCTTGTGTACTTGGTATCAACCAAGATCCAATCACTATCTGTAATATCGAGAAAACCATCGTGGAAACGGCGTATAGTGAAGGGTACGCCAAACCAAAAACACCACGCTCTCGAACTGGCAAAACCGTTGCGATCATCGGTTCGGGCCCTGCTGGCCTTGCGGCTGCTGAGCAGTTAAACAGCGCTGGTCATACTGTGACGGTATTCGAGCGAGACGAGAAAGTGGGCGGTCTGCTACGTTTTGGTATCCCAGACTTTAAACTGAGCATGGAAGTCATTGATCGCAAGATCAATCTAATGGCAGAAGCTGGCATTGAGTTTAAAGTAAACCAACACGTCGGTGTTGATGTAAATGCTCAACAATTGCGTCAAGAGTTCGATGTGGTTCTACTAACCGGTGGCTCAACGGTTCCACGTGATTTGCCCGTTCCGGGTCGTGAACTAAAAGGCGTTCACTTCGCGATGGAATTCCTAGGTCAAAACAACCGTCGCGCCAATAACATGGACCTGAAAACGGAAGAAATTCACGCTGCGGGTAAACATGTTGTGGTTATCGGTGGTGGTGATACGGGTTCAGACTGTGTGGGAACATCAAACCGTCACGGCGCAGCAAGTGTAACTCAAGTGGAAATCATGCCGATTCCACCAGAGAAGCGCCCAGCCAATATGCCTTGGCCTCAATACCCAATGATCCTACGTACTTCGACCTCTCATGAAGAAGGTGTCGATCGTCACTGGAACATCCTGACCAAAGAGTTCATCGGAAATGACAAAGGTGAAGTCACAGGCCTTCGTCTTGCTGATATCGTTTGGCAAGATGCAAAACCAGGCGAGCGCCCAAGCTTCAAAGAAGTAGAAGGCAGCGAGCGTGTGATTCCATGTGATATGGCATTTCTAGCGATGGGCTTCCTACACCCTGAACCAACAGGCGTACTTGCTCAACTGGATATCGCACTAGACGATCGCGGTAACGTAGCAACTCAAGATTTTGCTACTAACCAAGAAGGCGTATTTGCTGCTGGTGATATGCGAACAGGCCAATCTTTGGTGGTTCGTTGTATCAATGAAGGCCGCGAATGTGCCCGTGCTATCGATGATTATCTAATGGGTGGCACAAACCTAGAAGCAAAAGCAGATTCACTGATGCTTTCTGCTTAACGAAGCAGTCACGCTTCTCTCTTTCAATTGCCTAATAGCCATCAGCAATATCGATGGCTATTGGTGAAGAAAGAAAACAATTCCTTCCAATCTTTCTATTTTGACCAGCATTTTATGCTGGTCTTTTTTATCTCCCACAGAATCAAATGTTACTTTTTTGTAACAATCAATTTTCTATCTATTTGAAATTATTAAACTATTTTAGCTTATTAAATGGTAAATCGTATATTCACGTGATGATCCACTAATAACTTGACCTTTTTTACAATAAGCTATAGCTTGTGAAGTTGATGAAAATAAAACACTCAAAAAATGTTAAATATTTCACAACTTTTACTGAATAATTATACATAAAGCTATAAAGATGACGCATAGTTAGTCATCGATATCAACGTAAGCAGTGTTGATATATCTGTCGGGATGACGGATAAGCAAAGGGAGAATTGCAATGGCTCTTTATGATCCAAGTCTTGAGAAAGACAACTGTGGATTTGGCTTGATCGCGCATATGGAAGGCGAACAAAGCCACAAGCTGGTACGTACAGCAATTTCTGCACTTGACCGCATGACTCACCGTGGTGGTATCGCCGCCGATGGTAAAACTGGTGATGGTTGTGGTCTTCTATTACAAAAGCCCGATTCCTATTTACGTCTTATTGCCGAAGAAAATGGTTTCAACCTTGGCAAGCAATACGCCGTAGGGATGATTTTCTTCAACCAAGATCCAGTCAAAGCTCAACTCGCTAAAGACATCGTCAACAAAGAACTGGCGCAAGAGACGCTAACTGTGGCTGGTTGGCGTGAAGTACCAACTAATTCAGAAGTACTCGGTCCAATTGCGGCCAACTCGCTTCCAAATATTCAGCAAGTCTTTATCTCTGCACCGGCAGGTTGGCGCGAGCGTGACATTGAACGTCGCCTCTACATCGCACGCCGTCGCATCGAGAAACAAATCACCGAAGATCCGGATTTCTACATCTGTAGCTTGTCGACTCAAGTTTTGGTGTACAAAGGCCTATGCATGCCTGCGGACTTACCGCGCTTTTATCTTGATCTTGCCGATCTACGTATGGAATCTGCTATCTGTCTGTTCCACCAGCGTTTTTCTACCAACACTCAACCGCGTTGGCCATTAGCTCAACCGTTCCGCTACCTTGCTCATAATGGTGAGATCAATACCATTGAAGGTAACCGACAATGGGCACGCGCTCGTGCTTATAAGTTCTCGTCACCACTGCTGCCTGACCTACAAACTGCAGCACCGTTTGTGAACGAGACAGGCTCAGACTCGTCTAGCTTAGATAATATGCTAGATCTCTTTTTAGCTGGCGGCATGGATATCTTCCGTGCCATGCGTATGCTCGTACCGCCAGCATGGCAAAACCACCCGGATATGGATCCGGATTTGCGTGCGTTTTACGATTTCAACTCCAAACACATGGAACCATGGGATGGCCCAGCAGGTATCGTACTGTCCGATGGTCGTTATGCTGCTTGTAACCTAGACCGAAACGGTCTACGTCCTGCGCGTTATGTAATTACCAAAGACAAGCTGATCACTCTGGCATCTGAGGTAGGGATTTGGAATTACGCCCCAGATGAAGTTGCCAAAAAAGGTCGTGTAGGTCCGGGGGAATTGCTCGTCATCGACACTCGTAAAGGTAAGCTTTGGCAGTCTAGCGAGATCGATAATGACCTGAAATCTCGTCACCCTTATCGCGAATGGATGGAGAACAACGTTCGCAAACTAACACCGTTCTCTCAGCTGCCTGAAGATCAAGTAGGTGAGCGCAGCTTTGATGAAGACTTGCTTAAGACTTATCAAAAGCAGTTTGCCATGAGCAATGAAGAAGTCGATCAAGTATTGCGTGTCCTCGGTGATATGGGGCAAGAAGCCGTCGGTTCGATGGGTGATGACACCCCGATGGCGGTTCTTTCTTCGAAAGAGCGCTTGGTGACTGATTACTTCCGTCAGAAGTTCGCGCAGGTCACCAACCCACCAATCGATCCGCTGCGTGAGAAACACGTCATGTCGCTAGCGACCAGCATCGGCCAGGAGATGAACGTCTTCTGTGAAACCGATGGCCACGCGCATCGTGTAACCTTTGATTCTCCAGTACTGCTCTATTCAGACATGCAGCAACTACTAGAGCTGAGTGACGATCATTACCGTAATACCATTCTCGATATCAACTACGACCCACAACAAAAAGATCTTAAACAAGCCATTAATGATCTGTGTGAGCAAGCAGAGCAAGTCGTTCGTGAAGGCACGGTTTTAGTGGTTCTTTCGGACAGAGCCTTGGTCAAAGGTAAGTTACCAATTCCGGCAGCAATGGCAGTCGGCGCCGTTCAAACTCGTCTGATTGACGCGAACTTACGTTGCGATGCCAACATTGTTGTTGAGACCGCAACAGCTCGTGACCCACACCAATTTGCTGTCTTGCTTGGCTTTGGTGCTACTGCGGTTTACCCATACCTTGCTTATGAAGCTTTAGGTAAACTGATTGATGATAAAGCACTAGAGAAAGACTACCGCGATGTGATGCAAAACTACCAATACGGCATCAACAAAGGCCTGTACAAGATCATGTCGAAAATGGGGATCTCAACCATCGCCTCTTACCGCTGCTCACAACTGTTTGAAGCAGTTGGCTTGAGCCAAGATGTGGTCGATCTGTGTTTTAAAGGCGTCACAACTCGAATTGAAGGCGCGAATTTTGACGACTTCCAGCAAGATCTTACAAACTTATCTCGTAAAGCATGGGCGAAACGCAAATCGATTGATCATGGCGGCTTGTTAAAGTACGTCCATGGAGGTGAATATCATGCTTACAACCCGGATGTCGTCGGCACGCTGCAACAGGCCGTTAAATCTGGCGAAAGTAACGACTATCAGAGCTTTGCTAAGCAGGTAAACCAACGCCCTGTTGCCATGCTGCGTGACTTAATGTCGCTGAAAAAATCAGACTCACCGCTGCCACTTGAGCAAATAGAACCACGCACTGAACTGTTCAAACGCTTTGACTCAGCGGCAATGTCTATTGGCGCACTTAGCCCAGAAGCGCATGAAGCACTTGCAACGGCGATGAACCGTCTTGGTGGTTACTCTAACTCGGGTGAAGGCGGTGAAGATCCTCGCCGTTTCGGTACTGAGCGTAACTCACGTATCAAACAGATTGCTTCTGGCCGATTTGGTGTAACGCCGCATTACCTGACTAATGCGGATGTACTGCAAATCAAGGTGGCACAAGGTGCGAAACCGGGTGAAGGTGGACAGCTACCAGGACACAAAGTCACCGCAGAAATCGCAAAACTGCGTTATTCGGTACAAGGCGTGACTCTGATCTCCCCTCCTCCGCATCACGATATCTATTCGATTGAAGATTTGGCCCAGCTGATCTTCGACCTTAAACAAGTCAACCCGAATGCGCTGGTTTCGGTAAAACTCGTCTCCGAGCCAGGTGTCGGCACCATCGCAACGGGTGTAGCCAAGGCTTACGCTGATCTTATTACCATTTCGGGTTACGACGGTGGTACCGCAGCAAGCCCATTAACTTCGGTAAAATACGCTGGTAGCCCTTGGGAGTTGGGGTTGGCAGAGACACAACAAGCTCTGGTTGCTAATGGTCTGCGTCATAAGATCCGCCTACAGGTAGACGGTGGTCTAAAGACTGGTTTAGACGTAGTTAAAGCCGCAATTTTAGGTGCAGAAAGCTTCGGTTTTGGTACTGCGCCAATGGTCGCTATGGGTTGTAAGTTCCTACGAATTTGTCACCTCAACAACTGTGCAACTGGGGTTGCGACTCAAGACGAGACACTGCGTAAAGAATACTTCAAAGGTCTACCAGAAATGGTGATGAATTACTTCATCGGCCTGGCAGACGAAGTGCGCGGATTACTCGCCGAACTTGGCGTTGAAAAGCTGACGGACTTGATTGGTCGTACCGATTTACTTGAGGCAGTAGAGGGATTTACAGCGAAACAGACCAAGCTGGATCTATCCAATATTCTAGAAGCTCCAGTATCACCTGAGGGCCATCCGCTATTTTGGACAGAGCCAAACAAACCGTTTGATAAAGCTGAGCTCAACCAAAAGATCGTTGATGATGCCATGCATGCGGTCGAAAACAGTCAATCGGCAAGTTTCTTCTACAATGTCATCAACACTGATCGTTCTGTTGGTGCACGCTTATCTGGCGAAATAGCAAAACGCTATGGCAACCAAGGGTTGGCGGCTTCCCCTATCAAAATCTATCTTGACGGCACCGCAGGCCAGTCCTTTGGTGTTTGGAACGCAGGTGGTGTAGAGCTTTACCTCACGGGCGATGCGAACGACTACGTGGGCAAAGGCATGGCGGGTGGTAAAGTGGTTATCAAACCTCACCTTGGCACTGCATTTAAGTGTAATGAAGCAACCATCATTGGTAACACCTGTCTGTACGGCGCGACCGGCGGTAAACTATTTGCAGCCGGTAAAGCAGGTGAGCGTTTCGGCGTACGAAACTCAGGTACGATAGCCGTCATTGAAGGTGCTGGCGATAACGCTTGTGAGTACATGACTGGCGGTATTGTTGCCATTCTTGGTGCGACAGGTGTGAACTTTGGCGCGGGTATGACTGGAGGCTTTGCCTATGTTCTGGATGAGAACCAAAGCTTTGAAGGTCGAGTTAATACTGAGTCTGTCGAAGCTATCTCATTGTCCGATCTTTACATCCACCAAGAACATTTGCGTGGCCTAATTGCGGAACACCTTGAAGAAACAGGGTCGAGTCATGCTGAAAATATTTTGGCGAACTTTGATGAATGGATTCCAAAGTTCTATTTGGTGAAACCACAAGCGGCAGATCTTCGCACGCTACTTGGTCACCAGAGCCGCAGTGCCGCAGAGCTGCGTGTTCAAGCACAGTAATCATGGAGGATGTTTGAATCATGAGCCAGAACGTTTATCAATTTATCGATGTGCAGCGTGTAGATCCTGCGAAAAAGCCTATCAAAGTTCGTAAGATCGAGTTCGTTGAAATCTATGAACCGTTCACTAAACAACAGGCGACTGCACAAGCGGATCGCTGCTTAGATTGTGGCAACCCATATTGTGAATGGAAATGCCCAGTCCACAACTACATCCCTCAATGGTTAAAACTTGCCAATGAAGGTCGTATTCTTGAAGCGGTTGAACTATCGCATCAAACCAACAGCCTACCGGAAGTATGTGGGCGCGTTTGTCCTCAAGACCGCCTATGTGAAGGTTCATGCACGCTTAATGATGACTTTGGTGCCGTCACCATCGGTAACATAGAAAAGTACATTACCGACAAAGCGTTTGAAATGGGCTGGAAGCCAGATATGTCCAAGGTGGAGTGGACCGATAAAAAGGTCGCAATCATTGGAGCAGGCCCAGCTGGCTTGGCTGCCGCGGATATCCTAGTGCGCAATGGCGTTAAGCCAGTCGTGTTTGACCGCTACCCTGAAATTGGAGGCCTTCTGACCTTCGGTATTCCTTCCTTCAAGCTTGAAAAAGGCGTGATGGAAAACCGCCGCCGTGTGTTCACTGAAATGGGCGTCGAGTTCCGCATGAACATGGAAGTAGGCAAAGATGTCCAAATGCAAGAGCTACTTGATGAATACGATGCTGTTTTCTTGGGCGTTGGCACCTATAAATACATGCGTGCTGGTCTAGATAATGAAGATGCGCCGGGTGTGTATGACGCGCTGCCATTTTTAGTTTCGAACACCTACAAAGTCATGGATCTTGAGAGTAACCAACCCTTTATCGATATGGCAGGAAAGAAAGTCGTCGTACTGGGTGGTGGTGATACAGCAATGGACTGCGTTCGTACCTCAATTCGCCAAGGTGCCTCCAACGTAGTTTGTGCTTATCGTCGTGATGAGGCCAACATGCCGGGCTCTCGTCGCGAGGTAAAAAACGCAAAGGAAGAAGGCGTGAAGTTCATGTTCAACCTTCAGCCTTTGGGAGTTGAAGTGGATGCGTCAGGCAAAGTCTCGGGGGTCAAAGTGGTGAAAACCGCACTTGGTGAACCTGATGAAGCGGGTCGCCGACGCCCAGAGCCCGTTGAAGGCAGCGAGCACGTTCTACCAGCAGACGTTGTTATCATGGCGTTTGGTTTCCAGCCGCACAAAATGGACTGGTTAGCACCGTTTGATGTCGATTTGGATCAGTGGGGTCGTATCAAAGCCCCTGCGAAGCAAGAGTTCCAATTCCAGACCAGCAATGAAAAGATCTTCGCGGGCGGCGATGCGGTACGAGGTTCTGATCTTGTCGTAACCGCAATTGATGAAGGACGAAAAGCGGCAGAAGGCATTCTCGATTACCTCGAAGTTTAATCTCAGCTAACCTCACAAAAAGGGTCCTGTTATTGGATCCTTTTTCTTTTGTATCCATATAATTAGAAACAAAATTATAAGAGTAAATATAATGAAAAAAGCCGCTCTCCTTTCCATTACTTTGCTCGGCTTAACCGCTTGTAGCCAAGGAGTCACAACCATGACGGATCGTTCTCAATCACCTTGTGGTGACAAACCAAACTGCGTCTCCACCCAAGACACGCGAGAAAAATACAACCTAACGCCATTTATCTTAGTTGATTCAGCGAACATCGACGCTATTGAGCAAGTTGCGCTTGAACTGCCAGGCGCGAAAACCGCGGTGAAAGAAAGCAACTACCTTCGTATCGAGTGCACATCTAAAATCATGCGCTTCGTGGATGACCTCGAACTAAAAATAGCAGGAGACCAACTGATTGTGCGCTCGGAATCTCGTGTGGGCTACTCTGACTTTGGCGTAAACAGAAAGCGCGCCGATCAATTACGAGAAAAGCTCACTCAAGCTAAGCTCATCAAATAGAAAACTGCCAACGGGGAGTGCTATACTCTCGGCCAACTAAAATATTTACCTAAAGAGAGTGTTATGAAAGTTGGTATCATCGGTGCGATGGAACAAGAAGTGACCATCCTGAAGCAAGCAATTACAAACTGCAAAACTGTAAATAAAGCAGGTTGTACGTTTTTCTCTGGTCAAATTAACGATGTCGAAGTCGTCGTACTACAATCGGGCATCGGTAAAGTTGCAGCGGCAGTGGGCACGACAATCCTTCTTGATGAATACCAACCAGACGTTGTGATTAACACAGGCTCTGCTGGCGGTTTCGATTCAAGCTTAAACCTTGGCGATGTAGTTATCTCTACAGAAGTTCGTCATCACGATGCAGACGTAACCGCTTTTGGTTATGAAATTGGCCAAATGGCCGGTCAACCAGCTGCATTCAAAGCGGATGACAAGCTAATGGACTTAGCAGAAAAAGCCCTAGCACAAATGGAAAACACTCATGCGGTTCGCGGCCTAATTTGTACTGGCGATGCGTTTGTTTGTACTGCTGAGCGTCAAGAGTTTATTCGTAAACACTTTCCGTCTGTTATCGCTGTAGAAATGGAAGCATCTGCTATCGCTCAAACTTGTCACCAATTCAACACACCGTTTGTTGTTGTGCGTGCAATCTCTGATGTCGCTGATAAAGAATCACCAATGAGCTTTGATGAGTTCCTGCCTCTAGCAGCAAAAAGCTCTTCCGAAATGGTATTCAAAATGCTGGAACTCATTAAGTAAACGACTCATTCATGGAAGAAGTTTTTCAGTCATTTTATGCCAACGGTGCGCTCCTCATTATGTGGGGTGCACTGATCTTGCACCTTTTAGTGCCAATCCCCCATTCAGCGCACCCCATCACTTTATGGCGAAAGCTAGCAGAGCAGCTAGCTAACAAAGTGAACAATAATCACAATTACTCACAGAGTGTAATCTCAGGCAGTCTTGCACTAGGCTTGATGCTGTTTCCTTGCTTGATATTACTGATTGCAGTAAAGCCATTTGTTTGGCAAATCCCTTTATATGAACTGGTTCTATTGATCCTTGCGCTAGACTGGCGCAACAGCGAAACGTTAACGAAACAGCTCGTCACAAGTATCTCTTCGGAAGACAAAGCCCAATGTCGAGCATTACTGCAACCATATCTTAATCGCGACACTGGTAACCTCTCGATCGTTGGCATAGGTAAAGCTGGCTCAGAAACCCTGATTATGGGATACAGCCGCAACGTGATCGGCGTGCTATTTTGGTACGCACTAACAGGTGGTATTGGTGCGCTAATGTATCGACTCACAACAGAATCAGCGCGAGTGTGGTCCCCTAGCCGACGCCAATATTTGCCCTTTGGTAAACCTGTGATTCAACTGGTTGCTACTCTGGATATTATTCCACTTCGTCTCTTTGCCATACTTTTAGCTGCCGGAAAGAATACAAGTAATGTGCTCTCTGGAATACAACAGCAAGCGAAGTCTTGGCCCTTACCAGGACCTAGCTGGGTGTTATGTACTATCGGACACAAACTACAACTGTCTTTATGCGGCCCTGCTATCTATCAAGGTGTGCGTGCAGAGCGCGCAAAAATCGGTGGGCGCATTGCGCCATCGGCTATTCACCTTTCACAAATACATACGCTGCTCGTTTGGCGCGTCCTGGCTTGGATCGCAATCCAAAGTTTGCTTTTAGGAATAATTTATCAAGGATTATGATGAATAAATTATGCTTCGCATTAACGCTGTTTGTTTCGACAGCGACCTTCGCTCAACCCGCTCAACCCGCTCAACCCGCTCAACCCGCTCAACGCATTATAAGTTTAGCTCCACATGCCACCGAAATTGCCTTTGCAGCAGGGCTAGGAGAGCAGCTTGTTGCTGTCAGCGAAATGAGCGATTATCCAGAACAGGCAAAGCAGCTAGAAAGAGCCTCAAATTATCAAGGAATTAAATTAGAGCGCATTATTGCTCTTCAGCCGGACTTAGTGATTGCTTGGCCAGCCGGAAACCCCGCTAAAGAGTTGGAGAAAATTAAACAGTTCGGTATTCCTATCTATTACTCCACTACAGGTTCATTAGAAGATATCGCCAATAATATCGAGCAACTCAGCCAATACAGCGAAACTCCACAAGTAGGAAAAAAGGCCGCTGAAGATTTTAGAACGCAGCTGAGTACACTAAAAGAACAGTACAACACGAACGAGAAAGTTAGTTACTTTTATCAGTTGAGTGAAAAGCCTATCATCACTGTCGCCGGAAAGAACTGGCCAAGTGAAGTCTTTACTTTTTGCGGTGGTGAGAACATTTTCGCCGCATCTAGCGCGCCTTATCCTCAAGTTAGCATCGAGCAAGTCATTACTCGCCAGCCAGAGGTTATTTTTACTTCTCGTCACGCAATGAGTAACGATGGTATGTGGGCTGAGTGGAGTAATGAGCTTCTTGCTCTTAAAAACAAACACATCTGGTCCCTAAACTCTGATTGGATTAACCGTCCCACACCACGCACATTGAACGCGATCAAGGAAGTGTGTGAGCACTTTAAAAGCGTTCGTCAAAAACGCTAACGATTTCGTGGCAAATACCGTACAATTTCCGCCCATTTTTTCTCACACTATTTAAAGGTACTAAGTAACATGGACTCCATGCTGCTTTATATGATCGATTTGTTTGGTACCGCTGTTTTCGCTATCTCTGGCGTATTACTGGCGGGCCGTTTAAAAATGGATCCATTCGGCGTTATCGTGCTCGGCAGTGTGACTGCTATAGGTGGCGGAACAATCCGAGACATGGCGCTTGGTGCCACTCCCGTATTTTGGATAACAGATACGACTTACTTATGGGTGATATTTGTTACGTGTCTACTAACCATGCTTGTTATTCGAAGACCCAAGCGACTCTCATGGTGGGTATTACCCGTTTGTGATGCCATCGGTCTCGCTGTATTTGTAGGAATAGGAGTAGAAAAGGCACTCGCCTACAATGCTTCTGGGATGGTCGCGGTGATAATGGGGGTTATTACTGGCTGTGGCGGTGGCATTATACGAGACGTGCTGGCTCGCGAAGTTCCTATGGTATTAAGAAGTGAAGTCTATGCTACGGCATGTATTATTGGCGGCATCTTCCATACGATGGCGGTAAACATGGGTTATGACCACTCAACGGCTTTACTCGCTGGTGTAATCTCAACGCTCATTATACGTCTCGGTGCGATTCGTTGGCATCTATCCCTGCCAACTTTCGCCATTAACCGTTAAACACCAACAACATCACTCACCATGGAGTCGACCAAGTGTCGGCTCCTCTCATTTATGCTCATTTGATTCGCCAATTCTTGGGCAATTCGCTAAATTATCTCAACCATTCCTAACTTTCATTAATCATTATGTTGCTTGAAGGTATTGAAACGTTACTTGTCCTCAGTAAAGAAAAAACCATGAGCCGCACAGGCAGTCAACTCTATATTAGTCAATCTGCCGTGAGTAAACGTATTTCAAATCTAGAGAAGAAGTTAGGAAAAAAATTGATAGAGCCGAATGGTCGGCACATAAAGCTGACCTCCGATGGCCTTGCCCTCATCAACACGATCGAGCCAACGTTCAATGAGTTAAGAGGTCAGATCTATGATCAACAACAAATAGAAGATACTTCTTTGATCAAGATAGACTGCTCTGAAACCTTAGTCGCTGGATACCTCAGCATGATCATGGCAGAACACTTTGCCCATGATCAGTACATACGAATATCGACCAATCATACGCCACGCATTATTGAGAATGTGAAATCAGGCAAAGCAACATTGGGATTTTGCGCTGGCTATCTACCACCTCATCATGGATTAATGAGCCTTCACCTCGCCGATGAACCTTTCTCAATTGTCAGTCGACATTCACTTTCACAACTACCTAAAGCTATTTTGACCAATGACCTAACTAACCCTGCCAACACATATCAACAAGCTATTTTATCCAAACACGGAATCGAACCTTTGATGGAAATGGATTCGTATACTGCGGCAGCACAACTGGCTTTGGGAGGTATGGCTCCCGCTTTAATCCCTAAATCTATCCTAACGACACTTAATATCACATCTAAGTTCTGCTATGACTTTGAAGAGCTAGATCAGTTAGTTCGACCAATACATATCTGCTTACGTCACAGCACATATCGTAGCGAACGAGTTAAAGCACTGACAGAATCCATTGCTGATGTTGTTGCCAAAGAAGTTTCGTTGCCATAAGCATCGACATCACTATAACTAGAGGACGAATCCATTTTTGTCCTTTACTTACCACGACCTTCGCTCCTAACTGAGCACCAAGAAAACCGCCAACAGCCATGGTTAAGCCAAGCTTCCACACGGGCAACCCAGCGAAGATAAAAAAGAGTAGTGCCGCAATGTTTGACGTGAAATTGAGAATTTTGGTTCTAGCAGTGGCTTCGACCAAAGAAAAGTGACCTAGTGCAACAAAACAAACAGTAAAAATAGATCCAGTCCCAGGGCCAAAAAAGCCATCATAGAAACCGATCCCGCCACCAATGCATAGCGCAAACATCGCTTCAGATAACTTTGGTTCTCCATCGATTTTTCGCGTACTTGGCGCGAGTAAAAAATAGAGGGAAATGGCTATCAAAAGAACAGGGATCAAACTGGTGAGTACGCTAGCATCAATAAACTGCACAGCCTCGGCACCGATTGCAGCGCCTATAAAAGTGCAGAGTATCGCAAAACGCATTTCCTTTAAGCTAACAATACCGTTACGCACGAAATACCAGCTAGCAGAGAAACTGCCAAACGAACTTTGTAACTTATTGGTCGCTAGAGCTTGAGTCGGACTCAACCCCGCAGCCAAAAGCGCAGGGAGCGTAATGAGCCCTCCCCCACCAGCCATCGCATCAATAAAGCCTGCGGCAGTCGCAACCAAAAATAAGGCCAACAAAATTTCAACCGTGATTTCCACTACACTTCCTTTTTGAAGAGGTATCAAAGAGGAAGAAACGGTAGCACTTATTCACAAAACTACCAATGGAAAGTCAAGACACCAATCTATTCCTAATTTTCATCAGTTAATAAATCTAGAGAATGATACATTAAAAATATCAATTACATCCAAATATAGAGCCTCACCTCAAGAGCCTCTTAATATTTTGATAGAAAAAGAAAATGCTGTCTTAATAGGAAATATTTAATCTGATAAAAAACGAAAATAATGGAAGCCTTACTGACTCGACCATCAATAAAAGAACAGCAATTACGCTTAAAAATCGAACAGATAGTGAATATTAATCAGCTATTCAGCGTTATTGACGCTAAACCAGAGACTAGCGGTGCGGGTGTAATTTATATTGATAACAAATTCACCGTTGTACGCTTAAGAGACTTTAAATCCACATGCCATATCAATCCTACCTTTATCATTCTACGAGAACCGATAAAATTACAATCATCTCAAGAATTTGCAAAAAAAATAAAACAGGAAGAGTCAAAATCAAGATTCAATCAAGAGCTTCTATCAGCGAGCATTAGCTGTATTGGTGCAGCGATTGGCTGGATTGGGGTAGTTGGTTCGGGGCTAACAATACCAGTAAGTGGTCCTGTGGGCGTAACTATGTCCTATATCTCACACGCCGCTACTGTTGCTGCCACAGCTCAATGTGCTATTGGAGTAGCAAGAACCCGTATGGTATCTAAATCACCAGACAAATTATCGGATATAGACAGTAATGAGTGGTATCAAAATACAACTAAAGCTTTAGATTACATCTCCTTAGCTGGAGCGGGCGCTAGTGGATATCAAACGATAAAAATGGTTCAATCTCTTAAGCAAACCACTAAGAAAGGCGTTCCCGAGATTCTAAAAGGCTTAAACAGACAAGAAAGAACAAGATTAACTAAAGAAATCATCCGTAAAAACCTTCCGAGCATTTCGAATAAAGCTCGTAAACAGCTAATGTTGTCAGGAGAAATTCCTAAGAGGTATTCACAAGCAACAATATCCGCATCCATTTCTCATCAGCTTCTAGATGCAATTGGAGGCTCAATTAGCATAGTAGGAAGCGGTTATTCGGGAGAGTTAAGAAATCTTGCTATTGGAATCTATGAGGAATTGAAAGTTGAATACTAAATCAATTAGCATAGCAAACATCTCACTAAGTATATGTTTATACTTGGCATTGACTATTGGTCTGGCTATTAGCTTAAGCATTTGGAATGACTGGTTTTCTTTCACTCAACACATTGCTCTAGATACTTACCTCCTTACATTGGGAGCTATTACGGTTGTTGTTGTATGCATTCCAAACATTCTGACAATAAGCAAAGGATTAAGTGTTGCTGCAAAAATAAACTTACTTACTATCTCTTTTATCATTCTCACTTGCAGCATTAATTTTGTTGTAGCAAATGGTAGTACTATTTCTTCATCTTTGGGTACATTGCTTGCCATCATTAGCTTAATGATCTTCAAAAGCGAAGCATACCAATCGTTCCTAGCACACTTTAATGCTCTTCATTTTAGAAAAACCTCGATATAAAAAAGCCCGCTCAAATGAGCGGGCAATGAGGTTGTCATGTAAGCCCTGATTAATGAGCTTACTGATTTTTATCTGTTACGCGTCTAGACTCGCTTTCACTTTAGCGTGTAACTCTTGAACCGAAGTTACTGACGCTTTTGCGTCTGCAGTATGAGACATACATGTTGCGAACGCTGCATTCAGTGTCGTTGTGTAGTTCACTTTTTCTGCCAGTGCACCACGTCGTAGAACTTTCGAATCTTCAATCGCTTGACGACCAGCAGCCGTGTTTACGATGTAGGTGTATTCGTTGTTCTTGATGCGGTCAAGAATGTGTGGACGACCTTCGTGTACTTTGTTTACCAAACGTGGGTTAATACCCGCTTCGCCCAGAATTACAGCAGTACCGTGTGTCGCATCCAACTGGTAACCCAGTTTCACTAACTTAGAAGCTAGGTCAACAACACGCTCTTTATCACCTTCACGTACAGACAGTAGCGCACGACCACCTTCAGGATAAACCGCACCACAACCTAGCTCTGCTTTCGCGTAAGCTTCTGCGAACGTTGCACCCACACCCATTACTTCACCTGTTGAGCGCATTTCAGGGCCCAATAGAGGGTCAACCCCAGGGAATTTGTTGAACGGCAGAACCACTTCTTTCACTGAGTAGTAAGGAGGGATAATCTCTTTAGTAAAGCCTTGTGACTCTAGAGATTGACCCGCCATTACACGTGCAGCGATTTTCGCTAGAGGAGCGCCTGTCGCTTTCGATACGAATGGTACCGTACGAGCAGCACGAGGGTTCACTTCAATTAGATAAACGTCGTTATCTTTCACAGCAAACTGCGTGTTCATCAAACCGCGTACACCGAGTTCGAATGCTAACTTCTCAACTTGCTCACGCATCTTGTCTTGAATTTCCTGACTTAGCGTGTATGCAGGCAGTGAACATGCAGAGTCACCAGAGTGAACACCCGCTTGTTCGATGTGCTCCATGATACCGCCGATAACGACGCGTTCACCGTCACAGATAGCATCAATATCAACTTCGGTTGCATCATCCAAGAAACGGTCTAGCAGAACTGGAGACTCGTTCGATACGCTTACTGCTTCGTTGAAGTAGCGACGCAGGTCTTGCTCGTCGTATACGATTTCCATCGCACGACCACCGAGTACATAAGATGGACGAACAACTAATGGGAAGCCAATTTCTTTCGATTTCTCAACCGCTTGCTCCATCGTTGTTACTGTCGCGTTTTCTGGCTGAAGTAGACCTAAACGGTCAACAGCGGCTTGGAAGCGTTCGCGGTCTTCCGCACGGTCGATAGCATCTGGGCTAGTACCAATGATTGGCACACCAGCCGCTTCTAGAGCACGAGCCAGTTTAAGTGGCGTTTGACCACCGTACTGAACAATCACACCTTTTGGTTTTTCAACACGAGCGATAGACAGTACATCTTCCAGAGTTACTGGCTCGAAGTACAGACGATCAGACGTATCGTAGTCAGTAGATACCGTTTCTGGGTTACAGTTAACCATAATGGTTTCGTAACCGTCTTCACGCAGCGCAAGTGATGCATGAACACAACAGTAATCGAATTCGATACCTTGGCCGATACGGTTTGGACCGCCACCAAGAACCATGATCTTATCTTTGTCTGTTGGGTTTGCTTCACATTCTTCATCGTAAGATGAGTACATGTAAGCCGTGTCAGAAGAAAACTCTGCTGCACATGTATCCACACGTTTGTAAACCGGATGAATATCAAACTGCTCACGAGCACGGCGAATTTCACTTTCAGCGACACCAAGCAATTTAGACAAGCGAGCATCAGAGAAGCCTTTGCGTTTCATCTGACGAAGCACTTCTTTGGTCAAACCTGCGTAGCCGCCCGCCTTGACTTGTTCTTCGAGTTTTACAATTTCTTCGATTTGAACCAGGAACCAGCGGTCGATTTGAGTCAAGTTGAACACACCGTCGACTGACATACCCGCTCGGAATGCATCGGCGATGTACCAGATACGCTCTGCACCTGCTTCTTTAAGTTCGTGACGAATCTTAGTCAGTGCATCTGGCGCTTCCAGATCGACCATCTCATCAAAACCAGTTGCGCCAACTTCTAGGCCACGCAGTGCTTTGTGAAGAGATTCTTGTTGGTTACGACCAATCGCCATTACCTCACCAACCGATTTCATCTGAGTTGTCAGACGATCGTTTGCACCAGCAAATTTCTCGAAGTTAAAGCGAGGGATCTTAGTTACGACGTAGTCGATAGTTGGTTCAAATGACGCAGGTGTTGCACCACCTGTGATGTCGTTTTGTAGTTCGTCTAGCGTAAAGCCAACAGCCAGTTTCGCGGCAATTTTCGCAATTGGGAAGCCTGTTGCTTTTGATGCTAGCGCAGAAGAGCGAGATACACGCGGGTTCATCTCGATGATGACCATACGACCATCTTTCGGGTTGATACCAAACTGTACGTTTGAACCACCTGTTTCAACACCGATTTCACGCAGAACAGCTAGCGATGCATTACGCATAAGCTGGTATTCTTTGTCAGTCAGTGTTTGTGCTGGAGCAACCGTGATTGAGTCACCCGTATGGATGCCCATTGGGTCAAAGTTCTCGATTGAACATACGATGATACAGTTGTCCGCTTTGTCACGAACGACTTCCATTTCGTACTCTTTCCAACCGATGAGTGACTCATCGATAAGAAGTTCGTTGGTCGGAGATAAGTCCAGACCACGACGACAGATTTCTTCGAACTCTTCTTTGTTGTACGCGATACCACCACCAGTGCCACCCATGGTGAACGATGGACGGATGATACAAGGGAAGCCAACCATATCTAAAACTTTGTAAGCTTCTTCCATGCTCTTCGCTGTATCTGCGCGAGGACACTCAAGGCCGATAGACTTCATCGCTTTATCAAAACGAGAACGGTCTTCCGCTTTGTCGATTGCATCAGCCGTTGCACCAATCATCTCTACGCCAAACTCTGCGAGAACGCCGTGCTTCTCTAAATCTAACGCACAGTTAAGTGCTGTCTGACCACCCATAGTTGGCAGAACTGCATCAGGACGTTCTTTCTCGATGATCTTGCGTACAACTTCCCACTGAATCGGCTCGATGTAAGTCGCATCTGCCATCTCTGGGTCAGTCATAATCGTTGCTGGATTAGAGTTAACTAGGATAACTCGGTAGCCTTCTTCGCGAAGAGCTTTACACGCTTGTGCGCCAGAGTAGTCAAACTCACATGCCTGACCGATAACAATCGGACCAGCACCAAGAATTAGAATACTTTGAATGTCAGTACGTTTTGGCATTATCTACTACTCCGAATTAAGCGCTGTGTTTTTTGATTAGTTCGATAAAGTGGTCAAATAGCGGTGCCGCGTCATGTGGACCAGGGCTCGCTTCTGGGTGACCTTGGAAGCTAAATGCTGGCTTGTCTGTGCGGTGGATACCTTGCAAAGAGCCATCAAATAGCGATACGTGAGTAGCACGTAAGTTTTCCGGTAATGTTGCTTCATCTGCCGCAAAGCCGTGGTTTTGCGAGGTAATCATCACAACGTTACGCTCTAAATCTTTTACTGGGTGGTTTGCACCGTGGTGACCAAACTTCATTTTCACCGTTTGCGCACCTGATGCTAGCGCCAGAATTTGGTGACCTAGACAAATACCAAAAATTGGCAGGCCTTTTTCTAGGAACACTTTGGTTGCTTCAATCGCGTAAGTACATGGTTCTGGGTCACCAGGGCCGTTTGATAAGAATACGCCATCTGGATTTAGTGCCAGAACTTCTTCCGCTGACGTTTCTGCAGGTACAACCGTTAAGCGGCAGCCACGGTCAACCAACATTCGTAAGATGTTGCGTTTTGCGCCGAAGTCGTAAGCGACAACGTGGTATGGCAGCTCGCTGTCATCTTTCGCCTCTGGAAGTCCACCTTCAAGCGTCCACGAACCTTGCTTCCATTGATACGCTTCTTTTGTTGTAACTTCTTTCGCAAGGTCCATTCCTTTTAAGCCTGGGAATTCTTTTGCTTTCGCTAGTGCCAAAGCTTCGTCTAGGTTGTTGCCCGCAACAATACAGCCGTTTTGAGCACCTTTTTCACGCAGGATACGAGTGAGCTTACGAGTATCGATATCAGCGATGCCAACGATATTTTGAGACTTAAGATAATCAGAGAGGGATTGTTCGTTACGGAAGTTAGAAGCGATTAGAGGAAGATCGCGAATCACAAGGCCTTGTGCATGAATGGAAGAGGATTCTTCATCTTCGGAAGTGGTTCCGGTATTGCCAATGTGAGGATAAGTGAGAGTGACGATTTGCTGAGAATAGGAAGGATCAGTGAGGATTTCTTGATACCCCGTCATCGAGGTATTAAAAACGACTTCACCAACGGAAAGACCATCTGCCCCTATGGACACTCCGCGGAACACTGTCCCATCTTCTAGGACCAACAGTGCTAATTTACCCAAGACAACCTCCAGAATAAAAATGCAAAAAAAATAAATCAAACTGCAAACATGCCTTCCTTTACCTATAAAATCTACATAAATAGGTATTTCAGACAAATTGGCGGTATTCTAAAGTTGGACTCGAAACCTGTCAACCTACAATCAAAAATAAATGATTAATTTCTAGCGAGTAAGGTCATTTTGAATCAGTAAGGCCCAAAAAGATAACTTTTACATGCTATTACATAGAGAGGCATAGAGGTTTAATGAATTTTACAAATTTGAACTTTTTAGAGATCACAAAAAAGTATGAATTTTTCACGCAAACGTTCACTCGACAAAAAAGACATTAGTTTTTAGACATCAAAACCCAAAACACCCACAAAACAACCAAAACAACGACAAAAGTAAGCACCAAAATACTTTCTGTTAGAATCATTTCATTTACAAATAATTCTATAGATATAAAAAAGCCGGCTACCGCCGGCGAATAATTATGTATTTAGAGTTCATTCAATCCCAAAACATCTGTCATGGTATAAAAGCCCGCTGGTTTGGCACTCAACCAAACAGCGGCCTTGACGGCGCCATTAGCAAACGTCATACGATCGGTCGCTTTGTGCGTTATCTCCACTCGTTCCCCGATATCAGCAAACATGGCTGTGTGCTCACCGACGATATCGCCAGCGCGAATTGTAGCAAAGCCGATCTCATCTTTAGTACGTTCACCTGTGATACCTTCTCGCGCATAGACAGCTACATCATTCAGCTTGTTGCCCATCGCACCAGCAATGGCTTCGCCCATCCCGATAGCGGTACCAGAAGGAGCATCAACTTTATGACGATGATGTGCTTCGACAATCTCAACATCACAGTAGTCGCCCATCACTTTGGCTGCTTTCTCAAGAAGCTTAAATACTAGGTTCACACCAACAGAGTAGTTAGGAGCCATGACAACAGGCACTTGCTTAGCGGCTTCGTCAATCAGTTCACGCTCTGCATCACTGAAACCAGTCGTCCCAATCACAATACTCTTTCCATGCTTCTTACACAGTTCAAGATTCGCCAACGTACTTACTGGGGCAGTAAAATCGATGATTACATCAAAATTATCGACGTCTTTAGCAAGATCATCCGTTAAGAACACATCGAATTTGCCTTCACCACAAAGTTCACCGATATCGACACCGACAAGTGAGGACTCAGGTCGTTCTGATCCCGCGCTCACTGTCGCCTCTGGGTTAAGGTGTGAAGCTTTAACCAAATTACGGCCCATTCGGCCTGCTGCTCCTGCGATTGCAATACGAACCATTGCGCTTTCTCTCCTTCTCTGGATAACGAGGTTTGCTCTCGTTCTCTCGTTTCGCTTAATCTGTTTAAACTAACAACATACCGTGGTTACCACAAGCAAGTTCATCAGGCTTAAGCGAACTCTTTTACGACACGCTCCAAGATAGGCACGTTCGCTTCAGGAAAGGCATAGTTACCCAATTCTCTTATCTCAACCCAGCGACCTTCTTGACCTTCTCGGCCGTAAGGCTCATTACTGAACTTAGATACCGTAATAAAATCAAACTTAAGTGATTTGTCTGGATAGTCATATTCCAAATGCTCGAAAAGGGCTTGCTCAGTAACTTCAATTCCTACCTCTTCTTCAAGTTCTCTTGCTAGAGCATGTTCAATACTTTCTCCTGACTCGACTTTCCCGCCGGGAAACTCCCAAAACCCGCCTTTATGCTTGTCGTCTGGACGCTTTGTAATAAAAATTTTTGATTTGTCTTGGTTAAAAATAATAGCCGCGACTATGTGAATTCTTTTCATAGGGGTTCCTAACTCTCAAGCCGTTACACTTCAACGGTCTTTGCATCTCTAAAACTATCCGATGCTATCAAAACTTATGAAATTCGACAGCCACAGAATTTGCTTAAAAAAAGAGCCGCCTAGGCGACTCTTTAAAACATTATCTGACTAATACGTTAGTCGATTTTGCCGTGGCACTGTTTATACTTCTTACCACTACCACAAGGGCAAGGCTCATTGCGACCTACTTTACGTTCATCACGTACCATTGGCTGACTTGAACCTTCTTCAGATTCTTCACCTTCAGAAAGAGGGTTTTGTGCTGCTGCGTGTTGCGCTTGAGCACGACGAGCGGCCTCTTCAGCTTGCGCACGACGTTGCTCTTCCATACGTTCAACTTCTTCTTGTTGCTGAACTCGAACGCGAGATAGAACAGTAATCACATCAGTTTTCAGCGCTTCTAGTAGACCTTCAAACAGTTCAAACGATTCACGCTTGTATTCCTGTTTCGGGTTCTTCTGCGCATAGCCGCGTAAGTGAATACCCTGACGCAAGTGATCCATTGCTGCCAAGTGCTCTTTCCAAAGCGTATCCAGAGTTTGAAGCATAACCGATTTCTCGAAGTTACGAAGTACTTGCGCACCCACCACTTCCTCTTTCTCTTTGTACACTTCAACGGCTAGATTGATGATCTTCTCGCGTAGCGCCTCTTCGTAAAGCTTATCGTCTTCTTCAAGCCATTGCTTCACTGGCGCATCAAGATCGAAGTCTGCTTTCAAGCGCTCTTGTAGACCTTCAACGTCCCACATATCTTCTAGTGATTGTGGCGGGATGTACTCATCAATAACCGCTGTTAGCACATCTTCACGGTTTTGCTCGATCATACCGCTGATGTCTTCAACGTTCATCAATTCGTCGCGCAGCTCGTAGACAACCTTACGCTGATCGTTCGCCACATCATCGTATTCTAGTAGCTGCTTACGGATATCAAAGTTACGGCCTTCCACTTTGCGCTGTGCTTTTTCAATTGAGCGAGAAAGCATTTTCGATTCAATAGCTTCACCTTCTTCCATACCACTTTGAATAAGGCTCGCCATACGATCAGAAGTGAAAATACGTAACAAAGAGTCTTCCATAGATAGGTAGAAGCGCGATGAACCCGCATCACCTTGACGACCAGAACGACCACGTAGCTGGTTATCAATACGGCGAGATTCGTGGCGCTCAGTACCAATGATGTGTAGACCACCAGCATCTAGTACTTGATCATGTACCACTTTCCACTCTGCTTTAATCGCATCGATTTGTTCTTGAGTTGGGTTCTCCAAAGCTTCCACTTTTGATTGCCAACTACCGCCAAGCACAATATCCGTACCACGACCGGCCATGTTGGTCGCGATAGTTACCGCACCCGGCATACCCGCTTCAGCAACAATTTCCGCTTCCTTCTCATGGAATTTCGCATTCAATACGTTGTGTTTGATCTTCGCTTTCTTCAAGGCGTTGGAGAGTAGTTCTGATTTTTCAATCGATACGGTACCAACCAATGTTGGCTGACCTTTCGCAACGCGCTCTTTGATATCTTCAATGATTGCAGCAAACTTCTCAGCTTCGGTGCGGTACACCACATCCGGCATATCGTTACGAATCATAGGTTTGTTGGTTGGGATAACCACCGTTTCCAAGCCATAAATAGATTGGAACTCAAACGCCTCAGTATCCGCAGTACCTGTCATACCAGACAGTTTTTCGTATAAGCGGAAGTAGTTCTGGAAGGTAATCGAAGCCAAAGTTTGGTTTTCGTTTTGAATCTTAACGCCTTCTTTCGCTTCTACTGCTTGGTGAAGACCTTCAGACCAACGACGACCTGGCATTGTACGACCAGTATGTTCATCAACAATTACTACTTCACCTTCGTCAGTAACGATGTAATCAACGTTGCGCTCAAACAACACATGAGCACGCAAAGCGGCATTCACGTGATGTAACATGCTGATGTTAGTCGGAGAGTAAAGTGTGTCACCCTCTTCCATAAGACCATTTTTCACCAACAGTTCTTCAACGTACTCTTGGCCCGTTTCTGTGAGGTATACTTGCTTTGATTTCTCATCAACAGTGTAGTGACCATCACCACGATATTCTTCAGAGTCTTCTTTGTCTTGCTTTTTAAGATGCGGGATCAAAAGGTTGATTCGGGTGTATAGCTCAGAGCTATCTTCAGCAGGACCAGAAATGATTAAAGGGGTACGAGCTTCATCAATTAGGATTGAGTCCACCTCATCGACAACTGCAAAGAAGCGTTCACGTTGTACGCGATCTTCGCTACGGAAAGCCATATTGTCACGAAGGTAGTCAAAACCAAATTCATTGTTCGTTCCGTACAAGATGTCAGCTTGGTACGCTTCTTTTTTCTCTTGAGGAGGCATGTTTGGCACGTTTACGCCAACAGTCATACCTAAAAATTCAAATAGAGGGCGGTTTGTCTCTGCATCACGTTTAGCTAGATAATCGTTCACTGTTACAATGTGAACGCCTTTACCAGCCAGGGCATTTAGGTAAGCAGGAAGCGTTGCCGTCAGCGTTTTACCTTCACCCGTACGCATTTCAGCGATTTGACCCGCATTTAGAACCATACCGCCGATAAGCTGGACGTCGAAGTGGCGCATACCGTAGACACGCTTAGATGCTTCACGAACCGTAGCAAAAGCTTCTGGAAGTAGTTTATCAAGAGTTTCACCTTTCTCTAGGCGCTCACGGAATTCAACCGTCTTTGCTTTTAACTCTTCATCACTTAGAGCCTCGAATGTTGGCTCATAGTTATTAATTTCTTTTACAATTTTTCTAAGGCGGCGCAGTGTTCGGTCGTTGCGACTGCCAATCACTTTTGTCAGTAGCTTAGTTATCATTTTTCGTGAATCTCTCTTTATTCAGACCGTTCCCGATCTACTCATAATGCCTTCAGTCTCTGCCAGTTTGGAACTAAGAATACTGAGATAAATCATTTATCAAAGATATTGAGTTCAAACATCCATATTTCAAGGCTAAGTTTTGAAACAATGTGGCTTAGTGTAAGGATTTTTAATCGATACAACCATAAATAGACGTATTTGTTTGAAGCACTCTGAAGTTTTTACTTAAAGTGGTGACTGATTAGCCGATATTGCATACCGCAATATGTGTAATCCATCCAGAGCAAACTTTGCTTTTTACCTTGCTACATTGTAAAACTGAAGCTAAAGACGTTAATGTAAACTATACCTTGATAGAAAGCTGCTCTAGAATAGCTATATCTCAACAAAATTAGATTTTACCTATGCGTGATCACCGTCCAACCTCGACTGAAGATGTTATTGCTGAGTCACAGTTCAAGCAGATTCAAGAACATGCTGGAGAAATCTTACAGCTTAACCAAGCTTTGCAAGAGGTCTTACCCACGGGGACGGCCGATCATTGCCGAGTAGCGAATGTTCGTAACGGCCATCTATTGATCGATGTCTCTAGTGCCGCGATCAAAATGAAGATCGATTACGATCGCCTCATGATCCTAAATAAACTTCGTACTCAAGGCTTTGCCAAGCTGATGAGCGTTGAAGTGAGGATCAATCCTTCACTATATCGAAACCGCTTTCAACAAGACGACAGACCTAAGCGTCCACCACTAACCGAATCTGCAGCAAAGTCATTAATGACGATTGCCGACATGGCGCCACCGAAAATTCAAGAGCGTTTAAAACGATTAGCCGATATGGCAGAAAAGGAAGATCGTAAGTGAACGTTATTTCAATATGCTGAAAGCTTGAATGTTATTGATAAATCCAGGATTAAAGCCAAATAGCAAAAAACCAGGCATAAGCCTGGTTTTTTATTAATTCTAATGCCAAGTATTTACGCAAGCACCATATTTGGTTCTGCGAATGCTACTGGTGAGCCGACTTCTTCTTCGAATGTAGTCCACTCCCACGCTTCCTGATCTGCAAGAACAGCACGTAACAGTTGGTTATTTAAACCGTGGCCAGATTTAAAGGCACGGAATTCACCAATGATTGGGTGGCCACACATGTAAAGGTCACCAATCGCATCCAACACTTTGTGAGTCACAAACTCATTTTCAAAGCGTAGACCTTCTTCATTAAGAATACGGTAATCATCCAAAACGATAGCATTGTCAAAACTACCACCCAAAACTAGGTTTTGAGATTGTAGATATTCGATATCACGCATAAAGCCAAACGTACGTGCTCGAGAAATCTCACGAACAAAGCCTTTTGACGAGAAATCAAACAGCAAACGTTGCTCGTCTGATTCAATCGCTGGGTGATTAAACTCAATTTCGAAGTCCATACGGAAGCCGTTAAATGGTACAAATTCTGCCCATTTATCACCATCTTCAAAACGAACTGGCTTTTTGATGCGGATGAAGCGTTTTGGCGCATTTTGCGTTTCGATACCTGCTTGTTGTAGCAAGTATACAAATGGGCTTGCACTACCATCCATGATCGGAATTTCAGGTGCGTCTACTTCGACAACAATGTTATCGATGCCCATACCAGCAAGTGCCGCATTCAAGTGCTCAACAGTTGAAATACGCACACCTTCATCGTTTACCAATGCAGTACAAAGCATGGTGTCACGAACCGAAGCTGGATCAGCTGGAAAATCTACAGGTGGATTTACATCTGTACGACGGTAAATGATACCTGTATTTGCAGCAGCCGGGCGCAGAGTAAGTGTGACTTTACGACCAGAGTGGAGACCCACACCAGTTGTTTTCACTATTTCTTTCAGAGTACGTTGTCTGATCATCTGCTTGCCTCTCAAAAATTTGCTACAAAACACGGCCGTCTGTAACGTCGACCGTGAATGCTACCATAATTTTGAGCCATGTCAAATTTATGGGTTAAAGATTAATCAGCCTGACGACGCAAAAATGCCGGTATATCTAAATAACCACTTTCCTTTTCTTGCTTTGGAGCCGCAGAACTTTGGCTCGACGAAGCTGGAGAAGAAGGAGCAGTGTTTGTCGGCTGAGGAGTTACCTGTGGCTTCTCTTGCACTTGATTATTTTGCAAGGTCTGTGCCGGTTTTTCTTCAGCTTGCGTTGCCGCTGCTTGTTGCTGTGGTTGAGCTTGCGGCGTCGGTGCCACTTTCGCTTTACCACCCGCAACTAGCGTGATATCTGGCTTTTTCTCATTACCAATACCTGTCGCTACAACTGTTACGCGGATTTCGTCAGTCATATCAGGGTCTAGAGAAGTACCGATAACAACAGTCGCATTGTCAGAAGCGAATGCCTTCACTGTATTACCAACCGTCTCAAACTCGTCAAGACGCATATCCAGACCAGCAGTAATATTGACAAGAACACCACGAGCGCCCGCTAGATCGATGTCTTCCAGAAGTGGGCTAGAAATTGCCATTTCAGCCGCTTCTTCAGCACGGTCTTCACCTTTGGCGATGCCGCTACCCATCATTGCGTGACCCATTTCAGACATTACAGTTCTTACGTCCGCAAAGTCGACGTTGATCATGCCAGGGCGAGTAATTAGCTCAGCAATACCTTGAACGGCATTCTTAAGAACATCGTTAGCGCTTGCAAAAGCTTCTAGTAGTGTTACACCACGACCAAGTACTTTAAGTAGCTTTTCGTTTGGAATCGTGATCAAAGAGTCAACATGCTTAGAGAGCTCATCGATACCTTGCTCAGCAAATGCCAAACGCTTTTTACCTTCAAAACTAAACGGTTTAGTTACTACCGCTACTGTTAGAATGCCAAGCTCTTTAGCCACTTCAGCAATAACAGGCGCTGCACCAGTACCGGTACCGCCACCCATACCAGCTGCGATAAACACCATATCGGCGCCAGTCAGGGAATCTTTAATTCGATCTCTGTCTTCGAGAGCTGCGTCACGGCCAACCTGTGGATTAGCACCTGCACCCAGACCTTTAGTGATATCACCACCGATCTGAATAACATTGCCAACGCTTGTCTTACGAAGTGCTTGCGCATCAGTGTTGACGCTGATGAATTCCACACCTTCGATGGATTCACGCACCATGTGTTCAACGGCGTTACCACCGCCGCCACCAACCCCAACGACCTTGATTACTGCATCGTCAGACATTTCCATCATCGGTTCAAACATGTGTTGTCTCCGTTTATCCTGCAACTCAGGTTAAAACTCTTTTTGTATCCAGTTACGCAATTTATCGAAAAAGCCAGTTACAGATGAGCGTTTAGGTTCATTATAATCGCTATCGTCGCTAGACTGCATGTCTCTTGCGTAATGAAGTAATCCAACTGCCGTAGAATGGTACGGCTCTTTTACATAGTCAGTTAATCCGCTGACTTCGAGCGGTTTGCCGACCCTTACTTGATTGCGGAATACGCGTTCCGCACATTCTACCACTCCGTCCATTTGCGCAGCACCGCCGGTGAGTACAACTCCCGCAGCCAGATGGTGCTTGATACCCTCTTCGCGCAATTTTGCTTGTACAGAGTCGATAGTTTGGTTAACCAGTCCCATAAGCTCAGAGTAGCGTGGCTCAATCACTTCTGACA
The DNA here is from genome assembly GCF_000742455.1 of Vibrio sp. OY15. Lineage (NCBI taxonomy): Bacteria > Pseudomonadati > Pseudomonadota > Gammaproteobacteria > Vibrionales > Vibrionaceae > Vibrio > Vibrio sp. OY15. The sequence continues at coordinate 428,810 of NZ_JPIL01000006.1, read as the reverse complement.
ACGTTTGACGTTGCAGGCTACGTGATGGTCGTCCACCTACGCTTGGTACATTAACCGTGTCATCCTTACTGACCAGTTCACTCAAAGCACAGCCATATTTGACTTTTATTTCTTCAGCATCGCTCACTGGCGTGCCAAAAGCAAAAGCAATATCACTGGTTACAGCATTTCCTGCGTACGAAAATACTTCTGTGTGACGTAACGCACCGCCAGTCCAGATGGCCACATCCATCGTGCCGGCGCCAATATCAACCACACAAACTCCAAGCTCTCTTTCATCCTCAGTGATTACTGCATTACTAGCAGCAAGCCCAGAAAATACGAGTTGTTCTACTTTAAGGCCGCAGCGTTCTACCGCCTTAATAATGTTGCGTGCCATGTCATTATGGCATGAGATAAGGTGGACACTCACTTCCATTCTTACCCCAGATAAACCAAGCGGATTTTTGATTCCTTCTTGGTAATCAATGGTGAACTCTTGCGGGATCACATGAAGAATTCGCTGTTCATCACCGATTTTAATCGATTTTGCGGTATGGATAGCGCGATCCATGTCTTCTTGAGACACCTCTTCATCAGAAATCGTGCCCATACCTTTTTCAATTCGGCTTGCGATATGCTTACCAGACAACGAAATGAAGACTCGGCTGATCTGGCACTCTGCCATTAATTCAGCTTGATCAATTGCACGTTGTACTGATTTTACAACCGACTCCAAATCATTCACGCCACCTTTATCCATGCCGCGTGAGGGGCTACTACCTGCGCCAATAATATTAATTTGACCGTCTGGTAAAACCTCACCCACTAGAGCCGATACGGTTGCAGTGCCTATATCAAGACCAACAATAATGTTGTCATCAGCGGCCTTAGTCATCTGTACTCTCTTCTAACTCTTGTTCAGGAAACCAACCAACTGCGGCTCCTGTATCGTACCTAAGATCGATATAACTGATTCTTTGCGTGTCACTGCCAAGCTTATTATAGAGCTTAAAAAAGCGCTCTATACGCTCAAGAAGAGACTCTTTACCGAGCTCTAATCGAATACCGTTATCAAGGATGATTTGCCAAGCTCGTCGCTCGTTTAATACCAGAGACGATATCGCTAAACCCAATTGCTGAAACTTAGGACTCAAATCACGGTAAGTCTGTAAGACTTCCGGTCCGCTATCTTTGGGTCCGTACAGCTTCACTTTTTCTTCTTGCAACAGAGCAACATCTCCATCAAAAACGAACCCGTTTTTATCTAACAGTTCGTTGCCATTCCAAATGGCTTCTGGTTGATGCTCCGTCAAAAAAACTTTTACTGTATCCGGCCACTGCTTTCGGATTGCGGCATGCGCTACCCATGGCAGAGCTTCGACACTTTGCTGTAATACATCAATATCCTGAGACATAAATGTACCGATGTGATCAATTCGACTAAATGCAGCCTGCACATCGTCAGCTTGGACATACTCCAGTTTCCCCTGAAGTACTATTTTGGAGAGAGGTAACCTTTGGTCATCCCACATCCAACTGATCGCCGCGTACAAAACAGAACTAATTAAAGTCACAACCACAACGAAAAATAACGCACCCAAGATTTTTTCTTGGCGACCACGGTTGTTACCCGTGTTTGGTCGCTCGTCATTCAGTGCAATATTCAACAACGTCTTCGTTTCCTGACTTTTGTCGTGTACTTTTTACCCATATAATTACGCAGAGGTAAAAGTCTTGACTTTAACCTTGGGATTATACTGAGCTCTTGTAAACTATCAAACACTGATAGCAATAAATCACAATGATATTGACGCAAAATCGAGATCTGAGTCTTTATCTGTCCTTCGCGTCAACAATATGTGTCAGCCAAGCATCTTGTTTATATTCAATTTAAGACCTGCCAGCTGTTTCGCCACTTTACCAATATCACCCGCACCTTGCGTTAAGATTAGGTCGCCGTCTTGTATAACGTTAGCTAAAACTGAAGGTAATTGCTCGATTTCTGGAACAAAAATCGGATCTACCTTGCCTCGGCTGCGAATTGTGCGACATAAAGCGCGCCCATCAGCCCCTGCAATCGGCTTTTCACCCGCTGCGTAAACATCCAGCATGATCAATACATCTACCTGTTCAAGCACATTCGCGAAATCATCGTATAAATCACGAGTACGGCTATAACGGTGCGGTTGGAAAATCATCACCAAACGCTTGTCTTGCCAACCACTGCGTGCTGCATTAATGGTTACATCCACTTCTGTGGGATGATGGCCGTAATCATCAACAAGCATTGCATGGCCGTTGCCAGTATCAAACTCGCCAAGGTGATCAAAACGTCTTCCCGTACCTTGCGTACCAGCCATTGCCTTTAGGATCGCATCGTCTTCAATGTCATCTTCAGTAGCAACCGCAATCGCAGCAGACGCATTCAATGCATTGTGACGACCTGGAATATTCAGCGTGATATCTAAGTTAGCTCGCCCTTTACGTACTACCGTAAATTTGCCTTGCTGCCCCTCTTGACGATAATCTTCAATACGTACGTCGGCATCTTCAGAAAAACCGTAAGTTATCACTTGACGACTAATACGTGGGATTAACTCTCGAACCACAGGATCGTCAATGCAAACAATTGCTTGGCCGTAAAACGGTAGATTATGAAGGAAATCGATGAAGGTTTGCTTTAAGGTTTCAAAGTCACCACCATAGGTATCCATATGATCGGCTTCGATATTGGTAACAATGCTCACCATTGGTTGCAAGTGCAGGAATGACGCGTCACTTTCATCTGCCTCTGCAATTAGAATACGACTCGAGCCTAGACGCGCATTTGTACCTGCGCTTTTCACCAAACCGCCATTCACAAACGTTGGATCAAGACCGGCTTCAGAATAGATTTGAGTAACAAGAGCGGTCGTCGTGGTTTTACCGTGTGTACCCGCAACGGCAATACCGTGACGGAATCGCATCAATTCAGCCAACATCTCTGCGCGGCGTACAATAGGGATGCGTAATTCACGTGCCGCCATCACTTCTGGGTTTTCTTCGTTGATCGCCGTTGACACAACAACCACACTGGCTTTTTCTACATTACTGGCTTGATGACCAATAAATACCGTCGCACCTTTTGATACCAAACGCTCTGTCACAGCGTTCTCTGATAGATCAGAACCTGTGATTTGGTAGCCTTCGTTCAACAGCACTTCTGCAATGCCGCTCATGCCCGCACCACCAATACCGATGAAGTGGATGGATTTCACGCGGCGCATCTCTGGCACCATTGCGCGAATCTGAGCTAAGTCTTGTGTATGTTGGATTGTCATCAATTCTATTCTCAATAATTCGGTTAACGCTTTTCGGTCAAAGCGACAATGGCTTGTGCGACAACTCGGTCAGCATTCAATTTTGCAGCGCCACGCGCTTGCTCAGCCATTGTAAGTAAAGCTTGGCGATCCAATTGTTGGATCTGCAGAGTCAGAGACTCAACGGTTAAATCTGGTTGTTCAATCATTTTCGCCGCGCCGCAATCCACCAAGTGGTCTGCATTAAGTGCTTGCTGGCGGTCTTTGTGCATGAATGGAACAAAAATAGCGCCTACACCTGCCGCCGAGACTTCAGATACGGTTAACGCTCCAGAGCGACAAACTAAAAGGTCAGCCCATGCGTAAGCTTCTGCAACGTCATCAATGAATTCCATTACTTCTGCATTTACCACACCATTAGCTTGGTATGCTGCATTCACTTCTTCGGCGGCACCTTTACCCGCTTGATGACGAATACAGTAATCTTCGCCCAATTTCGACATCACTTCTGGCAGAGTTTGGTTAAGAATACGTGCGCCTTGGCTGCCACCCATCACCAAAATGCGAATTGGACCTTGGCGCTCTTGCATGCGCTCAGTTGGCGCTGCTAATTGAGTCACGTCTTCACGAACTGGGTTCCCAACCACTTCGGCATTTGGAAAAGCGCCTGGGAAAGCCTGAAAAACCTTCTTAGCGATTTTCGATAACCATTGGTTCGTTAAACCTGCTACTGCATTTTGTTCATGCAGAACAACAGGAATACCACTCATCCAAGCGGCAATACCACCCGGGCCGCTAACATAACCGCCCATACCAAGCACTGCGTCTGGCGGCCAGCGTTTCATGTGAGCACGAGCCTGCATAATGGCATTGATAATTTGAAATGGTGCTGCAAGAAGACGTGTAACGCCTTGACCTCGTAACCCTTTCACTTTGATAAAGTCGATTTCAATGCCATGTTTTGGCACCAAATCCGCTTCCATTCGATCCGCCGTACCTAACCAACGGATCTCCCAACCTTGCTCTTGAAGCTGTTTTGCTACCGCCAAACCTGGGAATACGTGACCGCCAGTACCACCAGCCATCACCATCAAACGTTTATTTTGTTTCATTAGCTTGTTGTTCTGATTGTTGTTGCTCGCGTTTCAAGCGGCATTCGTAATCGATACGCAGTAGTATGGACACTGCGACGGACATAATTATTAGACTAGAACCACCATAACTGATGAGTGGAAGTGTTAAACCTTTAGTTGGAACAATACCGGCGGCAGCTCCAACATTAACCAAGGTTTGAAACGCAAACCAAATACCAATTCCGAAAGCCAGATAACCTCCGAACATTTCGCCTTCTTCAAATGCACGCTTGCCGATGTAAACCGCTTTTAGCACCAAGCTAAAAATCAGCATTAAGACCAGCACTACGCCTACGAAACCAAGCTCTTCAGCAAGTACGGCAAACACAAAGTCGGTATGCGCTTCCGGTAGATATTCCAGTTTTTGAATTGAATTACCGAGACCTTGTCCGAACCATTCACCACGACCAAACGCCATCAAAGACTGAGTCAACTGATAGCCACTGCCAAATGGATCTTCCCACGGGTCAAGGAAGGAGGTTACTCGTCGCATACGGTATGGCTCGACGAGAATCAAACCTACTACAGCGCCGATACCTGCCACCATCAAGGCGAGAAACTGGGTTAGTTTTGCACCTGCGATAAAAAGCATGCCAAACAGCGTGACCAGCATCACGACGACCGTCCCCAAGTCTGGCTGACCAAGTAGTAATACTGCGAAGAAGGCAAACACCATGATTGGCTTCATAAAGCCACCAAAGAACGTTTGTCGTACTTCGTCTTGCTTTCGAACTAAGTAACCAGACATGAAGATAAACAGCGATAGCTTCGCGACTTCCGCTGGCTGAAGGTTAAACAGCCCAAGGGGAATCCAACGAGACGCACCATTAACCGACTTACCCGCCAAGAGCACGATGATCAACAGTGCGAAAGAAGCCCAAAGTAAGTAATGGCTCTTCTTAAACCACTCTTGCAAAGGCACTTGCAAAATAACAGCGGAGGTCCCTAACGCCAGCACGAGAAACGTCGCATGACGAAACATAAAGTGGAACGGCTGTTCCGTTAATCGAGAGCTGATTGGAAATGATGCAGAGGTTACCATGACCAAACCAGTCAACATCAAACCCAGTGCAATCCACACTAACTGACGATCAAACATCGCCTCTGGGGCTGGATGCTTGAGCCAATTGCCAATACTGCGTTTAACGTTACCTAAACCCACGAAGTGTGTAACCTTTAATTATGCATATTTCTGAGCAAGAGCAGCGAAAGCATCACCTCTTGCCATAAAGTTGTCGAATTGATCAAAGCTAGCACATGCAGGAGACAGCATCACCATATCACCTGGTTTTAACTGCGAAGATACTTGTTGAATCACATCTTCCATAGTGTCGAAACGTATTGCAGATTCATGCAGTGGCATAAATTCATCGCCATCAGCGCCAAAGCAACACAGTTGCAAGTTAAGCGTCGCGAAGATCGGTTTTAATGGCGAGAAGTCAGCACCTTTGCCAACACCACCAACGAGTAAGTAGAGCTTGCCTGTCGATTCCAAACCAGATAGCGCAGCCATAGTGCTGGCAATATTAGTTGCTTTAGAGTCATTCACCCATTTGACGCCTTGATTATCCGCAACCACCTGGCATCGGTGTGTCAGTCCCGTGTAATTTTTAAGTGCATTCAATGCTTTGTGATAGTTTACGTCCGCAGCTTTTAATAGCGCTAAAGCAACCAGAGCGTTAGATAAGTTGTGCTTACCAACCAACTTAAGCTCATCACTTGCGACAACTCGTTGACCGTGATCGAGCAGCCAAGTACGGTTGCCATCCACCTCGAGACCAAAGTCCTGATTGTCGCTGCCAAATGTCACCAATGGCATCTCTGCGTCTGGGAAGGTTTCTTGATCATCACGGTTCACGACTGCAAGAGCAGCATGGTTAAAAATACGCAACTTAGCTTGTCGATAGTCAGACATGCCTTGATAACGATCCATATGATCTTCAGAAAGATTCAGAAACGCAGCGGCTTTGAGCTTTAAGCTTGACGTCGTTTCTAACTGGAAGCTCGAGAGTTCGAGTACATATAGGTCTGCGTCTTGTTCTAACAAATCCAGAGCAGGCACACCGATGTTACCACCAACGCCAACATCCAAACCTGCAGCGTTAGCCATCACACCTGTGAGGTCGGTTACTGTGCTCTTACCGTTTGAGCCCGTAATCGCAATCACCGGTTTCTGCACCGCCCAAGCGAATAACTCGATATCACCTACTACTGCCGTACCTTTTGCTAATACGGCTTGGATCTCTGGTGTCGCTAGCGCAATACCAGGGTTGGTCACGATAAGATCCGCGTCAGAAAGCCAGTCTGTATTCCAACCACCACTATGCAGTTGAACATCTTCCGGCAAGCGCTCTGCACCCGGAGGGTTTACGCGAGTATCAATGACTTTGACCACAAGCTGTGGCTGATTTTTTCTTAGGTGTTTAACGACAGAGAGCCCGGTAATACCGAGCCCTACGACGACAACACTATGTATGTTTTGCCAACGTTCCATATTTGATCACACTGTAAATCTTGTTCTTGGAAAGTGCGATTAACGCACTTTCAATGTCGCAAGACCAATCAGAACAAGAACCATAGAAATAATCCAGAAACGCACGATTACGCGAGGTTCTGGCCAACCTTTCAATTCGTAGTGGTGGTGAATCGGTGCCATACGAAAAATGCGCTGACCACGCAGTTTGTATGAACCCACCTGTAGAATTACCGACAGCGTTTCCATCACAAACACACCGCCCATGATCACCAACACCAACTCTTGACGAACGAGAACAGCAATAGTGCCTAACGCGCCGCCAAGCGCTAGTGAGCCGACATCACCCATGAACACTTGTGCTGGATACGTGTTAAACCACAAGAAACCAAGGCCTGCACCGACGATTGCTGTACATACGACAACCAACTCAGAAGCATGTGGTAAGTATGGAATATGAAGGTATTCAGAGAAGTTAACGTTACCGGTCGCCCATGCAATAACCGCGAAGCCTGCTGCAACAAGAACCGTTGGCATGATTGCCAAACCGTCTAGACCATCAGTCAGGTTAACCGCGTTACTTGTACCTACAATGACAAAGTAAGTCAGAATGATATACATCAAACCAAGCTGCGGCATGATGTCTTTAAAGAATGGCACCACTAGCTGAGTTGCTGCTGTGTCTTTACCGTAAGCATACAATGCGAAAGCGACGACAAACGCGATCAACGACTGCCAGAAGTACTTCCAACGCGCGATCAAGCCATCGGTATTTTTGCGTACCACTTTACGATAATCATCAACAAATCCGACCGCACCGTAGCCAAGTAAGACTGTCAGTACCGCCCATACGTAAGGGTTGGATAAGTCTGTCCATAGCAAAATCGTGATTGAGATGGCCGCTAAGATCATGATACCGCCCATTGTTGGGGTACCACGCTTACTAAAGTGAGATTCAGGACCTTCGTTACGCACTACCTGACCAATTTGCAGCATTTGCAAACGCTTGATCATGATTGGTCCCATCCATAATGACAGACCTAGAGCGGTTAATACGCTTAGGATTGCTCGAAAAGACAAGTATTCAAACAATCGGAAAAAAGACAGGTATGGCTGTAGCAGCTCGGCAAGCCAAATAATCATTAATAATACTCCTTCAAAGCAGCAGCGACTTCAAACATACGTGCACCATTCGCTCCTTTCACCAATATCGTATGGTTTTCAGGAACGGCTTGGTCTAGATGCTGCTTGATGTATTCAATCATCTCTTGGTGCGTCTCAAAATGAATGCCTTGGCAAAGATCACTGATCACCTTGGCGTCTGCACCATATGTGAGAACATGTTCAAATTTTTGTGGGGCAGCATGTTCCCCGACTTGACGATGAAGTGCAAGACTTTCCTCGCCCAATTCCGCCATATTACCTAAAATCAGCCAGCGTTGACCTGGGAAAGCGGCCAATAAATCAACTGCCGCTTTCATGGCTGGCACGCTCGCGTTGTAGCTGTCGTCAATCAATTTTATCTTTTCGCTCAGCGCTTCAACCTCGACGCGACCTTTCACTTTGTTCAAATGTTTAAGGCCAGCGCGAACCTCTTCTAATGTGGCGCCCATTTGTAACGCAATAATAGAAGCAGCGATCGCATTCGCAACGTTGTGTTGACCTATAATACCCAGAGACAGTTCAATTTCTTGTGAGCTTGCTGCGATATGTAAGTCAAAGCTTGCTTCACCTGCGGCGTTCAATACGATGTTAGAAGCGAAGAAGTCTGCATCAGTATTACTTTGTGAAAAAGTAATGACTTTCTTATCTGCTAACACTTCATCCCACTTGGCTTCACCATTGCTGTCTAGGTTAACAATCGCAATACCACCAGCTGAAAGGCCTTGGTAGATTTCACCTTTGGCTTGTTTCACGCCATCGATAGAACCAAAGCCTTCAAGGTGAGCGGCGGCTACATTGTTCACTAACGCGATATCTGGTTTTACTAACTGAGTCGTGTAAGCAATTTCACCTATATGATTAGCACCAAGCTCAATCACGGCATAATCATCATCCTGCTGTGAGCGCAATAATGTCAACGGAACACCAATATCATTATTGAAGTTACCCGCCGTGAATAACACTTTGCCTTTCAATTGCAGGATACTCGCAACCATTTCTTTTACGGTCGTTTTACCGCAACTTCCGGTGATGGCAACGGTAGGTGTTTTGCATGCTTGATACACCCAAGAAGCAAACTCACCCAATGCAAGTTTGGTATCCGACACCACAATTTGCGGCACATTCACATCTAAGCGTTTTTCTACGAGTAAAGCACCGGCACCTGCATCTACCGCTTGTTGGCAAAAGTTGTGCGCATCAAAGCGCTCCCCAACTAACGCGACGAATAAAGCCCCACGCTCAATCGTTCGTGTATCAGTAGAAACCGCGTCGATAAGTAGCTCGTCGCCGAATCGCTCACCACGAGTGATGTCTGCAATTTGAGATAACGTTACTTTGATCATGAGGTCAATCCTAAAAGTTGCATTGCGGACTCGCGGTCGGAGTAATGAATCGTTTCGCCATTACGAATCTGATAATCTTCATGGCCCTTTCCAGCTAACAAGATAATGTCGTTTGGCGAAGCATTTTCAATGGCATAAGACAGCGCTTTGAAGCGGTCATGCTGAACAATCGCTTCAGCAGGTTTTGACAGCCCAGCTAACATATCTTTCACAATCTGAACCGGATCTTCGCTGCGTGGGTTATCGTCAGTCAACACCACTCTGTCGCCCAGACGCTCTGCAATTTCCGCCATCATTGGACGCTTACCTGCATCGCGATCGCCACCGCAGCCAAAAATAGCCCACAGCTGGCCTTCACAATGAACTCGTAAAGCTTGCAGCGCTTTTTCTAAAGCATCAGGAGTATGAGCATAATCGACCACGACTTTGGCACGATCCTCAGTTTGGAATAACTCCATTCGGCCGAGTACGGGTTGCAGTTGACCTGCAGTTTCGAGTAACGCTTGTTTCTCTTTACCTAAGCTTAATAAGGTCGCAAAAGCGAGCATTAAGTTGGTTGCATTAAACTCACCAATCAATGGCGCGTGCAATTCACCTGAGCCAAATTTACCATCGAACTTAATAGTAATCCCTGACTCCGCGTAACTGACTTCCGTCGCCCAAATTGCGCTTTCAAATTCAGTGTTCGGCTTGAGCGAAACAGCGACCGCATTACTTAACTGCGACGCCCATTGATGACCTACTTCATCATCAGCATTGATAATGGCACGTTCACATTGGTGTTGCGTGAACAACCCAAGCTTTGCATTGGCATACTCTTCCATCGTGCCATGATAATCTAAGTGGTCACGACTTAAGTTAGTAAACACGCCCGCCGCAAATGATAGTGCTTTGACACGACCTTGCGTCAGGCCATGGGAAGATACTTCTAGCGCGGTGTATGTGGCTTGTTGATTTGCGAGAGAGGAGAGCGTTTTCTGAATTTCAACGGCATTCCCCGTTGTATTCGCAGCTTGTTGCAAGTTATTGAGGAAGCCATTTCCTGTTGTTCCCATTACCGCCGCTTTATGGTCAAGCAGTTCTAGCCATTGCGCTATTAACTGGGTAATGGTGGTTTTGCCGTTGGTGCCGGTGACACCAATCAAATCCATATTAGGGTAAGCATAGAGCTTTCCAGCAATTGCGGATAAACGTTGGTCCAACCTATCGATGTAAATGACGGGAACATCATCAATGATTTCCACCGTACCATGTGTTTTGACATCGCAGGCTTGCGCCAGGGCTGCATTTGCACCTTGCTCAATTGCAGAGGCAATGAATTTACGCCCATCCACAACATGGCCAATCACTGCTACAAACGTGGTTCCAGGTTGAACTCTTCGGCTGTCGAGCTCCAATTCAGAAACAAGAACGGACGATAAGCTAGGGCAATCCACCCAAGGGGAAAGCAGCACGTCCATACTGATGGCTTTAGTCATATTTGTTCTCCGAGCTTTGGCTCAGGTTTTCTTAATTTTGTTTGCTCAGTAAACCACAGGGCTTACTGTTGGAATTTGTTTTCGTCAGGTGCAACATTGAGTATTTGTAGCGCGCCTTTCATGATTTCAGAGAAAACAGGAGACGCTACCGAACCACCATAGTAGTCATCACCTTGAGGCTCGTTTACGATCACTACTAAAGCAATTCGCGGATCGCTAACCGGAGCAAGCCCAGCCGTGTAGGTGATGTACTCGTCGCTGTACCCACCGGCAGAAGCTTTACGTGATGTACCCGTTTTCGCTCCCACTCGATAACCAGGAACTGCCGCTCTGCGAGCCGAGCCCCCTTTTTGAGTTACGGTTTCCAACATGTCTAATACTTGACGCGCATACTTCGCACTCACTACTTGACGTGACATGTCATGATCATTGCTTTCGATAATATGAATAGGCTCGTATTTGCCAAGGTTTCCAAGCGTCGCATAAGCATGGGCTAGCTGGATTGGTGTAATTGATAGACCATAACCAAACGCAATCGTGGCGCGCTCAATTGGCGACCAACGAGTTCGTGTAGGAAAAATACCCGTCACTTCCCCAACTAGGTTTAGGCCAGAAAGCTCACCAAAACCCACTGAACTGTACAGCCCAAGAAGCGCCTCTACCGGCATTTGCATTGCTAGCTTCGTCACACCGATATTACTCGACTTTTTAAGGATCGTGGTCAAGCTCGCTTTGCCTACGCGAGAGACATCTCTGACTCGACTACCACCTAAACGTAGGACACCATTACCGGTATCTACGATGGTATCTTTATCGGCTATCCCATTTTCTAAGGCGGCTAAAATAACGAAAGGCTTAATGGTCGAACCGGGCTCCATTGAGTCCGTGATCACTCGGTTACGCATTTGATAGCTTTGCCAATCGCTACGATTATTAGGGTTGTAAGAAGGAGCATTAACCATGGCCAATACGGCGCCCGTTTTTACATCCAACATGACAACGGAACCTGAAGTGGCGCGGTGGTCCGCAACGGCTTGCTTAATCGCACGATACGCAATCGCCTGTAGGCGCTGATCGATGGTTAACTGAAGTGATTTACCTTCTTGCTTGTCTTGCCAAGCAATGTTTTCCACAACACGACCATAACGGTCTTTACGAATAGTTTTCTTACCCGCCGCGCCAGTGAGCCACTCATCGTAGCTACGCTCCACACCTTCTAGGCCATGCCCGTCAATGCCTGTTACACCGACTAAGTGAGCACTAACCTCACCTGCAGGATAATAACGACGAGATTCCGACTTAAGGCCAACACCTGGCAGCTTTAGCTCACGAATATAGTTCGCCATGGCCGGACTGACCTGGCGCTGCAAGTAGATAAAGCGACGTTTTTCATTGCGCTTAATTTTGTCTATTAACCCTTGTCGGTCAATACCAAGAACATCCGCTAATGCATGCCAACTTTTGGTCTGGCTTAACGCGTTTTCTTTAAATATAGTGGCAGGATCTGCCCAAACCGCCTCAACCGGTACACTGACAGCAAGCGGCTCACCATTTCGATCCGAAATAATACCGCGAGCAGAAGGAATGGATTTAACACGAACCGAACGTAGGTCACCTTGTTTAATCAGGTTATCTGGCTCAATGATTTGGATGTAGGCTACGCGTGCCACCAAAAGGGCAAATGCACAAAAAACAAAAAACAGTAATAGATGGAAGCGCCAACGAATCAAGAAAGATTCTTCGACCGCCACTTTCACTGCTTTGTTATCGGTTTTCTTATCCCCCGTAGCCGCTTTCTCTTTTGCTACAGGTTTACGCTTATTGGCTTGTTTCGTGTTGGATTTTTTTCTAATCATTTGAGCGTGACAACCACTTCTTTATCGCCATCAGGTCGTTTCATTTCAAGTTCTTTTTTGGCAAGGTCTTGAACACGACTGTGTTCCGCGAGGGCAGTTTCTTCCAACATTAAGTTACGCCATTCGCTATCTAATCGTTCTCGTTCAACCAACGTATGGTCTTTCTCGGTGATCGCTTGACGCGCATGGTGGGTAGCAAATACCACTCCCATTGCCGATGCCACGATCAATAGCAACAACAGTAATGGCCAGCGACCAACAGTGAGGAGATCCGTTGCAATCAACTTAGCAAGATTAGGAGTGGATTTCGTCATAATAATTAAAGCTTTTCTGCAATTCTTAACACAGAGCTGCGCGAACGAGGGTTCATTTCAATTTCTTGTTTGCTTGGTTTAATCGCTTTGCTCACCGCTTTCATATTCGCACTACCAAGAGCACGAATTTGCTCTTCCGTCATTGGAATACCGTGTGGCACTTCAGGCCCTTTGCTCTCTTTACGGATAAAACGTTTGACCATACGGTCTTCCAGAGAGTGGAAGCTAATCACAGATAAACGGCCTTCAGGAGCAAGAATGCTCGCCGCGCCTTTAAGTGCCGTATCAATTTCTTCTAACTCACTGTTGATGTAAATACGAAAAGCCTGGAAAGCACGAGTCGCAGGGTGTTTTTTCTCTTTAAAACTTTTCGGTGCGGCATCTGAAATCAATTTTGCCAGCTGACCAGTGCGAACCATTGGCTCATTTTCTTCATCTTCACGGTAGGCAACAATCGCTTTTGCAATACGGCGCGCATGTTTATCTTCCCCGAACTCGCGAATGACCCAAGTGATATCATCGAGGTCTGCTTCCATCAACCATTGAGATACTGGAACACCTGATGTCGGGTCCATACGCATATCTAGCGGACCGTCTTTCATAAAGCTAAAGCCACGCTCTGCGTCGTCTAACTGAGGAGAAGAAACGCCTAAATCCAGCAGAACACCATCCACTTTTCCAACTAGCCCATACTCTTCAGCATACTCAGCAATACCAGAAAATGGACCATGAATAATGGTGAAGCGAGGGTCATTGATTTTGCCTGCCTCAGCGATCGCTTGAGGGTCACGGTCGATACTGTACAGTCGGCCATTTTCACCGAGTTTAGATAGAATTGTCCGGCTGTGACCGCCACGGCCAAATGTTCCATCAATATAGACGCCGTCTGGTTTGATAGCTAAGCCATCAATGGATTCATTTAATAACACGGAAATATGTTGGAAGGTTTCGGTCATAGCTTTCTCGTTGAATGATCTTGAAGCGATTCTTTAGTGTACTGATTTCCTACATCATCGCCACCACAAGTCTAAAGTTAGACGTGATTTACGCCAAGTTTATTGGTAATGACATAGTTTGCGTCAATTAAATGCAAAAAACCCATCACTACCGAAGTAGAGATGGGTCTCGAATAGGTGGAGCCGACACATAAGCCGGGTTCTGTTCCGCTTGCGCGGCGGTAGCCATTCGTCTAGGCCAGCAATCACTCACTGGCTCGAGCAACCTACCCGCCTCCTTACGCGAGCAACGCAATGTGGAGGCCTATTTGGTCTTGCTTCAGGTGGAGTTTACCCTGCTACGAACTATTGCTAGTCGTCCGGTGCGCTCTTACCGCACCCTTTCACCCTTACCTGTACCCTTACGGGCCATCGGCGGTCTTCTCTCTGCTGCACTTGTCGTAGGCTTGCGCCCCCCAGGCGTTACCTGGCACCTTGCTCTATGAAGCCCGGACTTTCCTCCCCTTTGTCAGTCTCCCGAAGGACGTCAACGTCAGTCTCCCAAAGGGACTTCGACGTCAGTCTCCCGAAGGACATCAACAAAGCAGCGACTACCCAGTCAGCTCCGAGGGCGGATTGTATAGAGTTCTCACTTCAGAGTCTAGTTAGATCACAGATATGATGAAATGAATGCACTAAGTGATGACTTTTTAGTCAACGTGCCAAAAATAGATTAATAAAAAGGCCGATGCCTAAACATCAACCCTCATTGACCATTTATCTCGCTAGCGGCACTTAGTCTAAGTTTTCTAAGCCCCATTTATATAGCGCATTCTTCTTCAAGTTATGTATTTCTGCCACCAAAGCAGCTGCTTTTTTTAAAGGCAGCTCTTTGGTCAAAATCCCTAACGTGCGTAAAGCATCTTCAGGTAGTGAGTCGTCTGTTGTTTCACGATGGCCATGTACCAACAATACCATTTCACCACGCTGTTGGTTATCGTCACTTTTCACCCATTCAATCAGCTCACCTAACGGCATGCCTTGAATGGTTTCAAAGGTTTTTGTTAGCTCTCTTGCCAACACAACTTCTCTATCTGGGCCAAGAACGTCTAACATGTCTTGTAGAGAGTCTAAAATACGGTGCGGTGACTCGTAAAAAATACACGTACGCTCTACCGAAGCAATCTCTAGGAATTTATCCTTACGACCTTTGCTTTTCGGTGGTAAAAAACCTTCGAAGCTAAAGCGATCCGATGGCAAGCCAGAGGCACTTAACGCCGTAATGACCGCACAGGCACCTGGAAGAGGCACAACTCTAACGCCCGCTTGACGACATTTTGTCACCAAATGGTATCCTGGGTCGCTGATAAGTGGCGTACCAGCGTCAGAAACTAATGCGATAGACTGACCGGAAAGCAGCTTTTCTACCAAAACTTGTGCTTTTTGCTGCTCATTGTGGTCATGTAGAGCAAAAGTTTTGGTTTGAATATTGAAGTGAGACAGTAATTTGCCCGTATGTCGAGTATCCTCAGCGGCAATGATGTCCACAGTCGACAGAATTTCGATAGCACGTTGGGTGATATCCGCTAAATTTCCGATTGGAGTCGGTACGATATAGAGAGTTGGCCCCTCATTCGGCAACTTATTTTTATCTGTCATTTGTTTACCATCACTTCAACGATTAATATAGAGACAATTTTGTACAAAATTATAGAGAACTCACGGCAATGATTAACCATAAGAGACTCAGTGTACCACGCATACTTACTCCTGTTGCACTAGCAATTACGCTCGCCGCCTGTTCTTCAGGTCCAAGACAGCCTGATGGCGTTGATGTAACACTTGAGCCTACTCAGTCTGTTCAGAACTATATGATCCAAGCTGATAGCACGGAAGGCAGTTTACAAAATGACTGGTTGATCATGGCAACCAAAGCCGCGATTCAAGCAAACCAGTTTGATCAAGCAGAAATGTTGATCAAGCGCCTGGCTCGTCAACAGTTAACCGAAGTTCAGCAAGCAGAGTGGCAACTAGCGCGTGCGACCATACAGCAAAAACAGAGTAATTACTCTCAGTTGCTGCAATTGTTGAATTTTAAACCTTGGTGGAAGTTGCCAAATGAGCAATGGAAAGACTATTACTTGATGCGTGCCGACGCTTATCAAGGTCTTAACCAAGCGTTTGAGGCAAACCGCCAACTGGTTGCATTTAGTCAATATGCATCGTCCGCGGAGCAGAGAGAGATTTCTAGCCGTATTTGGATGAACTTTGGCAGCTACTCCGAGTACGAACTGACCTCATTAGAAACAGAGCCAAATGAAGATGTTTTGGATGGTTGGCTACAACTCGCTATTTATGCGAAAACGTTGTCGGGCAACTTATCTCAACTAAAAAATACCCTAGAACGCTGGTTAAACGAGAACCCATCGCACCCAGCCGCTATCTACACACCAGAAGAGATTCAAAACATTCTCTCTCTAGACATCGTTAAACCAAACAACACCGCTTTGTTACTGCCGCTTACTGGTAAATTCTCGCCACAAGCGCAATTAATTCGTGATGGTTTTGTGTTTGCGATGATGAATGATCGTAACCGTGATCCAAGCGCTACCCTCACGGTAATAGACACTAATGCGTATAACGCCGACCAAATTAAACAACGTTTGATCAATGAAAACATCGACTTTGTTGTTGGTCCCCTAGAAAAAGAAAACGTTGAGCTATTGCACACAACCATGGATGGCTCAGAAAATGGTCCTACGATTCCAGCCCTTGCGCTAAATATTCCCGAAGATGTGCAACCAGATAGCAATATTTGCTACTTGGCATTATCACCAGAACAAGAAGCCGCACAAGCAGCGAAACACTTGTTCAGCGAAGGCTATAACTTCCCTCTGATCCTGGCACCAAAGGGCAGCTTTGGTGAGCGCGTAACTGAAGCGTTCAACAAAGAATGGCGCAAGTACAGCTCTAATAAAGTCGCAGCAAGTTATTTTGGCGACAAGCGCCAACTTCAAAAAGACATCAATGAAGTATTTGGTCTGCAAGAAAGCAAACAACGTATTGCTCAGATGCAATCACTAATGCGTATCAAGCTTGAAACACAGCCACGTAGCCGTCGTGATGTCGATGCGGTTTATATTGTTGCTAGAAGCACGGAACTGACTTTGATCAAGCCATTTATTGAGGTAGCGATTAACCCAGACGCCAAAGCTCCTCAAATTTTCTCTAGCTCGCGTAGCAACAGTGGCGGCGCGACTTACGAAGATCTAACAGGCATCATCTACAGCGATATCCCATTACTGATTGACCCAGACCCTAGCGTGACCGCTGAAATGAACGAGTTGTGGTCAGAGCAATCTAACATGGAAAAACGTTTGAAAGCACTGGGTATGGATGCGTATAAATTGATTGGGGAGCTGCCACAAATGAAGGTCGTTCCGGGCTACTCAGTTGGCGGCCAAACCGGTATTTTAAGTATCGACAATAATTGTGTTGTACAGCGTGAGCTAAGCTGGGCTGAGCGTGGGGCTCTTTAGCAAGCGCCAAATCGGAAATCAATATGAAGCTCTGGCGAAGCAATATTTACAACGCCAGGGCTTAAACTTTATTGAACAAAATTTTCTGACTAAGGTCGGTGAGATTGATTTAATCTTCCAACAAGGTGAAACTATTGTGTTTGTTGAAGTCAAATACCGTAAGAACAATCACTTTGGCTCGGCAGCAGAAATGGTGACGCACGCTAAAATGCGCAAGCTAGTCAAAACCGCACAAGTTTGGCTTAGCCAACAAAAGCGCTTAAAACACAATATCGATTATCGATTTGATGTCATCGCCATTCATGATAATGGGCGAGATATCAACTGGATAGAAAACGCAATCTCTGAAGGATAAGCGATGCTAGACAGCATTAAAGACAGCTTTACAGAAAGTATTCAAATTCAAATCGCAGCAGCAGAGGCGCTGCCTGATGCCATTACTCATGCAGCTCAAGCGATGGTGTCGAGCCTGCTTAATGGCAATAAAATTTTATGTTGTGGTAATGGCGGCAGTGCTTCAAACGCTCAACAATTTGTTTCTTGTCTTTTAAACCGTTTTGAAACTGAGCGCCCTAGCCTACCAGCAATGGCCTTAACCGCCGATAATACTACCCTAACCGCAGTGGCCAACGATTACCACTACCAGGAAATCTTCTCAAAACAGGTACGAGCGTTTGGTCAACCAGGCGACATTTTGCTTGCCATGTCGACTAGCGGTAACAGTAAAAATATTATCAAAGCGATGGAAGCAGCCGTAACTCGAGACATGACGATTATCGCGCTCACAGGAAAAGATGGCGGAGAGATGGCAGGACTGCTAGGTGAGAACGACGTCGAAATTCGTATTCCATCACACCGCACTGCACGTATTCACGAAGTACATATGGTAACACTCCATTGTCTTTGTGATCTTATTGACCAGGTGCTTTTCCCTGCTCACGAAGAGTAACCAAGACTGAGAGTCAGAATTATGATACGTAGCCTCGTTATCTTATTAACAGCATTGAGTTTAAGTGGTTGCGCAGGTTTGTTTATCGCAGGTGCAGCAACCACAGCGAATATTGTCACGGACACACGCACGACAAAACAAATCTGGCAGGACAATAACATCGAATTCGAAGTTGCGGCGATCGGCAATAAAGCACCGTTTAAAGGTGAAGTTCGTGTCGTTGCCAGTTCATATAATGGGACTGTAGTCCTTATGGGACAAGCTCCGACACAAGACCTTATCCTTGCTTTAGAGCGAAGGGCTCGAGAAGTTAGTGGTGTAAAAGTCATACACAATCAAATCAAACAAAAAGAGCCACTCACTGTTACCCAGATTAGCAATGACAGCTGGATCACAACCAAAGTAAAGTCAGCTTTGCTTACTGATTCTGAACTTAATGGTGTTAAGGTTAAAGTGATCACCGAAGATGGCGACGTTTTTCTGTTTGGTTATGTCACGCCAGAGCAAGGCGATCGAGCGACAGAAATCACGCGTAATATCTCAGGCGTAAAACAAGTCATTAAAGGGTTCCAATACGGCGAAATGGAGCCTGTTGAAGTAGACTTACCGAGTGACGGTGTACAAACAATAGAAAGTGAGGCAAGTACAGAAAGTGAAGAGAACGTCGAAGTCTTTACGATTAGTGAGTAATTTCCAAAGTCTGGCTTGAAATCATCTTCAACAAGTTAAAAAGAAAAAAGCAGCGTTACGCTGCTTTTTTATTATTTAATCACTCTTAAGCTTGGTTTGCCTTTTGGTCGAGGAGCATCGTCCTCTTCGGCATCTGAATCAGAAACTAACTCAGAAGGCTCATCGCTAACCGTTGTGAACGATGGGGATGATTCTTCCTCGGTCATCGCTTCTTCTTCGATGTGAGTGTACGCTTCTTCTGGTTCAAACATAGTACCAGCACCATTCTCACGTGCATAAATAGCTTGAACAGCATACATAGGCACGATCACTGAGTGCGGACGACCGCTAAAGCGAGCATGGAAGGTAATCGCATCATTACCTAACTCAAGATTACCCACTGCACGTGGCGCAATATTCAAAATAATTTGACCATCTTGAATAAATTCAACCGGGACACGCACCCCTGGCATTGTTGCATCCACAACCAAGTGAGGAGTCAAGTCATTGTCTACTAACCAATCGTAAAATGCGCGAAGCATATACGGGCGGCGAGCAGTCATTTTTGCAATATCCATAACGTGTTTTAAATCGCTTAGCGAACTAGGCGCATTTCACGTTCAGCTTCAGTCAAAGAAGCAAGGAACGAATCACGTTCAAATACGCGGTTCATGTATACCTTGATTTCTTTTGAACCAGGGCCAACAAGATCGATTCCAAGTTGAGGCAAACGCCACAATAGTGGTGCTAGGTAACAATCGATCAAGCTGAATTCTTCGCTCATGAAGTACTCATATTCAGCAAAAATTGGCGCTAACGTCAGAAGATCATTACGCAGCTTTGTGCGTGCTTTTTCTGATTCTTCCGCATTACCTTTCATCACTTTTTCAGCGAGTGAATACCAGTTGCGTTCGATACGGTACATCATCAAGCGGCTGTTGCCACGAGCAACAGGGTAAACCGGCATTAGAGGTGGATGAGGGAAGCGCTCGTCCAAGTACTCCATGATGATTTTTGAATCGTAAAGAGCTAGCTCACGGTCAACAAGAGTTGGCACTGATTTATATGGGTTTAGCTCAACAAGCTCAGCAGGAAGGTTTGCTTCGTCAACAAGCTCAACTTCAACACTTACGCCTTTTTCAGCTAGTACAATGCGAACCTGATGGCTATACAAATCTGATGCACTTGAGAAAAGAGTCATCACAGAACGTTTATTGGCAGCTACAGCCATGGAGCCCTCCAGTACACTTACAAATAAAAACAATGGAGGCTAAGCCTCCATTGTACATCAATTAAAATTGGGAATTAGCACGGTATTTTAGCACAATTAATGCACATCGCGCCAATACTCTTTCTTGAGCATCACAACAACGATGGTTAGAAGCACTAAGAAGCCCATTACCCACCAGCCTAGAGCATGACGCTCAAGCTGCACTGGGTCACCTGAATAAACTAAGAAGTTAACGAGATCGCCAACCGCTTTGTCATATTCGCCTTCACTCAGCTCACCCGTGCCATCGGTTTCAGTACCAACAACAACTTGTACTTCTTCGCCATCTACGATTTTCGTATCGTAAATCGGCGTCGGGATGCCCTGTAGCTCTTCAAGCACATGCGGCATACCAACACTCGGGAAGACGATGTTGTTCACGCCGAATGGACGAGATGGATCAACATAGAAAGAGCGTAAGTAAGTGTATAACCAATCAGCACCACGAACTCGTGCAACCAACGTAAGATCTGGTGGTGGAGCACCAAACCAGTTTGCCGCTTGCTTCGGTGGCATAGCATTGACCATTAGATCACCGATTTTCGCTTCAGGATTGAAAATCAGGTTTTCTTTCATTAAGTCTGTTGGAATTTCCAAGTCTGTTGCTACACGCTCGTAACGCTGGTATTGCGTAGAGTGACAAGCAAAACAGTAGTTCATGAACAACTTCGCGCCGTTTTGTAGCGAAGCTTTATCCGTAAGGTCAACATTCGCTTTATCCAGCGGAACATTGGCCCCAGCTGCCATCGCTAGTGATGGCAACATAGCAAATAGAATTACAATCCACTTCTTCATTTGAATGTCACCCTCTCTGGTAATGGTTTGGTTGCTTCATTTTTGCTGTAGAAGAACAGCAACACAAAGAACATGAAGTAACACAAGCTAAAGATCTGAGATAGTAGTGTGTACGTTGGTGTAGCAGGTAACGCACCTAAAATACCCAGAGCGATAAAGGCGATAGTGAACTGTACAATATTCAATAAATGAAGTTTGCTACGGTAACGGTATGAACGAACTTTACAACGATCCAACCAAGGTAGAACAAACAGCACTGCAATTGACGCGCCCATTAGGATAACACCTAATAGTTTGTCTGGAACCGCGCGTAAGATTGCGTAGAACGGCGTGAAGTACCATACCGGAGCAATATGCTCTGGTGTCTTCAGTGGGTTTGCAGCTTCAAAGTTAGGCGGCTCAAGGAAGTACCCACCCATCTCTGGGTTAAAGAACAGCACGTAACAGAAGAAGAACAAGAAACCAGCGACACCGACCAAGTCCTTAACCGTGCCGTACGGATGGAAAGGAATCGAATCAATGATGTCATATTTCTTCGTATAGTAATCGTGGAACTTGAATTGCGTTTTGTAATCGTCGCCCATTGAGCCTTTTGGCAGCTTAGTTTCGATACCATCCGGGTTGTTTGAGCCTACTTCGTGCAGCGCCAATACGTGCAGAACAACAAGAAGAAGCAAAACAATAGGCAGGGCAATAACGTGTAGTGCGAAGAAACGGTTTAGCGTTGCACCAGAGATGATGTAGTCACCACGAATCCAAAGCGTTAGGTCATCACCGATAACAGGAATAGCACCAAACAGGGAAATGATTACCTGTGCACCCCAGTATGACATCTGACCCCATGGAAGTAGGTAACCCATGAACGCTTCAGCCATGAGAACAAGAAAGATCAACATACCGAAGATCCACAATAGTTCACGAGGTTTTTGGTATGAACCGTAGATCAAACCACGGAACATGTGAAGATACACAACAACGAAAAACGCTGACGCGCCAGTGGAATGCATGTAACGCAGAAGCCAACCGTACTCTACATCACGCATAATGTATTCGATAGACGCAAATGCACCGTCACCTGAAGGAACATAGTTCATCGTTAGCCAAATACCCGTTAGGATTTGGTTAACAAGAACCAGCATCGCCAGAGAACCGAAAAGGTACCAAAAGTTGAAGTTCTTAGGCATTGGGTATTCAGACAAATGCTTTTTATAAGCATTCATTGCAGGAATACGCTTTTCAACCCAATCTAACATTGCTTGCATTATGCATCTCCCTCATCAACACCCACAATGAGCTTGGTATCGCTCAAATACATGTGCTTAGGAACGACAAGGTTCAACGGAGCAGGTACTCCTTGGAACACTCGACCAGCCATGTCGAACTTAGAACCATGACAAGGACAGAAGAAGCCAGATCTTACGCCCTGCACCTGCTCTGAGAAAGAGTCAGGTAGATAGGTTGGTGAACAACCTAAGTGGGTACAGAAACCAACTGCGACGAAAAACTCTTCCTTAATCGAACGAAACTCATTCTGAGCGTACTCAGGCTGCTGCTCCATTTCAGATTGTGGATCGCGAAGCTTATCACCGATCGATTTTAAGTTATCCAGAACGCTTTGAGTGCGGCGAACAATCCATACAGGTTTTCCCTGCCACTCAACACGAACCAGCTGACCTGGTTCAATTTTACTTATATCCACTTCCACCGGTGCGCCCGCCGCTTTGGCTTTAGCACTCGGATTCCATGATTTGATAAAAGGCACGGCGACGGCGACTGCCCCTAACCCACCAACAACTGCCGTTGTAGCGGTTAGAAAACGCCTGCGACCGTTATTTAAAGGCGCGTTGCTCATCCAAACATTCTCCCATTTGCTCCCTTTGGATCGTTATTATTCCGCTTATAAGAGCATGGCTAACAAATAATGAATTTAGTTCTATTTATTGGAGGGAAATGATAAAGAAAACCCTACTTTTTGACAAGATAAAGCTACCTTTTTGTAACATTTGTGAGGCAAATCGCTCGCGTCGTCACAAAAGCGGCAGAATTATAAAAAATTGATGTGATTTGTAACAAGAAAGCACCACATAGAAGCCCCGCTGAAAGTAGATAAAACCTTTTATCTTGGTAGTTTTCAGTTAATTACACAGAGAAATATTTCGTATTACGCGTTCAGCTTACTGTGTTTATATTTTCAATTTTGTAGCACGCAGAATGCTCAAAAAGGAGCGTAAGTCATTTTAAAACATGTTACAGGAAGAATAAGATACAAAGACACTCTTGCTGATGAATACATCTATGCTGCATCGCAAGAGAAAGCGTGGTGAGTCGCGATTAAATAAGGCACAGATATAAAACGGCACTGGCAACCTTTCGACGAAGAGGACGAATAAGAAGGCCTGCTCGGAGTGTGATGATAAGTGAAGGCTGTTCGTTGCTTGAAGACAAGTATGATGTCTTTAAATACAAAAAAGCCCGGCATAGAGCCGAGCTTTTGGTACACAGTTTCCAGAGTAACTCTGAAAAGCATAATTCCCGATAAGAGGAAATTAACGCTTAGAGAACTGTGGACGACGACGTGCTTTACGTAGACCAACTTTCTTACGTTCAACGCAACGAGCGTCACGAGTAACGTAGCCAGCTGCGCGTAGAGCAGGACGTAGAGACTCATCGTATTCCATAAGCGCGCGAGTGATACCGTGACGGATAGCACCAGCTTGACCAGAAATACCGCCGCCTTTAACTGTTACGTAAAGGTCTAGCTTTTCAGTTAGTTCAACTAGCTCTAGAGGTTGTTGTACAACCATACGTGCTGTTGGACGACCGAAGTATTCGTCAAGGTTACGCTTGTTTACTACAATGTTACCGCTGCCTGGTTTAATGAAAACACGTGCAGCTGAGCTTTTGCGACGGCCAGTGCCGTAGTATTGATTCTCTGCCATTTTCGAAATCCCCAATTAGATGTCTAGTACTTGTGGTTGTTGAGCAACATGGTTGTGCTCAGCGCCCGCGTAAACTTTTAGCTTACGGTACATAGCACGGCCTAGAGGACCACGTGGAAGCATGCCTTTAACTGCAAGCTCAAGAGCCATCTCAGGTTTACGATCGATCAACTTTTCAAAAGTGATAGATTTTAGACCACCTGGGAATTCAGAGTGACGGTAGTACACTTTGTTCTTAGCTTTGTTACCAGTTACAGCAACTTTCTCAGCGTTGATAACGATGATGTAATCACCAGTGTCAACGTGAGGAGTGTATTCAGCTTTATGTTTGCCACGTAGGCGAGATGCAATTTCACTTGCTAGACGGCCAAGAGTTTTACCTTCAGCGTCTACAACGTACCAGTCGCGTTTTACAGTTTCTGGTTTAGCAACGAAAGTTTTCATGCTAACAATAACCCGTTAATTAAATTTTAAACTTTAAAGGAACACCCAATAGTGCTCCCACACTGTCTAAGAGCCCAGTCATCACCCCTTCGAGTCGTTGGTACTCTCGACCTTCAATTTCGAAATAACTTCGATAATCAGGTCTGCAGTAACGGTGGGTCGCAGGATTATAGAGAAGAGCGAAGAAAAAATCACCTTTTTTTGCGCCAAATCACTAATTTTTTCTTCACTTTTTTAAGAACCCATTGGATCTAGGCCAAATGTTCACGCGCGAGATACTCATGACTTTGCATCTCAGTAAGCCGAGACAAACAGCGCTTAAATTCGAACTCTAACTGCCCGTCAGTATATAAGTCGGCCATTGGCACTTCAGCAGAAATAATCAACTTAACATTGCGCTCGTAAAACTCATCGACCAGCGCGATAAAGCGTCTCGCCGCATCATCTATTTTTCGGTTCATTTGTTGAACATCTGCCAGTAATACCGTGTGGTAAATACGAGACAATTCAATGTAGTCATTTTGACTGCGAGCAGTTTGACACAACTGAGCAAACGACGCATGCAGCACCCCGTCGCTTGCTTCAATCACCGCTAGTTGACGGTGGTTAACTTCGATTTGATGAGCAACAAACTGACGCTCTCCAGTCAGCTGCTGATAATATTTGTTAAGGTTTATGCTAGCCTGCTCATCAAGCGGGTAATGGTATATTTCAGCCTGTTCTAACGTTCTTAAGCGATAATCAACGCCACTATCGACATTCAACACTTCACAACGTGCCAAAATCATATCGATCGCGGGCAAAAAGCGCGCTCTTTGCAAACCGTTACGATATAAGTTCTGCGGCTCAATGTTTGAAGTCGCGACTAGGATCATCTGCCGCTTGAACATTTCTTGAAGTAGCGTTGCAAGGATCATCGCATCAGTAATGTCGGAAACAAAAAATTCATCAAAGCAAACCACATCGGCTTCTTCTTTAAATTTATCCGCCACTTTTGATAGCGGATTTTCGACATCACCTAACAGCTTCAACTCATCATGTACTCGATACATAAATCGATGGAAGTGGACGCGCATTTTTCTTTGGGTCGGTAAAGCATCAAAAAATGCATCCATAAGGTAGGTTTTACCGCGACCTACCCCACCCCAAAAGTAAAGACCTTTTGGTGGTTCAGGCTTGTCGATTTTTTTCCCCATTAGCTTTTGCCATTTGGAAAGCTGAGGAACAGGCGCTGACTGAAATTCAACGATAGCATGGTAAAGCTTGTCTAATGCAACGACCGCTTGATACTGAGCTTCATCACGCTGAAACCCGTGTTCTGCTATGTCTTTTTGATATTGTTGTAGTGGTGTCATCGTATTAAGTCGTATAGAGGTATAGAGAAAAGGGTTACCTCGGGGTCAACTTTGAGAATAGAGAGAAGTAGTTATCAGTCCCCGAAGACATACTGCTATTTTTCTTTATCGGCTGTTCAAGCCATAGTAACATGGACGAGCACCGCGTGTAACTAAGTAGTAAAAGACTTGTTAAAACAACTATAAGGAGCAGTTATGCCTTGGATTTATGCCATTGTGGGTTTGCTGGTCGGTACAATCGTAGGCGTAGTCATTAGTAGACTAACCACCCCTGAATACAAGAAACAAAAGTCTGTGCAGAAAGAACTTGAAGCGGCCAAGTTTGAATTAGAGCAACAACGTCAAGAGCTCGTCGATCACTTTGCACAAACCGCAGAAATGTTGGACACCCTAGGTAAAGATTACACCAAGCTATACCAACATATGGCCAAGACCTCTTCTGAGCTTTTGCCAAACTTACCAGAACAAGACAACCCGTTTGATAAGAAAACGGCAATGTCGTCTGAAACCATTGCAGAAGATCAACCAGAGTTTAACGAACAACCAAAAGACTACGCTAATGGCGCCACCGGTCTTTTGAAGGATCAAGAGAAAGAAATCATTAATGCTCCCGAAGCGGTAACCGCAAAAGCATCATAATCCTCTCTTACTTCTATCTAGGGCCGATACATTTGTATCGGCCCTTTTTTGAACTTTTTCCCCTCACCTTCGCTCTAACTTGGGTGTGCACTGCCTCCCCTTTTGATTGTCCGAACTAGACCCTATATTAGTTATTAACAAAGTGAACTAACCGTTCGGATATTTCTTTTTGGCAGACATGTTTCAAGAGGAGTTATTGGATGAAAAAACCACTGCTTGCGCTCACCGTTCTATCTCTGAGTTTGGGTTCGATTATTGCCCCAGTTCAAGCCACTGCCGCATTACCTTTGAATGTGGATGGCCAACAGTTACCTAGCTTGGCACCAATGCTTGAGAAGGTGACCCCAGCTGTTGTGAGTATTGCTGTAGAAGGTAAACAAGTACAAACCAGCCGCATTCCCGAGCAATTTCAATTTTTCTTTGGCCCAGATTTTCCTATGGAACAAAGGCGAGAGCGCCCGTTCAGAGGTTTAGGGTCTGGTGTCATTATTGATGCGAAGAAAGGCCATATTGTCACTAACTACCATGTGATCAAGGGCGCAGATGAGATTCGAGTTCGCCTCTTTGACGGGCGCGAGTATGACGCTACGCTCGTTGGCGGTGATGAAATGGCCGATGTTGCGTTACTTAAATTAGAGAAAGCGAAAAACTTAACGCAGATTAAAGTCGCGGATTCCGACAAACTGCGTGTCGGTGACTTTACGGTTGCGATTGGTAACCCATTTGGGCTCGGTCAAACAGTAACTTCGGGTATTGTTTCAGCCCTTGGCCGCAGCGGCTTAAACGTTGAAAACTTCGAAAACTTCATCCAAACCGATGCCGCAATTAACAGCGGTAACTCTGGTGGTGCATTGGTCAACCTTAATGGTGAGCTGATCGGTATTAATACTGCGATTTTAGGCCCTAACGGCGGTAATGTGGGTATTGGCTTTGCGATTCCATCAAACATGATGAAAAACCTCACTGATCAAATTCTAGAGTTTGGTGAAGTCAAACGCGGCATGTTGGGTGTGCAAGGTGGCGAAGTAACCTCTGAGCTAGCTGATGCATTGGGTTACGAGTCGAGTAAAGGGGCCTTTATTGGTCAAGTCGTACCGGACAGCGCAGCCGATAAAGCAGGGTTAAAAGCCGGTGACGTAATTGTATCGGTGAACGGCAAAGCGATTAATACTTTCTCAGAGCTCCGCGCAAAAGTGGCAACACTGGGCGCAGGTAAAGAAATCACATTAGGTGTGGTTCGAGATGGTAAGAATAAAACCTTTGATGTAACGCTTGGCGAATCTACGAATATGAAAGCTAAAGCGGAGACATTACATGAGGGACTCAAAGGTGCGGAGTTAAGCAATACAACACCAAGTGATGTAATTCAAGGTGTTAAAGTATCGAACGTTGCAGATAACTCTCCAGCAGCTCAATATCAATTACAACAAGGTGACATTATTATCGGTGTGAACCGTCAACGAGTGAAAAACCTTGCCGAGCTTCGTACAATCGTAGAGAAACACAAAGGTGTACTGGCTCTTAATATTCAACGTGGTGAACGTACTATTTATCTTGTCATTCGTTAACCACTTTCAAAGTGATAGAAAATAAGGTTTTCGATGCATAATGCTGAGTGATAAGGCTCGATCACTTTTCCTTATCGCTCAATAACTAATGAAAAGGGCAGCGCGATGACGTGCTGCCCTTTTGTTATTTTTCAATGTAATGCTATTCTTCATCTTCGATGCCATTTTGGCGCTCACGCATGGAGAGGATATGCTCAGCTTTTTATTACGTTCTGTCTTTTTAGGCTTGGCTACTGCCGCAGTGGTATTACTGGCGGTTCCATCTTTGCGCAACAACGTAATTCCTGCCGCGCTTGATCCTCAACCTGTTAATATCGCATCAGTCGAGTTGACGTTTAATCAAGCGGTCCGAAGAGCAGCGCCTGCAGTGGTAAACATCTACAGTCGTAAGTATGTTGAGAATGATCGCAGTAAACTCTCGACTCAAGGCCTGGGGTCAGGTGTCATTGTTAGTGAGAAAGGCTACATCATTACTAACTATCATGTGGTTGCTCAAGCTGATCAAATTGTTGTGGCATTACAAGACGGCAGAGCCGCAGCGGCTCAGCTCGTAGGGACAGACAAACGTACTGATATAGCCGTGCTGCGTGTCGAAGGTTCGAATTTGCCCGTAATCCCTCTGAACTCTAATTACAAACCACAAGTGGGCGACGTAGTACTAGCCATCGGTAACCCATACAACCTTGGACAAACCACAACGTTCGGCATTATTTCTGCCACAGGTCGTTCATCTATTAGCGACGGTCGTCAAGCATTCATTCAAACCGATGCCGCCATCAATGAAGGTAACTCTGGTGGAGCCCTAGTGAACACACAAGGCGAGCTCGTCGGCATTAACACCGCCTCTTTTCAGCAAGCGACAGACTTAGAAACTTACGGTATTTCTTTTGCGATCCCTGCGCCGCTAGCGAGTAAGATCATGCAGAAAATCATCGCTGATGGCCGCGTGATTCGTGGTTATATTGGAATCGACGGCCAAGACATTAATGCGGTCACTGCTCGCCTACTTGGAAATGAACACATAGGTGGTATTGTCGTACTTGGTATTGATCCAAATGGTCCAGCCAATGCGGCAGGCTTCCAAAAGCAGGACATCATTATCAGCATTGATGGCAATAAAGTGCAAGGGCGTCAGAGCGTTATGGATATCGTCACCGATTTACGTCCTGGCACCACCGTGGACGTCGGTATCATTCGCAAAGGAAAAGAGATGACCTTGAAAGTCACCATTGCCGAAGACAAGCAAGAAGCATAAAAAATCCCAGCCATTGGCTGGGATTTTTATCTGTGCGTTACTCGCTATCGCTCGGTGTTTCCGTCGTATCGGAATCATCTAGCTCAACTTCAATGCGAGTGACTCGCTGCAAACCTCTCGGTAATAACCCACCTCGGCGACCACGTTCGCCACGGAAGTTATCAAGATCAGACGGTTTAAGACCCAACTTTCGCTTACCCGCGTACAGCGTTAACGATGCACCTTTTGGTAAAGACATTAAGTGAGATAGTACTTCTTCTCGCTCTTTTGCTTTAGCAGCAGGAATGTTGATGATCTTATTCCCTTTACCTTTCGCCAGTTGTGGCAAGTCTTTGATTGGGAACAGCAGCATGCGACCTTGGTTAGTGATTGCTAAGATTTCATCAGAGTCTAAATCTTCAATCTCTTTTGGCGTCATTATCTCAGAGTTGGCAGGTAAAGTGACGAGCGCTTTACCACTGCGGTTTTTAGACAGCAAGTCCGCGCCTTTACATACAAAGCCGTAACCTGCATCTGAGCCCACCAGCCACAGCTGATCTTCTTCACTCATGATGACTTGGCGAATACTGCTACCAGCCGTAATATTCAAGCGCCCGGTAATCGGCTCACCTTGACTACGAGCAGAAGGCAGTGAGTGCGATTCCAGAGAGTAACTTCGACCGTCACTACCTAGGAATACCGCAGGCTGATTACTCTTACCTCGAGCATGCGCTAAATACTTATCACCCGACTTATAGTTTAAGCCTTCGGCATCCACGTCATGGCCTTTCGCGTGACGAATCCAACCTTTCTCAGAAAGCACAACCGTGATTGGCTCACTTGGTACGAGGTCACGTTCAGTCAGCGCTTTTGCTTCTGCACGCTCAACCATTGGAGAGCGACGGTCATCACCGTATTTCTCTGCGTCTGCTTTGATTTCTTTTTTCAGTAGTGTATTCAGACGACGCTCAGAACCGAGTAGCTGTTCTAGCTTCTCACGCTCTTTCTCTAGCTCGTCTTGCTCACCACGGATCTTCATCTCTTCTAGTTTCGCTAGATGACGAAGTTTGGTATCTAAAATTGCATCCGCTTGGATATCGGTAATACCAAAGCGTTCCATCAGCACCGCTTTTGGATCGTCTTCAGTACGGATGATCTCAATCACTTCATCTAGGTTGAGGTAAGCAACTAACAAACCTTCCAAGATGTGTAGACGAGCCATTACTTTGTCTAGACGGTGTTGTAAACGACGACGCACAGTCGTACGACGGAACTCGATCCACTCAGATAGAATTTGCACCAGACCTTTAACTTGAGGACGGTTATCCAAACCAATCATGTTCAAGTTAACGCGGTAACTGCGCTCAAGATCCGTTGATGCGAACAAGTGGTTCATCAACAAGTCACAATCGACACGGTTTGACTTAGGCACCACAACGATACGCGTTGGGTTCTCGTGATCCGATTCGTCACGAAGATCGTCAACCATTGGCAGCTTCTTCGCACGCATCTGGTTAGCGATTTGCTCAAGCAGTTTGGCACCCGATACTTGGTGAGGCAAAGAAGTGATAACAATATCAGAACCTTCTTTATGCCAAACCGCGCGCATTTTGATGCTGCCACGACCGTTGCGGTAAATCTTCTCGATATCCGCTTGCGGCGAGATAATTTCTGCTTCTGTTGGGTAATCCGGACCTTTGACATACTGCATCACGTCCGGCAGTTCTGCTTTCGGGTTGTCGATCAAATGAATAGTCGCATCTGCGATTTCACGAACGTTGTGCGGTGGGATGTCTGTTGCCATACCAACGGCAATGCCGGTTACACCGTTAAGCAGGATATGAGGCAGACGTGCTGGCAACATTTGTGGCTCTTTCATTGTGCCATCAAAGTTAGGTTGCCATTCAACCGTGCCCTGACCAAGTTCGCCAAGCAATACTTCAGCAAACTTAGACAGTTTTGCTTCGGTATAACGCATTGCCGCAAATGATTTCGGATCATCTGGCGCACCCCAGTTACCTTGACCATCCACTAATGGATAGCGGTAAGAGAATGGCTGAGCCATCAATACCATCGCTTCGTAACACGCTGAATCACCGTGCGGATGGTATTTACCTAGCACGTCACCAACGGTACGTGCAGATTTTTTGTATTTTGCTGATGCAGAGAGACCAAGTTCTGACATCGCATAAATGATGCGTCGTTGAACCGGCTTTAAGCCATCACCAATGTATGGCAAGGCGCGGTCCATGATTACGTACATCGAGTAGTTCAGATAAGCGTCTTCAGTGAACTTGCGCATTGGCAATTGTTCGACGCCATCGTAGGTAATTTCTGTAGACATCCGTTACACCTCTGCCAAGTCGCCGTTGTTTTGTAGCCAAGAACGACGGTCATCTGCACGCTTTTTACCTAGCAGCATGTCCATCATTTCCATGGTCGCCGTAGAGTCGTCAATGGTTAACTGCACTAAGCGACGCGTGTTCGGATCCATGGTGGTTTCACGCAACTGAAGTGGGTTCATCTCACCCAGACCTTTGAATCGTTGCACGTTGATTTTGGCTTTCTTCTTCGACAAG
The DNA here is from genome assembly GCF_000742455.1 of Vibrio sp. OY15. NCBI lineage: Bacteria > Pseudomonadati > Pseudomonadota > Gammaproteobacteria > Vibrionales > Vibrionaceae > Vibrio > Vibrio sp. OY15. The sequence goes on along the minus strand of NZ_JPIL01000006.1, from coordinate 396,853 downwards.
CGCTCTAAAATGCCATCTTTTTCATCATCATCGAGGGCGTAGAACACTTCTTTCCCGCAGTCGATTCGATACAGAGGCGGCATCGCCACATAGATATGACCCGCTTCCACTAGTGCGCGGAAGTGACGAGTAAATAGAGCACAAAGCAGCGTTGCGATGTGAAGACCATCCGAGTCCGCATCGGCAAGGATACAGATCTTACCGTAACGAAGACTCTCGAGGTTGTCGCTATCTGGGTCAATACCCAAAGCAACGGAGATATCGTGTACTTCTTGAGACGCAAGAACTTGATCGGCAGAGACTTCCCAAGTGTTCAAGATCTTACCACGCAGTGGCATCACAGCTTGGAATTCACGGTCACGTGCCTGTTTTGCCGAGCCACCCGCAGAGTCACCCTCCACAAAGAAGATTTCAGTGCGACTTAAGTCCTGTGCTGAACAGTCGGTCAACTTGCCTGGCAGTGCCGGACCGGACGCCACTTTCTTACGTACGACTTTTTTCGCCGCTCGCATACGACGGTGCGCGTTAGCGATACAGACTTCTGCCAATTGCTCTGCGAGCTGAGGCTTTTCGTTCAACCAAAGGCTGAACGCATCTTTGACTACGCCAGAGACAAATGCCGCGGTTTGACGAGAAGAGAGACGTTCCTTGGTCTGGCCCGCAAATTGCGGGTCTTGAATCTTAACCGACAGCACATAAGAACAGCGGTCGAAAACGTCATCACCCGTTAGCTTCACACCACGAGGTAATAGATTACGGAACTCACAGAATTCGCGCATCGCTTCCAACAAGCCTTGGCGTAAACCATTAACGTGCGTACCACCTTGAGCGGTTGGGATTAGGTTAACGTAGCTTTCGGTGATCATCTCACCGCCTTCTGGCTGCCAAATTACCGCCCAGTTTGCCGCTTCAGTATCCGCCAAGAACTCACCAGTAAATGGTTCTTCAGGAATAACTGGATAGCCTTTTACACCTTCCGCAAGATAGTCTTTAAGACCGTCTTCGTAGTACCACTTATAGTCTTTGCCATTAACTTTGTCGGTTAATGTGATTTCTAAACCCGGACACAAAACCGCTTTTGCGCGCAGGTTGTTGACTAAGCGCGTCACAGAGAAGTTAGCCGAATCGAAGTACTTCGCATCAGGCCAGAAATGTACGCTGGTACCGCGATTACGACGACCACATGTGCCAGTTACGGTCAGATCAGACACTTTCTCGCCGTGTTCAAATGCAATTTCATACACTTGACCATCACGACGAACTGTTACTTCAACGCGTTTTGACAACGCGTTTACTACAGATATACCTACCCCGTGCAAACCACCAGAGAATTGGTAGTTTTTGTTAGAGAACTTACCACCCGCATGTAGCTTACATAGAATTAGCTCTACGCCTGATACTTTCTCTTCTGGGTGGATATCAACAGGCATGCCTCGACCATCATCGATCACTTCGAGTGATTGGTCAGCATGTAGGATGACTTGTACTTTTGAGGCATGTCCGGCTAGCGCTTCATCGACACTGTTGTCGATAACTTCTTGGCCCAAATGGTTTGGGCGCGCTGTATCCGTATACATCCCTGGTCGGCGACGTACTGGCTCTAAGCCATTCAGTACTTCAATGGCACCAGCATTATATTGTTCAGTCATAATACGGAATTATTCTCAAAGTTTACTTGTTGCCTGAGTATCACCAATGGGCGTACCCATACTCAGGAAACGAAAAAGCCACCCTGTTCACATCACTAAGAGTTTGTAAACATGATGCATAACAAAGTAGCCAGGGTCCTCGACCCTTAAGATCTTTTGGCAAAACATAGTCGGAAAGCATACCGCCCATGTCAAGAAACGGTTGGATATATCAATAAAAACTATGAGCCTTTTCCAATCGCTTTCGAATTACAGTTCTAGAAACTCGATAATCTGTGCAGGATAACGCTCAAAGCCTACAAAACTGTGATCACCGCCTTGTTCTACTGTTTGCTTAGCGTCTGCAAACTTATCTACCGCTTGTCGATAGTCTAAAACCTCATCTTCTGTTTGTTGCAATAACCAAAAAGAATGTGGCGACGCGATGCTTTGTACATCAAGAGCTTTTAACTCGTCAATATGACAAGCTTCAAGTGTATAGGTTTCATTCGTATATGGGTTAGTTTGCTTACCCAAATAATCTACTAGCAACTCATAAGGCTTGACTGCGGGGTTAACCACTACCGCTTTAAACCCAAACTTGTCATTTAGCCACGTTGACATAAAACCGCCTAATGAGCTGCCCACTAGACCAATTTTATAGTCATCTTTATATTGCTCGATAATATCCAACAACATTTTCGCCGCTTGCTGAGGATAACAAGGTAACTGGGGAACAATCACCTTGATATCAGACCTATGTTGCTCGCAGTAGGCTCTCATCACATTCGCTTTCATGGAGAGTGGAGAGCTATTAAAGCCATGAATATAGAGAAGAAGTGAAGGTTTACTCATAGATATCTCGCACAAAAAAGCGAGCCCGAACAGAGAGCTCGGGCGCGTTAGTAGCCGTTAGAAGAGAAGTCTGGTTGGAACTGGCCATCAGGAAGCCGACCTACTTGGGTCGTAATATCGCCACAAGCGTGTAGTTGCAGCTCCCGCCAACCAGGCGAAGTGGTATCAAGGGCAAAATCATCCGAGTTAGGCTTAAACTGAACACAAGTTGAGGGTGTTGCCATCACTCGAATGCCCTTATGAAGCACATTCATATCTTGATGAACATGGCCACAGAGAATGCCTTTCACGTTATCAAAACGCTCGACAACCTGCCAAAACGCTTCGGCATCTTTTAAAGTATGTTGATCAAGCCACGCGCTTCCGACCAGTAACGGGTGATGATGCAACAAAACAAGTGTGTGTCTTTCTGGGTGTTCGGCTAGCTTTTCTTCGAGTAGCGTTAATTGCTGATCGCTCAAGCGCCCATGAGGAACGCCAACCACTTGCGAGTCTAAAAGAATTAACTGCCAATGCTCGCCAAGCAATACATGCTCTGCGGCTTTGATTTGTGGCGAAGGCAAAACACTGCCCATATTAGGCTTGTAATCATGATTACCAGGTAGCCAAAAGCAGTCTTTCTCTAGCGGTTCAATGCCGTTGGCAAAGCGCTGATAAGATTCTGCACTATGGTCTTGGGAAATATCGCCTGTCGCCAAGATGTAATCAAACGCCACGTTGCGGCGTAAAACATCAGCAACAACAGCATTAAAGCTATCGACTGTTTTTACGCTTAGCAAACTTCCCTCATCGGCAGCAAACAGATGAGTATCCGTAATTTGTAAAAGTTTGATGCTGTCACTAGATGATTGCAAAATGAAAACCTGATTCGTCCACTATATCGTTATTTGTTATTTTCCTTTAGTGAAGTGACGATCAATTGAAGGCAAGTGGTGTTCTACTGATACCACTTCGTAAACAAAACGTCAGCCATTCACCGAGGAATGTGTTTAATTGATGCTTTTCATCTTTCTGCATCAGTTGGTCATTGGGATAATCATACTTAGCTTTTATGCGAGAGAACTCTCCGCTTGAGCATACTTCGGCTACTCTCGCATCATGATAAAGCCTGACAGACATCGTCGGTAAAGGAAACACTGGCGTTTCATCACTCTGACATATCTCAACAACTGTGGTGTATTTTGTGATTTCATTCACGGTCAATTGGTAAACCATGTTCGCCGCTTGGTAGCAACGTACATCCCCAACTTCAGCAGAAGCAGGCAATAAGGCATTCAATTTAGCGTAGTTGGTCTCATACGTTCTCATAAGACCAGCTAAATCAACATGATATCTCTGTTTTTCAGCCAATTGTGCCATTACTCACTCTCCACCGTTTGGGATAGTCCCCATTCTGACTTTAACTCTTGATGGTGTAATTGCAGCCATTGCAACGCAATAATCGACGCACCATTTTCAAATTTTCCGTCCTTCACCCATTGATACGCCGTTTCACGACTCATGACATGAACTCGGATATCTTCATTCTCATAGTCTAAACCATGAATGCCGTGCGCTTTAGACGCATCCACTTCACCAACAAAGACGTCTAGCTTTTCCGAGCAACCACCAGCCGAAGGATAATAAGAAGTGACAGGTATAACGCGCCCCACCTGAATCCCCGCTTCTTCGACAGCCTCTCGACGAATTACGGCTTCAGCAGATTCATCGCGGTCAATCATACCGGCGACAATTTCTAGCTGCCAAGGGTGTTCATGTTCCAACGCGCCAATACGAATCTGTTCAATGATTACGACCTGGTCCGTCTTTGGATCATAAGGAAGCATCGCTGCTGCGTGACCACGCTCGAACATTTCTCGTTCGACAACTCCACTCCAACCACCAGCAAATAGCCTATGCTGAAAGCGGTATTTCACCATTTTGAAAAAACCTTCAAATAAGGTTTCTTTCGAGATGACTTTTACATCTCGCGAAGTAAAATCTTGTTGTTGTTTGTCACGCTGTTGCATTCAACACCTCTCTGAGTGAATCCTGTAGTTTACTCATTGTTATTCGCTTGCTCAAAGGACTTGGCTCAACTTTTTGTATAATAGTTACAAATTAATTTAAGTCTTTGCTAAAAATTTATTGCACAAGTGGATAATTACGTGTAAAAAAGTGCAAACTTTAGAGTAAATATCGTGCAAATTGAGTTAAACTACTGAGAATTAACCAATCTATGGACCGCGGGAATAGAAAATGAAAAAATTGCTTCCACTATTTATCAGTGCAGCGCTAGGTAGCATGAGTACGTCTGCGTTCGCAGACTCTTTGGCTGAAATCTACGACTTGGCAAAACAAAATGATCCACAATTGCTCAGTGTAGCAGCACAACGTGACCAAGCTTTCGAAGCAATCACCTCAAGCCGTAGTGCTCTATTACCACAGATCAACCTTACTGCGGGTTACAATTTAACTCGTGGTGATACTGAATACGATTCAAATCTAATTAGTGACGTATCAAACGATGGCAACGCGCTAACCGCTGGCGTTAGCTTTTCACAAGCACTTTACAACCGCGCATCTTGGATCTCTCTAGATACTGCTGAGAAAAGTGCTCGCCAAGCAGACGCAACTTACGCAGCGACGCAACAGGCACTGATTCTTCGCGTGTCACAAGCGTATTTTGAAGTTCTACGCGCACAAGATAATCTTGTTTTCGTACGTGCAGAAAAAGCCGCGGTTGGCCGTCAACTTGAGCAAACTAAACAGCGTTTTGAAGTAGGTTTGTCTGCAATCACTGACGTGCATGACGCACAAGCTCAGTACGACCAAGTGCTAGCGGACGAAGTGTTGGCAGAAAACGCGCTAACTAATAGCTACGAGTCACTGCGTGAAATTACAGGCCAAGAGCACAAAGATCTCAACATTTTGGACACTGGCCGCTTCACTGCTAGCCCATCGACCGTACCAGCTGAATCCCTCATTGATGAAGCAAAAACCAAAAACCTGACCTTGCTATCTTCACGTATTCTTCAAGACATTGCGCGTGACAATATTTCACTAGCAAGCTCTGGCCACCTACCAACGCTCTCTCTAGACGGTGGTTACAACTACGGTGATACTTCTCATAGCTCTCGTGACAACACGACAGACAACTTCAATATTGGTGTGAACCTTGCTGTACCGCTATACACAGGTGGTAACGTAACCTCTCAAACCAAACAAGCTGAATACGCGTACGTGGCAGCAAGCGAAGATCTTGAAGCACAGTACCGTAGCGTAGTCAAAGATGTTCGCGCACAAAACAACAACATTAACGCCTCTATCGGCGCATTACGTGCGTATGAGCAAGCGGTTATTTCTGCACGCTCTGCACTAGAAGCAACAGAAGCTGGCTTTGATGTAGGTACTCGTACTATCGTTGATGTACTGGACGCGACTCGTCGTCTATACGATGCGAACAAAAACCTATCGAACGCTCGTTACGACTATATTTTAAGTGTTCTTCAGCTACGCCAAGCAGTTGGTACGCTAAGCGAACAAGACATCTTAGACGTTGATGCAGGTTTGAAAGCGGCAAAATAACCGCGAATTGAATACTTCAGGTCTTAATAAATAAAAAACGCCAGTTGAGTTATCAGCTGGCGTTTTTTATTACTTGTAGTTCAGAGCTTAAAAGTGCCTCTGAACTAAAAGTATCAAAAAGGCCGCACTTAGCGACCTTTATGAGCAAATAGCATTTCAATGCTAACAAACAGCAGGCTTAGCCCTTACCGCCTTTGATTGCATTAATGATTTCACTGGTCGAGCAGCCATCTTCAAAGTTCAATACACGAACTTCACCACCCGCCGCAATGACTTCTTTACCACCAGCAATCTCTTCTGGTTTGTAGTCACCGCCTTTTACTAGCAAGCTTGGTAGAACTTCTGAGATCAAACGCTGCGGCGTATCTTCACTAAATGGTACAACCCAATCCACAGCGCCCAAACCTGCCAACACCGCCATGCGGCGATCGGTTGGGTTTACCGGACGACCAGGGCCTTTAAGGCGTTTTACTGACTCATCGGTATTTACCGCAACGATTAGGCGATCGCCCAGTTCAGCAGCATGGTTTAAGTAAGACACATGCCCAGCGTGCAGAATATCAAAGCAGCCATTTGTCATAACGACTTTCTCGCCACGAGCACGTGCTTTTTTCACCGCTTCGATCAATGCTTTTTCTGAAATCACACCGTAATCCGTGTCTTGGCTGCCATGTACCGCTTCTGCTAATTCAATCTCAGAAAGCGTTGACGTGCCTAGTTTACCAACCACAACACCTGCCGCTGCGTTCGCTAAAGCGCACGCTTCTTCAAATGATTTGCCTGCGGCAACAGACGCTGCCAATACAGAGATAACCGTGTCGCCCGCACCTGTCACGTCGTACACTTCTTTCGCTTGAGTTGGAAGGTGGAACGGTTCCTGACCACGACGAATCAAGGTCATTCCGTTTTCGCTGCGTGTCACTAAAAGCGCTTCAAATTCAAACTCTTCAACCAAAGCCAGTGCTTTCTCTACTAGCTCTTGGTCAGATTTCACTTTACCTACAACGTCTTCGAACTCTTTCATGTTTGGCGTAAGAAGTGTTGCGCCACGGTAGCGTTCAAAATCCGCACCTTTCGGGTCAATGAAAACCGGAATATTTGCTGCGCGCGCTTTTTGAATGTATGCCTGAACATGCTCTAACGAACCTTTTGCGTAGTCAGACATAATCACGGCTTTAACGTTTGGCAGTGCGGCATCCATACGTGATAGCACAGGTGCAGAATCTGTGTTTTCAAACTTGTCTTCGAAGTCGAGACGAATAAGCTGTTGTCCACGGCTCATTACGCGAAGCTTCGTAATCGTTGGGTAATCAGGCAGTGCAACGAAATCGCACTTCACATTGAGCGAGCTCAGCGTCTCCGTCAGCACTTTTGCAGGCTCATCTTCCCCAGTTAGACCAACAATGTGAGCATGGCCACCTAGTGATGCGATGTTCATCGCAACGTTCGCAGCACCACCAGGACGCTCTTCATTGTTTTCTACTTTTACAACAGGAACCGGCGCTTCAGGAGAAATGCGCCCGGTTGGGCCATACCAGTAACGATCTAGCATGACATCACCGATGATGAGCACACCAGCGCTGTTGTAATCAGGTAGAATTGGTTTCATTGTTGGTCTCCAAAAATTAAATCGAAGTGAGTTTATCACAGCCCTTATCGAGGCTAAATATATGGTCTTAACTGAACCACTGATTCCAAGCCTGTTTTACCCACTCCCTTTCGGCAACAAACTTATCTTCCACCACATCAGCGTCTAAATTGAGTAGATTTCGGCGGTGTATTTCGTTGCGCATTGTCGTGTAAGCACGTATCAACTGCATTGCTTGGTCTTCGTCCATGACATTTTGCGCAATGAGCGTTTCAAAGATGCGCACATTATCACACCAACGCGTCAATTTCGGCTTATCGTGACTATAGTTGAGCACTAGGTACTGAGCGAGAAATTCGATATCGGTAATCCCACCTACATCTTGCTTGAGCATAAAGCGGCCTGGCTTTTTCCCCCCAAGATGACCGCGCATTTTTTCTCTCATTTCGACAACGTCTTTTTTCAGTTCAGCTTGATCGCGTGCTTTGCACAACACATCATGCCGCGTATTGTGAAATGCAATCGCCAGTGGTTCATCACCATAAATCATGCGCGCGCGGACAAGTGCTTGATGCTCCCATGTCCACGCGTCTTGATGTTGATAGTCGTCGAACGCGTCCGTTGGGCTAACCAACAAACCCGATGCACCGGACGGACGCAATCGGGTATCGACCTCGTATAAAATACCGGAAGCGGTGCGAGTGGAGAAAATATGAATGATACGCTGTGCTAAACGAAGGTAGAACTGACGACCATCAATCTCTTTTTTGCCGTCAGTGTAGACATTGACTGGGCAGTCATGCATGAAGACAATATCCAAATCGGAGTTATAGCCGAGCTCCCACCCTCCGACTTTACCATAACCAATTACAGCAAAGCCTTTACCTTCACGATCTTTCACATGCGTTGGCTCGCCGTACTTTTCAGACACTTGCAACCAAGCCTGACTGATCACCGCATCCACGATAGCTTCCGCTAAATAAGTTAAATGGTCACTCACTTTCATCACTGGCAATGCGCCAGCAATATCTGCCGCTGCAATACGCAAAATACAAATTTGCTTAAACTGACGCAACGCTTCCATTTGCTGTTCCATATCATCTTCAGGAATACGCGCCAAATAATCACGCAGCTCTGTACGGTAACTGTCTAATGGAATGGGATTGTATAGCTGCGCAGGATCGATCAACTCATCAAGCAAGATAGGATAACGAGACAGCTGCTCTGAAATCATTGGGCTTGCGGTACACAAACGTACGAGCTGCACCAGAGCCGCTGGATGCTCATCCAATAATTCCAAGTAAGTTGTGCGAGTGCAGGTGTTGTGTAGCAAGTGAAGTACACGAGATAAACCAAACTGTGCATCAGGATGGGCAAAGACCGCATCAAACACTTTCGGCATCAAACGATTGAGCACTTCGCGTCCACGTGGGCCTAACGTTTTTTTGGCCAGATCGGTTTTAAAGTTGATGATGGTTTTCGCGCATGAAGCAAAGTCTTCAATCTGAATATCCTGCTGCAAGATATGCTCAAGAACGTCTTGTTTGTCGGCCATATCCCATAGCTCATGAAAATGACGAGCAACGGTAGTCCCCTCGTCTTCTTCATCATCACCAATTAGTGATTCAAAAACTTGGTGAACATTTGCCATATGCTGCTGGGTTTGCTCAATTAATTGCTCCCAACAGCTCATTTTCATCGCAGTGGCGAGCTTTAAGCGTTCGGTTTCGCAATCAGGCAGTGTCTGGGTTTGCTTATCCGCCATTGCTTGCAACAAGTTTTCTAATTGACGCAAGTACTTGTATGCGGCTTCTAGATCGCTGACTTCTTGTGGAGTAAGCAATGCCAGTTCTTCAATGCCTTGCAGTGTTTCCAATAGCCCTCGATTACGCAAAGAAGGCTCTCGACCACCTCGAATCAATTGAAAAACTTGAGCGATAAATTCAATTTCTCGGATGCCACCCGCACCTAGCTTAATGTTGTTATTCAACCCTCGGCGGCGAACCTCGCTACTGATCATCGACTTCATTCGTCGCAAAGATTGAATCGCACTGAAATCAATATAACGACGAAAAACAAAAGGGCGCAGCATTTGGCGTAGCTCTTGATACTGCGGGTACATCTCACATCCCATCACCCGAGCTTTGATCATCGCGTAACGTTCCCAATCTCGCCCCTGTTCTTGGTAATAATCTTCAAGTGCGGCATAGCTCATTACCAAGGGGCCACTTTCTCCAAATGGGCGAAGTCGCATGTCGACGCGGTAGCAAAAACCATCGAAGGTTTGTTGGTCGAGCGCTTTGATGATGCGTTGACCAAGACGAGTAAAGAACTGGGCATTGGCAATGCTTCGGCGTGCGCCTTGGGTTTCGCCATTCTCTGGGTACGTGAAAATTAGATCAATATCGGAAGAAAAGTTTAGCTCGCCACCACCCAGTTTCCCCATGCCGATAATTAACATCGGCTGCACTTCACCGTCCTCACTTGTTGGCGTGCCCCACTCCTGACAACACACTTGATATTGCCATTGATAGGTTTCAAAAATCATCGCTTCTGCCAACTCAGATAAGTGGCTTAAAGACGTCTCTAGAGACCATGCATGCGTGAAATCCTTCCACGCAATGTACACCATTTCTCGGTTGCGAAACTGACGCAACACGCGATGACCAGACATCTCATCAGGACATTGTTCCAACAGTTCAGCAAGACGTGAGCGGTAAGACTCCTGACGACTTGGCAGCGCTAACATACTTGGCAACTCACGGGCTAGGACTTCATCGCGATGAATGGCTTCGGTTATAAATTGGCTTAAGCCCGCCACATAACGAAATTGCTGCGCAACCTCATCGGGCCAAAGGGGAAAATAACCTGCGTCTTGGGCGTTTTGTACGGCAGATTCAGCGATAGAAATCAGTGGCGAAGGCAGCTGCATTTTTCTTCCTTGTTTGAAAAGCACGGTAACTCATTCTTTATACCAGACTGAAAGCAAATAAAAACGCCCACAAAAGGTTTGTGGGCGTTTTATCAAAAGTTCGGGATCGAATATTAAACTTGGAAAGATTTGATCTTCTTGTCTAGCTCACCTGCATTATTTTGCATCATTTCAGAGGTTTCTAGCAGCTCGGTAACAACAACAACTGAGGCTTCAACCAACTCACGTACATTGGTGAGGTTTTGGCTCATCTCTTCTGCAACACTGCTTTGCTGACCAGACGCCGTCGCGATCTGGAAGTTCATGTCATTGATTTGCGTCACTTGCCCAACAATACCATCGAGCTCAGATCCAGCATTAGAAACCAGCTCGTTTCCATCTGCCGCTTCTACAACGCTTTTTTCCATGAGTTCTACCGCAGATTCAGCACTGGTTTGCAGCTGTGCGATCATCTCTTGAATTTCTACCGTCGCTTGTTGTGTGCGTTGGGCAAGGTTACGAACTTCATCTGCAACCACAGCAAAACCCCGCCCAGCCTCGCCAGCTCGCGCCGCTTCAATCGCCGCATTCAGTGCAAGCAGGTTGGTTTGCTCAGAAATGCCTTGAATCGTCCCCACAACGCTACCAATGGCTTCAACACGTTCTTCAACTTGGTTAACCGCTTGTGCCGATGAAGCGATATCCGACGAAAGTTCACTCATTTTCGCCATTGTACTTTGCAAGAACTGCTGACCAGAAATTGCTTGTGCGGAAGCTTGCTCTGTTAGAGAAGATGCCGTCTGGGCATGTTCCGCAACCGTTTGGACCGTCGACGACATTTCACTCATCGCCGTAGCAAGTTGATCAATTTCGTTAAACTCTTCTTGCGCCGATTCCTTCGTTTCCGACATGCTCAGTGTCATTACTTCGGTGAGCGTTGATAATTCATCAGACGCATTAATTTGCATTTGAATCACATCGTGCAATTGTCGACGTGTCTTTTCTAATTCACGTGCCACGTCTCCGTATTCATCTTTACAATCCATACCAAATGGAACAGAGAGGTTCTTGCTCGCCATCAGTTTGATCGCGTCGCTCAGATACTGTGTTTGACGCAACATCACTCTAGCCGCCGCTAATAAGAGCACGACAAAAACCACTATCAATAAGGCGGTTTGCCAAGCAACTTGCGTTAAGTATGCTTCATAATGCTGTTGGGCAACTTGCGCGTTTTGTGTCGCCGCTAAAAGTGAGTCGTAAAAAGTGTTTGCGTCCCACAGTTGTTTTGCCACGATCAGGACAGTACTGAAGACCATCAACATGACCATTTTAGGCACCAGTCGAATGTCGGATATGACCCTTTCCCATGGCTTAAATGCCAGCTTTTCCATTGTCAGTTCTCCACCGAGTCTTATATAGTCTTTATCTATAATCTTTATATTACTTATAGTTATGTTCGCGCTTTGCGTGGTTACGCGATTTATTTTGAGCTTCGTATGAAAAACAATGATATCAAAGACAGCACACGACCGATGGGCCTGTTGTCACTAATATTGTCTTTTATGGCACTATTTGTGATCTCTGGCTTGTTGTTTTTCCCGATCGATCACGAAACCCGTCAAGTTCTTATCGGTCTGGATTTCATAATCTGTAGTATTTTTCTACTACAGCTCACCATTGATTTGATCCGGTCCACAGATCGCTGGTTATTCCTTAAACGTCATTGGATAGATTTCGTGGCGAGCATCCCATTGATAGAGCCCCTGCGCTTTGCTCGTATTTTTCATATTATGCGAGTGGTATTAGTACTGCGTTCGTCAAAGTTCATTTTGCATCAGCTCAAAGAAAACCGCCGCGAAACTACGGTCGCCTCTATACTGCTATTGATGGTTATCCTCATAACGCTCGGTTCTAGTGCAATGCTGTTTATCGAAGCGAAAAACCCAGAAGCGAATATTCGCACTGGCGCCGATGCTTTGTGGTGGGTATTTGTAACGATCTCAACGGTTGGTTACGGCGATCATTATCCTGTGACCTCCATAGGAAAGTTTTTGGCTGTCATCATCATTGTTTGCGGGGTGGGTATCTTTGGTATGATCTCGGGTCTTATCACCTCTATCCTTACTGCTCCAACGAAACAACAGACGCACAGTTCAATCAATAAAGAACGTATGCTCGAGCAGCTCCTAACCCAACAAGCGCAAATACTAGAACGACTCGATTTCATGGAAAAAGAGCTACAACAACGTAAAACAGAGACAAAAAAATAGGACCATGCGGTCCTATTTTTTTGTCGTTACCACCAGAACGATCATTCACGCCAATAAGGCTGTACTTCCACACTGATCGCTCGGGTTTGATCCATTGCATGCAAAATTGAGCGCTCTTGACGGTGCAACCAGCGTTCTAACTGCTCTTTTTCTGCGTCTTCCAGCATATCAACCAACGGGAGCAAGTGGTTCAGCATTAGCAGATCATCGATACCATGCACCAGATCCGCCCATGGTAAACGGAAGCTGTTACGCTCATCCGAGTTATACAAACTCGCGAAACCAATACCAGTATAGAGGTTACGCAATAAGCGATAACGCTGATCAACGTACTCTTGCGCCGTCAGATCGCGCTCTGCTGGGAAAGCTTCCATTAGCTCAGCCCAAGTGCGATCGAGCTGAGTAACTGAAAACGGCATGATGTTACTTGCCATTTTTTCACGTGCTTTTTCATCAAGAAATGGCTGCCAACCGCGTGCTAAGATCCAGCGGCTTAGATCCAGCAGTAACCCTGTGTAACGCGCGGAATTGAGCAACCCTAGCACTTCTTCACGGCTTGGCAACTCTTGTAACTGCTGAGTCAGCTCAGATACTAAGAACTTACGCGCATCCAACTTACGCAGCACATTGCCTTTGTCATCTAAGAGCTCTTCAAGGTGTGCATGCTCATCTAACCAACTCAGTTCTTCTTCCAACCATTTAAGCTCTTGGCGCAGAATCGCACTCGCGCGACGAGGGACAATCCCGCCAAAAATAGTCAATGTTTGACGAATGAAACGAATGGCATTACTGATTTCACGCAGTGCTTCCACGCTGTCACGCTCAGCATAAATTTGCTCGTGATAATGCCAATGAGACAAAGCGTGCTCTAAAGAGTTGATCAAGCAAAATTCAACGGTATCCGTCGGACTACTGTCCACAAGTGCCAATGATTTTACTTCATCACCCGCATAACCGCTTGCAAGTCGATAACCTTTCGCCGCTTTGCTCAAGTTACCCAAACGCATACCGCCTTGCTCGCAAAAGCTGCGTGCCAGCGTGAATAAAGCTTCGGTTTGGCCAGACTTAAGTTCCAGTTCAACTTCGCAAATCGGCTCTTGCTTCTCTTCTTCGTCTTCACCTTTGGCTACAACTAAGCCTTGGTCAAAGGCAACTTCAATCTGACTGCCATCGGGCATGCCAATCAGCCATTGTTCACGTGTGAAGTTGGTCGAGAATAATGGCATAAGCTCGGATTGCAGCGTTTCTGCATCTTTACCTGGAGGCCAAATATCTAGAGGATGAAGCGACAGATTAGGCTCGTCGCTAGTGTGCTCAGCATTGTATTCTGGTCTTTGATGTAAGCCTGCGACGACGCGTCCTGCTGTCTTTACGGTTTGGACGAATACATCATCAAAACGGCGAATTCTTAAACCAATGTCGTGCTTTCTGAGCCATTTATCGGCAGTATCAAAATAGGTGTTACCCAAGTCACGACAACTATGCTGAAGTACTTTTGTCTCAGAAATTTTTTCTTTTAAAGTTTCTGAAAATTCAGGAGAAACAAAAAACTTCAGTTCTATTTCGGTTTCCATAGCTATACCTTTCAAAGCAGATAGAAACAGGATATTGCGTAATTTCTCACACGGCAAGAGAGAAATATCGCCGGATTGATGATCTAAAACAGTTTTAATGAGCGATTTAATGCGTTACCATGCGCGCCTTTATAGCCATCGTTCAACATTTCGCCAAGCACTCAGAAATGGTGTATGTTTTTTTAAGGTTATAGTTATTAGGTTGAATGACCATGCCAGTAAATACAATTATGGGGTTATTTGCAAAGTCCCCAATTAAGCCTTTGCAACGCCACGTTGTGTGTGTCAACGAATGTTGTTCACACTTGGTGAAATTCTTTGAAGTATCTTCAAAGGGTGATTGGGAAAAAGCAGCAGAAATCCGTGCACAAATTTCTCACCTAGAGAAAGAAGCGGATGTGCTGAAACGTGAAATCCGTCTAAAACTGCCTCGCGGTTTGTTCATGCCAGTCGACCGTACTGACATGCTTGAGCTTTTGACTCAACAGGACAAACTTGCAAACCTGGCAAAAGACATTGCTGGCCGTGTATATGGTCGTCAACTTGTCATCCCTGAGGCTCTCCAACCAAACTTCCTCGCTTACGTTCAACGTTGTCTTGATGCTGCCGATCAGGCGCAAAAGGTAATCAATGAACTTGATGAATTGCTAGAAACCGGCTTCAAAGGCCGTGAAGTGACGCTCGTCGCTGAAATGATTCATCAATTAGACGTTATCGAAGATGATACCGATGCCATGCAGATTGAACTTCGCCAACAGTTGATGGTGATTGAAGCTGACATGAACCCTATCGATGTCATGTTCCTGTACAAGATTCTTGAATGGGTAGGTGGTATTGCCGACCAAGCGCAGCGCGTAGGTGCTCGTTTGGAAGTCATGCTATCTCGATCTTAAAACATAAAGTTAACGACATAACGAAGAGCATAATTAACACGTGTCATAGGGACGATGACTATTTTCATCGTCTTATGGTTTGGCGCGCGTAAAATTTTGTTCCGCTTGTTATAAAACAACTAGGTATTACGATGGATATCCTTGCGAACTACGGCACTGTCCTGATTATTGTTGCAGCGATTTTTGGTTTCATGATGGCGATTGGTATTGGCGCGAACGACGTTGCTAATGCGATGGGTACATCTGTAGGTTCAAAAGCGCTAACTGTAAAACAAGCTATCATCATTGCGATGATCTTCGAATTTGCAGGTGCTTACCTTGCAGGCGGTGAAGTAACCGACACTATCCGTAAAGGTGTAATCGAAACTTCTTTATTTGCTAGTCAACCAGATGTTCTTGTCTACGGCATGATGTCTGCGCTTTTAGCAGCAGGTACATGGCTGCTTCTTGCTTCTTACATGGGCTGGCCAGTATCAACGACTCACTCAATCATCGGTGCAATCATTGGTTTTGCATGCGTATCAGTAGGTACTGAAGCGGTTGACTGGGGCAGCGTTCAAGGCATTGTTGGTAGCTGGATTATTACGCCAGTGATTTCAGGTTTCTTTGCTTACGTTATCTTTGTCAGCGCACAACGCCTGATTTTTGATACAGAGAACCCTCTGTTTAACGCGAAACGTTTTGTACCTGTTTACATGTTCATCACAACAATGGTGATTGCACTTGTAACCATCAAAAAAGGTCTAAAACACGTTGGTCTTCACCTGACCAATGGTGAAGCCTGGATGTGGGCAGCAGCAGTTTCAGCACTTGTGATGATTGGCGGCTACGTATACATCCAGAAAAAATTCGCTAATCGCGAAGAGGACCGCAGCTTTTCTGGCGTGGAAGGTATCTTCAGCGTTCTGATGGTTATCACCGCTTGTGCGATGGCATTTGCACACGGTTCAAACGACGTTGCAAACGCCATTGGTCCACTGTCTGCTGTCGTATCGACTGTTGAACACATGGGCGAAATCAGCACGAAAAGCACCATCGCTTGGTGGATTCTACCTCTTGGTGGTATTGGTATCGTGGTCGGTCTTGCGACACTGGGTCACAAAGTAATGGCAACCGTTGGTACAGGCATCACCGAGCTAACGCCTAGCCGCGGTTTTGCAGCACAGCTAGCAACCGCATGTACGGTAGTTCTAGCGTCTGGTACAGGCCTGCCAATTTCAACCACTCAAACATTGGTTGGTGCGGTTCTCGGTGTTGGCTTTGCTCGTGGTATCGCAGCACTGAACCTAGGCGTAGTTCGTAACATCGTGGCATCATGGATCGTTACACTACCAGCGGGTGCGTTATTGGCCGTAGTGTTCTTCTACGGACTTCAAGCGATGTTCGCTTAAGACACTCGTCAATAGAATGTAAGCGCTTTGTCATTATTGACTCAAACGCACAGAAAGGGAGGCTTTGCCTCCCTTCTTTGTTGCACCGAGGTTTGAAACTGCATACTATTCGTCTATTTCCGGCTCCAATCATTCGGTGCCAACGCTGTCTCCAAGAAAAATCGTTAAGGGATTTACTGTGAAAAAACTAATCATCACGGTTTTGTTTACTTTGCTAGCAGCGCCAGCGGCCCTAGCAGCAGACCGTTATATTTCTGATGACCTCTTCACTTTTATGCACTCAGGTCCAAATAACACCTACCGTATTATCGGTAGTGTTAACGCCGGTTCTAAAGTACAACTGATTAAAACCAACCGAGATACCGGCTACACGCAAGTTCGTGATGACCGTGGTCGCACTGGTTGGGTACAAAGCAAGTTTGTGACAAACCAAGAGAGCATGGCAATTCGCCTTCCTCGCATTGAGAAAGAGCTAGCCGAAGTAAAAGAGCAGCTTGCTAATGCTCGTCAAACTTCTGATGCAGAGAAAGCCGGTCTTGTTACCTCTCTCGAAACACGTAACCAACAAATTTCAGATCTAGAAAATAAATACTCTGAGATCAGCGATCAGCTTACTTCTGTTGAAACAGAAAACCGCGAGCTACGCGCAAAACTGGATACACAAAAAGATGACATGCTGCTTAAGTACTTCACTTATGGCGGCGGTGTTGCAGGTTTAGGTTTACTATTTGGTTTGATTCTTCCGCATGTCATGCCTCGTAGAAAGCGCTCTCCTGCGGGTTGGGCATAAACCCTTACGCTTTTATCTTTAAAAAGAACGCAAAAGCCAGTCGATATTGACTGGCTTTTTAGTTTGCTTCGTTTGACAGAAGTGAGTACTACTCCCCCATTGAACTAGAGGCTCGACGACGATCCGTTGCGCCATAAAGCTTGCCATCTTTTAGCTCAATTGCATTCAAACCGCTTACCACTGGAATAACGTGCACTGGGTAGCCAAGCTCCATAAACTCAGGCACCAACATTTCTGCGAACGTTTTCTTTTCCACCAGCAAACCAGTCGGGTCATAAGACTTGGTGCGGTCTATCTTAGTGCCATACTGGATGTTTGGTAAGTCAATAGCCTCTTGCGCTGATAAATTCCAATCCAGCACCCCAACCACGGTTTTGAGTACATACCCCGGGATTTGTGAACTACCTGGTGACCCAACCACCAAACGCAAGTTATCATCACTGTCCATCACCATTAATGGCGTAATAGCCGAACGTGGACGCTTGCCCGCTTCAATTGAGTTTTGCGTAGGCTTGCCGTTAACCGTTGGCTGAGGTGAGAAGTTAGCCATCTGCGCGTTCAAGATAACGCCATCGACCATCACACCCGAGCCCATACCCGTTCCTACCGTACTGGTCATCGCAATTGCATTTCCATCTCTATCTACGATAGAAATATGCCCTGTATCTTTGCTCTCGAAGCCTTGATATTGCGCATACTGAGTTTGCGTTATCTGTCCTGCTTTTGGATCCTCTTCTGAAGTGCCATTATCGGGGATTAAATCACGTCTCTGATCTAGATAGGCTTTAGACAACAACTGTTCAACTGGCGCTTCCACATAATCCGGATCTCCGGCATACGCAATACGATCGGCTTTTGCAATTCGCATCGCTTCAGTCATGAGACGCCAAGGTTCCACATCCGTTTTCGCCATATGGGCAATGTCATAGGGTGCAAGCAGTTCAAGACTCTGAGCGACCATCACACCACCCGAAGCTGGGTAACCAAAAGAGACGATTTTATTCCCACGGTAGTCGCTCTCAATGATGTCACGCTGCTTCACTTGGTAATGTTTAAAATCTTCTAAAGACAACTTCTCGTGTTGGTCATCAATACGACTATTAACCGTCTCTACGATGTGCTGACCAAGCTCACCACCATAAAGGTAACTATCGCCTTGTTGCGCGATCTTCCTCAGCGTCTCAGCCATCTTAGGGTTCTTCATCAAGGTTCCCGTCGGCTTAATATCATCCCCTTGCCAATACAAGGCTTTCACTTCCGGATCTTGCTCAAGTCGGCTTTGCTCTCTTACTACGATGTCGTAGGTGTAGCTGTTCATCGCGTACCCATTGCTCGCCAATGTAATCGCCGGCTTAATCAGCTCTGCCCATGGCAACTTGCCGTATTGTTCATGAGTGGTGTAAAGCAACCGCAACGTGCCCGGAACCGCAACAGAACGAGGGCCTAATATTTCGTTGCGACTGAGTACTTCCCCATTCTCAACAAACATTTCAGGGTTCGCGCTAGAGGGCGCTTCATCTCGACCATCAAGGGCCAGAAATTTTTTCTCGTCATGTTGATAAAACAGCGCGAAAGTCCCGCCGCCAATTCCGGTCATATCTGGCTCAACGACAGACATCACCATCTGCATCGCGACCATAGCATCAACAGCGTTACCGCCTTCTTTCAATATTGAGTAACCGGTACTGCTCACGTAAGGATTCGTCGCACTGACCATGAAATCTTGCCCGCGACTATCTGGTGTAACTGGGAATGGGTCTGGCTTTGCTGCATAGCTTGTCGATGCAACAATACTTAAAGAAAAAATCAGAATACGCATGTGTCTCTGTTTAGACTCCTATTATGTGATGGGGTCTAACGTGGACCAAGTCATTACTCCGAAGTTCGTGAAGATGGTGTCTTTTTACACAACGCTGACTGGAATCGCGCTATCAATAGATGAATGATATTGGTGCTATTTAAACGACTGAGAAAAGCTATATTTTGCTTGTTTGAGTATCTAAAAATCATCACCAGAATAGATGCAAAAGATGCTCTGAAAAATAAAAAGCCAGCGATATGATTTCGCTGGCTTGATGTGTTTCTACAAGAGTTACCCTTTCCACTCATACAACGCTGGTATACGAATTTGCTCACCTTGGAACTCAACAATCACCGCTTGCGGTTGTATTTCTCTTAGAGTGACCTGATCATCAACGACATCCCCTTGATGATACTCAACATTGTTAATTTTCACCCAACGGCGATTTTCATCACTAGCGTACATATGGGTTTGCAAATTAAGCGCAGGTAGACGCCCTTGCCACTGGTGAGCGTTGCGCTCTAAATCGTTCACGCGTGCCGTTTGTGATGACGAATTGTCATCATCTCGGGATAAGGCATTTTCGACCTTCCTAGCTAAATCAGGAGATAATGAGGATAAATCCAGATCATCCAAAGACAACCCGAGGTCCTCTTCAGCAGCAGAAGTCGTTTGGGTTGATGCTGAGTTGCGTGTTTCATCTCTGCTTGGTGTATGGCTCGTGTATTCATCGGGGGTGGTAAATGTACCAAAATCACGCGATAGCTCTGCACTTGGCCACTCTCTTGGCAATTGGGCCAACTGGGTGTTCTCTGGATAGTCCAATACTTTGAAAGGTGATACCACTTCGACCTTTTCTATCGGGGACGTTGTATCTACTTCAACACTCGGTGCAAAGAGATCTAAGTACCAAGCGACTCCGATAGCAGAAGCAGTGATTGGCAGCAAGAACAGACCTATATGTTTCACAGCTGACATTATGCGTCCTCCTTCTCGATTCTCGCCAGTTGAGGCGCATCTGGCTGAACATTTTGCTGAAGTCGGTCTAGCGTTCGCTTACCTGCAATACCATCGACACCAATTCCTTGCCAACGTTGAAATAATTCGACTCGCTCTTTCATCGCACCATCAAAAATAGACGTTTCAAGCAGTGGCTCACTCACCGCTTCTGCTAATAATCGGTCTAATACTTCAATCGCAGGGCCTTCCATGTCTAAACGTAATGTTTCATTCAGCGGAGCATGCCACAGTTCGATAATATTGCCCTGCCACAACGGCTTTAGCCACGAAACTGGCAGACGAAGACGCTGCTTACCATTGAGCACTTCAGCTTGGTCATTACCGACGGCATATAGAATGACATACCCAACATCACCTTGATAATTCAACTCCAAGATCACAGGGCGATTTTGTTGCATCAACAGCGGCCAAGTCGCCATTTTACGCTCACAACGCATAGTCGACTGCGGTTCTGACAAACAAAGATTATCGCGAACCGATGCTTGATATCCCCACAAACGATACAAATCATTTACAGCGAGGTTCGACTGTTTTTGTGTTAACAATAAATCACGCTGCTCATCAGTTAACTGTTGGCTGACGACGGTTGGTGTTGGCTCTACTCTTGGCTCCGTCACTTGTGTCAACACTGACGTCGCTTGAGCTGGCATATAATTCACGACCGCCCACCCCGTACTTAATGCAGCAATAAGGCCTACCGTGACAGAGCCCCAAGCAGGCCAACGGAAAGTCCGGCGCTCTTTTTTATCTTGCTGATAAATATCTGCCTGAAACTGCATCACCTCTTCACAGGCCTGCTGAACGGTTTGCTTATCCACCACCACATTACCCTGGTGATAACTAATGTTGAGGGATTTGTCACAGATAAGGTTGATGAGCCGCGGTATACCGTGACTGTATTTGGCTATAAGTTTACAAGAAGCACGATTAAACAGTTGCTGGTCGCCACCTGCTGTATGTAGTCGAAATGCGATGTAATCTTCTGTCTCTTTTTCATCCAACGGCAACAGGTGATAACGCCCGGTAATACGCTGGGCAAGTTGGCGTAGTTGTGTTGTTTGTAATAACCGCTGCAATTCAGGCTGCCCGACCAACAACACTTTGAGCAATTTTCTGGTATCGGTTTCCAAGTTGGTCAACAAGCGCAACTGCTCTAGAACGTCGGCAGCAAGGTGTTGAGCCTCATCAATGACCAGCAATGTCTGCCAGCCTGAACGATAATTACGCAGCAAATATTGATGGATAACCTGGTTTAGCTGTTTGAGGTTTGCATCTGGCGGATAGGTGATTTTGAACTCATCGCAAATGGCTTCGAGCAAGTCTCTACTCGAAAACGTGGGATTGAGAATAAGACCCGCTTTGGTGTTATCACCCAAATTCGCCAGCATCGCTTTTGCGACGGTCGTTTTGCCTGTACCTACTTCGCCAGTAAGCATAGCAAAGCCACCGCCATCGCCTAGCCCAGCTTGGAGATGTGTGATTGCCTCTTTGTGACGTTGGCTTAAATACAAATAACGTGAGTTTGGAACAATCGAAAATGGTTGTTCGACAAACCCAAAAAAGTCCTTATACATTAGGCTCTCCAGCTAAAAAACCACCTGGGAATAGTCAGACATGGTATAAACGCTCTTCTTCTATTCTTAGGAGTAAAGAAAAGTACCATTGCTTGCTACAATGTCCAACGGCATATCCATAAATTAAGAGGTAATTCGTGCAAGTTTATTTAGTAGGTGGCGCAGTTCGAGATAAATTGCTCGGAATTGATAGTTATGACAACGACTGGGTGGTCGTAGGCTCGACGCCCGAGATGATGCTGTCCCAAGGATACACCGCCGTTGGTAAAGACTTTCCTGTATTTCTGCATCCCAAAAGTAAAGAAGAATATGCCCTTGCACGAACAGAGAGAAAGTCAGGTTCTGGTTACACTGGTTTTGAATGTTTCTTCGATCAAAACGTCACCTTAGAAGAAGATTTGATACGTCGTGATTTAACCATTAACGCGATGGCAATGGAGAGTGATGGCACGATCCATGACCCATATGGTGGCCAGCAAGATCTCAACGATAAACTGCTACGCCATGTATCAGACGCCTTTATTGAAGACCCTCTACGCGTTTTACGTGTCGCTCGCTTCGCAGCGAAGCTTGCTGATCTAAACTTTACGGTTGCCGACGAAACCATGCGGTTAATGCGTCACATGGCAGAGTCCGGAGAGCTGAGCACACTGACTCCCGAGCGTGTTTGGCAAGAATGGCATAAATCTCTCTCTACTCCTCGCCCTGATATTTTCTTATCGGTTCTACGAGACTGTGGTGCATTAACCGTGGTGTTACCTGAAATTGATGCACTATTTGGCGTACCTCAACCTGAGAAGTGGCATCCAGAAATCGATACTGGCATCCATACTTTGATGGTGGCAGAGCAAGCCGCAAAATTGAGTAACTCACTCCCCGTCAGGTTTGCCGCCCAAGTGCATGACTTGGGTAAGGGCGTGACGCCAGAGAGCGAATGGCCAAGCCACAAAATGCATTGCCATACAGGATTAAAACTGATCAAAAAGCTGTGCGAACGTGTCCGGGTACCAAATGAGTTTCGTGATTTAGCCTTGATGGTGTGCGAACAGCACTCCAATATTCATCGCGCGGCTGAACTTAAACCACAAACCATAATTAAAATACTCAATAAGCTCGATGTGTGGCGTAAGTCCGAACGTCTGCAAGATATCTTGCTTTGCTGCCAAGCGGATCACGCTGGTCGTAAAGGACTGGAAACGCAACCATATCCACAGGCGGATATTTTTAGGCAAGCCTACCAAGCAGCAGCGGCAGTTGACGTTCAAATCATAATCAAAGAGGGCTTTAAAGGCCCTGCGATTCGTGACGAGCAAGAAAAACGACGTATTGAAGCAGTGAAAGCAGCACTTAAGAAGTAACGAACAAACAAAAACGCCCGCGGATTTCGCGGGCGTTTTTCGTTAACATCAATTATGAACTTAATAGAAAAGCGAACAAACCGATGCCCAAAATCAGACGGTAAATCACAAACGGTGTCATGCCCATGCGTGAAATCATCTTCAAGAAGAAGTGGATACAGATGTACGCACTGATAAACGATGTGATAATGCCAGTCATTAAGAAACCAACATGGACAGGTTCACCACTGGTCACTAACTTCATGCCTAAGTAGCTACCAGCTAATGTAATGATTGGGATCGACATTAAAAATGAAAAGCGCGCAGCCGCTTCTCGAGTAAAGCCAAGGTAAAGCGCTGCTGTGATGGTCGCCCCTGAACGTGAAGTTCCAGGAATCATCGCTAAGGCTTGAGCAATACCGATAAATACAGCTTTCTTCCAACCCGTTTGGTATTCATCGGCAACGAGTTTAGCGTTTTTGTCTACCCACCATAGCAACAGGCCAAATACGATCGTAGTAGTCGCGATAACGTAAGCGCTACGTAGATACACTTCAATGATGTCTTTCATCAATAAGCCGAACACACAAGCTGGAATCGTCGCAATCACGATCATCCAAGCCAATTTAGCTTCTTTACTGCGATCTCCTTTAAAGATCGAAGCAAATAACGCTTGAAACAAAGTGATTACTTCATGACGAAAATAGATCACGACAGCCATTAATGTACCGACGTGAACAGCAACATCAAAGGCTAGACCTTGGTCTTCCCATCCTAAAATAGCGGAAGGCAGGATCAAATGGGCAGAGCTTGAAATAGGCAAAAACTCTGTCAGCCCCTGAATCAGAGCCAAAATAAAGGCTTCAAAATAACTCATGTAAACAACTCAAATTAAAAATGAAAGGAAACGGGTTTGAGCGAATCGACTGGCTGCATAGCATGCCAAATGTCTGCGACTGTGCGTCCATCGCCTGGGATCACTAATTGCGGTTCGAGATCATACAGCGGCTTTGTGACAAAAGGATATTTGTAGATATCACTGCGAGGTAGCTCAGGTTTTTTCTTGGAGACGCGCTCACCGAACAACACTATATCGAGATCCAGTGTTCGATCCTGATACTTTTGCGCGTTTTCTTCGCGTCCCCACTTAAATTCAATCTCGCGTAGTTGATGGCTCAACTCTTCTAATGACAACTCGGTACGCATTGCAACGACAAAGTTGTAGAAATTCTTGCTGCTAAAACCAATAGGTTCGCATTCATATATCGGTGATACGAGGAGATTTTCTCCAAGCCGTTGCAGCTCCTGATACGCAGCAAGCACATGTTGCTCTCTTTCTACGTTCGTCCCAACACCGATATAGGTGGTGATCATGCTCGGCCTCGCTCAATCACCACACCAACAGCACGTGCTTGCGGCACGGCGCCAGGCTTCGCTAGGCGGATTTTCACCCAAGGCACTGAGAAACGCAGCATGATAAGCTCTGCTACTTCTTCAGCCACGCGCTCGACCAGTAAGAAACGACCATTTTCAATGTGGTTAAGTACCGCCTCACTCACCTGCGAATAATCCAGTGCATCTTGCACATCATCACTTTTGCCCGCAGGTTTATTATCGTGTGCCATTTCAATATCTAGAACCAACTTTTGTTTGATTTGTTGCTCCCAGTCGTACACGCCAATTGTGGTGATTACTTCTAACTGTTCAATAAAAACTTTATCCAGAGCCATCTTATGTCCTTCTATTACAGAGGTCGGATACCCGTGAGGGGTAATTTGATCGTAGTATTCTATACCTAAGTAACATTTACTTTGGTCATCACAATGTTACTTAGGTATAAACTGCGAAAGCATCTTTATATACAAGAAATCACATAATGCAAGCTCTATCACAGTGAGGATTTCTGCATTATGTAAATTCGGGGTATGATAGCAACTACGCGGGAACCGAGCATTAAATTCCAATCCATCAAGGACTTCTATGGACGCACTGGCACTGATAATGACAATGGCCGCCTATTTATTAGGTTCGGTTTCCAGTGCGGTTTTGATCTGTCGACTCTTAAAACTGCCAGACCCACGCAGTGTGGGATCTAACAATCCTGGAGCAACGAACGTATTGCGTATTGGCGGACGAGGAGCCGCTGTTTCAGTCTTGTTGTGCGATATGCTCAAAGGCACTATCCCCGTGTGGGGCGGATACTTTCTTGGTATCGACCCTATCATTCTTGGCGTCATCGCCATTGCTGCCTGTCTTGGCCACATGTACCCCATCTTTTTCCACTTTAAAGGCGGAAAAGGTGTCGCAACCGCGCTTGGCGCTATCGCTCCGATTGGTTTGGACTTAACAGGATTGGTGATGTTAACTTGGCTGTCAGTAGCCGCGCTATTCCGCTATTCATCCTTAGCGGCTCTCGTCACGGTTTTGGTCACTCCGTTTTATACTTGGATGTTTAAACCGCAATACACGTTACCTGTTGCTATGCTGTGTTGCTTAATCGTATTTAAGCATCATCAAAATATTCGTCGGCTTTTGTCTGGCGACGAGCCAAAAATCGGCGAGAAGAAACTGACACAAAAAAACTCGGCTTAATGCCGAGTTTTTCGTTTAAAGAGGGATGCATTGGTTACGCATGAACTCGATTCAGGAAGTTCAACAACATTTGGTTGACGAACTCCGGCTGTTCTAAACAACTGATGTGTCCCGCTTGCGGAATTTCTACCAACTCACTGCCCGTGATACAGTCTTTCATTAAATACGATTCGAAAACCGGGCGAGGCTTATCTTCACAGCCCACCGCAATTAACGTCGGCAGAGCGAATTTTTCCGAATCTTCAATCACATCACGGCGACCAAACACCATGCGCCCCATGCGAGCTACTTCCACCGCACGCTCACCGTTCAGCTCTTCTAAACTGCGTTTGAATGAAGCGACAAGTTTAGGGTTATCCTGATTGACGTTGTTGGCAAAGAACAGCGGCACAACGGCTTCAATAATTGGCGCAGGCACTGCTTGGACTTGGCTGATGGTATCAAGCATTGCAAAATACTTTTTATACGTAACTTCTGGCTCCCAGCCAATGAAGGTATCCATCAATACCAGTGACTTAACACGTTGCGGCGCTTGAGCCGTTAGCTCAGCTCCCCACATGCCGCCAACAGATAAGCCCACTATCGAGAATTCTTCGATATCTAAATGATCCATCAATGCCAACATATGTTGTGCATAGTCGGCCAATGACTGTGTCGATGCAGGTGCAGCGTCCGATTCACCATGTGCCCAAAGATCTGGCACAATACAACGGAATGACTGGCTTAAAACCTCAACTTGTGGCGCCCACATTTGGCTATCCCAAAGGTAACTATGACCAAATAGAAGCACAGGGCCCTCACCTTTATCTAGATAAGCAAGTTGCTGACCTTCAATTTCAAACTTATTCATTGTTATATCCATTTCTTATTCTTCCACGTCATCCTAGCACTGAAACAATCGCGAACTGATCGCATCAGTCAGAATGTAAAACGAGGCGGTTCATTGAATAATTAAAAATAAAGGCCTCTGAGGAGCAGAGACCTTTATTACAAAGAACCGGTTTCAAACCTACCGCATAAATTTGACTAAGCGACAGGTGTTAGTTGATCAATTGGCCAACGTGGACGAGCCTCTACTGACATATCAGCCACTTCGCCATTCTTCAAGCGCTGCATGCCTGCGTAAGCGATCATCGCACCGTTATCTGTACAGAACTCAGTACGTGGGTAGTAAACTTCGCCGCCAACTTTCTTCGCTAACTTCTCTAACTCAGCTCGCAAACGACGGTTAGCACTCACACCACCAGCAATAACAATGCGTTTCATGCCTGTTTGCTCAAGCGCGCGCTTACATTTAATAGCCAACGTAGCACACACAGCCTCTTCAAATGCCAATGCGATGTCCGCGCGGGTTTGCTCGTCATCACCGTTTGCAGCAATCGTGTTAGCCGTAAAGGTTTTTAGACCAGAGAAACTCATGTCCAAACCTGGCACATTCGTCATTGGGCGCGGGAACTTAAAGCGGCCCGGTGTACCTTTTTCCGCCAGTTTAGATAATAGTGGACCGCCTGGGTAATCCAAACCCATTAGCTTCGCTGTTTTATCAAACGCTTCTCCCGCCGCATCATCAATCGACTCACCTAGAATTTTGTACTCACCGATGCCTCTCACTTCCACCATCATAGAGTGGCCGCCCGATACTAATACCGCCACAAACGGGAACGGTGGAGGGTTATCTTCCAACATTGGGGCCAATAGGTGACCTTCCATATGATGAACAGGTACCGCTGGCACTCCCCAAGCATAAGCAATACTGCGACCGATAGTCGCACCCACTAATAGCGCCCCAACAAGACCAGGCCCCGCGGTATACGCGACACCATCGATGTCTTTTGAAGTTAAGTTCGCTTCTTTTAGTGCCTCTTTAATAAGAGGAATGGTTTTCTTTACGTGGTCACGTGAAGCCAACTCAGGCACCACACCGCCGTAATCTGCGTGCAGTTTTACTTGGCTGTATAGCTTGTGTGACAAGAGACCGTTTTCATCGTCATAAATTGCGATGCCAGTCTCGTCACAAGAGGTTTCAATACCAATAATGCGCATGGTTTTCTCAGTATGCTTTCTGTATAGAGGAAATTTGGGCGTCATATTACCTCGCCTTGGTGCTGCAAACAAATTTTGTACAGACAATAATCGACAAAAGGCTTTACAAAGTAGTTGTGATCGGATTAAAATTCCGCACCATTTTTGATCAAGCTGGTAAGAGACCTAACAATTGTGATTTGGTCTGTTGAATACCAGCGTTAACGAATAACCCCTGAGGTGAAAGGCATATGCCAGTAGTTAAAGTACGTGAAAACGAACCGTTCGACGTTGCTCTACGTCGTTTTAAGCGCTCTTGCGAAAAAGCAGGTATCCTTTCTGAAGTGCGTCGTCGTGAGCACTACGAAAAACCAACTACAGTTCGCAAACGCGCTAAAGCAGCGGCTCAAAAGCGTCACGCTAAGAAGCTAGCTCGCGAAAACGCTCGTCGCGTTCGCCTGTACTAATAACTGAGCTCCAAAAGGAATTTAGTTATGGCTCTGATTGATCAACTCAAAGAAGAGCAAAAATTAGCGATGAAAGCCAAGGACAAATTGCGCCTTGGTACTATTCGTTTAGCCCTATCAGCAATCAAGCAACGTGAAGTTGACGAACAGATTACTCTGAACGATGACGACATTCTTGCAGTATTGACCAAGATGGTTAAACAACGTCGCGACTCTGTAGCGCAGTTTGAAGCAGCGGGTCGTCAAGATCTTGCTGATGCGGAACAAGCAGAAATTACCGTTCTTGAGGACTTTATGCCTCAACCACTGACAGACGAAGAAGTAGCGGCTCTCATCGAGAACGCGATTGCTGAATCTGGCGCAGCTGGCATGCAAGACATGGGCAAAGTAATGGGCGTTCTGAAACCGCAAATTCAAGGGCGTGCAGATATGGGTAAAGTAAGCGGTTTAGTTCGCGCTAAATTGGCTTAAGGTACCCCACCCAATTGCAGCAAGCCGTGCTATCCTTTGGAGCGCACGGCTTGTTTGTATCTGGATGGATGGAATGAAATCAATGAGCAATACGCTCATTCTTTTAAGGCATTCACTCCACTCATCATCTTCTTTTTTTGTTAGGTTTTATGGCTGGACACATCCCTCGCAGTTTTATCGATGACCTTCTAGCTCGACTTGATATTGTCGATATCATCGACGCACGTGTGAAACTTAAGAAAAAAGGCAAAAACTACGGCGCATGCTGCCCGTTCCACAACGAAAAGACACCCTCATTCAGTGTCAGTCAAGAAAAGCAGTTCTACCATTGTTTTGGTTGTGGCGCGCATGGAAATGCCATCGATTTTTTGATGGAATTCGACCGACTAGAATTCGTCGAAGCCATTGAAGAACTCGCTTCATACTTGGGTTTAGATGTTCCTCGCGAACAACGTAGCGGCGGTAATGGTTCGTTTCAATCAGGCCCACAAGCAAGCAGCAGTGAAAAACGTAACCTATACGACTTAATGGGCAGCATTGCTCAATTTTATCGTAACCAACTCAAACAGCCAGCAAGTAAGGTGGCGATTGAGTATCTAAAAGATCGCGGCCTGTCTGGTGAAATCGTCCAGAAGTTTGGCATCGGCTATGTGGCTGATGAATGGGATTTAGTTCGTAAGAACTTTGGCCAGAATAAAGAAAACCAAGACATGCTCGTCACTGGCGGCATGTTGATTGAAAACGATAAAGGCAACCGCTACGACCGATTCCGTGGTCGAGTGATGTTTCCTATTCGAGACAGACGCGGTCGAGTAATAGGCTTTGGTGGTCGAGTATTAGGTGATGGGACACCAAAATATCTCAACTCACCCGAAACCCCGATATTTCATAAAGGTAAAGAGTTGTATGGCCTTTATGAAGTACTACAAGCGTACCGTGAGCCACCACAAATTTTAGTGGTTGAAGGCTATATGGATGTTGTCGCGCTTGCTCAATATGGCGTAGATTATTCCGTTGCCTCATTGGGAACCTCGACAACGGGCGATCACTTGCAAGTGTTATTCAGGCAAACAAGCACCGTCGTGTGTTGTTATGACGGTGACCGCGCAGGCCGTGAAGCCGCGTGGCGTGCCATGGAAAATGCATTGCCTTACCTAACGGATGGTCGCCAGTTAAAATTCATGTTTTTGCCGGATGGAGAAGATCCCGACTCTTATATCCGACAAAACGGAAAACAAGCATTTGAGCAGCAAGTGTCTAATGCGATGCCCTTGTCTGAATTCATGTTCAGCTCATTGACTCAGCAGGTCGATATGAGCACGAAAGAAGGCATGGCAAAACTGAGTACTCTTGCGGTTCCTCTCATTGATAAAGTCCCTGGCGGCACTTTAAGACTATACTTGAGAGAATTGCTTGGCCGCCGTTTGGGTTTGGTTGATGAACGCCAACTACAGCAGCTAATTTCAAAACAAGGTAAAGAGGATAAAAGGCCTCAACCTCATAAAGAAATCAAGCGAACGCCGATGCGAGAAGTGATCGCGTTACTGATTCAAAACCCACAATACGTAAGTATGGTGCCAGATCTAACTAGCGTTAGAGATTTGCCCATTCCTGGTCTAAGTTTATTTGTTGATGTACTTGATAAATGCCAAGCGCATCCCCATATCAACACAGGCCAATTATTAGAGCATTGGCGAAACAGCCAAAATGAGACCCTTCTGTCTCGTCTCGCGAGTTGGGACATTCCACTCGATGAGGACAACCAAGAAGAAATCTTTTTAGACTCACTGGATAAAATTATTGCCCAGTGCGTAGAAAAACAAATTGAAAACCTGCAGGCCAAAGCAAGAAGTGTCGGTTTATCAGCCGAAGAGAAAAGGGAGCTGCTAGCACTTATGCTAGATTTAAAAGCGTAACCCTGTTTAATTAGTCAGCAACGATTTAATTTGTTATAGTAAGTGGTTTGCATTTCGCATACTGATTCCTTCACCAGATTACGAAGTTGGATACCGTCTATGGATCACAATCCGCAGTCACAGCTAAAGTCACTTGTTATTAAAGGCAAGGAACAAGGCTATCTGACCTACGCCGAAGTAAATGACCACCTACCTGCTGAAATCGTAGATTCAGAACAGGTAGAAGACATCATTCAGATGATCAACGACATGGGCATTAAGGTAGTAGAAACTGCTCCTGATGCTGATGATTTAGCACTGAACGATGACACAAATATTACCGATGAAGATGCAGCCGAAGCTGCAGCCGCTGCACTTTCTAGCGTAGAGAGTGAGATTGGTCGTACAACAGACCCAGTACGTATGTACATGCGTGAGATGGGTACTGTCGAACTTCTAACTCGCGAAGGCGAAATCGACATCGCAAAACGTATTGAAGAAGGTATTAACCAAGTTCAATCGTCTGTTGCTGAATACCCAGGCACAATTCCGTACATTCTTGAGCAATTTGACAAAGTTCAAGCTGAAGAACTACGTCTTACAGACCTAATTTCAGGTTTTGTAGATCCAGATGCTGACGACACCGCTGCACCAACGGCAACACACATCGGTTCTGAACTGACTGAATCTCAGTTAGAAGAAGAAGACGATGAAGACGTTGATGACGACGAAGATAGCGATGACGATTCAGATGATTCTGAAGAAGATGTAGGTATCGATCCTGAATTAGCGCTAGAGAAATTCAACCAACTACGCAGCACCTATCAAAATCTTCAATTAGCAATCAACGAGTACGGCTATAACAGCCCGAAAGCAACCGTTGCTAATGAAATGATGCTAGACGTATTCCGCGAGTTTCGTCTAACGCCTAAACAGTTTGATCACCTAGTGAATGAACTGCGTACTGCTATGGATCGCGTTCGTACACAAGAGCGTCTGATCATGAAGTCAGTGGTTGAATACGGCAAAATGCCGAAGAAATCATTCATCGCGCTGTTCACTGGTAATGAATCAAGTGAAGCTTGGCTGGATGAAGTTCTTGCTTCAGACAAGCCATACGCTGAAAAGATCAAACGTAACGAAGAAGAAATCCGTCGTTCAATCGCTAAGCTAAAAATGATTGAAGAAGAGACTTCTCTAAACGTACAGAACATTAAAGACATCAGCCGTCGTATGTCTATCGGTGAAGCAAAAGCTCGCCGTGCGAAGAAAGAGATGGTTGAAGCGAACTTGCGTCTTGTAATTTCTATCGCGAAGAAATACACCAACCGTGGCCTACAGTTCTTGGATCTGATCCAGGAAGGTAACATCGGTCTGATGAAAGCGGTAGATAAGTTCGAATATCGTCGTGGTTACAAGTTCTCGACTTACGCAACGTGGTGGATCCGTCAGGCAATCACTCGTTCAATCGCGGACCAAGCACGTACGATTCGTATCCCGGTACACATGATCGAAACGATCAACAAGCTAAACCGTATTTCTCGTCAAATGTTGCAAGAGATGGGTCGCGAGCCACTACCGGAAGAACTGGCAGAGCGCATGCAAATGCCAGAAGACAAGATTCGTAAAGTTCTAAAAATCGCTAAAGAGCCTATCTCAATGGAGACACCAATCGGTGACGACGAAGATTCGCATCTAGGTGATTTTATCGAAGATACAACGCTAGAACTTCCGCTAGATTCTGCAACAGCAACTAGCCTTAAAGTGGCAACAAAAGACGTGCTTGCAGGTCTAACGCCACGTGAAGCGAAAGTACTTCGTATGCGCTTTGGTATCGACATGAACACTGACCATACTCTAGAAGAAGTTGGTAAGCAGTTCGACGTTACTCGTGAGCGTATCCGTCAGATCGAAGCAAAAGCACTACGTAAACTTCGTCACCCAAGCCGCTCAGAGACTCTGCGCAGCTTCCTAGACGAATAATCGCAGCGCATACAAGCTTTTAGAAATCAAAAAAGGTGACTTTAGGTCACCTTTTTTATTATCTACTGTTCTAAGTGGATAAAAACTAAGCGCAATTGCCCTAGTTGGTATCTAGACACCTTGCAACGCTTCCCCTATAATCGTTGTCCTATTAAGGCCCCTTAGCTCAGTGGTTAGAGCAGTCGACTCATAATCGATTGGTCCGCAGTTCAAGTCTGCGAGGGGCCACCATTCAAATCAAGCACTTATCGCTTATCCTCTTTTGAATGTTGCCTTTCTATACGTCCCGAGGTACAAAATCAGTACAGTGAGTATTCGGGAGTACTTTTATGGCAACCTTAGTTAAAACCCCTTCAGGCACATGGAAAGCTGTTATTAGAAAAACAGGCTGGCCAACTACATCTAAAACTTTTCGCCTCAAACGCGATGCAGAAGATTGGGCTAGGCGTACTGAAGATGAAATTGTTCGTGGCGTGTATATCAAACGCTCTTATTCAGAACGGATGACGATAGAAGATGCTCTGCAACGTTATTTAGCTGAAGTATCTCCCACGAAGCGCCCAGCCACTGCTGCATGTGATGCAAGACATTCCAAACCAATCATCAAAGCTTTAGGCCAATATTCCCTAGCCGCCCTCACTCCAGATATCATTGCCAAATACCGTGATGACCGTTTAGCTGGCTTAGACCGATGCGACGCCAAAGGGAATCCTGCGCCGAAACCTCGTTCTCCAAACACAGTTCGTATAGACCTAGCGCTGCTCAGCCACCTATACAACATCGCGATTAAAGAATGGGGTATAGGCTTAGCAATTAATCCAGTACAAAATATCCGCAAGCCCTCCCCTCCTTCTGGGCGAGAACGACGCTTAACTCCAGAAGAAGAATTGAAGCTCCTAGAAGCCGTTGAGGCACATTCGAATCCGATGTTAACCTGGATTGTCCGTATAGCCTTAGAAACGGGTATGCGCTCATCAGAGATAACCTCTTTGCGCCGCTCTCAAGTTGATTTGAAAAAACGTGTAGTTTTCCTGGTTGAAACCAAAAACACCATGCCGAGAACCGTTCCGCTTTCTCTCCCGGCGTTAGAATCTTTTAAACAAGCAATTAACAATCCGGTACGGCCAATTGATACTGACCTGATTTTTTTTGGCGAGCCAGGTAAAGACGGCAAAAGACGTCCATACAATTTCAACAAGGTATGGATGAAGATTAAGACCAAGATTGGCCTGAAGGATTTCAAATTCCACGACCTGCGCCACGAGAGCGTCAGCCGTTTAGTAGAAGGCGGATTAAGTGATCAGCAAGTCGCGGCCATCAGCGGCCATAAATCGATGCAGATGCTACGCCGGTACACGCACCTCAGAGCCGAAGACCTGGTTGAAGAGCTGGACGCGATTGCAAAAGAGAAAAAAGCATAGGTAGAAGCGACCCTCAAATGTCAATACTATATCTATTAGATGAGTAATGCCGGCTTGTTCTCCTCTGATAAGCCCGACTTATTGAATCTTGGGGGACTAGAAAGATAAACATACCAGTGCTGACATATGAGGGGCAGCTATACTTGAACTGTGTGAAGCTTTCTCAGGTAAGTGGTAACTGAACTAATAGTAAGTTTTATATAACTCTCCCCTCTATATTTACCGCATACATTGATGTTTCCCCACAGTCACACCTCCCGACCTTTACCATTTATCTCTTTATTTTTTAAGCTGAGTCATAATTCTCGACAATCACATTGCAACCAGTTTCCTATTGATGTTATTACATCAAAAACTCAACACATAGGTATGGAAATGCAAACTGGATTATCTATCGCTGGACATCGTTCAAATCGTCCTGCAAACCCATCAGCGGCAGAATTAGCCTTAGATCGTTACGATATGTTAGTTAAAGACTTCTACGCCAAATATAAGACAAATAAAGCTCGTACCGCACCCAAAGCGCAAGTAAAACGAATGCTTGAAGCTGAACAAAGAGATCTAAAGTTTTTGAAGATGAAGCGTACACAATTGATTGCTCATGCCAAAGTCACAGAGATGGAAGCTGAGCTTCGAGATTATGTAAAGGAAAACCAGAGCAAAAAGTTGAAAGAGCTTGAGGAAGAAAAACATCACCCAACTCAAAAACTTGCAAGAAACCTAACCGCAGCAGGGGAGCCAAAACCTACTACCAATCACGAAGCCCACCACATTATTCCAGGTAAAGGTCGGTTCAAACAAACAGCAATTCAGGCAGCTCGACTTGAGCTGCACATGCACCAAATAGGTATAAATGATCCAAGAAATGGGGTCTGGATGATGAACTTCAAAAAGAACAACGACTTGAATTGGGTTGACCCAAAGTCACCGGCACACCGTTCAATACATCGATTTAACTATGAGAACTGGATCGCAAGAATATTTGTGACTGGTGGTATGACAAAACAGATGGTAATAGCTCGGTTAAATAGGATTAAAATGAGCTTGAAGGATGGAGAATACCCTTCAAAGATTACTCAGAAAAAAGATGTAAGTTGGAATGGCTCATGACCGTTTATAGAATCACAGAAGATCCTACTAAGTTTAAAACTCTTTCATTATTGCCTAGTGACCTAGCTGAACAATTAGGTGACTTTGAGCTTGTAAGAGACATACTGCATCAACCTTCGCACAATTCATCACTCCAACCGATATGGGGTAAGGTTAATTCGGAGTTTGCAGATGTTCTCAAGAAAGATTCAGAAACCCCAGATATAAGTATTTGGTGTAATACATTCCTCATATTTTCACCCAAAGCATTCAATTACTTACATAACAAGTTGTCGACATGTGGAGAGTTTTTGCCAATCAATGTAGGTAGTGAAACTTGGTATTTCTATGCAGCACTGACATTCGCAAGAGAAAACAAACAGTTAACGATTCCCAAAGTTGAATACGGTGAATTGATAGGATTGGAAACACTAGTCTTCGACGAAGAAGATACTCAAGATAAATATATCTTCAAGTCAGTAGAGGAAGGCCCCGTAAACCTATTCTGTACAGATATACTTCGAGAGTTAGTGACCGAACATAAGCTGACAGGTATTGGTTTCTCAGAGGATCTAACAGGTTTAGATTTCATTGATGAGGCCGTGTAATTTAGCTTATAGGATTACTTGATTTTGCTCATTGGTTCAATCATTGGTAGCTAACCAAGATGCTAATTAAAGAATCAGTTGTAATGCTATAACCGCCCCAGTTTCATTCCAGGCGTTAGAATCCTTCAGGTAGGCAAACGGCATCCTTATAATATCAAGAAGGTATGGATGAAGATTAAAGCCAAAATTGGGCTACAGGACTTTAAGTTCCACGACCTGCGCCACGAGAGCGTTAGCCGTTTGGTGAAGGCCGGCTAAGTGATCAGCAAGTCGCCGCCAGCGGCCATAAATCAATGCAGATGCTACGCCGCTACACGCACCTCAGAGCCGAAGACCTGGTTGAAGAACTGGACGCGATTGCGAAAGGGAAAAAGGCTTAGCCAACGCTGCCCCTCAAGTGTCAATGAAATGAGGATTAGCCCAGTGTGACATTGCTGTGCTCAATGGATAAGATTGGTTTATTGACACTTGAGGGGCCAGTACCTACGTGTAAGTGCAAGATAGTTAGCCACCAATCTCCACAACAATTCATATGGCTTAAATCATTTTTGGACAGAACCTTGTTGGTAATTTCGCTAAATTAGTAGCCTATGAATTAAATTTGGTATTAAAATCGCTCGGCTCACTCTCTAGCTCTGAAGGTACAATGCATCCTTCTTCATTTACTGGTTACTTGGGAAGTGCTTTATAACTCTCTGGAATTAGGTCGAAGTGTTTATCCACTGGTCCCTGCAAAGCATAGAAGCTCGCCTTACTTGAACTACCTTTAAGAGCATAGACGCGATATATCCAGTACTGTTCACCCTTTTCTCTAGAAACCTCCACTTCATTTCTCGATATGAAAAAGGCAGTCCCCTTTGACTGTTTAGTAGTCTTAACTTCGATGTACTTCTTAACGCCATAGTCATCAAAAGACAAAACATCATAACCATCACCATCAGAGCTTATGGCAACATGTTCGACCCTCTTTGCTAAGTCTATTAATCCAAGGTCAGTTAATCTCTGAATTTCATGTTCGACAACTAACTTTTCACCTGCTAAGCCTAGATTTCTGTTTCGTTCATCTCGCTCTGCCCAATTAGTCTTTTTAGTACCCCTGGTTTTACCACGCTTAGCAATAGCCTTAACTGAACTTGTAGGTACACTAGTTTCATTGAGAATGGTTCTTGAAATATCAATAGGTTTATCTTCAGGGTCAATGCCAGGTGACCATTCGTACAAATCGGACAACGTATCACTAGCAGGATTTTGATGCTCCGACACCTCAAAAATCACCTCAACAGGATTGTCTTTACTATCAATAGGGTAACTATGTTTTACATACCCTAACTGGCCTACATACGTGAATGGCTGTGATTTGCTTTTAATCTTTTCGTGAACACGAGCGAAAAGTACAACTGGCTCCCCATCAATAATCATCATCATATGAGGTGTGTCTGGTGTATTTTTGTTTTGAGACTCCCATTGAAACATACTACCGCCAAGGAAAAACTTATCGTCGTACTTATGCTCAAGCTCTTTGCGTTCTTTCTCCAGAGTAACAAACAACACAACACAATTGCTAAATCTGGTTGGCCCTGGAATATCACGAGCATGATTAGGAACCCAAACACCTGCACGCTCAAATGCTTCTAACTTAGTGTGCAATTCTCCAACCGTAAAACTAGAGTAATCAAATACTTCGTTTTCACGTTTAGGGTTAGTCCCCTCTTTATCAACAGTTTCAAAGCCAAGGTCTCGGAGTATCCGAAAGCAACTACTCTTTTCACCACCCGAAAAGTGTTCTGGGAGAATATCTACGCCATAATAATCTGACAGTGCTATGCCGAGTATGGCCTTTGGCGGGTACCTTTTGGTATCAATGATCACATCGAAATTAGTAGAATCTTTAAAAGAGCTTGTCTTTCCGTTCACAGTGTCGAACTTTGTGGCAGCTTGTTGAATGTGCTGTTCTGAAAGAGGTTCAGCAATTTTCCTCAGTCCTTGAATTCGCTTAGATTTATCTGATATTAAAATTCGAGTTCCAAGTTTCGTTATCAGGTCACCCAAAATAGTTCCCCCCTTTTCTAGATGTACATTGAGTTCATTATGTCATCCTTTTTAAATCCATAGCATTGATTTTATTAAACTACCCACCCAAGAAGAGTCGAACGAAATCTATCTGTCTATTTCCATAAAAATCGAAACTATTTTCTAGTGCCCTCTGATATAGAAAGACCATGTGTTAGAAATTGCAAGAATTTAAAGCCCCTACAGTGAAGGGGCTGGACAAAACCATCTTAGCTCAAATGACTTAGTGGCATCAGTTCAGATAAGAAAAAGTATCGTAACACCTTAAACGTTATATAATTTTCCATAGGAACATTTCGAAGTAACACATTACAAAAAACAAGAAAGTCAGGACGTACACATAGGTCTCTTTGAGAGCTAGCATTACATTGAGTTTCCTTTCTTTTTTAAGAGCGAAAACTTGGTGGAAAAACTCCCTCTCACTTTCATTTGCTAAGCAGTTAATTTTATTTTCGACAAGTTCTGCTGCGGATTTAAATGTGAAATGGGCACCTTCTTCTTTCCATTCTTTAAACAACTTTGACGAAAATATCGTAAAGGTAATAAACATTGCGACTTGCTGAAGGTACACAGGTTCAACACTCCAGATACCTAGCGTAGCAAGAAAAAGCCAAATACCCTGCTTATTCAAATTTCGGCGATAATCATCGATATAGTCACAAAATGACTCGATATACTGGTCTACGCTTTCAATTCGACAAATTTCCATTAAATGCCTCAATTATATAACGCTTTCTATACGGTACCGCCTGCGCAAACCGCATAATCCTACGTATGCAAAAAACGACAATCTTTATTTCCTTACGATAATGTCGCTAATTTTAACCTCTAATAATAGGTTATTATTATGGTTAAAGGGTAAAGAAACCACATAACCATATGATAAAAAATAACTTCCTTGTAATCACCGCCCCCCAAGTGTCAATAAATCGCCCCTCAAATGTCAATAAGGTTCTCGCTAGACACCTCTCATAAATGTCACAAACACCATAATGAGTTAGAACATTTAGCAATAAAAAAATTAGGTTAATAACTTTATGTACTTACAACAACAACCTTTCTTTCTCTACTAACAGTATCAATCAACTCACCTACTTCACCCCAGACTTAATATACACAACCTGTCACCACCCCATAAATCTACAAAAGTGACGATTTTAATTTCCAATAAAAACAAACCACTAAATAAACATAACCATTAATAAGAGGTTTATTTTCGATATACCGAAATCAATACCTCAGCCCGGTGCGTTTTAGCGGCTAAAAATTCACTAAAAACATTTAAAAAATACAAAATCCAACACCAAAGGTATAGCTATACTTTGTCGAAATTACGCGAAGTTAAAGTAATTTAAGAGAATTTAAGCGCAATTGACGACAAATCGATCTTATGGTTATCTAAATTATGTCACCAAGAATCGTGTAAGACTTCGTTGTTAAAAAGAGCACTGGATAGCAGTAATTCCAGACATGAAAAATGCCACTAAGGAGATCAAAATGACGACTGAAGAATGGTTATACAGTAAATATGGAAATTCACCGCTGCTTTCGTTTTCTCAAGTTGCGGAGATCCTACATCGCAGCCCTGAAGGATTTAGAATTACTCTTAGGACTAACTGTGAACTAGCAAATCAACTCAAGCCAAACCGAGTCAAAATAGGTAGACGTGTTTACTTTAAAGTTTCCGATATAGCTAATTTGATTGACCAAGCATCTTCCCAATACATGGAGGCTTGATATGTCTGATTACGTGAAAGAACTACAGGCTTGGGTTATTCAAAGACAACAAAACAACCGTCCTCCAAATAAGCAAGAAGTACTTGCAACTTTTCTTGGCGTTAAAACCGATGTAGAGGAAGCAATTAACGCTGGTTACAACTTAAAAACTATTTGGACTTACCTAACAGAAAGAAATCTCATCGCATTTCGCTACGAGACTTTCCTGCGTTATGTGAAGGAATACATCACACAAACCTCAGTGGCTACTCCCCC
This sequence comes from Vibrio sp. OY15, assembly GCF_000742455.1. Lineage (NCBI taxonomy): Bacteria > Pseudomonadati > Pseudomonadota > Gammaproteobacteria > Vibrionales > Vibrionaceae > Vibrio > Vibrio sp. OY15. Next base: position 357,044 of record NZ_JPIL01000006.1, on the reverse strand, counting down.
CGAAAAAGAGAAATCAGAAAAGCAGAAAACCTCTCGTGACATAAACGGTTTTTCTTTTAATTCCCAGCCAAATAAAGAGGACTTGATATGAATATATTCAAACACTGTGCATACGCAGCTATATCGCAGTTAAAGCATAACTAGAGCACAACTGCCATGCCACTTTGTCTGTTTTTGGCCTTTTTCGCGCCATTTTGCGTCTATTCCTACGCAATTGCGTGATAACAGTGCGTTAGCGCCTCCCTTTATTGATAACTGATGTGGGCGATATTGCGGGCAGGATGTGTGAAGGAGTCCCACTATGCAAGCATAGCGATGACTCTTCACTTTCCTTATTCGCACCTGCGGCGCTCAACGGCAATCCTGCCCTACGGGAGCAATTCAGTGATAGATGATTAGATAGGAGAACACGTAATGCAGCATGAAGAAAAAGTCACTAGGAAGAACACTAGTCCTCTTAAAGTCTACTGCCTACCTGATGAACGTGAAGCTATTGAGGTTAATGCCAAACAAGCAGGCCTCAGTGTTTCAACCTATCTACGCCGAATTGGGCAAGGACGCCAAGTGAAAAGCGTCGTTGATGCAGAACAAGTACGAGAACTAGTTAGGGTTAATGGTGATCTTGGCAGACTTGGTGGACTACTAAAACTTTGGCTGACTAATGACGCTAAGGCCGCTCAAATCGGCACACCGACCATTAGAGCAGTATTAAACCGCATTGATACAACCAAAGCTCAGATGAGCGAGCTCATGGAATCTATTCTTCGTCAAAGGTCCTAACCATGATAGTTAAACACATCCCAATGCGTTCATCGAATAAGTCCGATTTTTCAGGATTAGTCCGTTACCTCACTGATACCCAGAGTAAAGAACACCGGTTAGGTCAGGTGCGGCTAACTAACTGCGATGCAGATTCAGTTAGAGACGCTATCTGCGAGGTATTGGCCACGCAACAAACAAACACCAGAGCGAAAAGTGACAAGACTTACCACCTGATTATTAGCTTTCGCGCTGGAGAACAAGTTAATTCTGATGTTCTTTCTACAATCGAAGAGCGTATATGTGAAAGTCTAGGTTTTGGTGAACACCAACGTATCAGTGCCGTTCACAATGATACTGACAACCTGCATGTTCATGTGGCGATCAATAAGATTCATCCATCACGCCATACCATACATGAGCCGTACTATTCACATCGTACGCTTGCAGAACAATGTGAACGATTAGAAAAGGCATTTGGACTACAACAAGACAATCACACCCCCAAACAAAACCGCAGTGCAGCACGCGCCGTTGATATGGAGCGTCATTCCGGTGTTGAAAGCCTAATTGGATGGATTAAGCGTGAGTGTATAAACGAAATAAAAGCCGCTCAAACATGGTCTGAGCTACACGCGACTCTATGCCAAAACGGATTAACACTTTCAGAAAAAGGCAATGGTTTGGTGATTTCATCTGACACTGGAGTCACGATAAAGGCTAGTACGTTGGATCGCAATTTATCCAAACCAAAGTTGAAGTCCCGCTTCGGCGCATTTCAGCCACACCAAACTATTAATAATAAGTCCAGCTCAAAACGCAGTTACCAAAAAAAACCTGTTCAGACTCGAATAGATACAACGGAGCTTTACACCAGGTATCAGAAAGAGCAAAAGAGCCTTGCAACTAATAGAGCCACCGCATTAGAGACACTTCGTCAAAAGAAAAATCAGCAAGTTCTAAATGCCAAGAAGCAAGGCAAAGTACGTCGCATGGCAATAAAACTCACCAATAGCGGTAAGTTTACTAAGCGCTTACTGTATGCCCAAGCCAGCCAAGCACTTCAAAAGAACATCGCTTTAGCTCAACAGCAATACCAAAACGATCGCCAAACAATCTACAAAACTTATAGCAAAAGAACTTGGGCTGATTGGTTAAAACATCAAGCTCATCAGGGTGACCAGAACGCTTTGGCCGCATTGCGAGCAAGAGAAGCAGCACAAACGCTAGACGGCAACACTATACAAGGCAATGGACAAGAACAAACAAACTTCACAAGCGTTATTGATTCTATTACCAAAACTGGAACCATTTTGTTTCGCTCCAAAAACGGAGCAATACGAGATGATGGTCAACGCCTTCAGGTATCGGGCCAAGCGGATAAGAAATCCATAGTCCAAGCACTAAAAATCACAATGGCACGATATGGCAACAAAATCAGCGTTAACGGCTCCCCTACATTTAAGGCTTACGTGATTCGTGCAGCGGTTGATACCCGCCTACCTATCACCTTTAGCGATAAAGCATTAGAGCAAAGGCGGCTCTCATTACTCTCTTCCAATCAAGATGTAACGAGGAACAACCAACGTCGTGATATCTCACCTATTGGCAAGGCTCCCCCAATAATTAGGCGGAATAAGCTCAGTACTCTCTCTCAGCTTGATGTTCTGCGCTTTGAGAAGCCACAAGTTCAAGAACATTCAGCATACGAACAGCGTAAAGCTCGGTTGATAGCTGAAATGGCAAAGAAACAAGAAAAACAATCTAGAAAAAGTAGAAGTCGATAAACACTTCACACCGTCAGTTAAGGAAATCGCAATGAAACTTAGAAGGAAAATTTTAGCGGCTAAAATTCACGCCCTAACTATTGGGATGCTTTGGAGTTATGTTGGTCCCACTTGGTCGGGGATTCCAGTCGCAGATGGCCTAAATCTGCCTCACAACATACTTTCCGCAATGGAGTCGGTAACTCAAACCGCACAGCAAATCCAACAATACCAAACGCAACTTCAGCAGTATGAAAACCAACTAAAAAACACAGTGGCACCAGCTTCGTACATCTGGGACCAAGCTCAAGCGACGATAAATGAACTTAACCAGGCGACCAATACACTCGCCTACTATCAGAACCAACTCGGTAGCCTAGATAACTACCTTGGTAAGTTTCAAGACGTTTCTTATTACCGTAACTCTCCGTGTTTTTCAGCTCAAGGATGCAGTGATACAGAGTGGACTGCCATGAAGGAAAGCCACCGTATTTCCTCCGAGTCTCAAGTATCAGCGAGTAAAGCTGCAATCAAAGGGATTAGTCAGCAATTTAAAGCCTTACAAAACGACGCTAAGCAATTAGAAAAGCTACAGCGACAAGCTCAAGGAGCCGAGGGGCAACTAGAAGCAATTCAATATGCGAACCAATTTGCTAGCCAACAAAGCAGTCAACTCTTACAGATACGTAGTCTGATGACCGCTCAATACAATGCTGTCGCGACACAAATACAAGCCGAAACCGATCAGAAAGCCCGACACCAAGCTGCACATGAAGAACTTTTTAATTTTGACTCACCTACAGATCGTTCGAAAAACAGGAAGTTTTAACCATGAGAATATTCATATCGATGACTTTGTATCTCAGCGGCTTATTGCTTTTAAGCGCCTGCGAACAGCCCACAGACGTCGAGAAAACTGATTGTGAGTCACCCGACTTAACACAGTCGGAAGGTTGCTTATGGGACATGGGTACGCCAACAGAACGTAGCCAAAATAAAGGTTTCTAATGATGATATTTCGACTATTCACTCTCTCGTGGCTAGCCATAATTTCAACACCCGCTAATGCCACAATCGAAACTAACGGTGTGCTAGATGAAGTTGCAGTTCACTTTCTGACCGTGAGCAGCTCTTGGGCAAGCGTGATAACTAATCATGCAAGCTGGCTGTTTTGGTTGCTTGGGACAATCTCACTTGTATGGACAGGAGGGAATCTATTACTAAAACAGGCAGATATAAGAGAGTTTTTTGCCGAGTTCACCCGCTTCATTATCACCTTCGGTTTCTTCTTATGGTTGCTTAGAAACGGTCCTAAGTTTGCCGCTTCTATCATAGATTCACTCAGAATAATTGGCGCTCAAGCGGCAGGATTACCTCGAGAACTGACCCCATCAGAGCCAATCAGCATCGCTTTCGACATTATTACAAAATCAAGCGAAGCCTATAGCTATACAAGCCCCTTTGATAACTTAGCAATTTTCATTATTACCTTATTAATTTTGGTTTGTATGACGGTGGTAGCAGCCAATGTCTTACTGTCTTTAGTTTCCGCTTGGGTTCTTACTTATGCTGGAATTTTTGTACTGGGTTTTGGCGGCTCAAAATGGACCTCTGATATTGCTATTAACTACTTCCGCAATGTGCTCGGCCTAGCTTTAAAGCTCATGACCATGACGCTAATGATCGGTGTCGCTATGTCAATTATGGATAGCTTTTATACCGAACTATCAGCAAACACCTCAATGAAAGAGCTACTGGTTATTTTCGTAGTATCCGTAGTTCTAATGCTACTCATTCACTCCGTACCCAATATAGTCGCGAACTTAATACCAGGCTCAGGTGTAGCTACTAGCTCAGGAAATGTAAGTGCTAGCGCGATGGCTGGAGCCGCAATGGCTACTGGTGGTATGGCTGCTGGTGCAGTTATGGGAACGGCAGGAGGAGCCTCTGCTCTGCAAGCTGCATTCAAGGCGGCTTCCAATTCTGAAATGGCCGAGACGATGACGGGCTCTATTGGTGGCGACTCTTCTACAACATCCGAAGAATTTGGAGCAGGTGGCTCCCCCTTCGCCCAGGCATCAGGAATGCAAACGGACTCAAGCAGCGTTATCGCATCCACAGCTAAAGCAGGACGAATTGCAGCAGGAACTGGAGCAAATCTAGTAAAAGGGATTGGAGATATTGCACGCAACCGTATCAGTCAAACTGTGGGAGGCCGCCTGGCTGAAACAATCAGAACTCAAAGTAAACAAGAAGACATTTAATCAGATAGGAGAATCACAATGGATTTGCATTTCCCACCTCAAAACTGGACAGACTTTGGGGCCTTTTGGGCGTTTATGGCCCTGGTCATGCTCGTACTTTACTTCTTTGTTCAATGGGCTCATACGACCAAATATAGCAAGCAACTTTATCGCCTGGCTGACTTTCTAGAAGCAATTCAGAACAAAGTCGCATACAGAGCGTATCGAGGAACACTATCGATATATGAAAGCCTTAATCACCTTAGAGGCTGGCCATTCAACTCACGTAAGTAAAAAACACATAGGCCGGTGCTCTCAACACCGGCCCACATTTTCACATTAATACTTCGTAGAGAAATTAACATGACAGTTACCCATTATAGTGCACACTTTAAACATATAAAACGCTCATTTTTTCACCCTACCACATGTGTCTTGTGAGGACTGATATCATGTCACACAAGAACACAAAGACGACAGCAAACAAAGGCTACTCTCCTGAAGTACGTATTGTTCTGCGAGGAATAAATAAAAGTAAGGTGCCTGAGGCGACTCGCCGCTTCATTGATACGCTGAAGCACTTTAGAGATAAACCCTATATGCTCGAGTCACTACGCTCCTTGAATAGCCCCTACAGAGATATGCAGCGGCGTGCAAGAGTCAAAGCGTTTCGGGTCTTAACAGTGCTAATCAGTTATATGGATTGGGCAACATTCCGTATTGGAGTCCCAAACCCTGATTCTAATGATCCAGTCAAGCACAGAGCCATGATCAAGCGATATAAAAAAATGTATAACGAAGCAATACCAAAATCTACTTGGTATAACTATATAAATCAGCTAATTAAAGCTGGATATCTAAGTAGCACGCCTATGGATATGAAGGATAGAGAAGGAAAAATACGTGGTGCTGCCGGACTAAAATGTATCACAATGAAATTGATGACAGAGCTTAATTTCAAACCAGGCTGGATTGATGAACAGAGAAATTATGCTTTGCAAAAGCTAAAGAAAAGGGGTCTTAGTAACGTATGGCCAAAGTACTCCAGCAAGCTCGCAAACGAGAAACGAGAAAAAATAATTTCTGACGAGTGCATACAAACAGAATCGGCACTTGGTGAGTTTGAGACAAGGCCTAACTATCTAGACTTCAGCCCCTCTCCACTTTATTGAGAGCAATTATTTTTCATGCCAATTAACTTTGGTCAACTCGTCACGTCTGAAACAAATTATCCAAGCTAATAAACCACAATATTCACACAAAAAAGTCAATCTTCCCCCTGAGATGCCCTCGTAATACATATCAAACAGCTTAAATCCGTTTTAAGTGAACACTATCATCAATGTAGCGATAGCTTTTGTAGAAAAGTTAGAGTCGCTTGGAAGTGCCGTTTTTGCTAGCGGTATTTTCATTAACCTAAAGGTTAAGTACTTCACTAGTTTATTCATAGCTCGTACCTCACTATGAATAAACATTTCACAAAAGTATGGAGTTTACGCTGCGCTATGCCCAAAGGGGCAAGCCCCTCTGGACTCCCTCATTGGTCACTTGGTCACATGCTGTCAGCATAGGTTACTTATTGAGCATTAGTGCATATGGTGAGATGATTGTTTGAACGCCAGGAAGGGAATGAATTAAACCACTGAGATCAACGTAGCTTGATCAATGGAGGTAACATGAAAAGAAAAGTACCCAATACAGAGCCGCCAAGGCGCCTCACAGACTCTGAACTTGAAGAATTGAGGAAAGATATGCAAGAGTCTTCAAAATTGGCCAGAACGTTGCTGAAGAAACGTAGACGACTTTCAGGTAGTACAAATGCCAAAATTGGGGACTAATTGATCCATAAAAGCTTGTACATCGTAAAAAGCTTTAAAATCCAAAGTGTGATCTTGAGCCTCAAAAAACATCGACTTATTCAGTTCTATGTATAATGATTATGTAAAGTATCTTTAGAAGTTTGGCTTAAATTTTCTTACATGGATTGTTGAAAATGCGTTTGGACGATGGAGGAGAGTACATGTCAAAAACTGAAAAAGACATCCTTATGGAAAAGTATGAACAGTTCCAAGCAGAAAGGCGAAGCAAACATGGCATTGAATATACTTTGGTTGATAGGGATGTTTTCCGTCTGAATACCAAATCAATGAAAAAAAACAAGATTGTTCGTTCTCAGATAAGGGCATCAAAGAAGGTACAATTAGAAGCATAACTTAACGCCACACTTTTAAGTGTGGCGTTCTTATAATGGCTTGATGGTACAATATGGTTAAACCTACGATTCTATTTCTTCTAATACTTGGAATTTCGGGCTACCTCTTTTTAGATGGCTTATCAAGTCATCACTTCAAACTAAAAAGAACGAATGGATACCATACATTTTTCAAATCCACTGCATATGGCTTAATTATATTTATAGCAGCATCAATTGTACATGTTGTAATTCAATGGTTAGGCTCAGTGTTAAATATAGGATTTGACTTGGGTAATTGGATGCTATCTAACTCAATTATAGAAAAACCAAATAGTTCTGAAACAGCCTTTCTTAACATTAGTTTAATATCTTTATTATTTGGATTCTTCGCCCCAAAGATCCACAACTTATTTCTAAGCTACAATATATATGGAGTAATTTTAAATAAATTAATACTACATAATAGAATAAGAAATCTATGTGTTAAACATAGAGAGATTATGAATAAACTTAAAATTCATAAAGAGAATGAACTTAGATATGAATTTTTGTCTGATGTTGAAAGCCCAGAGTTTTCTAGATTAATAAAGAAAGCAAGTGAATTATCGCTACCAATACTATTTACAATGTCTGATAGAAAAGTATATGTAGGTTATCCGTGGGAAATTACTGGCGGTGCTTTAATTAATGATCTTCTTGTAGTTCCATTGGTAAGTGGGTACAGGTGCAAAGAAACTAACAGATTATATATTATTACCCGCTACATTGATGTAGTACAAAAAATAAAGGAGCAAGAAGAATTAGAATTCAAAGAGTTTTTAAAAAAAGATGGGAAATACACAGACAAAGATATCGATTTAATGTTTGAACAGTATCCTCTAAGTCGTATTGAAGCACAAGTAGAGGATATAGAAGAGTTTTTACCATATACTGTATCTCTACCTTATCGTGAAATCGTTCACGCTCACATTCATAATTTGGATCAGTTTGAGCTATTCAAAAACGATGAAATCAACGAACGTGAAAATAATTGATGATTTATTATTAATAATAACATCCCCATAAATATTATGAACTGTATAATTTTTATATGTTCATTTTAAAAAGCACAGATTTTACGTTTAAAAAACCTAAAATGAATATGACCATGGGACGAAATCGTACGCTAAACCCTTTTAACCCACTGAACAAGGTTAAAGAACTTGGCATGCCTTAAATTTGGTATATTATTTATAGATTAAATTTCTTATAGCTGCTTTACCCTCAACTCGGATTAGAAAACAAAGCCGTCTCTTGTATACGAGTATTCGATACATAGTTATCAAAAAGGCGGAATTTAGCCGCTTTTTAATATTACTTAGCAAATACGTGCTGTGCTTTTATGTAGTTTTCGAAAACTGGCTTCTTCTCTGGCTCAATATTTATGTACTTTGAAGAAAACCATTCTCCAGTGCGTCCTGACTTACTCTTAACTTCCTGAGCAAGTTTCTTATCCGTTTTAGCATTGAAAGTAATGTAGTACATCCCCTTTTCAGGAAGCTCAACATAAAATGATAACTCTTTCTTTGCTCCTACCAACAGGTATAAGCTCTTGTAATGCTCTTTTTTCTTCTTTTTTGGATCGAAAGGTGCGTATATTTTGGGACGGAATAGTTTCTCAAAATACAGCTGGTCACCTTTCTTCATGCTAACTTTAAAGACCGAAAGTGGCGTGTCTTCGTCACTCCAATCTATAAGAACATCTCTTGTACCTGTATTTTGAACATTAACATTGACTATTAAACCAAAGTTTCCATCAGCTAGCTCAAATGAAGATGGATTTATCTGAATATTACTTGCGTTAGTTCCTTTGATTCTGTCTTGCAGCTCCTTAAGCTCTGCAGCGGCTTTATCCCTTTGATGAAGAATATCAAATGTATAAAGCGTCCATACACCACCAAGTAGCAATGCAATACTAAGCAATAAATAATGGATTTTCTCAGAGTTTCTTAAAAACCATTGAAATAAACGCACAATAAAATTACGCATATTTGATATGCTCACCCAAACCATAATTTAATTTTCACAAAATTAAAGCATCGAACCATCTACTGGATCTGAGTCAGCAGAATTATCTTCAAGAGTTATTCCCATCTCTGGTTCATCAGCTCGACCTGACCGCTCTTTTTTAGGAAGATAAACTTTAAGGTCATCTTTAACGGATGCGATTCCACTATCCCTGGTTATCTGATTCGCCAACTCTAAAACTTGCTCTTTAGAAATCCCTTGTGGAAGTTCCAATGCAGCCGCATCGGAGTGGTCAAACGCTAATGCTAGTAAGGAAGCAAACATTATACGTTTCAAGTCTGAGCCTGACAGCTGAATAAACTGATATCCAGGGGACATAAACAAATGCTGAGCTTTTAAGCCATATTGTACATTATCTGACTTGAGATACTCATTGAACTTATCTAAGCAAAACTCTATATCATTTTTGCTTGCATATTCAACGAAGCTAGATAGCACATCTAGACGGTCGAGAGTATGCGATAAAACCGTTAGTTGGTGATTTGACAGATCTTCTTTTGAAGCGATTCTTAACGAGCAGCGTACCTCACCTTCAGCAAAATAAATTGGATACAGCCAATGGTTCAATGTCCTGACTTGGTGAGCATCTCTAAACTCTGTAATTGTATTAGGTATCCTAAGTGTTCTATCAAGGTTCATTGGGACCAAATCACGGTTTCTTGGCTTCCCCCAACTAACATCAATTCTTAAGTTGTAGTCACAGACTTTTTTGTCTTCGCTTCGGCCTTGAAGCTCGCTATCAGCGTAATATGGTTTAGAAGTTACAACCCCTACAATTACTTTATTGGACTCTTTCAGTGAGACTACTGTGTCCCCTTCTTTAACCTCGTATAGAAATCGTCGCAATTGTCCTTTAAGCCTAGCAACTTCACCTCTTTTCTTGTTGCTTGAGCTCTCTTGAAGCTTAGCTGCGGCTGCTCCAATCATATGCTCTTTGTCAGCATCACTTAAAACATGCCCGTCCTCAAAATCAAACTTAACATTATTAGCATGCCCAATCGCCACAACTCCGTTAAGCCTAAATTGCTGGTAGTATTCTCCGCTATTAGTACCAGCTCGGATTAGCCAGTAACGACGTTCTAAAGGGATTTCAATGATACTCAAAAGTTGCTCCATAAATAAGAATCAATTTGCACAGATAGTACCATTAAACAACTCACAAGCAATAAAACTCACCCTAATATAACTCGTATATGAAAGACATATCGAAAGCAGCTATTCAAGCTTTGTGTACTTAGTGGCTACACCATAGCTTTTATTCACAGGATACTTCTGTTCATTAATAGTGAGTTTTTTCTCGCAAGACTCTAGAAGGTTGATATCTAATTTTGTAGAAAAACGTAGTAGATATAAAAAAATGTCAGCTACTTCATTAGATACTTCTTCTTTTTGCTCAACGCTTAAATTTTGACTTTGCTTCTCAGTTAACCACTGAAAGTGCTCGACAAGTTCACCGACTTCTCCAGAAAGAGCCATGACCAAATTCTTGGGAGAATGAAACTTCTCCCAATCCCGTTCATCAGCAAACACTTGAAGTTTCTTTTGTAGCTGTTCTAGTTCGTTCATTTATGATCTCCTTAAGCTTTTCTACTTTAATCCACGGTTTGCTCCTATGTACCATTCTGTGGCAATTGGAACACAAAAGAGCAAGATCTTTGAGCTTTGTTTTCTGTCCATTAGATTCCGAAAGTGGATTTTTGTGGTGACACTCAATGTAATCAGCGCCTCTTTCACCATAAATAACTTCAAAATCGAACTCACATACCTCACAGACCAAGCGGCCAGTAGCTCTTTTTACTTGCTGCTTCTTTTCTCTTACGACCTCTGGATCTCGCTCTCTAATTACGTGTCGACGATATACTGGAGCGCCTTCAAAACGCTCTAAGTCAACTACATCGTTAGGTGCATAAATTTGATCGTCCTTTAAACCAACATCAAAGGCATGACCTTTGGTGACAGCGGATTCTCGAACTGCTTTTATAAAGTCAAAGGAGAAATACTCTATACCAAATGGAAGCTTGTCATGGTGCTCTAATATCTCAAATTCATACCGGTTGGGATAAAGATCATCTGGCCAAACCTTAGCGGTATCTTGATAAAAGTCTTTTGTGATTCTTACCTTCACCAACATTGCAATAGAGCCATAATAGTATTTTGCATCGACTCTTGGGAATCCTGGGACTGCTTTACCTTTTTCATCCTTCATTTGAGTTAAGTAGTGAACAAAATAAAGCGTATCACCTCGCTTAATTTTGTTAGTATTCACAGTAGAGAATATCGTTTTGTGTCCCCAAACCTTATTCCTCAACCCAATCTCAAAGTTCTTAGCGGCGCTCTTACCTAAGTAGACAACCCAAATCATTATTTTTCCTTAACTTAACTAGTCCTTAGACAACAACTTCTTCCCCACTCAATAACTAAGTGGGAATTTCTTACTTTCATGAAACACTGTAATAATCGATGGTAAGCAGCACATAATAATGACATCTCGCTGAGTCTGGTGCTCTGCTGACCTTAGATACCTTGTAGGGATTTTTCGTAATAAGCCTAAAATGCAGATTGAACTGCCCCAAACCAGTAGGCGTAGCTTAATCTAATGATTAATAAACTAAACACATAGTGATTTATTACAAAAATTAGGGCAAGTAACGAGGTAAACTAATGTGCCCCAAAGTAAATCTAAATCACTTTGGGGAATTTTCGAGTAAGAAATGGCAACGTACCAAACGCTTCCATTTTAGTATGAGACGGTATTACTCTCCTACGATAGACTAAAGAGCTCACAAGCATAATCAGTACAATAGCGGTACAGTCACTAGTTTTGACTAATTTACGTAAACTACGCTAAACTACTGTTTAGTAATTACTTTAACCTATTTTAAATTACGCTAAACTTACCTCGGTTTACCTAGACTTCCTGTATTAGTGGCTAACTCATAATCGATTGGTCCGCAGTTCAAGTCTGCGAGGGGCCACCACATTCTAGAAGGCGTAGCAGGTTAGTACCTGCTACGTTTTTTTTGTACCTAGTGATTTTGGGTGTAGTTGTGGGTGTAGTCAGGAAGTTGCTTAGCTCACAATTTTGGACGCTTTGCTGAGCTTGCCAACATTTTTCCATCACGAGCAGAACAGAAAATTCGATAAGATAATAAAAAGCGCCCCCTTATGTGAAAGGGGGCGCTTTTTATTATCTGCCTATTTTACTCAATTCCGTGTTTACGATCATACCAAATAGCTAACAAAGGCAAACCGATTGTACCAACGGTAACTAGAGCTAAAAATAAAAGTTGAGCTAAAGTCATACCCGTTACATCCAAAAGTTGTACTAACATATTGAAACCCGCCCTAGTGTTCTTGTGGTTATATTTTAACCTAAAAAATACAAAACTTGATAATGTGCTTACCGGCCAAGATAGATAACTGTAATCTCTTCTCGCTCATGCCCTAACTCTCTACTAATAATAAGGCGAGCTTCTTTATCTGCACTTTTTTGTTCTCTACTCAGTTCTCTGCTAGTTAAACCACCCGCTTTAGGTGCATTCATTCCTGTCAGTTCTATGTATCGCTGTTGAGCATATTGATGGCGTAGACCATGGTTCTTGCATAACCCAACCTTCCTACAAGTATTTTCGTAGTGCTTTAGCTGTTGAATGTACTTTTTGCCTGCGGGAATCAGAGAGCCTCTTGGGGCAATAGCTATAGCTCGTTCTAATACCTGCTTTTGATATTCGTTTCTGATTGGTACCTCTCGCGCCTTGCCACCTTTAGTCCAAGAACCCATTAAATGAATTCTATCTGCTTTAATCGCTATACTGGGGTTAAACTTCAAAGCTTCTTCCCGCCTCAGACCGAATGCAGATTGTAGCTCTAACGCTATTTTTATATATGGGTCTGAGATTGCGTTAAACTTTACTTCATCAAGCTCTTTCGCCTTGTTGGTACTATTGTCACTGAAAACTCTCTTTCCTATCCCCAACTCTTCATTGGACTTGGGTAACAAATGCTCACGTCCAGTCTTTTCGAATACCCAACGAATATGTGCCATTCGGTTTTTTATAGTTCCAACGCTTAAGCCTTGACTTTGCCAATGCTCAACCAAAAATTTTACGTGCTTTAACTTAAGTGTATGTGGAGTTAAGTGCCTGTACCCTCCTCTCTTTAATTGTTTTTCGATTTGGATGAGGATGTTTTTACGTGCAGCTTGAGATGCATAACTCCCATCAATGTTGCGCTTCATTAACAAAACTAGGCCGTGTCGTAAGTTTGGTTTGCTCATGACTCTTACTCCTAAACAAATAAGAGCCATATAGCTCATATGGCTCTATCTACTTGAAAAATGATGGAGAAAACGTAATCAAACCACGTGAACCTGATGGTTAGTGATAAGCCCAATTCAAACTTATGGTTAGTAAGATGAATGCCTCAGAGGCGATTAGGGCAAGAGTGATGGTTTGTGTATCGATAGTTACGAATGTCGTACATGATCTACTTGAAGAAGCGTGAGCATCTACGAGAAGAGCATTATGACGTCACAATGCTGGTTACGTTTCTTTCTCCTATTGAACATTTATGATTTATGAAGAGTCTTTATAACGACGGCTACTTTTTTATTTACGTGATGAGGCTACCAAGCCGTCACTTGGCTGTCACCAAGTGACCCCGCTTAAAAGAAATAACGAGAATATAGAAAAAATAAGGTGATGCGCTCGCGGTATACCTCCTGTCACTACCTATTTCACAGCTAGTGACAGGAGGGCTCAACGTGCGTTCTTTATGCTGTTGAGCAGTGGTTCTTTGATACCATCAATACATAGGACAGCTTCTTGCAAAGACGATTCAAGGCGTGGATCAAAGTAACCATACTGAACGAATATCTGACGTTTGATGTCATCTGGAGATTTCAAGTAATTGATTATATTTTCATCTGTAAGCTTAAATGGTGGCTCTTGGATTAACATGGCCGTAATTGCTTTAGCCATGACGGCGCGATGCTGTAAATCCAAACTTGTAATAGCATCTCTAAACATACCTTCTATATCTTCCATGTAGCGCTTCCAAATAAATTCGTCCATCTGCACCATACATACACCTTTACGTTGTTTTGTTCGCACTGCGAACATTTCACTCCTCTGCTAATCTTAAGTAGAAAGCGTAACCTATTACGTGACAAATGCATAAATCTGGCAGATTGAATATGGAATATAAAAAAAGCCCTACGCTCATCTCAATCTTTGGAAGCATTTTCATTTCATTGCTTAAAGTTATTGTTTGTGTTTTGGAAGCTTCAAGTAAAAGCTCAAACATCGATCGCGAACATATTAGCTATGATGATGGTATTTCAGACAACACCTACTTTGATGACATCGGGTGTGAATTCGAGCGGGATTTAGAGGGTAAGTTGAGGAATAGGATTACAGAAAAACGCCATAGAGATAATTCAGATTGGTAGCTGGTAAAAAGTGACTCAACGTTTACTGTACATTAAGTCACTTCATTCTAATTATAGGCTTCAGTCAAATGTATTTGTTTGATGATAAGAGAAAGACCATAACCAATCGCCAGCTCCCGCTTCATCTAAAGGCACTGGCTCTTGGTTTAAGCCAAAGATCATCAATTTACTGCTTCTTCCATCTACACTATGAACCAGTTTAAGGTCAACAAGCTCAACTTTCCCATTAAATCTGCAAACGTAGTAAGAGCCTTCATTTGTAGGTTGGCTCATAAACCAAGGTGAGCGCTCTGGCCCTACTGCACTAAAACAATGGATATTCCTAGCAAAGTTAAATACCGCCTCAACGAGCTCCGGTTTACTAAATTCAGACGTAATCTCTACATCATGGGCAAGTTGAAATGGGGATATACTCCAACCATAACGATTAAAGCTATCAACAAAAAAATCGATTAAGTTATCAGCATTATCTCTTAAGGCATCCATGTAATCATCTAGATAGAATTCAGGCCCACCAAACAATGAAAGATCCACATATCTAAATACTTTAACCCCCATAACTGACTTAGCCCAATCTAAAGCGGTGCTAAGGTTCAAAAACTGCTTTGTATCCTTACCGTAATCAACTATTACACAATCAATGTCTTCTATCACAGAACATAGTGCATTATCATGATTTAACGGAGTCATGGGAGATAAGTACTCCTCATAATAACCAAACAACACGTTTCTCATGTCAACATGACAAGACATAGAGATACTTGTTTGGTTGCAATATTTAACTGATGCAGAATCAAACTGCTTGCTCCCATTACGCTTAGTACTATTCATATTTCCTTCCTTCTTGATGAATGAGAAGCGAACAGCCCCTCAATGTCAGAAAGAATGTTAAAGCCGATAAAGTTAAATATTTTTTTTAAGCTAACGATTACTGCATTTATCCCAACAAGTGGAATTAACGTTCGCAGTGCGAATAAAAAGCGAGGCCTATAGCCTCGCGTACATAAATTTAATCTTTAAAAGCCTGTTCTTGCTCTACTAGCCAATCAACAAATTCTCGCTCACGCCAGCCTAAACAACGCCCATTTATCTGTATTGGCTTAGGAAAACACTTGTCTTTCGCCCACCAACGCCAAATAGTCCTTGGACTGCGGCCCAGTGAATCTGAAACTTCTTTAAGGGACATAATTCGATCTCTTGCCATGAGCATCCTCCTTTTCTCATTTGATGACTGAACCAGTATCTTTGATAAAAAGAGGCGTAACGGTTTTAAGAGGTCGATTGATTGAATTGATCAGATGTTCGCAGTGCGAACGACATAAACTTGGTTTTTCTCAATTTACTTCACTTACTCCACTTTAAGTGAGGTAAGTGAAGTAAAGTTATGAACATACAATCTCAGAAATGTGGACGATAGCTGCTTGGAAACAAATACAGCCTGTAGCCATCTTTGTAACGAGTTTCAATTTTCCCCTCATCAGCTAATCGCTGTAGAGCTCTGCCGACATGAGCAACATAGTTACATGGTATGCCTAAGATCTGGCTAATGTGGCCTGGTGCAAGCCATTCAGTCTGGCTTCGATTATCATCAGCCTCCATTGATATTCGCTCATGAAGCATTTTATACCAACGCCCTTTATCCAAATATTTATCTGATACCGTATCAACCAGAGCCTGCTCGTCCATTGACAGTACCCAAGGCTCACCAGCTTCATACATGTGCTTGACCTCCAGCCAAAACTGCCGCAATGACTCGGGCTCTTCTTGGCGAAGGCTGCCAGTTCCGTTGTATTGCCACCCGAGAATCCGATTCACAGTAGTCATATCAATGGGTTCATTTAGTTCAATCACACCAAACCGAGTATTACCCGTTCTGTCCTTCAAGAAGTCTTGGCCGTTTACCGTCGCTATCAAAAGCGTTTGCCTCGGTTTTTTGAGGTCGGTACGCGCATAGGGCAACCTGATTGTGTCTGCTTCTTGGGATATAAAGGCTTTCAGCTGACCTTGACTGTGCTTTGTTGAGGACTCCAGTTCACCAAGTTCAACAATCCATGACTTAATAATAGGTAACACGCTATCTTTACAGCGGGGATCTAATGCCCGACCTCCAAGAAATGCCCCTTGTACGATGTCACCTATTCTTGATAAGAAAGCGGTTTTTCTAAAAGACTGCTTACTCTGAAGCACTGGAACTAACTTACTGCTAAACCGAGGCTCGTACAGCGCCGCAATACAACCAACAAGCCACCTCCGCATAATTAGCTCCGTAACTTCAGGCCTGTTAGAACGGATGCACCCAATAACTTTTTTCACTCGTTCGACGCCATCCCATTTAGAGTCAGACAGATGCAAAACAATAGGGTGATATGAACGCTCCTTTGCCAAGACATGTAGATGATCACCAATTGCTGCTTTTGGTACATCGAATCTTGCACAGTCGCTTATCAGCTTACTCATTAACACCTCGTATTCCATAACCTTACCGTTATGTAGCACTTCTATCTCAGTGTTCATCGCATTTAAGTAAGGGACATATCCTTTGTAATCTAACAGTACCCTTAGGTTGTCATCCGTATTGAGAATAAGCTTCTTAAACCCCTCTTTTTTCTTGTCTGGAAAATCGAGTTGAGGCTCGCTCGGCTGACTTTTATTACTTGCTGCTGTCACTTTTCCCCCCTTGACTCTCCATCCAGTTATCTAGCTCAGACTCTCGCCACCCAAGGCAGCGCCCATTAATCAGAATAGGTTTAGGAAATGTTTTCTCTTTTGCCCACCATCGCCAAATAGTTTTGGGAGTTCGTCCTAAGGCTTCTGAGACCTCTTTCAAGGACATGATTCGGTTATGTGTCATCAACTTTCTCCTTATCTCATCAAATGACAGGAGTTAGTATCTTGGAAAAAAAAGGAGGGAACGGTTTTAGGAGGCCGATTGCTTTAATTGTTCTTGTCAAAAAACTGCAACCAGAGAAAACTGTTCGCAGTGCGAACAGAAGATGAAACTCGGAGTCAAAAGGTTTGCTAATAAAAGTTTTCCGTGATCTACTCAAACTCCCCTCTGGACATAAATTAATTTAGGGTTTCAGTAGTGCTTTAGCTTTCGGATAACTCTTAGCATTGCAAAACACAATCAGGCTCCCTTTACAGCAGTACTTTAGATAGAATGAAGCCTTGTTGCGTAATAGTAAATTCGCGAAGAATCGGAACCAAAATTCAGAACAAAACTCTTCGGTGATTCCAGCTACCTACCAAGTGATAAGACTTTAATGGGCTTGTTACCGTTTGAGGAATAACAGATGAAGTGGATTATGCTTTTACGCAACAAAGCCAATTTCGAGTTAAAAAAACTTACAGGTCTATTGGTTCGCGGGTTATCTGATGTATTGGAGAAGTAACGCCGTATTATATTATTGCAACGTACTGATTTTACGATCAAAGTATCATATAATATATCCAAAATTAGAGGATCAGGACATGACAGCTTTGAAAAATAATTTAGATGAATTGCAGTCTAAAGCTAAAGAACGTACTGTGAAAACACAAACGATAGAGTACGATCTAGAAACTATAGTAAAGAAAATTGACCGAAATATCATAAAGCTAAACCCTGATTATCAACGTAAGCACCGCTGGACAAACGAGGCTTCTTCAAAGCTAATTGAAAGTCTTATTCTCAACATTCCTGTACCATTCGTCTACATTTCACAAGATGTCGATGTAGATGAAGAAACCGACGATGATGTATCAAGATACTCTGTAATCGATGGTCAACAACGGTTAACTGCTATCTTTAATTTTTTCAATAATGATTACCCATTAACTGACTTAGAAGTGTTAAGCCCTTTAAATGGGTGCTTTTATAAAGACCTACCGCCATTTTTGATTCGTCGCTTAGAAGAGCGCACCATACGGTGTTTACGCATTGACTCGACAATCGATCAGCAAGTGAAATACGATATTTTTGAACGGCTAAACTCTGGGTCCGTAAAGCTAGAACCGCAAGAACTTAGAAACGCAACATGTCGCGGTCCTTTCAAGTTACTAATAAAGAAACTATCAAAAGATCCTATTTTTCTCTTAAATGCTAATTTATCACCATCTAGTAAGAGAGTTGTAAAAATGGAAGACGAAGAACTTGTTCTTCGCTACTTTGCAGTTACATATAAAGATGGCTATAAAGAATATAAAGGCGGATTTAAGCGTTTTCTGACTGATAAAATGGTTGAATTCAACAAGCTTTCTAAAGGTGAACTTAGAGAGTTTGAACTGGAATTTAAAGGCGTAATGGAACTATTACGTAAACAAGTAAATGAACTTCCTTTTGCTAAATACCGATATTCAAATGGGAAATTATCAAGAATGTCAAAATATAATGTATCTGTATTTGACGCGATGATCTGTTTAGGTAAGAAAGCATATACTTCAAAGAGTATAATCCCGAAAGACGCCACTATTAACCTATTCAAAAACAAAGATTTTTTCACTGCTTGCGAAGGTAGTGTTAACGATGTTAGTAAAATAACAAAGCGTATAGAAATAGCCATGGATTTAATATAAATGTCCACATTTATAAATAGTTACCTTTCACAATTAGATGAGCAATGGAAAGAGGTTATTCTGCTCATTGATCAAGCTGAATTATTTATTGATAGTAATGTGGATTTTTATAATGCATTATGCCGCTCAGCTTCAATTCTAATTGTTTCTCATCTAGAGGGTTTTTTAAAAGATCTAATTAAAAACCTTGTACGTGATTTAAATAGTAACAAAAAATATTCTGAGCTTCCTATTGCCGTCCAAAGAAGCTACTGTAAAAAGTACCTAGGATTTGATAAAAACAAATTCAATAACTACCATCAGCTAATAGATGAAATGGTAGTTGAATTTTCAGAGTACGATAATTTTACCATTAGTCATGAACCATTTTTATTTGATAAAAACAGAAATCCAAAACCAGAGTCAATAAAAATAGTCCTAGAAAGGTTTGGAATAAAGGATATTTTCAAACTTTTTCATGAATCAAAATTCGACAAATGCTTTGAATCAAGAAGAAAAACTAGCCACCTATTAAAACGAATGAAGAGGTTAGTTAGTTTGAGTACCAACCAATACCCATATAGAGCTAGTCTGAGCCTATTTGATCTAGAGGCATCAAACTATGGCGGAACTAGAACACTTTGGCAGACATATTTGGATGATATTAACACTATTCGCCACTCTATTGTTCACGGAAACTCATTCGATAATCAGGTAACAACAAATCAGTTAAAAGAACGTCAAGAGCAAGCTTACCTGCTTCAGTTACTAATTGTATATTGTCTCTGTGCAAAGGTAGTTTAGAAATACAATAACTTATTAGTGCAAACACGCGCATATTTGATAATAAGTTAACCTAAGCCCTATTCCAATTAGTGCTCATTTCCTTTTTAATGGGTTACAACCGATTAATAATTTTATAGCCACAAATGATTTAGCGAGTATAGGGTCAAAAAAGCATTAGAAAAATACCCACGCAATCGACGAAACTCTAATGGAGCATAAGTTTGCTAGCAGTGATCGTTCTGGTACATCTCTGGCTAAAAACAATTTAGGCATACCACTCCAAGTTGTTCCTACCAAATTAGAAAAAGTACCTTGAAACATTAAACACTTGTTATCTGGCTTGTGGCGCTAAAATCAAAGGTTTCGATGTACGCGGAATAGAGATTAAGATATTCTCTCTATTTTTATGATGCATTTTATGATACAACGCATTGAACACTATACATAGAATTATGAGAATGTTCTTGACCACACTGGTAAAAATCCCCCCGGTACTATTAGATTTTTGTTCATAAAACTTTGGGTAATCAACCAATGAAGATATTTTTTCCATATTTTCAGACTGTGAGGTATGAGTGTCTTTACATAGCTCCTTATAGCTTTCGTGCAAATTACCAAAACTACTTTTTACTTTTTCACTTGAAGTAAAGATACTTGTTACTTTTGCGCGCCCCATTAACGAGTACACGCTTTTCTCAACCAGTAACGATTCATCATCAATAGAACCTAGTGCCCTTACAAAATTCTCAATTGAAGAGCGTAACATAACTCTAGATGCTTTGTATGACCCGTTAATCCAATTAAATTTAGATGAGCCAACATCTGAAACAACTTCTGAGATACGATTAACTATATCTTTATTGTTAGAGTAATTTTCTTCAAAAAACTCACTCTGATGCATAAACTCTGTATGCCAATGTAAAAGAGAAAAATATGCTTTGTGCATACTTTTCGCTGTAGTTTTATATGATGAGTTATCAAGGTTACCGTCAATTTTGTAGTTTGAGATGTATTTTATAAGCTCATCGAAGTCCGACTTACATTCTCTCGTCATATCATTTAGCCAATTTTCTAATAGTCTCATTCCATGAGAAACCTGTCGTTTGCTTTGCTTTCACCACTTGGTTCATTTTTTCTTTGTTTCCTGCAATTGATGAAAGACCTGCTACTAACTCGTTTAACTGGCTATCATCAAGCTGAGTACACTCACAAACTATTCTGCCAATAATTTCATAGCGAGATCTATTAGCTCTAGAGCTGAGCCCTTCGATTTTAAGAGCTTCTGTGGCAAAGCTAATGATATCGTCATTCCTAGGAAACATGACATTATCTAAGAAAAAACTTGGAAGTATACCCACTAGATAGTGGACATTAGGGTTAGGTGAAATGTATTTTTCTGTGCCACCGATTTGACTAGACCCAACTATTGAAGAGCTAGAAGCTTTTTGCGCATCTCTTAAAATACTTGGAATTTCACTGAGTTTTAACTTATTTTTTGATTCAAGCAACCAAGATAATTCTTCAACAAAATCAATAGCATGGCGCAGCTTGGTCGCATCTGACAATGACTTGTTTTGACTTTTCTTAATATCAGTCATGTTCTGTCCTATTCAAAAACTCGCTCACAATTGCTGCTAGTCGCTGTTTAGAACTAGCATCGTCCGAATCAAGGATATGTTCTTGATCTAATTGCTTATTAGCAATGGCTGTTCGCTTAGGCATGTTATATCTATATAAATATTTACTCCAGAAAGCGTCCTTCTGCAAATTAGCAACAGCTTTCTTGTAGACTACCGTATTTTCTTCTGCAAGCGTCAATACTAATCCGGCACAATCTAATTGCAATGCAAAGTTCTCTTTCTTCTCGTTGATGATGCTTTTTAACAAATCGATACCAGTTAAAGATATTGGATCTGCTTTCACAGGAATTAAATAGTATTGCGAAGCAATTAAAGCGCTTGTCATCCAAACAGAAGGAGTAGGAGGTGTATCAATTACAACGTAGTCATATTGGTCACTAATTGTAGCCAGAAAAGCTTTGAGTCTGTTCTCGCGACCTTCTCCGGGAGCCATTTCTAAGCGATATAACTCCAAACTGCCTGGTAGCAAATCAAAATGACTTGTTGCTACTACTTCAATTTCATCAAGAGCCTTTGCTTGGGTAACTTGGGAAGCACCGACAGTGCTAGCAGTTGCTCGATGGTTTCGGTCAAAGATGTTAACAATGGTATCCTTAGAACTAGTCACATGCTCTACATACTCTTCAGGTGACATCAAGCATTGCGTTGCGTTAAACTGAGGGTCTACATCTATTAACAAAACTCTTTTATCATTTCGTCTCGCTAGACAATCTGCGAGATTCACAGCGACAGTGGTTTTTGCCACACCACCTTTCATATTAATCAAGCTAACTACTTTCAAAATAAACTCCTATTAATCATAGGGTTGATATATTGATGCATAATCTATTGCAATGCAACCTTAGCCATACAGCGATCATTATCCGATAAATTGTCGTCTTTTTCTCTTACACAACGCGCTCTTAGTTATATTTTTTAACTAATAATCAAACCTTAGAGATAAAACAGGATGTTAGGCTGCAAAACTCGCCTAGCAACGGGACGCTAAGTTTTCAACTCAATCGAATAAATATGAGTAGAGCTAACTCAGGTTGATTAGATATAAATGAGTAAAAAACCTAACAAGCAATGGGGCACTTCTGAGTTACGAAGTGCCAACTGTGAAAGTTCTGGACAGAATCGAGTCAGAACCAATTGAGTATGAAATCGTACGACGTCACTTACTACTCAACGATACATCAATTAAAAGAAACAAAATAATGCAGCATTCACAGTGCGAACGCTAATCTCACTTTATCAAAGACTAACCACGTTTGAACCCGTTTCTTCAACCCTAGATAACTTACTTTCCCACAAACCCAAAGCATGACGCTTCTCAGCCAAATATTCGTATCTATCGTAATGTTTTGAGCTCACATCATTCAGTGCATGGTTCTGTAGCCTATCTCTCAATGCTTTACTTACACCCAGCTCTCCCATCAAGGTTTTACACGTACGGCGCAAATCTCTGGGGATGAAATGCTCAAAGTGTGGGTGATCATCTCGATAACGAGCAATGGTTTGACTCAATGAATCTAAGCGGACGTGGTCATTTTCGTCTTTATAATGAGGGAAGATAAAAGGACTGGTTGACTCTCTTTCACTTAATCTCTTTAAGATCGACATAGCTGTGTTAGTTAGAGGGACCAAATGGCTACGCTTGTTTTTCGAAAGGTCAGGAGTGATAAGTAACGTTCGTTCATCCCAATTGATTGCCGTCCATTTTGATGCTGCAATCTCATAAGGTCTTTGTCCACCAGTATGAATACAAAGAAGAATAAGGCATCGCATCATTTCTGAGGCTCGAACCCCTTCTATATCAAATTCAATATCATGCATAAATTGATGTAATTCCGTGAACGTTAGATAGCGCTCCCCTACTCGCTCTGCATCTTTTTGTTTTGGTATAGAAGATACTGGGTTAAAGACGAGACCAAACTTAGCGTCTCTCAAGTAATTCGCAGGATCATTGTCATGTGAAAGGCCATAATTAAATGCGGCATGAAGGTAACTTCTGACTCGGTTGCTCTGTGTAGCGGCACCGCGTTGTATCATGTGAGCTAATATCGTAACGATATCAGCTGTCGTCACATCACAAGCTTTTGTTTCTCTGGAGATAAATGGATAAACCTCTTTCTCCAGTGACCGATAAACGTTTTGATAAGTTCGCTTCCCCTCTTTTTTCATTTGGTTTACATAGCTTTGAAACAACAACTCTAAGCTTCCCTTGCTCTCATCTTCTCTTCGAGCTGCTTCACGCTTTTTCTCTGCGTTGGTTAGTTCAAATTTAGGATCAAGTCCCTGCTTTAACATTAAGCCCAGTTTATGCGCCTCTTTTCTCGCATCAACAAGACTGAGCGCAGGAAATCGCCCTAACTGAATAAATAGACGCTTACCCTCGCGGTAGTAACGAAAGACAAACCCTTTATTTCCACTAGCAAACACCTTCACTCCAAGACGTCCAACGCCTTTAGTTCGGTCATCATCCCAAACGTAATAAGCATTACTTTTAGGCTTTAAACCCACAATTTCTTTTTGCGTAATTGCCATAACAGATCCTTTGTTGCGCAACAACACCCAACGCTAAACTGGGTGTAGTTGTGGGTGTAGTTAGGAGGTCTCTTAATGACAGTTTGTGAGATATCACAAGATAAGGCAAGTTAAATAATTCATTATTTATCAATCACTTTAAGATAATTTGAGATAACATGGAATTTGATGAAACAAATATTATCACGACTCATAATCGATTGGTCCGCAGTTCAAGTCTGCGAGGGGCCACCATATTTCGAAAGGCGTAGCAGGTTAATACCTACTACGCCTTTTTTGTATCTTATATCTTTGGGTACAGTTTCGGTTGCGGTAACTCGTCACTAACCTCGTAATAGCTTTTCTTCTTCCCCTCTTCTTTAACTATTATCTGGCTTTCTATACGAGCAATAGAAACAAAATGTCTGCTCGTGATTTAAACCATTGACCCTCAGACAACTTCTGATAGTATGGACATATAAACGTATGGACGTCTAAAGCAAAAATGGAGCTACAATGAAAAGTATTGGTCACTTAAAGAAACTAGCTTTGATTCTCACGGCAGTAGTCGGCTTAAGCGCTTGTGGAGAAAAAGATGACTCTGTCATTAAAGTGGGCGCGACAGTTGGACCACATGCACAAGTAGTCGAGGCGGTAGCGAAGGAGGCAGCGAAGCAAGGTTTGAATGTCGAAGTCATTGAGTTTTCTGACTACGTGACACCTAATGCCGCTCTTAGCGATGGTAGCATCGATATTAATAGCTATCAGCACCAGCCATTTTTAGACAACTTCAACAGTAGCCATAACGCCCAATTAGTATCAATTGGTCAGTCCATTCTTATGCGTATGGGGCTTTATTCCAATAAGTATCGCTCACTGCAAGAGCTTCCAAACAATGCACGTATAGCGCTTCCAAATGACCCTACCAACGGTGGTCGTGGTCTGTTGCTACTCGCCGATGCAGGTTTAATTGAGCTGAAACAGGGTGTTGGCCATAAAGCCGCCCTAACTGATATCACAAAAAACGCAAAATCATTTGAATTTGTCGAGGTAGATGCCGCTCAGCTACCAAGAACATTAGATGATGTGGACGCGGCTGCGATTACAATGAACTACGTAATGTCTTCTGGTTTAGATCCGAAGAAACAAAGTATCTATCTTGAAGCAAAAGACGCCCCATTAGCAGTCATGGTCATCGCCACTCGTGACGCAGACAAAAATAATGAAGCGTATAAAAAGTTCGTTTCTATTTATCAATCTCAAGCGATTCGTGATTATCTCGATCGCACTTTCAAAGGCACAATCGAAGCAGCTTTTTAATCAATAAAGCAGCGACTACTTTGCCCCACGAATCAGATAGAAAAGAGGCTAATGTTTTCTCATAGCCTCTTCTTTTCATTACTCACTAAATCGACTCATTGTCGACTTTCAGCCTCTAACTTCATTGCCAAATAAGCTTGATCAGCAGAAACCAATGCAGGGCGGTTAATCAACTTCCAGAGGAAGTATGGTGGGATTAAAAATACGATGAAGTAGAGAGATTCATGGAAAAAAACATCGGCTATCGTTTGCTGATGCTCCCAAAGTGCCGTCAGTGCGAAGAGCTCTAACATCACGCCTAATACGCCAAAGACGACAGAGACAACAATCGCTAAACCCAGTAGTTCTCTAACAAAGTGCTTGTATGCCATGATACTAATTCCTTCTAGCAATAAGTCATACTAACTTACGCTCATAAGAAACAAGTGAGCTTGATTATTATCAAACTCACCTCATCACTGTTAAGAACTTAGTTTTATAAAAAAGTACTTGTATATAGCGTCAGCGAAGACTGATTTCCCTATCACAGAGCATAGATACCTCTACAAATAGAAGGTGATGGAACGACCAACTATTGACTATATGAGCGCAACTTTAATCAGATAAGTAATATTGAACCGTCGATACCACTCGTACTTTCTTAATGTAAGGCGTGTTGCTGTCTCGGTCATAAATCGAGAACTGCCCTTGAGTTGCACGTTTGATCTTACCCAGTGAACTCTGTGAGTCTTTCGCAAATTTCTCAGCCACTTCACGCGCATTCTTAGTCGCTTCTTCGATCATGTCTGGCTTCACATCATTCAGCTTAGTAAAGCTGTACTCAACACGATTTGCATAAGGATCTTGGTTAAGCAAAACGCCTTGTTTTCCTAGCTCACCTATTTCATTGATTGCCGCTCGAACAACATCAACACTCTGGCTGTAAACCGTAACGGTTCGCGAGGCCAAATAACGATACTCAATGTCTTGCTCGCTCCCATATTGCTGTGCTTTTCTGTCAATGACCGCTGGGGAAGAAAGGGAAACGCTGGTTTCAGGAAGCCCTTTGGCACTTAGAAAGTCCAAAATCAAACGGGTTTGCTGGTCAATTTCATCAAACATGGCCCCCATATCATTACTCGCTAGAGTAAATTGAATCGGCCAAATCACCGTATCAGCAGGATACTCACGCTCCGACAAACCTTTTACTGTCACGACTCTTTCATAGGCTCGGTATTTCACCGCCGTCTGCTGCATAAAATAGCCAAGGATGCCAAGACCAAGTATCAAACTTAGCCCAATCCAAAGTGCTGCTTTATTGGAAACTCGTTCCATTACTTCCCCCTGATAAATATCAACTTAGCTTAATCTTTGTTCTAAATAAGATAGCCTATCTCTTGTTTTAAGAGGGAGACATAACGCGAGTTTTGATTCATAGCACAGTGATATACCGTTTTCTTTAGTCAATAAAGCTTCATTAGTTTGTCACCAAAGGCTCATGCTTTTGCCTCTGAACTGTCATCTGTAATTTCTACTATCCAATCAGCAACTTGTACGCTGAGGTAAATATGGATAGTTCAACCCCTTTTCGTCTCCCTCGTAAAACGCCGTTTGGCATTGGTGAAAACGTTGCTGAATGGGCAACCGGTTTAAACCAACTTGATAAGTTCTACGCCCAACGCCCCGTTAATGCCGATACCAAAACTTTTCTCCGCTTCACGCTGGATATCTTAGGTATCGACTATCGCATTGCTCATGGTTCACTCGATTCAGTTCCTAAACAAGGTGCTACCGTCATTGTGGCGAACCATCCGCTTGGTTGTGTGGAAGGCGTCATCTTGGCCGAACTCTTGTTGATGGTACGAGACGATATCCAAATTCTAGCCAACCAATACCTGAAAACCGTGCCGGAGTTAGATCAGCTCTTCATTGGTGTCGATGTGTTTGAAGGCAAAGACGCCGTCAAATCGAATATGAAGGCCCTCAGAGCGGCTAATAAACACCTAGCAAGTGGCGGCTTATTGCTTGTCTTTCCTGCCGGTGAGGTTTCCCAGTTAGTCGATGCCAAACAGCAACGCTTGGAAGATAAAGCGTGGAGTCGAAGCGTAAGTAGCCTAATCCGCAAAAACAAAGCAACGACAGTTCCAGTATTCATCAGTGGTCAGAACTCGAAACGCTTCTATATGGCAGGGAAAATCCATCCACTTTTGCGCACCCTACTGCTTGGGCGAGAACTGCTGAACAAACAGGCGCAAACCATTGATTTATCTTTTGGCCAATCAATCAAATTCAAAGAGATCAACACGCTTAACGATGATCAAGTAGTGAACTATTTGCGGCTCAACACTTATTTGCTCAATCGTGAAACCCATTCAGTGAAGCCTTCTTCTTCATCAGAAATGCTCTCTCCAATAGCGGCAGGGTTACCCGTAGGCGAATTGCTTGAAGAGCTGAACAACTTACCAAAAGAGTCCAAGCTGCTAACAAGTGGTGAGTTCGATGTTTACTGCACGGAGTCGCAGAGTATCCCTTCCCTACTGCATGAAATTGGTCGCCTACGTGAGCTCAATTTCCGACAGGTTGGCGAAGGGACAGGACTAGCAATAGACATTGACCATTTCGATCATGATTACCTGCATCTGTTTGTGTGGGATAGAGAGAACCAATGCTTGGTGGGCGCGTATCGTTTAGGTCTGGTTGATCAACTGATTGAAAAGCGCGGCGTAGCAGGTCTGTATTCACGAACGTTGTTTAACTATGACCAACGCTTTATCGACCAAATGGGTAAATCCATTGAGATGGGGCGCTCTGTGATTGCACAGCAATATCAAAAGAGCATGAGCGCGCTACTGCTGCTGTGGAAAGGCATCGCAACGTTCGTTCATCAAAACCCAGATTACACTCACCTATTTGGTCCGGTAAGCATTAGCAACGATTATAGCGATACTGCACGTCAATTACTGGCTCAATCAATGACACTGCACCACTACGACAACAATTGCGCAGAGTACGTCACACCTTCTAACCCACTTCCTGAGCACCACCGTGACTGGAACACCAGCATGCTCACTGCTCTGGGTGATTTACAGCTATTGTCACGTGTCATTGCCAGAATCGATGAAGGGAAAGGAGTGCCCGTTTTGCTACGTCAGTACTTAAGCCTCAATGGCAAGCTGGTATGCTTCAACGTCGACCCTGCATTCAATAACGCTCTAGATGGATTGATTATGGTGGATTTGCGCGATGTTCAAGAAAAGACGTTGGCAAGGTATATGGGACGCGAGCAAGCTCATGACTACCTCGTCTATCATACTAATAGCAACGATGATTAAGAACAGTGATTAAGTAGAGAGTTGGGAATCACAAGAAGAACCGTGTGGCGACTCACTTTATTTACCCTTTCACCAACTAATTAGGCGTGCTCCGTGAAGTGCGCCGAAAAGACTCTTACAGATACAATCTATCGAAAGATCTAGATAGCATTTATCTCACCAATTCCGTCACAAACTTTCACAAAAAACAAAAACAGATCCAAGTCACACTTTAAATCCACCACAACTCAACACAAAACGTGACATTGATCATCACAAGCATTTAATTCGAATTTCAAAAAAAATCAAAAGTGATCAAAGTCACAAAGTATTTTGATTTTAAATTTGTCAGAAGATCGGATTGATCACTAAGATTTTTATTGACAGGTTTGAAAGTTGCTTTTTGTTATTAAGTTACAAGTTAATAAGTTGAACTTGGTCACTTAAAAACCGTTTCTCAGCCTAAGAAATGCGGGCGTAGATCACGAAAAACCCGTTGTCAGTTCCAATTGGAAAATGTGTGGTAAATTGATTGGGTACTAAGCAATCAAACAAACGGTTTTGGCGAACCGTTTACTACAACAAGATTCATCAGAACATCGAACGGGGAATTGTTATGATATCACCAGATGCCAAGATCAAGATACAAAATTTTGGTCGTTTTCTGTCAAACATGGTAATGCCAAACATCGGCGCGTTTATCGCGTGGGGCTTTATCACTGCTCTATTTATCCCAACTGGATGGCTACCAAACGAAACGTTAGCCTCTATGGTTGGCCCAATGATTACCTACTTGCTGCCACTACTTATCGGTTACACCGGTGGTAAATTAGTTGGCGGCGATCGTGGTGCGGTAGTCGGTGCAATCACAACAATGGGTGTGATTGTCGGCACAGACATCCCAATGTTTATGGGGGCAATGATGGTCGGCCCAATGGGCGGCTGGGCTATCAAGAAATTCGATAACTACATCGATGGTAAAGTAAAAAGTGGCTTCGAGATGTTGGTTAACAACTTCTCTGCGGGCATCATCGGCATGCTATGTGCGATCCTTGCCTTCATCTTTATCGGTCCATTCGTAAAAATTCTTTCTGGTGGCTTGGCGGCTGGCGTTAACTTCCTAGTTTCTGCTCACCTACTACCACTGACTTCAATCTTCGTTGAACCTGCGAAGATCCTGTTCCTAAATAACGCGATCAACCACGGTATCTTCTCTCCACTGGGTATCCAACAAGCGTCTGAGACAGGTCAATCGATCTTCTTCCTAATCGAAGCAAACCCTGGTCCTGGTCTAGGTATCCTGCTAGCTTACATGGTGTTTGGTAAAGGTACGGCTCGTCAAACTGCAGGTGGTGCATCAATCATCCACTTCTTCGGCGGTATCCACGAGATTTACTTCCCATACATCCTAATGAACCCTCGCCTAATCCTTGCGGCTATCGCAGGTGGTATGACTGGCGTATTCGTTCTAACTATCTTTAACGCAGGTATCGTTTCTCCAGCATCACCAGGTTCAATCTTTGCAATCTTGTTGATGACTCAGAAAGGCTCAATCGTTGGTGTTCTAGCGTCTATCGCAGCAGCAACAGGCGTGTCATTCGCCGTAGCAGCACTGCTAATGAAGACTCAAACGTCAACAGAAGAAGACGGTGATGAAGCAGCACTAGAAAAAGCAACATCACAAATGAAAGACATGAAATCTGCATCTAAAAACGATGCGGTGGTAAACAACCAAAGCAAAGGTGACGTAGACCTAGCGACAGTACAAAGCATCATTGTCGCTTGTGATGCGGGCATGGGCTCGAGTGCAATGGGCGCGAGCATGCTACGCAAAAAGGTTCAAGACGCAGGTCTGAACATCCACGTAACCAACCTTGCCATTAACAGCTTACCAGAGAGTGCAGATATCGTGATTACTCATAAAGACTTAACGGATCGTGCACGTAAGCATGCTCCAAACGCACACCACATTTCATTGACTAACTTCCTAGACAGCGAGATGTACAACCAGCTAGTCACCAAACTACTAGCAGCACAAAACCAATCCGCAGCCAATGACGACCAAATGGTAAAAGTGTCGCTCGTGGCAGCAAACGACGACAACTTCGAGCCACAGCAAACGTCGGTGTTCCAAATCCAGCGTGAAAACATTCACCTAGGTTTGAAAGCTGCCAACAAAGAAGAAGCGATTCGCTTCGCGGGCAACAAGTTGGTCGAACTTGGCTACGCAGAACCAGAATACGTAGACGCGATGTTTGAGCGTGAAGCATTGGTTCCAACTTACCTAGGCGAATCTATCGCAGTGCCTCACGGCACGGTAGAAGCGAAAGACCGCGTGAAGAAAACTGGCATTGTAATCTGCCAATACCCATCGGGTATCCAATTTACTGAAGACGACGATGATGTTGCGAAACTGGTTATCGGCATTGCCGCTAAGAACGATGAGCACATCCAGGTGATTACCACCATTACGAACGCGCTCGATGAGCCGGAGGCAATTGAGAAGCTAACCAGCACCAACGATGTGGAAGAGATTCTAAACATCCTTGGCGGTCAACAAGCGGCTTAATTACCCCTTTAATTTGCTCCTGAGGCAAATGAGGTCAGCTGTCACCCCCTATGCGGTTGGCCTCCCCCTAGTTTCGTAAGTCAACATTTTAGACATTGGTAGGTAAGAATTATGAAAAACGCAGTTCATTTTGGCGCAGGTAACATTGGTCGTGGCTTCATCGGTAAACTATTAGCAGATGCAGAAGTCGAGGTCACATTTGCAGACGTTGATGCTCCACTGGTTGATCAACTTAGCCACAAACAAGAATACAAAGTAAAAGTGGTCGGTACGGAATGCCAGATTGACACCGTAACCCACGTCACCGCTGTTAACTCCACCAGCGAAGATGTCATCGATCGCATTGTAAAAACTGACTTGGTAACCACTGCCGTAGGTCCCAACGTACTGGACATCATTGCAAAAACCATCGCTACCGGCATTGCAAAGCGCTTTGCGGCAGGCAACGATAAGCCATTGAACATCATCGCGTGCGAAAACATGGTTCGTGGCACGACTCACCTAAAAGGTGAAGTGTACAAACATTTGGATGAATCATTGCACGCAAAAGCAGACGAGTTGGTTGGCTTTGTCGATTCAGCGGTAGACCGCATCGTGCCACCAGCAGAAGCAGCGAACGATGACCCACTAGAAGTGACGGTAGAAAGCTTTAGCGAATGGATTGTGGATGAACAGCAATTCAAGGGCGAAATCCCTGATATCGCAGGCATGGAAAAAACCAACAACCTAATGGCATTCGTAGAACGCAAGCTATTCACTCTCAATACAGGCCACTGCATTACCGCTTATCTAGGTTGCTTGAAAGGCCATCACACCATTCGTGAAGCAATTGAAGACCCAAGCATTCACGCTGAAGTAAAACAGGCGATGCAAGAGAGTGGTGAAGTGCTGATCAAACGTTACGGCTTCGACCGTGACATGCACAACGCCTACATCGAGAAGATTTTAGGACGCTTTGCCAACCCATACTTAGTGGATGAGGTGGATCGCGTAGGTCGTCAACCAATTCGAAAATTGGGTGCAAACGATAGATTAGTGAAGCCTTTACTCGGTACAATTGAGTATGGCACTGAAAATCAAACACTTTTGAAAGGCATTGCCGCTGCGTTGAAGTACACTAACGACACTGACCCACAAGCCGTAGAGCTACAAAACTCATTAAAAGAAGTGGGTGTGAAGAAGACGCTAGCGACATACACAGGTCTTGCAGAAGACAGCGAGGAAGTGGCTCAAATCGAGACACTTTACAACCAACTTTGATTTACCTAGGGGAGCTCGGCTCCCCTTCTATGTCCTTCTCTGCTTGAAGAGTTGGGATAGCTAATAATTAGAAATGTATTCAGTATATGGCAGATAACATCAACGAAACCGAGATCATTGAGCGATTAAACAGCGCACCATCGGTACGAGGCTTTTTCATTGCAGCAGTCGACGTTTTTAACGATTCGATCGACGGGTTGGTGCAAAGAATCTTTCGTAAAGATAACTTCGCTGTTCAATCGGTTGTCGGTCCGCTGCTACAAGACTCTGGACCGCTGGGCGATCTGTCTGTTCGTTTGAAGTTATTGTTTGGCTTGGGAGTGCTCCCCGATGACATCTACCACGACATCGAAGACATCATCAAACTCAAAAACCAACTCAATAGTGACGCTTCAGATTACGAATTCACTGACCCGAATATTCTAGAACCAATTAAGAAACTGCACTTGGTGAAGAAAATGGGCATGGTACAACTGGAAGTCAGCGAACCAGATGACGACATCGACCTTGAGTTTTATCAGCTACAACTGCAACGTCAACAACAAATCATTAAGTCAGGGCTCTCACTTGCCATTGTCGAGATTTGCAATGAGCTCGGCAAAGACAGCCCTTTTTAATCGAAAAACTGGCACGGAAGCCTCCTCAACTCGCCCCTCTTTTTGCGCATTCTTCTATACAACGTGCGTGAAAGCCATCACAGTCCATATTCCGATGTCTCTGTAACATCAGACCAATCTATCGCTAGTATTGAAACGGTATCGCATGCTTTCAATCGAAGACACTAAAACTAAGTGGGAGTTTTTCCAGAAACACCACTGGGTATCTCCAGAATTTTCCCGCACTCCCGTCCTCGAGTCGTGGGAGCGTTGCATAAAGCAATGCAGCCCTTACACCTGGTCAAAACCACATATTGCCTCTGGATTTACCTTCTCATCTCTAATGAAGCGCAACGAACATCTCATCGAATGCGCCACGACCGTACTTGAAGACACTTACGACATGCTAGGGGACGAAGACCTGGTATTGATGGTAACCGATGGCAACGGCTGTATTCTCTCCACCGTCGGGCACGACTCTATGCGACAAGAGATGCAAACGCTCGGCATAAAACAAGGCTGTTTTCTCTCCGAAGGAAAGATAGGCACAAATGCAGTCAATCTCTGTATCAATACTCATATCCCGTGTGAAGTTTTCGCAGCAGAACATTTCAATCGCCACTTACATCCTTATGCCTCTGTAGCGGCGCCTGTTTTCGACCAGTTTGGCAAGTTACGCGGCACAACATGCCTTCTCAAAAAAGCAGAGAGCTATAAGAAAGAAGACTTAGTCATCATCGCGTCGAGCGCGAAAGAAGTCAGCTTGCAAATCCACATTCAGTCGGAACAAGAAAACATGAACCGCCTCACTTGTGCGCATAACGCAACGTTAGAGTGCATGGATGACGGCCTTCTGGCCTGGGATGAAGAAAGCCGTATAACCATGGTAAATCACCAGTCCGAGCGTTTGCTAAACATTGAAGCCAGTCAGGTCTTGGATAAAGAAGTCTTTTCTGTTTTGCGCTTCCCACCGAATGTCCTTACTAGTATTGAGTCAGGTGCGAGCATAAACCGTAAACTCACAACGGTAGAGGTTCGTGGCGAGTTTGTTGAAGCGATCATCACCTTGCGTCCACTCAACGACGGCACACACTTATTGTTCTTGCACCCTATCGATAAAATTCGCGAACTTGCTCAACAACAAATAGGTGGCAGTGCGCGCTATACGTTCAGCACTTTGCCTGTCATTTCACGAAAAATGAAGCATGTCATTACCGTGGCAAAACGGGCCATAAAGTCCAAATCACCAATTCTAATTACAGGTGAAGAAGGCGTAGGAAAAGCCACTCTCGCCATGGCGATTCATAACGAAAGCACCTACAAAGAAGGGCCATTCATTACGCTCAACTGTCGCTCCATCAATACAGAGCAACTGGTCAAAGAAACCCTGGGATACGACGAGGGGCAAGGCATGCCTTCAAAGTTTGAGCTCGCCCATGGCGGTACGCTCTTTTTAGAAAAGGTGGAATATCTGTCGCCCGATTTACAAGCCGTGCTACTTAAGTTGTTAAAAACTGGGCTCGTCAGCCGCAGCGACAGTTTGCGATTGATCCCCGTAGACTTTCAACTTATTACGAGCACCGCTTCAGAGATCAGCGAGTATGTCACTCAGCGCTCATTTGGTCGGCAACTTTATTATGAAATCTCCTCGAACGAGCTGCATATTCCGCCACTACGAAAGCGTAAAGAAGACATTGAATTTCTCGTCCAGCAGCTTATCAGCCATTATGAACGCCGCCACAATGTGACGATCTCGATAGAGCCAGTCGCACTGGAAGCGTTGATGAATTTTCGTTGGTCAGGCAACAACTCTGAATTAAGAAACCGAACTGAGCGAATTTTGCTGAACCGCAGTTCCAACTTAATCAAGCTGAACGATATTCCTGAAGACATTAAACTGAATTCTCGCCATACCGCAGAAAATACGCCAGTAATCACGTTAGAAGAAGCCGAGAGAAGAGCTATCGTTCAGGCTTGGAATCAGTGTGATGGCAAAATGCATGATATGGCGAAAGCATTGCAAATTGGCCGCACGACCTTATGGAGAAAAATTAATAAGTTTGGGCTGCAGGAGCAAATGAAGCTGTATTAAGTCGTGAATTGGCGTTCCTATAACAAAAGTAAAACCGGCGTAAGCACGCCGGTACAGATGTACTAACGATAAGGTATCGATTAAACATCGACAGACAACTGACGAATCTGCGCTTTTAGTCCCGGTAGCAGACTCGCACTGGCGCTGAATTTTCGCAACCCCACGCGAAGCAATGTTTCTGTGGCATTTGGATCGCCAGCCATCTCACCACACATACTAACCGGTATACCCGCGCGATCGCCTGCTGCACACGTGAGCTCAATGGCTTTTAGTACCGATGGTTCAAAGTAGTTCACCAATTCAGCAACAGCGGCGTTACCTCGATCGGCGGCCATAACATATTGAGTCAAATCATTGGTGCCGATAGAGAAAAAGTCGACTTCTTGGGCTAACGCATCAGCATTTAATACCGCGGCTGGCACCTCAATCATAATACCAACGGGCAAATGAGTCGCATCCAAGCCGAGTTGGTTTGCTTGATGCGCCAACAGCGCTTTTACTTTTCTCACTTCTTCAACCTGAGCCACCATCGGTATCATCAATTGAATATTCGGTTGCTCGTGAAAGGCTCTCAGAATGGCTCGAAGTTGAGCGGTAAACAATGACTCATGTTGAAGACACAACCGCACCCCTCTCAAACCTAAAAATGGATTATCTTCTGCTGGCATAGGATAAGCGGCTAAAGGCTTGTCACCGCCAACATCTAGACTACGAATCGTAAGTGGCTTATCACCAAGTGCGGCGGCAATATCACGATACACTTGGTATTGCGCTTCCTCAGTTGGCAACTCATCACTGTTTTGAAATAGAAACTCAGTCCGAAATAGACCAACGCCCTCAGCTCCTGATGTTAGTGCATCATCAATATCTTTCGGTCCACCAATATTGGCGAATACTGGAATATGGACACCATCACAGGTGACTGCGGCTTGCTGAGCACTCGATAATGCACTTTGTCGGGTGCTTTGCCACTCAATTTGTTGCGCTTCTAATTCCTGTTGTATGGCATCTGAAGGAGAGAACCATAAATGCCCTCGAAAGCCATCAATAGTCACCACTTGCCCAGCACGCACAGCATCAAGACAACCCTGAGCTTTAACGATGGCAGGAATCCCCATCGCACGAGCAAGAATCGCACTGTGAGAGGTTTTCCCTCCTTCACTCAAACAGATACCAAGCACTTTCGATTTATCAAGCCCGGCCACATCAGAAGGCATAAGGTCACGGGCCAACAAAATACTCGGTTCCTTAATGTCGATGGCATTAGGCGTTACGCCTGTCATTTCGACCATAACTTGGCGTGCTATATCATGCACATCTGCTTCGCGTTCCCGCATGTACTGACTTTCTGCCTGGCGAAACTCTTTGGCCAACGTTTGCAGTGATTCTACCCAAGCTTGCTCGGCTATCATGCCCGTTTGAATTCGCGACTCGACCGATGCCCATAATTCTGGGTCACTGAGCATCATGCTATGAGCAGCAAATATTTCCCCTTTCGGCTGCTTCGCTTGCTCCTGCAAATGTTGAACAACTACGCCTATCGCACGCTTAACCCGTTCAATTTCATCTTGTTCACTTTGGAAATCACGTTCAGGCACAGCTGGCATTTCATGAGTAAAAAGGACAGCAGGAGCAGTAGCGATACCGTCATTGACTCGAATACCAACAACAGCACCTTCAATCTGATTTGAGGCCATGCCATCGAGCAGAGTATCTGAACTTTCTTCAGGTTCGATAATGCCTTGCTCAACCGCCTCTTTTTCTCCGAAGTGCTCACTAGCTAAGGCTTCAAATGCCTTGATTGCTTCACTGGATTGAGGTCCAAGTGCGCATAAGGTGATCGTCTCTTGACTACGAACGCCAAGTTTCGCAATGCTGTTTAAGCTTTTCGCGTTCACACGGCGCTCGCCTTTTTTCAACCATAATTGGCAGTCAAAAGGCGCGAGTGCACCAACAATGGCCGCAGCGGGACGAGCATGTAGTCCATGCGGATTTTGCACCACCCAATCAAATGTCCGTTCTTGCTCAAAGTTTTCTGATACTGGCGCTATCTCAGCGGATGTTAGTGGCTGATCACCAAGGTGCTCTCGTTTTACGCTTAACGCATTCTGTGCCTCTTCGACTACCGTCGATAAAGGTAGTCCGGCAGCAGCAGCCACCGACGCCGCCATGGTTCCTTCAACAATAGGTGCCGAGATAAGGGTGACATTTTCCCTCACATGATCATCAATCAGGTCCAGAGCCATTTCCGTGCTAAGCAACGCGCTGCCAAGATCCATCAACACAACGACCCCTTGTTGATCTTGTACCTGCTCAATCGCTTCCATCACGGCAATGGCATCGGTTCCGATCGGGTTCTCTGGATCATCAATCCCAGCAGCAATCGCAAGCTTGGCTTTGCCTTGCGTCATTTGGGTGGCAAGTTCTGCCACCCCTTCGGCAAGTCGACGACTATGAGATACAACTACAATTCCCACCATCTTAATTACCTGCTATTGCCTGCTGTAGTGCTTTAATCATTAACAAAGAAGAGGTTGCACCGGGATCTTGGTGACCAATACTGCGTTCACCTAAATAGCTTGCTCGCCCTTTTTTCGCCAACATTTCAATCGTGGCAACCGCGTTCGTTTCTGCTAGCTCAACCATTTCATTAAGTAAGTGATCGGCGCTCATGCCATTTTCTAACGACGCCTTCACGCTAACTAAAACGGGTAACCAAACATCACACATGGTTTTATCACCCAGCTCTGCTTTACCACGAGACACCACGCCATCCACACCGCTTTTTAGTGCATCGACCAACTCTTCAAACGTTAGTTGCTCTCGGGTTCCGACAGCGGCAGCCGTGCGAATAAACAGCGTGCCATACAGCGGGCCACTTGCCCCACCGACACTAGAAAGCAAGGTCATGCCCGTATTCTTGAGAATGCTGCCGATATTTTGGTCCGCAAATTGCGGCAGTTTTTCAGCAACTTTTTTAAAGCCACGGTTCATATTGAGACCGTGGTCGGCGTCACCAATATCACGATCAAGGTCGGTCAGAAAATCTTGATTCTCTTGATACGTTTTTGCACATAACTCTAGCCAGTGAACGATATGTTGTTTTTCAATTTGCATGTTTGCTCTCCCCTGTTACCACTTGATCGCGGCCGTATCGACAGGAGCATCAAACAGCTCCAACATCTCTTTGTCTGCCTTCAGAAACGTAATCGAAACGCCTTCCATATCGAGTGACGTACAGAAGTTACCGACCATATTCCGCACGATACGGAACCCTGCTTGCTCACAGTTATGAGCCAGACGGCGGTACACTCCGTAAAGCTCTGAAGTTGGCGTACCACCCATACCATTCACCATCACGATGTAGTCGTGTTCAGCGGCGAAAGGCTCAATGCTGGATTCCACTTCATCCCATTCACCTTCGTCACGATTCCAAATACGCAATGTGCGCTGATAAGGTGTGTTTTCAGCAACTTCAGCAAACATTTCATCCACTAACGTATCGACATCGGTGTATTTCACTCGCTTGATACCTGGTTCACCATGGATACCAACACCAAACTCCACTTCATCATCTTCCAGAACAAAAGATGGTTTACCTGCTGCGGGTACAACACAAGCATTAAGCGCCACGCCAAATGAACGACAGTGATTATTCACGCGACGAGCCAGCGCTTCACATTGCTCCAACGAATAACCTTTGCTCGCGGCAGCCCCAACTAACTTTTCAACCAATACCGTTCCAGCAACGCCACGGCGACCAGCGGTGTATAGGCTGTCTTTGACTGCAACATCGTCATCCACCAACACCGACCCAACTTTGATACCATCGGTATGAAGCAACTCCACGGCCGTTTCAAAGTTCAACACGTCTCCGGTGTAGTTTTTAATGATAAATAGCACGCCTTCACCAGTATTCACTTGGTTGCCACATTCGTACATTTGATCTGGCGTTGGTGAAGTAAACACCTCACCAGGACAGGCGCCTGTCAGCATGCCTTTACCAATAAAACCAGCGTGCAAAGGTTCATGACCACAGCCACCACCAGAAACCAGTGCCACTTGCCCCGGCGTTTCCTCGTGCCACATGTAACGAGGCTCGTAGTTCGCTTTTAGCTCAGGGCGGGACAATGCCAGGCCTTCCATTTGCTGCAATACAACATCATCGACTTGGTTAATTAACTTTTTCATCGTTCTATCTCATTCCATTTATATTTTTATGTAGGGTATGAATTCATCTTAAACAGAGAAAAAACGTGCTCAACAAAAATCAATCTGTTTCATATTGAAACAACGACTTCGGTATTTTCGTTTCAATATGAAACGAAAAACGACAAATTTTCCTGAATAGTGATCGGCGCCATAAAGCATGCTGATGCTTATTACTTCTGACAGTCGGTTTGACACAGAGGTCATAAAAGCATGGAACAAAACCAGAGATATCCTTCACCACCTACCACACCAAACCTAATATAAACCTTATCCCTACAATGGATATTCATTGCAGTCCAAAACACACATAAAAAAGGTTAAAGGTTTGAATTATGGACAAAATTATTATCAGCCCAAGCAAATACGTCCAAGGTGAACAAGTACTTACATCTATCGCTCACTATGTGAAAACATTGGGTGAACGTCCGTTAGTAATTGCCGATGAGTTCGTGACTAACCTGGTTGGTGATGACGTCAAACAAAGCTTTGCTGACGAAAAGCTTCCACTCACTATGAACATTTTTGGTGGCGAATGTTCGCGCGTTGAGATTGAACGCATCACGGACATTTGTGCCACTCAGAAACACGATGTCATTGTCGGTATTGGTGGTGGTAAAACGTTAGATACAGCAAAGGCTGTTGCGTTTTACACAAAAATTCCTGTCGTGGTGGTTCCTACGATTGCCTCGACAGATGCACCAACCTCAGCGCTTGCGGTGATATACACACCTGAAGGTGAATTTGCAGAATATTTGATGATCCCTAAAAACCCAGACATGGTCATCATGGATACGTCAGTCATCGCCAAAGCCCCTGTTCGCTTACTTGTATCGGGGATGGGCGACGCGCTTTCCACCTACTTTGAAGCTCGTGCCAACATGACTTCTGGTAAGGCAACAATGGCTGGTGGGTTAGCGACGCGTTCAGCACAAGCGCTTGCGAAACTTTGCTATGAAACCTTGCTTGAAGATGGTGTAAAAGCAAAAGCTGCGGTAGAAAATGGTGTGAGCACCAAAGCGGTAGAAAACATTATTGAAGCCAATACATACCTAAGCGGTATCGGTTTTGAAAGCAGTGGTCTAGCGGGTGCTCACGCTATTCATAACGGCCTAACTAAGCTTGAAGAGTGTCATCATCTCTATCATGGTGAGAAAGTCGCGTTCGGCACACTAGTTCAGCTGGTACTAGAAAACGCAGCGATGGAAGAGATTAATACGGTTCTTGCATTCTGCCGCTCTGTAGGTCTACCAACCAACTTATTTGATATGGGCGTTAAAGAGCTTAACCACGCTAAGTTGCGCGAGGTCGCCGAAGCCTCAACGGCCGAGGGAGAAACCATCCACAATATGCCATTCCCAGTGACGGCAGAAAATGTCTACTCTGCAATTCTAACCGCTCACCAGTTGGGTCAATAACTCACCCCCTTAAAGTGGGCTTAAATAAAAAAGCGGCACATACTCTCGCATGTGCCGCTTGGATTTTTGCTGTTAAGCGTAATTACTCAACCGTTACCGCTTTCGCCAGGTTACGTGGTTGGTCTACGTCCGTACCTTTGATCAGTGCTACGTAGTAAGACAGCAATTGCATTGGGATGGTGTAGTAGATCGCCGCCGTGATTTCACTAACGTGAGGCATCGTGATGATCTTCATTGTTTCATCGCCTTCGAAGCCTGCGTCTGCATCTGCGAATACATACAGAAGACCGCCACGCGCACGTACTTCCTCAACGTTTGATTTTAGCTTTTCAAGTAGGTCGTTGCTTGGTGCAACCACAACAACAGGCATGTCAGCATCAATCAGCGCAAGAGGACCGTGTTTTAGTTCACCCGCCGCGTACGCTTCTGCGTGGATGTAAGAGATCTCTTTCAGTTTTAGAGACGCTTCCATCGCGATTGGGTAGAACTCGCCACGGCCTAGGAACAATGTGTGGTGCTTGTCTGCAAAATCCGTTGCTAGTGCTTCAATTTCTTTCTCGAAAGAAAGTGCCGCGTTGATTTGCTTAGGAAGTGCATGCAGCGCTTCAACAATCTCTTTTTCTTTCTCTTTGCTGATGCGGCCTTGCTCTTTACCTAGTGCTGTTACCAGCATAAGTAGTGCAGAAAGCTGAGTCGTGAACGCTTTGGTTGAAGCCACGCCGATTTCGACGCCAGCGCGAGTCATGAATGCAAAATCTGATTCACGAACCAGAGAAGAGCCTGCTACGTTACAAATGGTCATCGCCGCCATATAACCTTTCTCTTTCGCAAGACGAAGTGCTGCTAACGTATCTGCAGTTTCACCAGACTGAGACAACGTAATAAGAAGGCTGTTTGGACGAGTCACAAACTTGCGGTAACGGAACTCAGACGCGATTTCTACATCACAGCTAACGCCAGCAATGTCTTCAAACCAGTAACGCGCTGTCATACCTGCGTTGTAAGACGTACCACACGCGACGATTTGTACGTGTTCTACTTTGCTTAGAATGTCTGCCGCGTGCACACCGATCGCGTCTGTCACAACAGAGTCTGCCGTGATACGACCTTCCATTGTGTTGATCAACGCTTTAGGTTGCTCATAGATTTCTTTTTGCATGAAGTGACGGTATTGGCCTTTATCACCTGCATCATGCTCTGCGTTAGATTCAACAATTTCACGCTCAACTGGCTCACCCGTTGCATCAAACACAGTGACTTCACGGCGAGTAATTTCTGCTACGTCCCCTTCTTCTAGGTACATGAAACGGCGCGTAACGTTAAGTAATGCAAGTTGGTCAGACGCTAGGAAGTTTTCACCTACACCAAAACCGATCACGATCGGGCTGCCTGAACGCGCTACTACGATGCGTGAAGGATCTTTGCGATCCAACGCTACCGTGCCGTATGCGCCTTCAAGTTGTTTTGCTGTTTTTTGTACCGCTTCTAATAGCGTTTCTGAAGTACGAAGTTCCCACTCAACCATGTGTGCGATAACTTCTGTATCCGTTTGCGATTCAAACACGTAGCCACGAGATTGAAGCAGCTCACGCAGCTCTTCATGGTTTTCGATGATGCCGTTATGGACAACTGCGATATCACCAGACATGTGTGGGTGAGCATTGATTTCAGAAGGTTCACCGTGCGTCGCCCAACGAGTGTGCGCAATGCCAGTTCCGCCGATCACTTTTGCTTCTTCTACTGCATCAGCCAATTCTTGTACTTTACCCAAGCGACGAACGCGCGTTAGGTTTGATTCGCCATCAACAACCGCAACGCCAGCAGAGTCGTAACCGCGGTACTCTAAGCGGCGTAGACCTTCAACCAAAATTTCTGCAACATCTCGTTGTGCTACTGCACCTACGATTCCACACATGTGTTTATCTCCGTTTGTAGTTTTGTTCTTCCCTAGCCATGATTTCAAATAGAGGCAGCAAGCAAAGGCCTTTATCCAGAGGGAAGTGAAATATGAAACTGATTACATCATTAGGCGCAAATGACTTTCACGCCATGTTGTTCAATCTGTACTTTATGCTCTGCTTGGATATCTGCATCGGTCACCAACACATCAACTTGATGCCAAGCGAGCTCTAAGTTTGGGATCTTACGGCCGATTTTTTCGGACTCTATCATTACGATCACTTCACGTGACGCTTCTGCCATTACC
The DNA here is from genome assembly GCF_000742455.1 of Vibrio sp. OY15. NCBI lineage: Bacteria > Pseudomonadati > Pseudomonadota > Gammaproteobacteria > Vibrionales > Vibrionaceae > Vibrio > Vibrio sp. OY15. The sequence continues at coordinate 314,139 of NZ_JPIL01000006.1, read as the reverse complement.
TTACTTAAGCCAACCAACTCATTAAATGTCGTGGTTCCACGCTCGAGATCGATGCCATCCGCACCGATGAATAGTTGGTCAAAGTCGTAAGCTCGTAATACAGATTCGGCTACTTTGCCTTGAAAGGACTCTGAGTGCGTATCCCAAGTACCGCCAGTCATCAGCAGTGTCGGTTCGCTCTCTAATTCATTTAGGGCGTTAGCAACATGCAACGAGTTGGTCATGACCACTAAGCCACGTTTGTCATTCAACTGTTGAATCAGCGCGGCAGTCGTGCTGCCACTGTCGATCACGATGCGATTATGCTCGCGAATCAATGATGCTGCTGCTTTTGCTAAGCTTAACTTTCGAGTCGAAACATTAGCGCCCAATTCTTCGTGAATGACTTCCTTTGGGATAGCAATCGCACCGCCATAGCGGCGTAGAAGTTGGCCGTTTTTCTCTAAAGAAGCTAAATCCTTTCTAATCGTGACCTCTGAGGTTTCGAATTTCTGAGCAAGTTCATCAACGCTGACTTCTCCTAGTTCAGAAACCAAGTTAGAAATGGCGTGTCTTCTTAATTGAGTATTTCGTTTCGACATTTAAGTTTTGACTTTAAGTTTCGATGTGAAACTTATTATAGTCAAACCGAAACTTTCAAGTCCATTTATTTCGATCCAAAAAATTAATATTTCTCGATAAAACCTTGTCCTAAGACAATTCTTAAACAGTGATATTGGATTCATTCAGTGGTAGAATTCGCCACCGAAAAGAAAAAAAATTACAGAATTGAAGGCTATTTTTTTGCAACTTTCTGCATATAAAGTGGGATTAGTCACAAAAAGGTAACCAAAATCGCCGATCTTTTAGTCATAAAATGACTAAACTTGGTGAAAGACTTTCAGAATCTGAAGTTCTAATAATGAGACGAAAAATCGGTGGATGACAGGTACTAAATGTCATCAAAAACGTCCTGACTTCAGAGTAAATAACCGACTTTCAAATTGTAACTATACTTACCGGAGAGTATCTTCCATGAAAAAGACCAAAATCGTATGTACGATTGGCCCTAAAACAGAATCTGTAGAGAAGCTAACTGAACTAGTTAACGCAGGCATGAACGTAATGCGCCTTAACTTCTCTCACGGTGACTACGAAGAACACGGCACTCGTATCGCGAACTTCCGTAAAGTAATGGAAGCTACTGGCAAACCACTAGCAATTCTTCTAGATACTAAAGGTCCAGAAATCCGCACTATCAAGCTAGAAGGCGGTAACGATGTTGATCTAGTAGCAGGTCAAGAATTCACTTTCACAACTGACACTTCAGTTGTAGGTAACAAAGATAAAGTTGCAGTAACTTACGCTGGTTTCGCAGCCGACCTAAACGTAGGTAACACTATCCTAGTAGACGACGGTCTAATCGAGATGGAAGTTATCTCTAAGACTGAAACTGAAGTTAAATGTAAAGTTCTTAACAACGGTGCACTAGGCGAAAACAAAGGTGTTAACCTTCCTGGCGTTTCTGTAAACCTACCTGCACTATCTGAAAAAGATAAGAACGACCTTAAGTTTGGTTGTGAGCAAGGCGTTGACTTCGTAGCAGCTTCTTTCATCCGTAAAGCGTCTGACGTTCAAGAAATCCGTGAAGTACTTGCTGCAAACGGCGGCGAGAACATCCACATCATCTCTAAGATCGAAAACCAAGAAGGTGTTGATAACTTCGACGAGATCCTAGAGCTTTCTGACGGCATCATGGTTGCACGTGGTGACCTAGGTGTTGAAATCCCAGCTGAAGAAGTAATCTTCGCTCAGAAAATGATGATCGAGAAGTGTAACCGTGCACGTAAGATGGTTATCACAGCAACTCAAATGCTTGATTCTATGATCAACAACCCACGTCCTACTCGTGCGGAAGCAGGCGACGTTGCTAACGCGGTAATGGACGGTACTGACGCAGTAATGCTTTCTGGTGAAACGGCGAAAGGTAAATACCCTGTTGAAGCGGTAACTATCATGGCTCAAATCGCGAACCGTACTGACTCAGCGCTAAAAGCTGAACTAGGTTCTCGTCTAGACAGCCCACGCCTACGCATCACTGAAGCAGTATGTAAAGGTGCAGTAGACACAGCTGAGAAACTAGCTGCTCCACTTATCGTTGTTGCAACTGAAGGCGGTAAGTCTGCACGTTCAGTACGTAAGTACTTCCCAACTGCAAACATTCTAGCGCTAACAACTAACAAGAAAACTGCTGCACAGCTAGTTCTAACTAAAGGTGTTACTCCTGTAGTTGTTGATTCAATCGAAAGCACTGACGCATTCTACGTAGCGGGTAAAGAACTTGCTCTAGAATCAGGTCTAGGTAACAAAGGCGATATCGTTGTTATGGTTTCTGGCGCTCTAGTTGCTTCAGGTACTACGAACACAGCTTCTGTACACGTGCTATAAGACTGAACTTTTAACACTTCAGTTTCTTGAGAAGGAGGGCTTATGCCCTCCTTTTTTATATGGCTTTCTTGCTCTCATAATAGGCTAATTGTATTATTTACCTCTATCAGAATTTCGTACTGTTTAATTTTATCGTCACGATTAAAGTTTCTATGAGGTGTATGTGTCTAGTCCCACTCTTACCGACAAAGTATTAAGAATGATCCGTCAGGATATTCTCGATGGCGAGCTTAAACCAGGTCAAAAACTCGTGGTTGCCGAACTCAAAGAGAAGTACAACGTAGGAGCGTCACCCATTCGAGAAGCATTGGTGCAATTATCTTGGAGCAAATACGTCAAACTCGAGCCGCAAAAAGGCTGCTGGGTTGCACCTATATGTAAAGATGAGTTACATGACTTGTACGAAAGCCTGCAAATGGTCTCCGCATGCTTACTCAGTAAGGCAATTACGATTGGCGATGAAAAATGGGAACTGGATGTACTAACTGCTTATCACAAGTTATCCCGAGTAAAACCTGGCGAAAGCTTTTGCTGGAGGGAATGGGAAGAGCGCCAAAATCAGTTTCTTACTGCGCTGTTTGAAGGTGCTGGCTCTGTCAATATGTTTGGGTTTTTCCGCGATCTACTCACGCAAATTAAACGCTACCAATACTTCGCGATGCAGATTTTAGGCACAGGGAACCCTGGGCACTGTAATCTCGATGAGCAAGAAATACTGATGAAGGCATCGCTAGACAAAAAGAGTCAGGATGCTTTAGGTTATCTAGAGCGTTATTTGAGACAGTCAATACAGTGTATCGAAGCCGCCATCGACAACCAATGTCGCATACTGGCTAGCGAATAACGCTGAGACTAAAAAGCGGGGGTCTATCCCCGTTTTTTCGTTTTTGTAAAAGCACTAAGCAATATCATCATAACTATGACATAGCGATACGCAGTTACGCCCTGCACTTTTTGACTCATACAAAGCAATATCAGCACATTTATACGTTCTTGTACGATCAGAGGTTAAATCACTATACCCAGCACTGACAGTAATGCCTCTATCACTACGCATTTGAACCGCGACACGTAGCCTGTTCAATACAATTTCAGCCTCTTCTAGAGTTGTATGCGGCATAATCACTGCAAATTCCTCACCACCGACACGAGATACAAAGTCTGTGCTGCGGACTTCTTCTAGGAGGGTTTCTGCGACACTACAAATCACCTTGTCTCCTTCGTCGTGGCCAAGCTCGTCATTAATACGTTTAAAGTGGTCAATATCAAACAACGCCAAACAAGCAGGAGGGCTATCAGGATAGCGTTCAATAATCCCCGCATATTGCGCCAATTGCTCTTCAAATTTTCGGCGGTTCCACAACCCCGTCAAGCCATCTTTTTCGCTTAGGTTTCGTAATTTTTCTTCTAACTCTTTTTGCCCAGAGATATCCACCAGCGACGTAATGTAATAACTCACTTTACCTGATTTGGTTAAATTCGCCTGAATACGCATTATTGCAGTAAAGACTTGATTAAACTTAGTTCGACAACGAATCTCCCCTTCCCATACGTGTTCACTCTTCAGTGTTTTCCAGATACTCAGGTTTGCTTCGAGATCTTCAGGTAAGAGAATTAAATGATGTGCACTCCAACCTTGGGCATGCTTGGTTGAGTAACCCATCATGTTTTCAAACTCTTGATTAACCATGATGATTCTATGTGAAGCATCCGAGATCATCACCGCAGTCATACCATCAAGAGCAGCTCGAGCCAACTTCGATTCCATACTATGACGCCGATAATGCAGAGCAAGGGCTGCCGTCGGCAAAGTGAAGCCGAGCACCAAACTTAGAACAAAAAACGCTTCTTGGATTAAGTCATCAATATCCCTCTGAGCTCGGGATAATAACTGCTCATTGGTAAGATCAATAACCAGATGAAGAGGTTCGCTAGAAACAAACTGGATGGTGCGATACGCGACCAAATTCGAACCATTGTAAGCATAGCCCGAATCTTTTGAATTTAAACTACGCCAAATGTTTGGGTACATCCGGCCAAAATTAAATTGAGAGCGAGCGGGAATTATATGGCCATACAAACGAGCTGATTTAGGGCTATCAATGTAAAATCCGTCACTCTTAATCAGCTCAATATGGAAATCAAGCACTGACGAATAGTTGAGTCGAGAGGATAAATAGTCAATATCAACATTAAGCACAAGATACCCTTCGCGCTTTCCGTTAAGCGAAATAGGCATCAAAATACGCAGTGACGGGCTATAGGGATAGACTAACTCGCCATACTCTCGTTCTAAACCTATCCCCCACGAAGCGATTTCGCCATCGTCTAAGTTCTTAGCGAATTGAAAGTAATCTCGCTCTGACTTATTTTGCAATTTGATCGCGGGCAACGCAGCGCCTGTTTCAATCTCATAATTAATCCTCACTTTTTCTCGACCAGAAACATCAAGAAAGCGAATTTGCTTATACAACTTTTGATTGATTGCGACCGAGATCCACATGTCTTCTAAGATGGAACGGTTCACCCGGTTAGGTTGGCGCAGATATTCATACAGACTTTGGCTGTGACCAAGTAGGTCACTGATCGTTTCGATTTGATCCTGAATATTGCTGTATTCACGGCCAGTATAGGCCAATTGATGTAACGCTTCTTGAGCGGTGTTCTCAACATTGTTTTCTAACAACGTCAGATATTTCTGATAGTAGTAAGCGGCAGTGAGTGCACTAAAAAATAGTGCTGTCGCCAATAAGGTGCCGACTCGCTTAGGTACTTTCACACGTCTAATGCCTATCATGCTTACTAAAACGACAATTATATCATTAATTGTTATTTTCTAAACAAAAAAGCCACTTAGATTAAGTGGCTTTTCTATATGCAATCAGAGAGTTAAGGTTTGAGGGCTCGCTCTCCTCGCGCAATGCCAACGACACCACTACGAGCAACTTCGACAACTTCGGTCACTTCGGATATCGCTTGAATGAAGGCATCTAGCTTTTCACTCGTACCCGCAAGTTGTACGGTGTATTGGGAAGCCGTGACATCCACGATCTGGCCACGGAAGATGTCTGCCGTCCGCTTCACTTCTGCTCGCGCAAAACCACTGGCTTTCACTTTCACCATCATCAGTTCACGCTCAATGTGCTCATACTCGGTGACTTCTTGTACTTTCAGCACATCGATCAGTTTGTGTAACTGCTTCTGAATTTGTTCCAACTGCATCTCATCAGATGTCGTGGTAATGTTCATTCGCGACAGGGTTTCATCATCAGTCGGTGATACCGTCAAAGATTCAATGTTGTAACCACGTTGAGAGAACAAACCAACAACACGAGACAACGCACCCGGTTGGTTTTCCAATAGCAATGAAATAATGTGTCTCATATTAAGTTCTCTCCGTTTTGCTTAGCCACATTTTATCCATACCCTCACCTTTGATTTGCATCGGGTATACGTGTTCGGTTTCGTCTACGTTGATGTCCACAAACACCAGACGATCTTTCATATCCAACGCTTTTTGTAGCCCTTCTTCGAGCTGATCAGGCGTTTCGATACGAATACCGACGTGACCATAAGCTTTTGCAATCGCTGCAAAGTCAGGAACAGAACTCATGTAAGAATTAGAGTGACGACCTTGATAAATAATGTCTTGCCACTGTTTTACCATGCCTAAGAATCGGTTGTTCAGGTTGATGATCTTCACTGGAATGTCGTATTGCATGGCTGTAGACAATTCTTGAATGTTCATCTGAATACTGCCGTCACCAGTCACAACCACGACCTCTTCTTGTGGCATGGCAAACTTCACGCCCATACCAGCCGGAAGACCAAATCCCATGGTGCCAAGACCACCAGAGTTTATCCAACGGCGCGGCTTATTGAATGGGTAGTACAGCGCCGCAAACATCTGATGCTGGCCCACATCAGACGCCACATATGCGTCGCCATTAGTTAGCTTGTGCAGCGTTTCAATTACTTGCTGTGGCTTGATTCGTTCTGGAGACGTTTCATAAGACAAGCAGTTGCGGTCACGCCATACTTGAATGTCATCCCACCATGCAGTGATAGCATCTTGATCATTTCCACTACCTTGCTCTGCAAGCAGCCCGAGCATGGTTGTCAGCACTTTTTCCGCAGAGCCTACGATCGGCAAATCCACTTTCACGTTTTTCGAGATCGATGACGGATCGATATCAATATGCATCACTTTTGCGTTTGGGCAGTACTTTTCAAGGTTGTTGGTTGTACGGTCATCAAAACGCACACCGATACCAAAAATAAGATCCGCTTCATGCATTGCCATATTAGCTTCGTAAGTGCCGTGCATACCCAACATGCCCAGTGAGTTTTTATGTGTGCCCGGGAATGCCCCCAAGCCCATCAAAGTACTCACAACGGGTAGGTTCAGTTTGTCGGAAAGCTCTAAAATATGTTCATGGGCGCCAGAAATCACCGCACCACCACCGATATAAAGCACTGGTTTTTTCGCTTCTAATAGCGATTTAAGCGCTTTTTTAATCTGGCCTTTATGGCCCGAAGTTGTCGGCTTGTAAGAGCGCATTGAAAGCGTTTCTGGATATTGATAAGGCAGTTTGATTTGCGGGTTCATTACATCTTTTGGCAAATCAATCACAACTGGACCAGGTCGACCTGTAGTCGCGATATAAAACGCTTTTTTGATTGTTTCAGGAATATCTTCCGCTTTTTTTACTAAAAAGCTGTGTTTGACCACTGGGCGGGAGACACCGACGATGTCACACTCTTGGAAAGCATCATTACCAATTAGGCTATTTGGTACGTTACCCGAGATAACGATCATTGGGATAGAGTCCATATACGCTGTTGCAATACCCGTAATGGTATTGGTCGCGCCCGGCCCCGAGCACACAAGTACGACACCCGGTTTACCGGTAGCTCGAGCGTAACCATCTGCCATATGAGTGGCGGCTTGCTCATGCCTTACAAGTACGTGTTTGATTTGATCGGTTTTGGCATGCAGTGCATCGTAGATATCCAAAACAGAGCCACCTGGGTAGCCAAAGATCTGCTCTACGTGCTCTTCTATCAGAGATTGAACCACCATCTCTGCGCCTGACAACATTGCTGTCATAATTGCTCTCCTTAGCCAGTTTCCTCACCGTAAGGTCAACGGATTGGTCTGGTTTTACATAGTCTAGGTCTTATTCGTAGCCTAATCGAAATACTTCCACGTTTTCGGCTATGTCTTGCGTTCGTCATAACATCCCGCAAGGTTACCCAACAAATGTAACGTTTTATTATCAAAGGGTCTAATGAGAGATTGGTCTACTTTTTAAACAAGATACTAGTAATTAGAATGTTAGTAGGAATAGCAGCCACACATCTCCTATTTCACAGTACAACCTAAAAAATTAACGCTCAAAAAAAGAACATTATTTCATAAGGTTTTAGCTATAGGGTGCGAAATAGCGTTATTTGACGAGCAAAGCAGAAAAAATCAATGCAAACAAAAATCCCCAGCAATGCGCGATCACATCACTGGGGATTTTTTCATCAATATAAAATCTAAGTCAGCTTAAGTTACTTTTTATCCGACTTTTCCTTATACATTTCTTCAATTTCATCTTGGTATTTGTCATTGATGACTTTACGACGAAGTTTTTGAGTTGGCGTTAACTCACCATCATCCATAGAGAAAGCTCTTGGTAACAGTTTAAACTTCTTCACTTGTTCAAACTTTGCCAACTCTTTTTGAAGATCGTTCACCCGCTTCTCAAGCATTTCGACCACCTGGTGGTGCTTAATCAACTCAACGCGATCGTGATATTTGATATTCAGCTCTTTCGCGTACTCTTCTAGCGAGTCATAACAAGGCACGATAAGCGCAGAAACAAACTTACGAGTATCCGCAATGACTGCGATTTGCTCGATGAAGTGGTCTTTACCAATCGCACCTTCAATCATTTGTGGAGCGATGTATTTACCACCTGAAGTTTTCATCAACTCTTTGATACGATCGGTGATGAACAAGTTGCCATTTTCATCAATGTAACCAGCGTCGCCCGTTTTTAGGAAACCGTGCTCATCAAAGGTCTTTTCCGTCTCTTCTGGCATTTTGTAATAGCCACGCATCACCATTGGACCACGAACCAGAATCTCGTTATTTTCGCCAATCTTAACCTGTGCGCCAGGCATCGACATACCAATAGAGTCGGGGTTAAAACATTTATCATCCCAACACGATACTGTCGCCGTGGTTTCAGTCATGCCGTAGCCCAACTTAACGTTGATACCAATCGCATGGAAGAATCGACCGATGGTTTCATCCAGCTTTGCACCACCACAAGGCATAAAGTTGATTTGCCCGCCAAGTAGCGCACGCAGTTTGCTCAGAACCAACTTATCCGCCAAAGCGTATGACTTACGCAGCAAGAGCGATGGCTGACGTTTTTCTTGATGACAAGCGGCCATTTTTGCGCCCATGTTGACTGCCCAAGTAAACATGATCTTACGATGAATCGGCGCGCGAGACACTTTCTCATGAATCGCAGAGAAGATCTTCTCATAGAAACGCGGTACGGCACACATCACGGTAGGTCGCACCTGGCTCAGTGCATCACGTACTTGCATGGTGTCTTGCAAATAGCAGTTGGTCGCCCCTTTGTACAATACATAAAAGGTCCAAGCGCGCTCAAATACGTGTGACAACGGAAGGAAACATAATGACACGTCACTTTGAGAAAGGCTCAAGCGCTGATCGTGCCCTTCCAATTGCGCCGCAATGTTTGCGTAGTCCAACATAACGCCTTTTGGCTGTCCTGTTGTACCCGAGGTGTAGATGAGCGTGAGTAGATCATCTTCTTTTGCCTGATCTAAACGCGCGTCCAATTCAACTTGATATGTAGTGTCGCCTTTGGCAACAAATGCTTGCCAAGAGATAACGAAATCATGATCGCCAAGTTCTATATCATCAGACATCGCAACAATGAGCTCTAACTGTTCGCACTGGTCGAAAATGCTCACTGCTGCATCAAATTGAGGCTGTTCACCAACAAACAGAACTTTGACGTCTGCATTGTTAATGATGTACGCCGACTGAGCGGCAGTATTGGTTGGGTAAATAGGTACTGTCACGCTGCGTAATTGCAGTGCTGCGATATCAGCGATCGTCCATTGCGGCATGTTGTTCGAGAAAATGCCGATCTTATCTTGGACTCCTAATCCCTGAGCCAAAAGTGCAAGTGATAAAGCATCAACTTGCTGACCAAATTGCGTCCACGTAATACCTTGCCACTCCTCACCCACTTTATGCTTGAGTGCAACGCGTGTACCACCGTTCGCAATTTGTTCACGAATACGTTTAACGATATGAAAATCTAACTTGGCCATTCTTTTACTTACCTTTTGGCTTACAGGCGTAAGCTAATTGAGCGAACAAGTGTACTCACGGCTTGCTAAAACGCAACTGACCAGTATCAAACTTATCACTAATAAGAGACAACTATCACTTATACGTCGCGAACGTACCTCAAATTGCTGAATGATTACTCTATTTAACTTACTGTTTCGATTGTTGATTACGAAAACAAAAAGCCCCGAGAGACAAAAATCGCTCGGGGACCAATGAATTGTAAAAATTGATGATTACCAATATGGTCTAATCGAGAAGACCAAACGTCATCTTATTTTGCGGCAACGACTTCACCACAAGTGATCATCAGTTGATCGCGTAGCCAAATGTGGCCTTTATCTTTTTCACTTGATTCATGCCAGCTTAAGAAGCCGCTGATTTCTTTGTTCGCAAATGGGAAATCAAGAATTTGCAGTTGATCGCTGTTTACCGCATTTTCCGCCATCCAACGTGGTGCAATAGTCACAAGCTCAGATTGACCCACCACGTATAGTAGGTTGCTTAAACTAGAACCTTCATACGCCGCTTGGCAATCCAGTTCACGGTACGCTTGCTCTGAGAAACTACGTTGGCCATGCACTTTCGATAACTTCGCATGCTTTTCGTTAAGCAGTTGCTCAGCCGTCACACCACCTTGAATGCGTGGGTGTGTTTTTGATGCGATAACCACTAATTCATCTTTGAAGATTTCAGTACTTGAGAAACCTTGCTCATCAAAACGAGCGTAGTCGATCACGAAATCAATTTCTTGGTAGCGCATACGCTCAGACAACAAACGGTCAAATTCTGCATCTAGGTGAAGCTGAACGTTTGGTGCTTGTTGATTCACTTTTGCCATGATCTTCGGAGCAAAACGCATGTCACAAGGGCTGCAAATCGCAAGCTTGAATAAGCGAGTCGAAGATTCTGGCTGGAATACAGAGCTAGGAAGTTCATTGCGAATCAGCTGTAGTGCTTGGCGAATAGGGCCAAACAGTTGACGTGCTCGTTGCGTAGGCTGAATACCACGGCCTTGGCGCATGAATAGCTCGTCGTTAAACATCACTTTTAAGCGTGCCACGGCGTTACTTACCGCCGGTTGAGACATGCCTAGGTTATGTGCTGCACGAGTAATATTTTGCTCTTGCATTACAGCATCAAATACAGTCAGTAGGTTTAAATCTACACCACGCAAAGTGCTTTCCATACGGTAGCTAGCAATTGCGCTCATCGCGTCTTTCTTCTCTAACATTGAGTGCGCCTCTTTTGTAATCGTCAACTTTGTTCATTAAATTCATAACGAATAGAATCCCATCTCGCACAAAAGACGGCGGCTGGATTCGAATCATTTTACGAATAGATAACCTAACTTTTTATTATATTTATCGTCCGGATACTTCCGGCTCGAACTGTACTATCAACTAATCGATTGCGGTTTCGCAACTAGATTGATATTTAATCAGTAAATTTTAGCCAATTAGGTATTTATTTGTTAAATAACAAAGGCTTGATAAAAACATAAAAAACTATAAAACACGTAAAAATGCATTCTTTGAGGACGTATTTAGCAAATTGATAGGACAGGCGGTCAACACAAGTATGCATTTAGCTCAGTTATTAGTTGAAATAAGAACAACAGATGACAGCTATATCTCTGATTGAATTTTGCACTTATCAGTCAAATTATCAGCAAATACACACTGAATAGAAATGAGAGAGGAAGAATAAAAATGCAGCCTTCCAAACAGAAAGGCTGCAACAAAATCGTGTCAAAAATGGAAGGAACAATGTACTTAGAACAACGTACTTAAATGTTCGACACGTAACTTGGAAAATCAACCTGCTCCCACAGCTGTCTGGATAACTCTGCTTTTGAATCCCATGCACCTTGCAGTACCCAATGAACAATAGCCTGAGCAACATCTGGGTATTTCACACTTTCGGCTTGTTGCTCCTTTAGCCACTGGCGTACTGCGGAAATGTCTAAGCTCTCCATCGACATCGCAAGCCCTAAATCTTCTAAGGTCGCAACATTGCTCTGCTGCTCGAATTGACCCGCGAGTGGCTTTAGTAACAATTTTTTCCCCAAAGACAAGGCTTCTGAAGGAAGCTCAAACCCACCATTAGCAATGACACCACTACAGCGATGCAAATGATGCTGGAAGTTGCTGTGGCATAAAGGGCGCAGTTCTATGTTTTCCACCTGCTCACATTCGATCACATCCGGGTGATAACAGATAAACGCTTGCTGATTAAAGTGGAACAATAAATCCGAGATATCTTCAATCGATTCGAACGGTAGATACACCAACACGAAGTCGTCGTTTTCTGCTTGGCTATCGACGGTATGCACTATTGGTGGTAACAAAGGTTGATCAAAATGATGCCAATGCAAACCAAGGTGGTGTTGAGAAGGCGCAAAGTATTCAATGACGGATTTATCTAACCAACTTGCTCCCTTTAGTGGCACCGGATAACGGAAAGCATTTTGGTGGCTGATACCAATAGAAGGCTTATTTTGTTGTCTCGCTGCCCACGCAGTCACAGGTTCGAAATCATTAATGATAAGATCGTAGGACGATAGATCGAGTTGCTTAACTTCTTTGAAAAACTGCACCAAATTGTTATTCAATGCTGTTTTCGCGTAGTTTACAGAGCCTTTTTCGGTAATAAAGGTGAAGCCTCGGCGAGTCTGGTAATCGCCAAATGCTTCCATTGAAAAATATTTTTCCGGCGCTCGCCCAGAAAACAAAAAGTCGACCTCAACATCGTGCTCTTTAAACGCATGACTCATCGCCCTTGCGCGTGCAATATGTCCGTTTCCTGTCCCTTGAACACCGTACAAGATTTTCATCAATTAGCCTCCTAACATCGCAATCGCTAATCCACCACAAAGACTGCCAAGCAGTGCACCAATGATGACATCGGTAAAAAAGTGCACACCCAATAAGATTCGCGCGGTTCCAATTAAACTTGCCCAAAAGAATGCAGCAACGCCTAGGCTCGGATAGAAATGGTCAATCAGCGTCGCCATGACAAACGCAGCGGCAGTGTGTCCTGAAGGAAGACTGTAGCGATCAGAGGGGGTAATAAAAGCAGGAAGGAGTGCATTAAGCTCTTCAGGGCGACGACGCTTAAAACTATTTTTCAGCGTCCAATAAATTGGTAGCTCGATAGCAAAAGCAAGTAAACCCGCCAGTAAAAACCAGACTCCTTGCTCCTTATCTAAATACCAAGCTAATAAACCCAACACCAAGTAAAGATGCCCGTCACCACTGTGGGAGACTCCTTTGCTGATATTGGCGACTTGTTGATTAAAACGGTGCTTAAGACAAACACTAGAGAGCGCTAAATCAAACTTAGCAATGGTTGCAATTGGCTGTGTAATTGTCTCTATGGTTCGCATGTGACCTTTCCTTACTTTGACAACGCCTTTGTGTGAAAAGTAGGAGGTTTAGGTGACAACAGCATGACGGGAGTTTGGACAATTAATGACAAAGGCCAAATTAAAGTGTGCCCAACAATTTATCTATTGGGCATAACCATAAAAATAGAACATTAAGAAGGGTTTGATAGTTGCGGTTGAGGGGTGTCTATATACCAGACTTTTCTCTTCTTGCGGCAGGCGCGCAAAGAGCCCGTCGTCATGTCGCCATCTTTTGTAAGCTCATAGCTCAGTGAGCGGCAAGTATAGTTTCCCGACAGTTCATGCTCTATACTCGTTTGCTCCGTTTTACTCGAGTTAGGCTCTAGTAAAGGGTTAGGCTGTGTAGATAAAATGTCACGATTTATCACATTGCTGCGCGCATAATCCTTATGGACATAACCTTTTATCACTCCTTTCTGTTCAACGAGAAACCAAGGTTGATCAACCACTTTTGCTAGCACATTAAAGACTTCCCCTTTCGATAATACGCCAAGCTTTTCCCCTTCAAGACTCGGTTTGGAGCGTAGGTTTAATGTGGTCTTAGAGCGGTAAGAGACATCCATAAACTCTACTGGGTTTGAGGTATCGACACCTTCAGTGGTTGGTCGGAAAACTTCCGCTTGCTGTTTCTCACTAGGCTGGACACGGATCTTCCACCAAGAATACGTTTCCGGATCTTTACCTTTAAACTTATTTCGGCTGTCAGACTCAAGGGCAACAAGCATCTGATTCAAGAACGATTCGCGTCCTTCATTACTCAAAAATCGATCCATTTGATCATTGATGACCACGACGCTCTGTGAGTGATCATTCATAACAACGGGGGAAGCCACTTCCACATAGGTCTGCGATTGAAACAGCTGACAACCCGACAAGCTGACCAGAGTAAATACTATGGCTGAACGTCCAAATTGTTTTGTTAACCTCATTCTTTCCCTAACCCTTATATTTCTTTTACCTAGTGCAACTGCACTACTATAAATGGTCATTCAAAACTTTTGCCAAACAATTCGGACCTTTGTGTGACAAGTCGCAATCCCGATGCTTGTTTTGGTAATGAAACGTCGCAAACTTGATGAGAACTTACTTCTTCTAGCACGTTTCTATCGCATCATGTCGTTTCACTTAGTGCATCATTTTTTTCAAGCAAACGAAAAGACTCATCCGATATGAATAAAAAATCGACTTTAGGGTTGACGCGCTTCATGGAGTGCGGTACTAATTTGTTAACTTAATTATGTGGAAAGCTTAACAACTATGTCAGCTCATTTTTCTATCCTGCTTAGCCTCCTCCTGATCGTGACCAGTTCGCGCGGGTAGGCTGTGGAAGAAAAATAACCACACCAATTTCTAAGAACCCGCATGAGAATGCGGGTTTTTTTATATCTAAATACTGGAAGTAAACGATTCACTTGCGCGAAAGTGCAGAAATCAGGAAGGAAGCAAACATGAACGATCAGGTCATTATATTCGACACCACATTGCGTGATGGCGAGCAAGCGTTGTCAGCAAGCTTGACGGTTAAAGAAAAACTGCAGATTGCCTATGCGCTGGAAAGACTCGGCGTTGATGTTATCGAAGCTGGCTTCCCAATCTCTTCACCAGGTGATTTCGAGTCTGTACAAACCATCGCAAAAAACATAAAAAACAGTCGAGTTTGTGCCCTTTCGCGTGCCGTTGCGAAAGACATTGATGCTGCCGCTGAAGCCTTAAAAGTGGCCGACCAATTCCGTATCCACACGTTTTTAGCCACTTCCACCATTCACGTAGAAGACAAACTACGCCGCAGCTACGACGATGTACTAGAAATGGCAGTCAACGCCGTTAAACATGCACGTAACTACACTGATGATGTCGAGTTTTCTTGTGAAGATGCTGGTCGTACTCCAATCGACAACCTATGTCGCATGGTAGAAGCCGCCATCAATGCAGGTGCGAGTACAATCAACATTCCAGATACCGTTGGCTACACCGTACCAAGTGAGTTTGGTGGGATTATTGAAACTCTATTTAACCGCGTTCCGAACATTGATAAAGCGATCATCTCCGTTCACTGTCACGACGATTTGGGGATGTCAGTTGCCAACTCTATTGCCGCCGTTCAAGCTGGCGCACGTCAGATAGAAGGCACGATCAATGGCATTGGAGAGCGAGCGGGTAACTGTTCACTTGAAGAGATCGCAATGATCATCAAGACTCGTCAAGAGTTTTTGGGCGTTCACACTGGCATTAAGCATGATGAAATTCACCGCACCAGTAAGTTGGTTAGCCAGCTATGCAATATGCCTATTCAAAGCAACAAAGCAATTGTGGGTGCAAATGCGTTTAGCCACTCTTCAGGCATCCACCAAGATGGCATGTTGAAGAATAAGAATACCTACGAAATCATGACCCCTGAGTCTATTGGCCTAAAAAACCAAGCTCTGAACCTAACCAGCCGCAGCGGTCGCGCTGCCGTGAAGAGCCATATGGATACCATGGGTTACAACGAAGACGAGTACAACCTAGACGCGCTGTATGCGGATTTCTTGAAACTTGCTGATCGCAAAGGCCAAGTGTTCGATTACGACCTAGAAGCCCTAATGCACTTCTCGAACTTGCGTGAAGAAGATGACTTCTACAAATTGAGCTACCTAAGCGTGCAGTCTGGCAGCGTAATGGCTACCACCAGCATCAAAATGCAATGCGGTGATGAAGAAATGTGTGAAGCAGCGGTCGGTAATGGCCCAGTTGATGCGCTATACCAATGTATCTACCGCGTGACAGGCTACGACATCGTTCTGGATAAATTCGACCTAACCGCGAAAGGTGAAGGTGAAGATGGTTTGGGTCAAGCAGACATCATTGCCAACTACAAAGGTCGCAAATACCACGGTACGGGTGTTTCCACCGACATCGTTGAGGCTTCCGGCCAAGCATTATTGCACGTTATTAACAGCATTCATCGTGCAGATAAAATCGAAGAAATGAAGCAGAAAAAGATTGCGACTGTGTAATAACAACCGGGCTACACGGCTCAGGAAAGAACACGCTCGTTGAAATAATTAAGCTCAAAATTAGAAAACTTAAAGGATTAACATGACAGACAAATCGTACAAAATTGCCGTCCTACCCGGTGACGGCATTGGCCCGGAAGTAATGGCGCAGGCACATAAAGTATTGGATGCAATCGAAAAGAAACATGGTATTGCGTTTGAGCGTGACGAGCATGATGTCGGTGGTATCGCGATCGACAATCACGGTTGTCCACTTCCGGAGAGCACAATAAAAGCATGTGAAGAGTCTGATGCAGTCTTATTCGGCTCGGTTGGCGGCCCTAAGTGGGAGCACTTACCACCAAATGACCAACCTGAACGCGGTGCCCTACTGCCACTACGCAAACACTTCCAACTGTTCTGTAACTTACGTCCAGCGCAAATTCACTCAGGTCTTGAAGCTTTCTCACCGCTACGTGCAGACATCTCGGGTCGCGGCTTTGACATCGTGGTAGTCCGTGAACTGACGGGTGGTATCTACTTCGGCCAACCGAAAGGTCGTGAAGGTGAAGGCGCAACAGAAAAAGCATTTGATACTGAGGTGTACCACCGCTTTGAGATCGAACGTATTGCAAAAATCGCTTTTGAGTCTGCTCGTCTACGTCGCAAGAAAGTGTGCTCTATCGACAAAGCGAACGTTCTACAAAGCTCTATCTTATGGCGTGAAGTAGTCGAAGAAATCGCAAAAGACTACCCAGATGTCGAGTTGTCACATATGTACATTGATAACGCGACTATGCAGCTTATCAAAGACCCTGCTCAGTTCGACGTAATGCTATGTTCAAACATCTTCGGCGACATCATTTCTGATGAGTGCGCGATGATCACTGGCTCTATGGGTATGTTGCCTTCAGCGAGCCTAAACGAAAGCAAATTCGGTCTGTACGAGCCAGCAGGCGGCAGTGCACCAGATATCGCAGGTAAGAACATCGCTAACCCAGTGGCACAAATCCTATCTGCTGCACTGATGTTGCGTTACAGCCTAGGTGAAGAAACGGCGGCACAAGACATCGAAACGGCAGTTTCAAAAGCGCTATCAGCGGGGGAACTAACGGGTGACCTTGCTGGTGACAACCCAGCACTTTCGACGTCTGAGATGGGCGATAAGATCGCTGAGTACGTCTTAAACTCTTAATACAAAACAGATTCATAATAAATACTAAATCCTCGGTCCACCAATGGCTTTCCTCTAAGTCATTGGTGCAATAGCAAGGCAGCAAGCCCATTTATATTAAGGCGTTTAGTTCGCTAAATAAGCTAAATAACTGGATAAACGGGTGTCGCTAACGCAGTTATTGCGGCAACGGCGATGAGGAAAGGAAGCAAACAATGGGCAAAACATTATACGAAAAAGTCTACGACGCACACGTTGCCGTCGCAGCAGAAGGGGAAAACCCAATCTTGTACATCGACCGTCACTTGGTACATGAAGTGACGTCTCCGCAAGCATTTGACGGCTTGCGTGAAAAAGGTCGTAAGGTGCGTCAGGTCAGCAAAACTTTTGCCACCATGGACCACAACGTTTCAACAACCACCAAAGACATCAACGCATCCGGTGAGATGGCTCGTATCCAGATGGAAACGCTATCGAAAAACTGTGAAGAGTTTGGTGTTACGCTTTACGACATTAACCATAAATATCAAGGTATTGTGCACGTTATGGGCCCAGAGCTTGGTATTACCCTACCGGGCATGACCATTGTTTGTGGTGACTCGCACACTGCTACACACGGTGCGTTCGGCTCGCTAGCTTTTGGTATTGGAACATCTGAAGTTGAGCACGTATTAGCAACTCAAACGCTAAAACAAGCGCGCGCTAAAACGATGAAGATCGAAGTAAAAGGCAAAGTGGATCCGGGCATCACGGCGAAAGATATCGTGCTAGCCATCATCGGTGAAACGACAGCAGCGGGTGGTACAGGTTACGTGGTTGAATTCTGTGGTGAAGCGATCACAAACCTTTCAATGGAAGGCCGCATGACCGTATGTAACATGGCGATTGAGCTAGGAGCGAAAGCCGGTTTGATTGCGCCAGATGAAACCACGTTCGAATACATCAAAGGCCGTAAATTCTCACCTCAAGGTGCCGACTTTGATGCAGCAGTAGAATACTGGAAGACATTAAAAACGGACGATGATGCTCAGTTTGATGCAGTCGTGACACTAAACGCAGCGGATATCAGACCACAAGTCACTTGGGGTACTAACCCAGGCCAAGTGATCGCGGTAGATCAACCTATCCCAGCACCAGAAAGCTTTGCCGACCCAGTAGAAAAGGCATCGGCAGAAAAAGCATTGGCTTACATGGGCCTAGAGGCAGGCAAGTCATTGTCTGATTACAACGTCGATAAAGTCTTCGTTGGTTCTTGTACTAACTCACGTATCGAAGACATGCGCGCAGCCGCTGAAGTGGCGAAAGGTCGCAAAGTCGCGCCTCACGTTCAAGCGCTAATCGTTCCTGGCTCTGAGCAAGTAAAAGCGCAAGCAGAAGCGGAAGGCTTGGACGTTATCTTTAAAGAAGCGGGCTTTGAGTGGCGCCTACCAGGTTGCTCGATGTGTCTAGCAATGAACAATGACCGTTTGGGTCCACATGAACGTTGTGCGTCTACTTCAAACCGTAACTTTGAAGGCCGCCAAGGTCGTGATGGCCGTACCCACCTAGTGAGCCCTGCGATGGCAGCGGCAGCAGCAATTGCTGGTCACTTTGTAGATATTCGTGAACTAGACTAAGGAGCAAACCAATGTCAGGCTTTAAACAACACACAGGCTTAGTTGTTCCTCTAGATGCAGCGAACGTTGATACTGATGCCATCATTCCAAAGCAGTTCCTACAAAAGGTCTCTCGCCTAGGCTTCGGTAAGCACCTATTCCATGACTGGCGCTTCCTAGACGATGCTGGCGAACAACCGAACCCAGAGTTCGTGATGAACGCACCTCGCTACCAAGGCGCGTCTATCTTGCTGGCTCGTGAGAACTTCGGCTGTGGCTCATCTCGTGAGCACGCACCGTGGGCGCTAGCGGATTACGGCATCAAAGCGATGATCGCACCAAGCTTTGCCGATATCTTTTACGGCAACTCGATCAACAACCAAATGGTGCCAGTTCGTTTGACTGAACAAGAAGTGGATGAAATCTTCCAGTTTGTTGAGGCAAATGAAGGTGCAGAAGTCGAGGTCGACCTAGAAGCGAATGTCGTTCGTGCCAACGGCAAAGAATATGGTTTTGAAATCGATTCGTTCCGTCGTCACTGCTTACTAAACGGTTTGGACAACATTGGCCTAACCCTTCAGCACGAAGATAAGATTGCCGAGTACGAGGCAAATATCCCGAGCTTCTTGCGTTAAGACGCGTTAGTACATACACAAATCAAGGGCTGGCAATTGTCGGCCCTTTTAATTATTTAGACAACTGATTTTATATCGCTTTGCTTACGGAATACCGAACGCCTCTGTTGAAATTCGTCATCCTGAACAGCGACGAAGGAGTGTGATTCAGGATCGACTGCCAGAGCGCACTGTGCAGATTCATACTGTCTTTACTCAAGAGTTTGTGGGTATTAGATTCCTGATATCGCTTATGCTCCTCGGAATGACGGCGAATAAAGGCCACTGATTACTGAAAGAAAACAAGCACTAAACTGGTCTACACTATCAACAATATCTCATTCAAAGGTATCTCTATGAAGCGTCTGTTATTGCTGTTGTGTGCTCTGGTTTCTTTATCAACATTTGCCGCACCTAAATCCGACTTATGGCCGTATTGGAAACAATCGAATCAGGCTAATCAAAGTCAAATCTCTCATCAAGATTGGCAGCAATTGCTCGATGCTTATTTGGTTGAACAAGGTGAGAATACCTTGTTTCGTTATAGCCAAGTCTCCTCTGTCGATAAAACTAAGCTGAAACAATACATCCAGCGTTTGGCAAAACTAGACCCTCTACAATACAACCAAGCAGAGCAATATGCCTATTGGGTAAACCTTTACAACGCCATCACGGTAGATCTTATTTTGGATAACTATCCAGTCGAATCAATCACCAAGCTAGGTGGTTTATTTAGCTTTGGTCCTTGGGGAGACGATGTGGTCGTGGTCAATGGGAAGGATCTAACTTTAAACGATATTGAACATCGAATTTTGCGTCCAATTTGGAATGACCCAAGAACGCATTACGCGGTTAACTGTGCCAGCCTAGGATGCCCTAATCTGCAATCTCAAGCATTCACTGCTGACAACACGCAAGCTCTACTGGATAGTGCCGCCAAAACATTTATCAACAGCAGCAAAGGCGTATCTATCCAAGGTAACACGGCGCAGCTGTCTTCTATTTATGATTGGTTTGCAGCGGACTTTGGTGGAGAGAAACAAGTTTTCAACCACATCGCAACGTATGCTCCGCAATACAAAAACTTCTCTGGCAAAGTGAAATACGAATACGATTGGGACTTGAATCAAGCCAACTAAACTGGGGGGATGTGAGGTCAATTAGCATTAGGGACATAATAGGCCAAAAGCTAAAGACACCGGCAACTCAAAGACTAAGACATGAAAAAAAGGGCACTGAGTGCCCTTTTTTACATCCAAATGTTTGATAGAAAACGTCCGACTACTTAAAGCCTTTAACCTTCTTAATAAGATCGTAAGCGTTTTGAATCTCTTGAGATTTCTCTTTCGCGACGTTCATCATCTCTGGTGGTAAACCTTTAGCCATCAATTTGTCCGGGTGATGCTCGTTCATCAGTTTACGATAAGCACGCTTAACGGTTTTACTGTCTGCATCTGAAGACACATCCAGAATTTTGTACGCGTCGGCCAACTGATCCGCTTGTGAAGCTTGTTGCCAGCTACCACCTGAAGATTGGCGTTGATGCTGACCATGAAAACCGCCCTGGCTTTGGAAACGAAATGCGGCTTCTTGCATTTGCAAACGACGCTCTAATTGCTCAGAAGAGAAACCCAAACCACGTGCAATCTTGTGTAGTACATTTCGTTCACTCGGGTGGATCGAGCCATCTGCAAAGGCCGCCGAGATTTGCAGCTCTAAGAAAAATTGCAACAAGTCAAAGCGACCAGCTGTCGAAATTTTCACACGAACAAGAACATCTTCTAACGGAAAGTCGCTGTCTTTACCTTCACGAAACGCGTCTTGCGCTGCGCGACGCTGTTCGCCATGCAAATTCATGCGGTCCATCATGGCTGAAGCCAGTTGGATTTCCTCTTTGGTGACTTGGCCTTTCGCTTTTGCCACATGTCCCATTACCGCAAACGCCGCTTTAAAAAACTCTTCTTGGCGCTGAGCTTGACTTGGCCCTTTTCCAAAGCCGCCAGTAGAGAACCCGGCTTGACTCAAGCGACGTGCTTTATCGAATTGATGGCCAATAAATAAGCCAAAGAGTAAACCTAGCGGCCCGCCAAGTAACAAGCCAAAAAAGGCACCCAGAATTTTGCCAAAAATATGCATTATGTGTTCTCTATCAATGAATTTTTATCGACGACGGCGGTCTTATAGTGCCGGATGCAACGATTTCCTTTATGATAATGGAATTAGTTTTATTTCGGCTAGGCCATTTCGCCTGCTTATCTTTGCAGCTATTTTGTCGTCATTATGCCACAGTGAATCAATACGCTGGGATAAATGCGACTATAGTTGATTCATTTGGCTATTACGCTAGGGTACAACAAGCCCTATAGCCATCGAGTAGTAGTGACACAGGAAAGTTCAATTCAATGCAACATTTCTCCCGCACATTTTTAGCGGCCTCTATCAGCACCGCCTTGTTTGTACCCACCACTCAAGCTGAAGCGAATATCCATGATAGTGTGCAGGAAATGCCCGCCACAGATCAATGTTTGGTCGATACAAGTGGCGAGGAGGACGCTCTTAATACCCCAGTAGTGGTAGAGGCTGACACCCTGCAAGCCATCAATGGTGACAAAGCTCAGTACTCAGGTAATGTACAAGTCACCCAAGGCCAGAAGAAAATTACCGCAGATAGCGTAACGCTGCACCAACAAGACAACGTCGTGGTTGCCGAAGGCAACGTGACTTTCAATGACGGCCAAGTCAAAGCTCGATCTGATCGTGTTACTAACGACATTAATCAAGATACGTTTTCACTTGAGAACACCGATTATCAGTTCCTTTGCCAACAAGGCCGAGGCACTGCAGCCTATATCGCCCGCACAGGTCAGTCGGTTTATGAACTCGAAGACGGCTCTATCACATCGTGCCCTCAAGGCGATAATTCATGGCGATTGGTTGCGTCAGGCATCGATGTTGACCAAGATGAAGAGACAGCGACGCTGCACCATCCTCGATTTGAAGTGTTAGATGTGCCTGTTTTCTATGTGCCGTATCTAACCATGCCAATTGGAGATACGCGCAAAACGGGTTTCCTCTTCCCTTCTTTATCGTACGGTTCTAGTGATGGTATGGAAGTCGAGGTGCCATTCTATTGGAACATCGCGCCTCAATATGACATGACACTCACCACGCTCTATATGCAGCAACGTGGTACAAAACTCGATACTGACTTCCGCTACCTAACAGATGGTTGGGGAAATGGAGAAATCAAAGGCGAATACCTCAATAGTGATCGCAAATATCAGGACGAGTCTCGTTGGGGCTACCAAGTTAAACACGACGGTATCATCAATAAACAGTGGATAGTCAAAGTCGATTACTCAAAAGTGAGTGATATTGATTACTTCCTCGATCTCGACTCCAACATTGGTAACCGTGAAGATGGTCAACTGGTTCAAGAAGGACAAGTACAATATCGTTCTGACTTCTGGGATGCCTCGTTAACCGTTCGTGACTTCCAAATCTTATTGAAAGAAGAGAACCGCCCTTATCGCCTGCTTCCTCAGTTAGACTTGAACTACTACACGCCGTTGTGGGGAGATTACCTTAACTTTGACGTGAAGAGCCAAGTCAGCCGCTTCGATACGAGCGATGCTGCGCGACCAAATGCGACCCGTGTTCACATTGAACCAGGGCTTACATTACCGCTCTCAAACTCATGGGCAACGTGGACAACAGAAGCGCGCGTGCTCTCTACGTATTACTCTCAAGACTTAACGGGTTTGACAGATGTAAACTTGCAAAACCAGTTGGATGATGAAGTTTCTCGTGTTATTCCTGAGTTCCGTACGCATGCGCAACTTTACTTAGAACGAGATACAAGCTGGATCAAGGGCTACACCCAAACACTGGAGCCTCAGCTGCAGTACTTGTACGTACCTGAAGAAGATCAAACCAACATCTACAATTACGATACCACCTTGCTACAAACCGACTACTACGGGCTATTCCGCAGTCGTAAGTACAGTGGCATTGATAAAATCGCCTCTGCGAACCAGTTAAGCTACGGTGCGAGTACTCGCTTCTTTGATGATGACTATAAAGAGCGTCTTAACGTTTCATTTGGTCAGATTTACTACTTCGATAAAAAGACCAAACTGAGCAACAGCCCAAATCTTCCGGATGAGACCACCAACTATTCATCATGGGCGATTGAAGCCGATTTCAACTACAACGATTACTTGTTCTATCACGGTGGAATTCAATACGATATCGATTTGAGCTCCATGCAGTTGGCGAACAGTACCTTAGAGTACCAATTTAACGGTGGCTTTATTCAGGGTAACTATCGTTACGTCACGCGTGAATACATCGAAGATACGATCATTCTCGAAAACCTAGACACAATTACTCGTAAAGGCATTTCACAAGCAGGTATTGTAGCGGCCTACGAGTTCAACCCGAACTGGTCTGCAAGTGGTCAATACTACTACGACCTCAATGAAAATGCGGACCTAGAATGGCTAGCGAGCCTGCGTTACCAGTCTGACTGTTGGTACATTGGTGTGACTTACGCCAACCAATTGCTTGGTTGGAAAAACCAAACTATCGGCAGCACTGGGGCATCACCTGAATACGAAAATAACTTTAGCGTTAACTTCGGTATTCAAGGCTTTGCGACCAATCAGCGTGAAGACACTGCAGTCAAAGAACTGGATGGTTCTGACAACGCGATTAAGTACGGCCGCCCATTCTATCTGAACAATTAATCAAAATAGGCGTCTTAAATGAATAAGACGCCTATTCAAAAATACTGACGGAATTTTAAATGAAAATTTGGAAATCAATCTTATTCACGACCCTACTCTCTTGCGGAGCGGTTGCAGCACCAGTAGAGATCGATAAGGTTGCGGTCATCGTGAACGACGGTGTAGTTCTACAAAGCGACATCGAAACAGCGATGAAAACGCTGCAAGCCAACGCACGTCAAAGTGGAAAGAGCTTACCTTCTACCAGCGTGTTAAAAGAACAAGTCGTTGAAAAACTTATCATTGATACGTTGCAAGGCCAAGAAGCAGACCGTATTGGTGTGCGTATTGACGACAACCGTTTAAACCAAGCGATTGCAGAGATCGCACGTAATAATGAGCAATCGGTAGAACAACTCGCTGCTTCTGTAGAAAGTGAAGGTTTAAGTTACCCAGAATTCCGCGAACAAATTCGTAAGGAAATCGCCGCATCAGAAGCCCGCAATGCACTGGTTCGTCGCCGTATTAATATCCTTCCAGCAGAGGTCGATAGCCTTGCGGAACAACTATCACAAGAAACCAATGCGACTGTTCAATACAAAATTGGACACATTCAACTGCGCTTCTCTGACGATAAAGAAAAATCTGCTGTAGAAGCAGAAGCTAAAGCGCTCGCGAAAAAGCTAAACGAAGGTGCAGACTTTACGGAGATGGCCTACACCTACTCAAAAGGTCCTAAAGCTTTACAAGGTGGTGACTGGGGCTGGATGCGTAAAGAAGAGATGCCGACCATCTTTGCTGATCAGATCAAGATGCAAAACAAAGGCAGCATTATTGGTCCTTTCCGTAGTGGCGTTGGTTTCCACATCCTAAAAATAGAGGATGTCAAAGGCCTAGAAACGGTTGCGGTAACGGAAGTAAATGCGCGTCATATTTTGATTAAACCAACCGTGATTCTGAGCGACGAAGGGGCGAAGAAGCAACTGAATGAATTTGTACGCCGCATCAAAGCCGGTGAAGCAACGTTCGCTCAATTGGCAACACAATACAGTCAAGATCCTGGCTCGGCAGCACAAGACGGTGAACTAGGTTATCAAACACCAGATCTTTACGTGCCAGAATTCAAGCACCAAGTAGAAACTCTGCCAGTTGGCTCAATCAGCGAACCGTTCAAAACCGTTCACGGCTGGCATATCGTTGAAGTGTTGGATCGTCGCCAAGTTGACCGTACTGACTCAGCGATGAAGAACAAAGCTTACCGTATTCTATTTAACCGTAAATTTAATGAAGAAGCGGGCGCATGGATGCAAGAGCTACGCGCAAGTGCGTTTGTTGAAATCGTGGATGACAACAATGACAACTAATACAATTCGTAGAATTGTCGTAACCGCAGGGGAACCTGCGGGTATCGGCCCAGACTTAGTGCTTGCCCTATCGAAAGAAGATTGGGCGCACCAAATTGTCGTCTGTGCCGATAAGAATATGCTGACGGAGCGAGCCAAGCAGCTTGGAATCGAAGTCCAACTGTCTGATTACAATCCAGAAGAAGCACCTAAAGCACAAAAAGCGGGCACGCTTATCGTTGACCATATCCAAATATCGGAACCTGCGGTCGCAGGCGAGCTCAATGAAGCGAATGGCCACTATGTACTAAAAACGCTAGAAAGAGCGGCTTTAGGCTGTATGAATGATGAATTTGATGCTATTGTCACCGGCCCTGTTCATAAGGGGGTGATCAATCGCGCAGGTGTTGCATTCAGTGGTCATACTGAATTTTTCGCCGAGAAGTCACAAACGCCGCTAGTCGTAATGATGCTAGCAACGGAAGGACTACGCGTGGCGCTGGTTACAACACATATTCCTTTAGCTTATGTGTCCAAAGCTGTCACCGAAGAGCGATTAGAAAAAATCATCGATATTCTTCATAAAGACCTTGTAGAAAAGTTTGCTATCGCACAACCAAACATCTACGTTTGCGGGCTTAACCCTCATGCTGGCGAAGATGGCTGCTTAGGTCGTGAAGAGATCGAGACCATCACTCCGACACTGGAAAAAATTCGACAAGAAAAAGGTATCAACCTGATCGGCCCTCTGCCGGCTGATACCATTTTCAATGAAAAATATTTAAATGATGCTGATGCTGTTTTAGGCATGTACCATGATCAAGTATTGCCAGTATTAAAGTACAAAGGCTTTGGTCGTTCAGTAAACATTACTCTTGGTCTACCTTTTATTAGAACATCGGTGGACCACGGTACTGCATTAGATCTGGCAGGGACAGGTCAAGCGGATACAGGGAGTTTCCGAACAGCGCTCACGCATGCGATAGATTTGGTAGAGAAGAAACAATGAGAAATGATGTCCATTTAGGACACAAAGCGCGTAAACGTTTTGGTCAAAACTTCCTGAACGATCCATACATTATTGATGGAATCGTATCAGCGATTAACCCAAAACCAGGTCAAAACCTGGTTGAAATCGGTCCTGGTCTTGGTGCAATTACTGAGCCAGTAGGTCGTGAAGTAGATAAGTTCACAGTTATCGAATTAGACCGCGATCTGGCAGAACGCCTACGTACTCACCCTGAACTGGCGGATAAGTTGACCATCCATGAGGGTGACGCTATGCGTTTTGACTTCACTCAATTAGTGAAGCCAAACAACAAGCTGCGCATTTTTGGTAACTTGCCATACAACATCTCTACACCATTGATGTTCCACCTTTTTGAGTTCCATAAAGACATTCAAGACATGCACTTTATGCTGCAAAAAGAAGTGGTAAACCGCTTAGCCGCCGGCCCTGGCAGCAAAGCTTACGGCCGTTTAACGGTAATGGCTCAGTACTACTGTAAAGTGGTACCAGTACTGGAAGTACCGCCAACGGCATTCGTTCCACCACCGAAAGTGGATTCTGCCGTTGTTCGTTTAGTGCCTTACGAAGAGCTGCCATGCCCGGCGAAAGATCTGCGTTTGCTCGATCGCGTTTGTCGTGAAGGCTTTAACCAACGTCGTAAAACCGTTCGTAACTGCTACAAATCGTTGTTAAGCACAGAAGTACTAGAAGAGCTAGGTGTTAATCCAAGCATGCGTCCAGAGAACCTGACGCTAGAACAATTCGTCGCAATGGCGAACTGGCTTGCGGATAACCCGCAGCACTAAGAACTCAAACAATGAGCCAAACCCTTGTAGGTTTGGCTTATTATTATTGGGATATTACGTTTCTGAGGAGTGCACATGGACGTCATTCAACCTTGCATCAAAATTCAAGTTCACACCAAATACATCGAAGAACAGTCCAACCCAGAGCTACAACGCTACGTTTTCGCTTATATCATCACCATCAAAAACCTTAGCCAACAAACCGTACAGTTAGTGAGCCGCCGCTGGCTAATCACAGACTCGAATGGCAAGCAAATGACGGTTGAAGGTGACGGAGTGGTAGGCCAGCAGCCCTTTATTCCAAGCAATGATGAATACACGTACAGTAGCGGAACAGCGTTAGAAACCCCTGTCGGCGTTATGCAAGGACACTACAAAATGCTGGATGAAAAAGGGCAAGAGTTCATCACCGAAATTGAACCATTTCGCTTGGCTGTTCCAAATGTTTTAAATTAGTAAATTGGAGATTCAGTGGCTACCTATATTGTTGGTGACATCCAAGGCTGTTTTGATGAATTGCAGCGACTACTAGAAAAAGTATCTTTCTCTGCGAAAAAAGACCAACTTTGGCTTGCTGGTGATTTGGTCGCCAGAGGGCCTAAATCATTAGAAACGTTACGCTTTGTGAAGTCACTTGGCGCAAGCGCAATCGTCGTGCTTGGTAATCACGACCTTCACCTTCTTGCAGTGGCTCACGGGATAAAAAAGGTCAAAGACAAAGATAGAACCGCACCTATTTTCACGGCCCCTGACAAAGAGGAACTACTGACATGGCTAGCTCAGCAACCTCTAATGGCCGAGCATGACGAGTTCGTGATGTGTCACGCTGGCATATCACCGCAGTGGAATCTAAAAACAGCGAGAAAGTGTGCCCGTGAAGTTGAGCGCATCATCCAAAGTGAAGAGCTGCCTTGGCTATTAAAAAACATGTACAGCAATCAACCTGATTCCTGGGATGACTCTCTACAGGGTTTGGACCGATACCGTTATATTATCAATGCTTTTACGCGGATGCGCTTTTGTTTCCCTGATGGTCGTTTGGATATGGATTGTAAATTGCCACCGCAACAAGTTTCCGGTAACGAACTTATTCCATGGTTTGAGGTGCCTGAACGTATCCACTTAAACAAAGCGGTGCTCTTTGGGCACTGGGCTGCACTGCAAGGTTATATGAACAGCGAAGTCATCGGGCTAGATACTGGCTGTGTTTGGGGCGGAAGCCTAACCATGATCCGTTGGGAAGATAAGAAAATTTTTACTCAGGATGCGTTAAGTTAAACACTGAATAACAGTCGATAATCCATAGTAGGAGGAATACCTGTCACTTAACACCTCCTGTAGGGTCATTCCAACGAGCCTTAACGAGACTAGAAATCTAATATCCTCGCGCTGCGAATAGATAGAAATACCTTTGACAACAAAGTACTCGTATAGAGGCTCCTGAATCTCGCTCTTTCGTCGCTTTTCAGGATGACGGTAGGTTGGGATGGCCGCTCGCTGTTATACGAACGGCATTACCGTATTAACTACGCGGTGTTAATCTCGAATTACTTTTCTAACACAGTAAAGCGCATGTTGTAGGCGTTTTTCTCATCGGCTTGATACATTTCTGAGTAAGTTTCCTTAAACTCGTCTCCCCAATCTGGGAACTGAGTATCACCATCAATGGCCGCTTCAATGTGTGTTACATACAGTTTATTGGCCATAGGCAGACAAGTGGTGTAAATCGCACCACCACCAATGATCATCACTTCTTCCACATCACCTGCGACTTCCAGAGCCTGCTCAATCGATGTTACGGTAGTGACACCTTCGATCTTTAGTGTCTCATCACGGCTAATAACAATATTCAAGCGACCAGGTAAAGGGCGACCAATAGACTCATAGGTTTTGCGTCCCATCACAACCGGTTTTCCCATGGTACAACGCTTAAACCAAGCGAAATCGGCGGGAAGGTGCCAAGGCATTTGATTGTCTTTGCCAATGATGCGATTGTCGGCCATCGCGGCAATCATACTAATGATCATGTTAGGTCCTTATACAATAGGTCTGCGGCGATAGAATAACAGCCCTGGAACCGCAAGACCAACTGCTAAACCTGCAATAATAAACATGGCCTTAAGAAAGTTTTCCATACAGGTTGCAACAAGCTCGGGTGAGTAGCCAACATGATTGATCTCTACCATAGCGATCATTGCTTTGTAAGCAAACACACCCGGCACCATCGGGATCAAAGCAGCCACAGTAAACACTTTTGGATGCGCGAGAAAACGGTGAGACCAGTACACACCGATCATCCCAACTAACGTCGCAGCAAAAAAGGTTGCCCACTCAATAGGAATGCCAAACTGCATCATCAAGTAGCGGCTACCATGACCAATCGCACCACCAACAGCGCAATACACTAAAGCTCTTTGTGGCACGTTAAAAACCAATGCAAATCCTACGGCGGGAATCGCCGCAAAAAACATGTCATTCAACAGGCCAAACATCAAATCAAATAAACTCATTAGATAGCCCACCCCCAAATTCCAGTTACACTCATCGCAGCAACGATCCCCAAACATGTCGCCAACGTTAGTAAACTAGCCATCACAAATCGAGCAATCCCCATATTAATGTGGCCTTTCAACATATCTGCGACAGAGTTAATGAGTGGGAAACCAGGTACAAGCATTAATACTGACGATGCCATTGCTACGGTAGGTAGATTACCGATTTGGTAAATTTCCGCCTGTGCTGAAATTAAGGTAGTCACAAAAGCGGTCGCAGCAAAGTTCAATAGAGGGTTGAAATGACGATGACCAATTTCTTGGCGAACGATCATGCCACCAGCTGAAGCTAAAAAGGTCATGATGAAGACTCCCCAATCACCACCAGCTAGATGACTGAATGCCGCACAAGACAAGCCAATCATAAACACCACCAACCAGCGGTTATAACGCTCTGGACTGATAGCGTTCAGCTTTTTCTGCGCCATGGTTGCATCGAGCAAACCACGTTCCATCATGATACAGATTCGTTGAATTTGCGTAATAACGCGCATATTGATGCCACGATCAGCGCAGCTTCGGGTGGTGGTGATGCAATGCCCATCCATTACCGTCGTCACAACCAATGCATTAGCTGATAGTGCTACCGCAACTTCATTCACCCCACAAGCAAGGCCAATACGACGCATAATATCGCTCACAAGAGTACTTTCAGCACCATGAGCGAGTAGCATTTGTCCGGCTTGGGCGACAAGACGAGAAATCGATCGTTGAGTAGATACCGCCAACTCTCTAGGCGGTATGGTTTCTAGAGTCATAAATAAGTCTAATTCCTTTTAGGGTGTTACTCATTCATACGCGCGAGGGCCAAACTAACCCTCAAAAAACACGACGTATCGGTTATTGTGCCGTAAATCACATCACCTAAATATGATTTAGATACAAAAAAAGCCGCAATAAATAATTGCGGCTTAATGAATTATAGGCAAACAGGCATTGTTTGACCGTTCTGATTAGTCACGAACGTAGACAACGTGACCGTCATCTTCTTCATCGTCCCAGTCATCCCAATCGTCGTCGTCATCTTCAGTGATAACGTCTTTACCCGCCATCGCATCTTTATGGTAATCATCCCACATGAAGTTAACTTTATCTTCTTCAGCCACTTCTTCCTCTTCGCGAGGTAGGTTATCCATAAAGTCAGCCAGTTTGTAACAAAGCTCTTTAGTACCGTTACGATTGATCGCCGAGATCTTAAAGTACTCGTCTTCCCAACCTAGTGCGTCTAAGATTTCTTGGATCTTCTCATTCGCTTCTTCTTCAGGCATTAGATCAACTTTGTTGAACACTAACCAGCGCGGCTTACTTGCCAGTTTTTCGCTGTATTGTTCTAGTTCATCAATGATCGTCAATGCATTTTGCACCGGATCGGACTGATCAATTGGCATAATATCGATCATGTGCAGCAATACTCGACAACGCTCTAAGTGCTTCAAGAATCGAATACCAAGGCCAGCGCCATCTGCTGCACCCTCGATCAAACCAGGGATGTCTGCAACAACAAAACTTTTCTCTGGTACGACACTTACGACACCCAAGCTTGGGATCAAAGTCGTGAATGGGTAATCAGCGACTTTCGGTTTTGCTGCTGATACTGCGCGGATAAAGGTTGATTTACCGGCATTAGGTAGACCAAGCATACCCACATCAGCAAGAAGCAATAGCTCAAGGCGAATTTCGCGTACTTCACCTTTTGTACCCAATGTTCTCTGACGAGGCGCGCGGTTTACTGAAGATTTGAAACGCGTGTTACCTAGACCGTGCCAACCGCCTTTTGCGATCATCACTTTCTTACCGTGTTCAGCAACTTCCGCCACGATTTCATTTGTGTGGATATCCACAGCGCGCGTACCCACAGGTACACGAAGAACGATGTCTTTACCACGCTTACCTGTACAGTTACCACCGCGACCGTTTTCACCACGCTCAGCTTCGTAGAAGCGCTGGAAACGGTAATCAATCAGGGTATTTAGGTTTTCATCGGCTTGGATATAAACATCACCACCGTCACCGCCATCACCGCCATCAGGGCCACCTTTAGTGATGAATTTTTCACGCCAGAAACTGACAACGCCACTACCGCCATCACCAGCCTGAACTTTTACTACCGCTTCATCTACGAACTTCATCTTTTACTCCGACTACTTCGTGCGTGGATTAAATCTTACTATGTCATCCGACAATTTTAGCAGATGACAGATCTAAGCTCCCAGATTCAAATCGCTTAGGATCTTAGCGAGAAACTTCGATATGTCGACTGCCACAAATAAAAAACCCCGCCGATTCGGCAGGGCTTTTGAATTCAGCTTAAAGCTATTAAGTAATTTGGTTAAAAACCTAATTACTCAGCTTCGATGCTTACAAACTTACGGTTCTTAGGACCTTTCACTTCGAACTTCACTTTACCTTCAGTAAGAGCGAATAGAGTGTGGTCTTTACCGATACCTACGTTGTTACCAGCGTGGAACTTAGTACCACGTTGACGAACGATGATGTTACCTGCAAGTACAGATTCACCACCGAAACGCTTAACACCTAGACGTTTGCTTTCTGAATCGCGGCCGTTACGAGTAGAACCACCAGCTTTTTTGTGTGCCATTGTTAAACTCTCCTAATAGATTAAGCGTTGATACCAGTGATCTTCACTTCAGTGAACCACTGACGGTGACCCTGTTGCTTACGAGAGTGCTTACGACGACGGAACTTAACGATTTTAACTTTATCGCCACGACCGTGTTGTACAACTTCAGCAACAATTTTGCCGCCCTCTACAAGAGGAGCACCAACTTTGATGTCTTCGCCGTTAGCAACAAGAAGAACTTTATCAAATTCTACAGTTGCACCAGTTTCAACGTCTAATTTCTCTAAACGAAGAGTTTGACCTTCGCTTACACGGTGTTGTTTACCACCAGATTGGAAAACAGCGTACATATTTTACTCCGCTTTTTCCGCACAGCCTTTCTTGAGGGTGTGCGCTAAACTAATCATCAATAGGGCGCAGATTCTACAGAATAGATGCTCCTATGACAAGCCATATTTTGAAAAAATTGGCGAAAAGCTAATCGCCAAAGAAAAGTGCGGCAATCATGCCCTTTAGTAATGTATTAATCAACGTTTTTTAGTGTATTATTCGACAATTATATAAATCGAATAAGCCTTGCAGGGTCTAACTTCAGCCGGATATACGATGGATTTTAAAACTATCCAAGCGCTTACTGCCGATGACATGGCAAAAGTGAATGAAACAATTCAAGCCCAACTTAATTCTGATGTCTCTTTAATCAACCAGCTCGGTTTTTATATCGTGAGTGGTGGAGGCAAACGTCTAAGACCGCTTTTAGCGATACTGTCAGCCCGTGCACTTGGTTACCAAGGCAATGGTCATACAATGGCAGCTGCGTTTATTGAGTTCATCCATACAGCGACTTTGCTGCATGATGACGTGGTAGATGAATCAGACATGCGCCGTGGTAAAGCCACTGCGAATGCAGCATTTGGCAATGCGGCTAGCGTATTAGTTGGGGACTTTATCTATACACGCTCATTTCAGATGATGACGGAACTAGGATCCATGAAGATCCTTAAACTAATGAGCAATGCCGTAAACGTGATCGCCGAAGGTGAAGTACAGCAGTTGATGAACTGTAACGACCCTGACACGACAGAAGAAAGCTACATGCAAGTCATCTACTCTAAGACTGCGCGCTTATTTGAATCCGCAACTCAAATCGGTGCAATCTTAAATGATGCTCCTGAGCATGTGGAAATCGCAATGCAAAATTACGGTAAGTATCTAGGCACTGCGTTTCAGCTCATTGATGACGTCATGGATTACACTTCTGATGGCGAAGACATGGGTAAAAATGTGGGTGATGACTTGGCCGAAGGCAAGCCAACTTTGCCTCTACTCCATGCTATGCGTAATACCACACCAGAAAACGCCATCATGATTCGTGAAGCAATTGAGAAAGCGAATGGCATGGATCGCTTAGAAGAAATTCTTGCGGTCATGAAAGAAGCGGGCTCTCTGGAATACACAACGCAAAAAGCTCTAGAAGAAGCAGACAAAGCAATCGCAGAACTATCAGTGTTGCCAGAGTCTGAATACAAACAAGCGCTTGTTACTCTGGCTCATGTCGCAGTACAACGCACGAAGTAATCAATAGCTACCCATAACGCAAGACTTATAGCAAAAAGGAAGAGCATGCTCTTCCTTTTTTACGTTTGATACCTAATGACGACGCCGGAGGCGCTAGTAATATCTGTCACTACCGCCATGCAGTTGTGGATCATCTTCTATTTCATCAAAGCTAACGGCGAGCTGCTGTTCAGTCCCTTGTTTGGACAACAATACCGTCTCTGCTTCATGGTCGACCACTAATATCGTACCGACGCCTTGTTGGCACTCAACAACCATGCCTTTACGGATTCGACTCGCTTCCATCATCTTCTCCTTCACTACGTGGTTTTATTCGACCATTTTTACGAAGTTGAGAAATCAAGGATCAAAAAAGCCGATCAAAATGATCGGCTTTTTTCTTATATAGGCTTTCTAGATTACTTTGCGAATTCAACACCAATGTTGATGTCGCCATTTAGTGTTTCTAGCATACCGTCTAATGCAGACTTTTCGTAATCGCTGAGTTTGCCGTAGCTTAGTACTTCTTCAACGCCTTCTTTACCCAGTTTCACAGGTTGCGCGAAGTAAGTCGCGTGTTCGCCGTCGCCTTCAACGTAAGCGCACTCAACTACGCCTTCTTCACCTTGAAGAGCACGAACCAGAGACAGACCAAAGCGACATGCAGCTTGGCCCATTGATAGTGTTGCACTACCACCACCCGCTTTAGCTTCTACAACTTCAGTACCTGCATTTTGAATACGTTTCGTTAATGCTTCTACTTCTTCAGCTGTAAACTCAACACCTTCTACTTGAGACAGTAGAGGTAAGATCGTTACGCCAGAGTGACCACCAATAACTGGCACGCGAACGTCACCTGGATCTTTGTCTTTAAGCTCAGCAACAAACGTTTCTGAACGGATAACATCCAACGTTGTTACACCAAATAGACGACGCTTATCATAAACACCCGCTTTTTTAAGAACTTCAGCAGCAATTGGCACTGTTGTATTTACAGGGTTTGTGATGATACCAACACAAGCTTTCGGACAAACAACCGCAATCTTCTCCGCTAGCGATTTAACGATACCAGCGTTTACATTAAATAGATCCGCACGATCCATACCTGGCTTACGCGCAACACCAGCAGAAATTAGCACAACATCCGCGCCTTCTAGTGCTGGAGTAGGATCTTCACCAGCGTAACCTTTGATAGAAACTGGCGTAGGGATGTGGCTAAGATCAGCGGCCACACCAGGAGTTACTGGAGCAATATCATATAGGGCTAGATCAGAACCAGCAGGAAGACGGTTCTTAAGTAGAAGGGCCAGGGCTTGACCGATGCCACCAGCGGCACCAATAACGGCTACTTTCATGTAGTTCTCCTTGAGAGTATTTCTCTTATAAACGTATTCGTAGGGTAGTTTGTAACCAACTTAAATAAAGCTATCGGAATCACAACTTGATTACAATCAATTAACGCTAGCTTTGCGACCTCGCGCAACTCGCTGTTACCGTGCTACAAATGGGGCTTGGATTATTCTTTTATTCTGTTGAAATGACAAGGAATTCAAGAAAACAGATACAGCCCTACTTCAGCGCGCTAAAGAATTCTATGTGGTATATAGTTTACAGTGACGCATCTAACATAATCCTGGGACTCTTTGGCACCGCCTGAATATATATGCGAGAATATGCAAAATTGCTGACCCGTAATAAGAGATTTGTAATGACTATGCGCAATTCAGAAAAACAAGACAACTTAGTTCGCGCCTTTAAAGCCCTGTTAAAAGAAGAAAGCTTTGGCTCACAGGGCGAGATTGTTGACGCACTCAAACAGCAAGGGTTTGAGAGTATCAACCAATCTAAAGTCTCACGTATGCTGACTAAATTTGGCGCCGTCCGTACGCGCAATGCAAAAATGGAAATGGTTTACTGTCTTCCTGCTGAGCTAGGTGTACCAACAGTCAGCAGCTCTCTGCGTGAACTGGTGCTAGACATCGATCGTAATGCAGCGTTAGTGGTAATTCACACCGGCCCAGGTGCAGCACAGTTGATTGCTCGCTTGCTTGATTCACTCGGTAAATCCGAAGGTATTCTTGGCGTTGTCGCGGGTGACGATACCATTTTCATTACGCCAACCATGGCAATTACGACTGAGCAACTCTTCAAATCAGTGTGCGAGCTGTTCGAATATACTGGTTAAGTTCTATAAAGCTTCAATCAGCTAACTCATTGTGGGTTATAAAAGAAGTCTCATTTTGTAGCCCATAATTTATGTAAATTTTTTGCTTACTCCGATCATTCTTTAATCACCTGTTTTGTGATTAACATCACGCAATTGATCTTTTTCATTTCAGTCACCAAACGTTAATTAAGTAATTGTTATAAAAAGAATTAAATCACAAATTGAATCCTATCCCCTGATACAAAATTCAGACTTATCAACTATAACATTTAACAATTGGATAATTTTCTGCCTATTTTTTGTTATGATTCGCTCGCTTTTTCAAACGATTGGATTGAAAAAGGTGCCGTTTCCAAATAGGAAACTCCAGAAGTGATTTATGGTTATTTCCGGGTAAATAATGAATATAAGGAAGGGAAATTCATGGCATTTAACAAACTTCTCAAAGTAGGCGCTATCGCTGCAGCCGTAATGGGCGCAGGCGCAGTTAACGCTCAAGAGTTTATTACCATCGGTACTGGCTCTGTGACAGGTGTTTACTACCCAACTGGTGGTGCTATCTGTAAGTTGGTAAATAAAGGTCGTAAAGACCACAACATCCGTTGTTCAGTAGAATCGACTGGTGGCTCAATTTACAACGTTAACACTATCCGTGCAGGCGAATTAGATTTTGGTATCGTGCAATCGGATTGGCAGTACCACGGCTACAACGGTACGAGCAAGTTTGAAGAACAAGGCCCGTACAAGAAGCTACGCGCAATGTTCTCTCTTCATACAGAACCTTTCAACATCATTGCGCGTGCAGATTCAGGTATTGAAAACGTTGAAGACCTGAAAGGTAAGCGTGTAAACATCGGTAACCCAGGCTCTGGTGACCGTGCAACGATGGGCGTTGTCATGGAAGCGATGGGGTGGACAAACGACAGCTTCAAATTGGCGTCTGAGCTAAAAGGCTCTGAACGCTCTCAGGCACTTTGTGATAACAAAATTGACGCCTTCATTTACATGGTCGGCCACCCGAACGGTTCAATCAAAGAAGCAACCACATCATGTGATGCGAAGCTAGTTTCAGCAACAGGCCCTAAAATCGATAAAATTGTTGCCGACAACCCATACTACGCCTTTAGCTCAGTACCGGCTGGTATGTACCGCGGTACAGACAAAGACGTAAACAGCTTTGGTGTTGCAGCAACAATGGTAACGACCTCTGATGTTTCAGACGATGTCGCTTACAACGTGGCAAAAGCTGTGTTTGAAAACTTTGATACCTTCAAACGTCTACACCCTGCATTCGCAAACTTGAAGAAAGAAGACATGGTGAAAGCTGGTCTTTCTATTCCTCTTCACCCAGGTGCAGAAAAATACTACAAAGAAATGGGTCTAATTAAGTAATTTCCTCAGACTCTACATACAGGCAGGAAAGAATATTTTCTGCCTGTTTGAGCATACAGGTTGTAGCACGTTCTAACTGTATGCTTCATTCGCCAGTTTTCTTCTGATAACTGCGAGCTCATACCCAAGAAAACTTAAACGCCGCCTAACAGAGTATCCAACAATCAACACTTTGAGTTCAGGCAGCAAAATACTCGAAAGCAAACTTCGCTCCATTCACTACACTGATAGAGGCGAAGTGTGGTTCTCGATAAAAATCAGACAGGACCATCAATAATAAGGAAAAAGTACATGGCGACGAATCAAGCTCCGTCACAAGATGTGCAAGAAATGGTGGCTCAGGCAGACACAGGTGCACGTAGCCCTTCGGGAATGCAAGGACGAATCCTTTGGTTTGTTCCTCTGTGTTGGTCACTATTTCAATTATGGTACGCATCCCCGTTACCATTTATTTTCAATTTTGGCGTACTGAACGACACGGAAGCGCGATCTATCCACCTTACTTTCGCGATCTTTTTGGCTTTCACTGCTTATCCAGCGATGAAGAATTCTCCTCGCGATCATATCCCTCTTGTTGATTGGATACTCGCGTTGGCTGGCAGCTTTTCAGCAGCCTATATATACCTTTTTTATACCGAGCTAGCAGGACGCTCAGGCGCACCGACAACGGTTGATATCGTTGTTGCTGTTATCGGTATGCTCCTCCTTTTAGAAGCAACACGCCGAGCACTTGGTCCACCATTAATGGTCGTGGCTGCTGTTTTCCTTACTTACACCTTTGCAGGCCCTTACATGCCTGACGTTATCGCGCACAAAGGGGCAAGCTTGAACAAGGCCATGTCTCACTTGTGGCTAACAACTGAAGGCGTATTTGGGGTTGCGCTAGGTGTTTCTACCTCTTTTGTCTTCTTGTTTGTATTGTTTGGAGCAATGCTGGAACGCGCTGGTGCTGGTGCTTACTTCATTAAAGTTGCCTTCTCGTTACTTGGCCATATGAAAGGTGGTCCAGCTAAAGCGGCCGTTGTTGCATCAGGTTTATCTGGTCTGGTTTCTGGTTCTTCAATCGCAAACGTAGTAACAACTGGCACCTTTACGATTCCACTGATGAAGCGTGTTGGCTTTCCCGGCACAAAAGCGGGTGCGGTAGAGGTAGCGGCTTCAACCAATGGTCAGTTAACACCGCCAATCATGGGTGCAGCAGCATTTTTGATGGTGGAATACGTCGGTATCTCCTACGTTGAGGTGATTAAAGCCGCCCTACTTCCAGCGCTAATCTCTTATATTGCTTTAATTTACATTGTTCACCTTGAAGCGTGTAAAGCAGGCATGACAGGGCTTCCTCGTCGCCACAACCCAACACTCGTACAAAGTCTGCTGTCCTTTACTGGCACAATCTTAGGATTGTGTGTGATCAGCGCATTGGTTTACTACGGAGTGGGTTGGACAAAGGACGTCTTTGGTGATGCCGCGACACCAATTGTTACCGTCGCACTATTAATCGCGTACGTTGGGTTGGTGAAAGTCTCAGCAAATCACGTGCAAGATGGCGCAATTGAGATTGATGCAGAATTAACAGAAGTACCTGATCCTGGCCCAACCGTTAAGTCAGGCTTGCACTACCTACTCCCTATCGTCGTATTGGTTTGGTGTTTGACTGTCGAACGTTTCTCACCTGGCCTTTCGGCATTCTGGGCAACGGTGTTCATGATTTTCATTTTGCTGACTCAACGTCCGTTGATTGCACTGCTGTCAAAGCAAGGTGACATGCTTCAGCAAACCAAAGATGGCTTTGTCGATCTTGCCGAGAGCTTAGTTTCTGGTGCGCGCAATATGATTGGTATCGGCGTTGCAACCGCGGCAGCGGGCACCGTTGTTGGTGTTGTTACACTAACGGGTATCGGCCTAGTGATGACCGACTTCGTCGAGTTTATCTCTGGTGGCAGCATCATTCTTATGCTGCTGTTTACCGCCATCATTAGCTTGGTTCTGGGTATGGGTCTGCCAACCACGGCGAACTACATCGTGGTCTCTACGCTAATGGCGCCGGTTATTGTTACGCTCGGCGCGGCGCATGGCTTGATTATTCCGTTGATAGCGGTGCACTTGTTCGTTTTCTACTTTGGTATTTTGGCCGACGATACCCCACCTGTAGGCCTTGCGGCTTTTGCAGCAGCAGCAATTGCGAAATCAGATCCAATTCGTACTGGTATCCAAGGTTTTACTTACGATATTCGAACCGCTATTTTGCCGTTCATGTTTGTGTTCAATACCCAGCTATTGTTAATGGGGATCGACTCTTGGTGGCATTTGGCACTCACGGTCATCTCATCGATCATTGCAATGCTGATTTTCTCTGCGGCAACTCAAGGGTGGTGGTTCACGCGTAACAAGTGGTGGGAAACAGTCCTATTATTAGTACTGACGTTTTCGTTTTTCCGTCCAGGTTTTTGGTGGGACATGCTGTACCCAGCGAAAGTTCTTTCTCCTGGCGTTGAGGTAGCTCAAATCACGGAAACACTAAATGTAGGAGAATCATTGGAGTTACGTGTTGCCGGTGAAAACCTTGAGGGCGACTACATTGAGAAAACGGTTCGTCTTCCATTCGAAGACAGTGCGACAACAGCAGACGCACGTATTTCATCTATGGGTCTGATGCTGACCGAAAGTGACAACAAAATGATTGTCGATATGGTTGAATTTGGTAGTCCAGCAGAGTCCGCAGGTATCGACTTTGATTGGGAAATCAAGTGGGTTATCCAGGATGCAGACCGTCCGATGAAAGAGTGGGTGTTTGTACCATGCTTAATGATTTTGCTGGTGCTTGCAATGAACCAAAAACGTCGTGCTCGTAAGGAACAATTGAGCGCATAACCGATTTGGCCCCGAGGATAAAGGAGCCTTAATGAGAGACATTGAATGTACAAACAAATTCTTGTTCCGGTTGATCTAAATGACCAAGGCTTTTCAGACCGAGCGGTTGAACTAGCGGTTTGGCAGGCAAAGCAAGCAAATGCTCAAATCCATCTTCTGACGGTACTACCTGGTATTCACATGTCGATGGTTGCCACATACTTTCCGAAAGATGCTGCGGCCAAAATGAAGCAAGACGTGAAGCAGCAACTAAAAACTTTCGCTAATGAGCATATTGCTGAAGATGTGGTTTACCAAGTGCATGTTGCTGAAGGCAAGGCCTACGCGACCATTCTTGATTATGCAGAACGCTTAGGCGCTGATCTCATCATTATGCCAAGTCACAAGCGCTCTAAAATCAATAAAGTAATGCTTGGCTCCGTCGCGAGTAAGGTTGTGGAATATTCTCCAATCAATGTGATGGTCGTAAAACCGCAAGGCTAAGTAAATACAAAAACGAAAAAGGACGCTAACATTAGCGTCCTTTTTATATTAAACAAGTAAGGGTTATGCCATCACTGGGTAATCGGTATAACCTTCTGCTCCACCCAAATAAAAGTGTTCTGGTTTCGCCTCATTAAGAGGTGCATTTTTCTTAAATCGCTCGACTAAATCTGGGTTTGCGATAAAGGGAACGCCAAATGCGACCACATCAACTTTGTTTTCTGCAATTGCTGTTGCCGCTTCTTGTGCACTGTAGCCCACGTTCGCCATTAAGTGACCTTGATAGTTTTCGCGTGCTGGCTTGAGAACATCTGCTTTTTGTACGCCTTTCAGATCCGCACGCATCACGTGCCAATAAGCAAGATCGAAAGAATTAAGTTGCTCTGCTAAGTAACGCACCAAGCCAACTGGATCACTGTCTTTCATGTCATTAAATCCATTTAGCGGAGATGTACGTAGACCGACTCTTCCAGGTCCCCACACCTCAACGACTTCTTTCACTATCTCAAGTAAAAATCGAGCACGATTTTCAACCGAACCACCGTATTCATCGGTACGTAAATTTGAACCGTCACGAAGGAAGTTATCAATAAGATAACCATTGGCGCCATGTATCTCGACCCCATCAAAGCCTGCTTTCTTGGCGTTTTCTGCACCTTGTTTAAACGCCGCAACAATGGAAGCTATCTCATCCACTTCGAGTGCTCGTGGTACCGTATATGCTTGCTTACCCGAAGGGGTATGGACTAATTCATCACGAATGGCCAATGCGCTCGCCGCTACAGGTGTTTTTCCTTCATTCAGATCAGGATGACAAGCTCGTCCCGCATGCCAAATTTGCAGTACAATCTTACCGCCTCTCTCATGAACCGCATCCGTTACCTTTTTCCAAGCTGCGATTTGCTCTTCGTTGTAAATACCCGGCTCTGCCATGAAAGCAGACGTACCTTCCATCACCATGGTGCATTCAGCAATGATAAGTCCGGCACTCGCACGTTGAGCGTAGTATTCAACCATAAGGTCATTAGGAATATGGTCTGCGCCAGCACGAGCTCGCGTTAAAGGCGCCATAATGGCACGGTTATCTAATGCTAATTGACCGAGTTCGATAGGAGAAAATAAGTCTACAGAGTTGGACATGTTGTTTACCTCAAATGACAATAACTTGATGGCTAAGGATGAGGTGCCAGACTATAATCAGATTAATATTGAAACAATATGGATAATTGAAAGTGATTGTTCGCAATTTAGAAACAATTGACTTTAGAACGCTTTCTATCTTTGTCACAAGCTGTCGACTACTGAGCTTAACCAAGTGCGCGCTGGAGTTAAACCTACCGAAATCTACTGTTAGTAAAGCCATAACCAAACTCGAACAACACTTTGAAGCCAAACTCCTAGAGCGCACAACCCGAAAGTTAGTGATCACCGAAGCTGGCCAAATGGTTTTAGAGCGTGCTGCAAGCTTAGTTGAGGAATTCCACTCAATTGGCCATGACGTACAGGAGATGGAACAACAGATCCAAGGCCGGCTGCGTATTTCCGCGCCACCAGCGTTGGATGCGTATATGGCGGAACACATCTTTTTGCCATTTTTAAAACAATGGCCAAAAGTACAAATTGCGTTAGAAGCATCGAACGATTTTGTTGATCTCTTTTCACACGGCTTTGATATGGCAATTCGAGTCGGTCAGATAGTTGATGATCGATTGATCGCAAAAAAATTAGGCTATACCACTCGAGTTCTGGCTGCTAGCCCTGAGTATTTAGCTGAGTTCGGCGTACCTGAAACGCCAGAAGACCTGACAAAACACAACTGTTTGAGGTATCAATATGTTTCAGAAATAGGGCCTTGGACGCTGATCTCACACGATAATACCGTCAATGTTTCAATAACCAGTAACTTCTCAAGTACAACTGTAGAAGCAATATTGAAAGGCGCACTTAAAGGACTAGGCATCGCTAACTTACCTGTGCAGAACATGACGCAAGAGCTAGAAAGTGGCACCTTAGTCAGAGTGTTACCGCAATGGCACACGGTACCAATGCCTATTTATTTAGTCTATCGTCCTGGAGCAAACCGCCCACGGCGTGTACAAGCAATGATTGACCATATCATGAGCTTAAGATCTCAATTTGAATTTGGCCCTCGGCATGGTTTGTGTTGCGGAGAAGCATAACCTAGCAACTATCAGGCACTAGCATGCTGCTCGGATAAATGCCGCAAGCTTCTCACTAGCATGCTGTTCACTCAATGCAGACATATCACCCGCGGCTTCCACTTTACCATCTGCCACAAACACAAAGTGGCTGGCAATCGCTTTGGCATCGCTTAAATGGTGCGTGACCATCAATACAGTTATTCCCCGCTCTGCTGCGAGTTTTTTTACCAAGCTCAGCATCTCTTCACGCAACACCGGATCAAGCGCCGAGAACGGCTCATCCAATAGCCACATGGGATGAGGCTGAACAAAACAACGCGCTAAGGCAACACGTTGACGCTGGCCACCAGAAAGATGCTCTGGCAAACGGTCGAGGTACTCTGCAACACCAACTTGCTGCGCGGCTTGTTCAATCTGACGATTTTGGTCCACCGTAAGCTTTAGCCCTGGGTGTAAGCCCAAACCGATGTTGTCACGCACCGATAAGTGAGCAAACAAATTGTGCTCTTGGAACAACATAGAGAACGGACGCAGATAAGGCTCTTTACGAACAATGGACTCACCATCAACACAAATATCACCAC
Organism: Vibrio sp. OY15; assembly: GCF_000742455.1. NCBI lineage: Bacteria > Pseudomonadati > Pseudomonadota > Gammaproteobacteria > Vibrionales > Vibrionaceae > Vibrio > Vibrio sp. OY15. Next base: position 270,324 of record NZ_JPIL01000006.1, on the reverse strand, counting down.
GGTCAGGATGGATAAATCCTGCCACCAACGCCAGCAAGGTTGACTTCCCTGCCCCACTTGGTCCCATCAGCGACACAATCTGTCCTTGCTCAATCGTTAAGTCAAAACGAAACAGTTCACGTTGGTAGGTGTACTGCACATCATCCAACACTAACATTACGCTCTCTCCTTCGTTTTCAATACTTTCTCAATCAAGGCAAAACAGCCCACACTCAACAACAATAGGGTCACCGATACCACCGCAGCCGCGTCCATCTGATAGCTGCCAAGCAGCTGGAATAAATACAGAGGTAAAGTGCGGAACTCTTGTCCGCCAAACAACGCAATAGCACTTAAATCGCCAATCGCAAACATAAAGCTGATCGCAAACGCATGTGCAAACGGCTTGCGTAGCGCCTGCCACTCCACCACTTTAAACCGTTGCCAGCCACGCATGCCTAAGCTGGCACATACATACAGATACTGTTGTTCAATGTGCAGCATTGGCTGCGCTAGCGTTTTGATCACGTAAGGCAAAGCCATCAAACCGTTCACCAAAATCACGACAAAAAATGCCAAGCTAAAAACATCGGTAAATGCGCGCAGTAGTAAGAATAAACCGGTGCTGATCACCAGACCTGGAGTCACCAAAATAACGGTGCCGATTAACTCAATCTGATCGGCTCGCGTGTTTTTGTACTGCAACCGCCAACGGCGACTGGTCAATAGTATGGACACCCCTGCAGCGACCGCAAGCGCGCTAGCGACACAGGCGACTTTGAGGGAGTTCAATAGCGCAGACCAAAAACGCTCATCGGTTAATACTGTCCAAACTTGTTGGTTGATGCCACTCAGTAACACCATCAATAACGGCGGTATTACCAGTAAAAAGGCACCTATGATCCAAAAGCTATCCCAAGCTTTTGACCACCCATGATCCTTCGTTAAATATTGCTGTACCGATGTGCTTCCAGCACTGATAGAAACAGGCCTTGTTAACTTCTGCACTCCAATAGCAAGCAGTCCACATAACAGCATCTGCCACAGCGCCAATAACGCCCCAGCTTGTAAATCAAAATCAAACTTAATCGCTTGGTAAATGGCCAATTCAATGGTGGTGGATTTTGGCCCGCCCCCCAACGCCATTACAGTGGCAAAACTGGTAAAGCACAACATAAACACCAACCCACAAACGTGGGGAAGCTGCTGCCTTAAACGCGGCCATTCTACCCAGCGAAACTTATCCCAATGGCTCATCCCAAGATGCGCGCAAAGCTTATGCTGCTCGGCAGGAATAGACTCCAAGGCTTGCAGAAGCAATCGTGCCGCGTAAGGTAAATTAAAGAACACATGGGCGAGTAAAATGCCGTTCAAACCGTAAATAGAGAATGGCAGTTTAGTGTCGAAACTTTGCAACCACTGCGCCAACAAACCACTGTTGCCATAAATCGCTAACAGCCCAAAAACACCAACCAAAACCGGCAAAACCAGTGTCGATGCAAACAGCTTAAGCAGTAACGATTTACCAATAAATTGGCGACGCGAAAGTGCGTGCGCTACTGGAATGGCAAAGCCAACACTGAGCAATGTGGAAAGAAACGCTTGGTAGAAACTGAACTTGGTGACATGTTGATAGTACGGGTCGCCCCATACCACAGACACATCAAGTGAAGGGGCTTGAACAATCAAAGCACCTAGGGCAGAAATAACAAAGGTCGCGATGATCATCGCGACCCCTAAACCTATTTTTGGAACAGAATTCAAAGGTAAAACCTATCTCATTCAGATGAGGATGGAAACGTCAGCTAAAACGTCAATGCGCTTTGCCATTCGCGAATCCAAGACTTACGCATTTTTGCCACTTCATCAGCACTAAAGCTCAACGACTTGCTTGGAACACTCAAAGTTTCAAAACCTTTAGGTAACTCAACGTCAGTGACTGGGTACATCCAGTTACCCGTTGGCATCGCCGATTGGAACTCATCACTTAAAATGAAACTCATAAATTGATCAGCAAGTTCTGAATTTTTTGCCCCTTTCACTTTGGCGGCTACTTCAACTTGCATGTAGTGGCCTTCAGCAAAATTCGCCGTAGCAAACTTCGAATCGTTTTCCGCAATTAAGTGGTACGCAGGTGAAGTGGTGTAAGAAAGCACTAAATCGGACTCACCATTGAGGAACATAGAATACGCCTCAGACCAACCTTTCGTGACCGTTACGGTTTTGCTCGCTAGCTTCTGCCACGCTTGCGTCACATCGTCGCCATAAATAGATTTCATCCATAGCATTAAGCCTTGGCCCGGCGTTGAAGTCCGCGGATCTTGGTAAATCACTTTCAGATCGTCGCGCGTTTCCACCAGCTCTTTCATGCTTTTCGGCGGATTAGCCAGTTTCTCTTTGTTGTACACAAATGCGAAGTAGCCGTAATCGTACGGTACAAACGTCGTGTCGCTCCAGCCGTTTGGTAACACTGTGTTGGCCGTATCCACATTGTGCTCGGCAAGCAGACCGGTTTTCTTCGCTTCTGCCATCAGATTGTTATCCAAACCTAATACGATGTCCGCTTTGCTATTACCGCCTTCAAGACGAAGACGATTCAGAATCGACACACCATCGTCCAACGCTACGAAGTTAACGTCACAGCCACATTTTGCTTCAAAAGTTTGCTCGATTTTAGGACCCGGGCCCCAATCTGCGGCAAAAGAATCGTAGGTATAGATGGTTAATGTGTTTTCAGCGGCAAACGCTGAAGTAGAGGTGATTGCAGCTAGGGCAATCAGATTTAAAGTGGGTTTCACTGCTCGCTCTCCATGAGTATTTCAGAGAAATAAGTTGAGCGGCACAGGGTTTGAGGCGGCTATTAAGGACTTCCAATATCCAGACTCAATTCCTACGCCAGCATTATCTGGTTCAGGTAATACGGGTCCCTAGTTAAACACTTAGGTCTCAGCGCCCCAATGCATTGATTGACTCAATGCTAAATGGGTTTGCTCCCCGATGAGTTGGATGGATTGTAAAGGTATTTGAGTGGTTACACAATCAGCTCACGAGCGCTGGTCATAACCCCAACGAGGCACCAAACCTTGCTCAATACCTAAGTGGTCGAGAATTCTCGCCACCATAAAATCCACTAAGTCTTCAATGCTCTTTGGCTGATGATAGAAGCCCGGAGCCGCTGGCATGATGGTGACGCCCATTTGCGACAGTTTGTGCATGTTCTCCAGATGCAGCGTTGAGAATGGTGTTTCGCGAACCACGAGCAACAGCTGCCCGCGCTCTTTCATTACTACATCAGCGGCCCGTTCGATCAAGTTGTCCGACATACCGTGTGCTATGGCCGCAACGCTTCCCGCAGAGCATGGGCAAACCACCATTTGCTTTGGTGCAGCAGAACCAGACGCAACCGGTGAGAACCAGTCATCTTTACCGCAAACGGTGATGTTATCGGGATTGCAGTTCAGGTGCTCTACCAATGCTTGCTGCGCCGCTTCTGGGCCACTTGGTAGCTTAAGATTATGCTCGGTTGCCATCACAACACGAGCTGCCGAAGAAATCAGAACGTAGACATGATAATCCGCCGCAACCAAGCATTCTAAAAGACGAAGGCCGTAGGGAGCACCAGAAGCACCCGTTAATGCCAACGTGATGGCTTTTTTATGAGAGGGTTGTGTTTTGTTTTGCATATCAATCAGGCTTTTTGTTTTAACTGCTCAAGAAGTTTTCCGTGAATACCACCAAAGCCACCGTTGCTCATGACTAGAATTTGGTCACCTGGTCGCGCACGTTCGACGATCTTGGCTACAAAGTTATCTATATCCGCATCGACAAACGCTGGCTGTGTGCATTGGTCGGCAATGTCTTGCACAGACCACTCGATATTATCTGGCTGGAACAAGAAGACTTCATCTGCACTGTGTAGTGACTCTGCAAGTGTGTTTTTGTGTACACCTCGCTTCATGGTGGCAGAACGCGGCTCCAACACAGCAAGGATGCGTTTTTCACCTACCTTGTTACGCAAACCACCGACAGTAAGTTCAATTGCCGTTGGGTGATGCGCAAAATCATCGTAAACCGTCACACCTTGTTCTTCACCTTTCAGCTCTAAACGGCGCTTGGTATTGATGAAACGCCCTAATGCCTGGCAAGCAAGATCCGGAGTGACTCCAACATGTCGTGCAGCAGCGATTGCCATCAGCGCATTATCCACATTGTGGTCACCCACCAAATTCCATTCGACGGTACCAACCTTCTCACCTTGCAACGCAACGTCAAATTTTGAGCCATCAAGCACTAATTTGTGCGCTTGCCAGTCACCATTCTCACCAGAGAACTGTTTTTCAGTCCAGCAGCCACGCTCTAATACATCCGCTAACGCCTGATCTTTTCTCGGCGCTAAGATCAATCCATTGCCCGGTACAGTTCGCACTAAATGATGGAATTGGCGCTTGATCGCTTCTAGATCATCGAAGATATCAGCATGATCAAACTCAAGATTGTTCATGATTAAAGTGCGAGGATGGTAATGCACAAACTTAGAACGCTTATCGAAAAAAGCACTGTCATATTCGTCGGCTTCAACGACAAAAAACATGCTTTCACCCAAACGAGCAGACACTCCGAAGTTACCGAGTACCCCACCGACTAAGAAACCCGGTTGATAACCACAATCTTCAAGTATCCAAGCAAGCATGCTCGACGTGGTCGTTTTCCCATGTGTACCCGATACCGCCAATACCCAACGATCATGCAGCAAAAACTCGTTGAGCCACTGCGGGCCAGAGGTGTAACGCATGTTAGTGTTGAGCACATGCTCGACACAAGGGTTGCCACGGCTCATCGCATTACCAATCACCACAAGATCTGGTTGAGGGTCGAGTTGAGACGGGTCAAAGCCTTCAATAATTTCAATACCTTGAGACTCAAGCAGTGTGCTCATTGGCGGATAAACGTTGGCATCAGAACCAGTGACTTTATGTCCTAATTGGCGCGCTAGAATCGCTGCGCCGCCCATAAATGTGCCACAGATACCCAAGATATGAATGTGCATAAACTAAACCTTGTAATGCGTTTTTTAATGCTTTCATTATCGCGATTACCGCCTGAAAAGCGAGTGACTTTAGCCTTCTTCTTGCAGTCCCTTTCACAAATATGACAAGGTTGAACACAGACTGTACAACCTCTTGCTTACTGATGAATCCCTCAAACAAGTCTACAAATAAATTGAGATCTCAAACAGTTACTTCATTACCATTAAAAAGATCTGCGACTTAAACTTACATCCAGCGCAATCGTTTAACATCCATAAAGAGATGCTCACTTGCGCACTACCCCCAATGAAATGAAAATGTAAGGATTAACCATGTCAGGACTGCGCACCCTAGGCGAGTTCATTGTCGAAAAACAAGCGGATTTCCCCCACGCTAGCGGTGATCTATCATCCCTTTTAGCCTCCATTCGTTTAGCTGCAAAAATCGTTAACCGCGAAATCAACGCAGCGGGTCTCGGTGATATCACTGGTGCTGTAGGCACGGAAAATGTCCAAGGTGAAGATCAGCAAAAGCTCGATGTTTACGCGAACGATAAGTTCAAAGCCGCGCTTGAAGCTCGTGATCAAGTGTGTGGCGTTGCCAGTGAAGAAGAAGACGAAGCAGTTGCGTTCAATAAAGAACTCAACCAAAACGCCAAATATGTAGTACTGATGGACCCACTTGATGGTTCTTCTAACATCGATGTGAACGTCTCTGTTGGTACTATCTTCTCGATTTACCGTCGTGTTTCTCCAATCGGTACTCCACCAACTGAAGAAGACTTCCTACAACCTGGTCACAAACAAGTGGCTGCGGGCTACGTAATTTACGGCTCCTCCACCATGTTGGTATACACAACTGGTAACGGCGTAAACGGCTTTACTTACGACCCATCTATCGGCAGCTTCTGTCTTTCTCATGAAAACATGATGATTCCTGATGATGGTAAGATCTACTCCATCAACGAAGGTAATTACATTCGTTTCCCTCAAGGGGTGAAGAAGTACATCAAGTACTGCCAAGAAAACGTGCCAGAAGACGGTCGCCCATACACTTCTCGCTACATTGGCTCGCTGGTTGCTGATTTCCACCGCAACCTACTGAAAGGTGGTATCTACCTTTACCCAAGCACACAAAGCCACCCACAAGGCAAGCTACGCCTGCTTTACGAATGTAACCCTATGGCATTCCTCATTGAGCAAGCTGGCGGCATTGCATCGGACGGCGTGAATCGCATTATGGACATCAAGCCTACTGAGTTGCACCAGCGTGTACCTTTCTTTGTGGGTTCGAAGAACATGGTTCGCAAAGTTGAAGAGTTCCTTGAACTGCACCGCGACGAAGAATAATTTCAGACCTTTGTCCAACGCGGCAGGTGTTTACCTGCCGCGTTTTTGTCGCTAAAGTGAAACGCGAATTTATCATCAGATGAAGCCGCTTTTGTGTGACTCATCGTTAATGAAAAGGAATATTCTAATGAGCTTAAACCATGTACCAGCAGGCAAGTCGCTGCCTGAAGATATCTATGTCGTTATCGAAATTCCTGCAAATGCAGATCCAATCAAGTACGAAGTAGATAAAGACTCTGGTGCTGTATTTGTCGACCGTTTCATGTCTGCACCAATGTTCTACCCATGCAACTATGGCTACGTGAACAATACCCTGTCTCTTGATGGCGACCCAGTCGACGTATTGGTACCAACACCATACCCACTCATGCCAGGTTCAGTCATTCGCTGCCGTCCTGTTGGCGTTTTGAAGATGACAGATGAATCGGGTGAAGATGCAAAAGTGTTTGCGGTTCCCCACTCAAAAATCTCGAAAGAGTACGAGCACATCCAAGATGTGGACGATATCCCAGAACTACTGAAAGCGCAGATCACGCAATTCTTTGAGCGTTACAAAGAGCTTGAAGCAGGCAAATGGGTGAAAGTGGATGGGTGGGCAGATGTTGCTGCCGCTAAAGCTGAGATCCTAGAATCTTACGAGCGCGCTCAGAAAAAATAAGCATCACTGCTGATACAAAACTAAAAAGAGCTGCTCTAGGGCAGCTCTTTTGCTTTCATCTTACCTGTGTCAACTAGATAGGTGCGCCTGCTGAAGACATTCGTCCAGCGTCGTAGTCATGTTGAAAGAAGGGGTCAACATCATCACAAATGCCAAAATACGGACGCCCGATAACACCGAGCATATAAGCACTTTGCTCACAATACTCTTGTTTACCTTGCTGGTAACCCGCTTGATAAGCCATTATCAGTTCTGGCGTCGCATGGTTAACATCATCCAGCTTCGCAATTCGCTCCTCAGATAACTCCCGTAATCCATCTAAAGCTGACTGCTTACCAAACACTTGCCAATCGGTCACATTATTCGAAGTCGGTAGTGTTGTTTGTGCGCATGCAGCAAGAAGCAACGCCATTACTCCAATTACGAATGTTTTCATCGTGACTCCTTAGTGTTTAGCTCGTTGCTATTGATAATGTCAGTATAGCTCACACCTTTTGACACCAATCTCCGGAAGCGATTTCTTCAGTTAATTGCTCAGTATCTTGATATAAGTAGATCCAAGCTTGGCCAAACGGCGTAACGATGCTCTCTCGGCGATATTCCACTGGCACATCTTCTAACCTATCTAGCTCGGATAAGGTTTCATCATCAATCAGATACACTTCACCTTGAATCGAGCGTTGCCCATCAGACAACGCTGGATAAGGGCCTAAGTCATACATTGCAAATTGAGCATCCGTTTCATGTAAACCAAGAAACTGCGCCGAGCGCAAATACTGATGGTTGTACTCTCCCTTGCGTAACGTGCCGTAGACAAAAATCAAATGCTGCATAACCACTCCTTAGTCATGACTGTGTATGCTTAGGTTAAAGCACTTTAATCGAACTCAAACTGATAGAGTAGGTCAACGGCGCTATCTACACCTGATACCGCTTCTAAATACAAGTCTTGCATCAATCGGTAACGCACAGTGAACTCACCTAAGGAGTTAAAGATGCCGACACCATATTTCACCTGCAAACCTGGCAGAATATAACCACTCACCGTCACTTGCGAGTCATCGCCCGACCCAGCAGTGTCCAGCTGTAAATCCTGTACGCCAAAGGCTTCACCGATTTCACCAACCACACGCCCACTCTTCGCCAAGCTTAAACCAATTAAGGTAGTCGTCATTGCATTACCACCAGCTTCACCATCAATATCTTGACCACGAAGTAGATAAGAAAGTGCATTGGCTTGGTTCATCGCGGGCTCTGAGAAAATTTCTATACTCGGATCAGATGCTGGGCCCGACACTTGTACCCCCGCAATGACATCATCTTGGGTATTGTCTGGATTACGAATCGCTTTGATAGACAAGTAAGGTTGATCTGGTGGACCATTCATCAGAATCTTACCTTCTTTAATCAATAAGTCCTGACCAAACGAACGATAAGAACCGTCGACAACATTCACTTCACCAACGATGAAAGGACCTTTGTCTTTTTGTGTCACGTTTAGGTTCCCTTTCAACCCACCTTTTAAACCAAAAGCGGCAAGTTGGAAGTCATCACCAATTTTAATGTTGATGTTCGTTTCCACATCAAACGGCATCGCAGCCACATCGTCCACTGGCTGCAAGTTTTTATCGAGAATAACGGTATCACTCGATACGCCTACCGCACTTGGTGGAAGCTCTTCGACGACAATTCTGCCCCATGGCAAATTAATATCACCCTCAATTTTCGCAAGCTGAGGAGTCACATCTATTGTCATGTCAGGCTCAACTTTGATTTTTACCATTGGAGGCAAATCAACATTGAGCTCTTTAGCAAATACACGCGCTTTAGTACGCCAGTTCTGTAAGTCCTGCCAGTCGGCATCACCGGTAACGTTCAACTCACCATCCGGGGTTAGAATTCCGGCATCCAAGTCCGCTTGATGGCCTTTAAAGTTGATGACGACCTGCCCTGAGTTTATATCTATCGGTGTGACTTCACCCTGTAGCTTCATTTGGTCAATCAAGAACTGACCATTCACCTTCGGATGCATGACGTCACCTGATATCGCTAGGTCAGTATTCATGTTTGCTTTAAACAAGCTGTACTCACCAATCAACGGTGCCAAGAAATCCAAGTGGAACGTAGAGAGTGAAACCTTACCATCAATAGTGGGCTTTTCAGACGAGACATTCAGTAAAGAAACCTTACCAGACAAGTCACCGTTATCTTTCACATCAAATAGCCACTCGGCATCAAGCTTGTCTTTCGCTAATGCTGCTTTAAAGTTGAAGCTTTCCCAACCGACTTTAATTGGCTGTTCAAGCGCTTGTTCAACTTGGCCTTTTGGCATATTGACACTTAAGGTTACTTCAGGCTTTTTCTCTGGTGCCCATTTAGCAAAAGCCTGTGCATTAACCGAGCCTTGCAGCTTGGTTTCTGGCGGCAGGAATTGTTTGATTTGGTCAAAATCAAAATCATTGATGGCTAACTTCGCCTGGCCACTCTTACCGACACTAATGTCTTCGGTTAGACATACGCTCGACTCCGCTTGCAACCAACAATGCGCTTGAACGTTCGCGATCTGTTTGTCGATATTGACCTTCACCGCGGTCGATTTTTGCAACGCCCACGGGCCTTGTTGCGAGCTCAGCGTCAAGCGGCGCAGCGCCCCATCCCAAATCATTTCTGGTTTCTGCTGGAATGTCCCTTCAATTTCTAAACTGGTCGACACCAGGTCAGATACTACATCGAGCGTCAGTTGATGCAGTTTTTCATCCCCAGAGACTTCAAGGTCAGCACTATCAACTTTTATGTCGTCATAGGTAATGTTGTTCGCAATTAGGCTTATGTTCGCTTTTGGTGCTGGCAGAGGCTTCACATCACCCTTTAAGGTGATCGTTTCTACGTTCGCCTGTTGCTGCCAGTTTATCTGATTTAAAGCGAGATCAAGATTGATGTCTGGTTCTTTCAAGCTACCACGTAGTGCGACTTTACCTTGCATCTTACCTGCAAGGTCCGGAACACTTTTCGCAAAATCAGGGAAGTTAACCTCAACATCCATCAGAATTTGCTTATCGATCTTACCCTTTGCACTCAGTTGGTTCGGGCCATGAGAAAGCGCTAAACCCTGAGTGGTAAGTTGGATGTCTTCGCCTTTGCCGTTCTTATCAGACGCTTCAAGTTGCCCTTCAACATTCAGCGGATAACCTCGTAAAATGCCGTCAATGTCTAACTTAGGCAAACTGACTTGCCAACCGCCTTGTTCTGTTAACAACCCCGAAGTCGAAAGATTACCGCTGATATCCCCTTCGGCTTCTTTCCACTGCAATCCTGGTTGAATGTTCTTCAGGTTTAAGTCAGCTTGCCAGTTGATTGGCGCGGCCCAATTGGCCATGACTTTCCCAGAGAGTTCGCCCCCTAAGGTTTTCACTACAAGGCTTTCGAGGTCAATTTGCTCTAGCGTACCTTTGCCGTTTAGTGCGACATCAACGGCGGGAATATCTTTGCCCGAAGCTTTGGTTTCTAATGCGACTTCGTAGCCATCAAGTGAGCCTTTTGCCGCCAAGCTTGGTACAGAAACCTGGTAATCGCTTTGTCCAAATAGCGGCCATTGCGCCTGTACATTTTTAATCGCGACATCAAACGGCAACTGTGTTTTAAGCGGTTGAATATCACCTTTGATCTCCGCTTGTACAAGCTCAGAAAGCGTAGCATTTAGTGACAAATCACCAACCGAACCCGAGACCGAAAGCGACAGTTTTTGTCCCTTCGCATCCGCTTGCTTCACTAACGCGTCCAATTGCGCTTTGATAGGGTAATCAGAAGAAAGCGTCACTTGTGTGCTCAACTTGCCTTCCACTTCTGGCATGTCGAGCTCTAACGTTTTGACATCAACACGTTCACCGCCTGCTCTTGCAACCAAACCAAGATGATTGACGATCACTGGCGTTTCACCCGCCAGTTTGAAATTGTGAATATCAAGACGACGCGCTTCAACCGTCAGTGGAATCCATACTTCGGGTAACACAATATCTTGCGGCGTAACGTCAGTTTCTTTCGGCTCCTCGGCAGCCGCTTCAGGTTTAGCCTCACTTGGTGCTAAAGCCACATTAATGTCTTTCAACGCGGTAGGTGCGATCACCAAACGATCACCCTGCATCGACAAAGCGGTCGAGAATGTTTGCCAATCAATTTGATTGCCCAGCACATTGACATTGATGTCATTAAAGCTGACTTTATTAACAAAAATTGGCACTGGCGTACTGATAGAACGCAGTGGTGGCGTTTCCTCTTGCTCCTCGCTTGCTGGCGGTAGCTCTGGCATCTTAAAGTCAAGCCCCTGCAGTCTTAACTCATCGACACAGACCTTAGGGTCAAAGAAACAGCGGAAGTTCACTGCCAAAGCTAAACGCTCGACTTTGGCGTCGATATTCAAAGACTCATCGACAAAACTGACGTTATGCAGTTCGAAGCGAGGAAACAATGAACCCTGCACTTTTTCAATCTGCAATTGTGGTAGTGCTTTTTCGGCTCCCCACAAGGCAAATTTGAGGCCTGGGTGGGTAAATAAAACTGTCGCGACAATAATGATGAGCAACAGCAATAGACCAATCAAACTGAGCGACAGCCATTTGGTCCACTTAAACATCATTTTGATCATAGCTCAGGCCCCAATGAGAAGTGGATACGAAACTCTCGTTCTGGTTTTGCATCCAACCCCCATGCAAAATCAAAACTAACAGGGCCCACCGGAGACGCCCAGCGGATACCAACACCAGCACCTGATTTCCAATCTGGTGTTTCATTAAACGCATCACCAATATCGTAAAACGTTGCAGCCCACCAGTTTCCATAAACACGATATTGGTATTCTAATGTACTGCTAACAATGTATTTACCCCCCGTCAGGGCGCCACTCTCATCCACAGGTGAAATAGATTCATAGCCGTAACCACGAATATTATTGTCACCACCAGCGAAGAAACGCAGCGACGGTGATAGTTTTTCAAGTTCATCGGTAATATTCGCACCACCTTCTAAGCGGAACAAACCACGATGATTCTCTCCAATACCACGAATCCAAGAAGTCGAGCCAATTAAGCGGAGCACTCTAGTTTCAGAAAGCATAGCGGTATCACCATACTCAATAGTGATGCTTTGCTTGTCTCCCCACATTGGCATATTGCCCCCTCGAACCCTAGTCCGAGAAAATGTCGCACCTGGAAGTACGAAGTTGAATTCATCATCTTGTAAACCTTGCGTAAAGCTCTCGTACAAATGACGAACATAAACGGTATTATGCCAACCACCGTCTGCTAACCAATGACGCTCCACTGCAAGGTTAGACTCGATACTCTGCGTGTCACGGTTGTCTAGGTTTTTAAGCCCATATTGAACTTGATAATAATCGTTAGCGACATCTTCTAAAGGAATTTTGTAAGAAGCAGTCACGGTTTGCTCTGGCTTAGATAGGGATAAAGCAGTGTTGAAACTGTGTCCTCGGGAGCTCACCCAAGGTTTCTTCCACTTCAACGTTCCTCGAACGCCGACATCCGTTGAGTAACCAATACCCGTCTCGATCTGATTCTTAGAAGCAGGAGATAAAGACACTTTAATTGGCAAGTCTCGGCCATCATCAAGCCTATCCAATTCAGGCTCAACAAAAACTGAGGAAAACCACTCCGTATTTGATAGCTTCTGGTTAAACTCGCCCAGCTTCGAAACGTTGTATGGGTCCCCTTCTTTAAAAGGTTGTAGTGATGCGACACGGTCTTCCCAGATGTGGTTGCCAATAAAAGAAACGTCGCCAAAATTGAAACGTATTCCACTGCTGTAGTGCAAACGGACATTAGCTTCGTTCAGATCAGGGATAACCTCTAATCGACTTAGCGTAAACTCACCATTGAAGTAACCACGCTGAAGCGCCAAGTTACGAATGCCTGACTTAAGGCTGTCGTATTGGCCTTGATTCAAAACTTGGCCAACTTTGAGCGGAGAGCGCTCAATAAGTTTTGCAAATTCTTCATCGTCCTTGGCCTCTCCAGTGATGACCACATCCATGACTTTCACTTTCACTGGCAAGCCCGGCTTGATGAGCACAATTAACTCATCATTCGCTTCAGGAATAGAGTATGAAATTTTTGCATGATAATACCCAAGCGCGTTAAGCGCTTCAGTGATACTTTGATCTAATCTCGCTTGAAAACGCAGAGAAGTGGAGTAATCCTTCTCTGGAATAGATGATAGATACGCACTGACATTCTCTTCTAAAGCGCCATCAATGCCTTTCAAAGTCAAAGAAACATCGGCATAGGCACCATGAGAAAAGGCAAACAGGCCAACAATGGTGGGGAGAGCTTTTTTTATCATGCTTTTATGGCTGAATGAGGTTAAGTAAACGTAAATAATGATAACGCCAATTAGATTCTAAGTCTGTAATATTAATAGGTTTAACGCGGTCTATGTCATCACAGCATCAGATACAGACGAAATGAAAAAGTTCGCAAATTTAAGACACGTATTGAAGGACAAATACCATGCTCAACAAACAAACATTGATCAGTATAGAAGATGCCTTGCCAGGTAGAGATCAACCAATGCAGATTGACGATCATCATTTTGTAAATAAATCTAACCTAAAGGCGCCTCTTGCGTCACACCAACAGCAGATTTTGCTCGGAATGGGCTGTTTTTGGGGCGCTGAGCGCGTATTTTGGCAACTCGACGGCGTTGTATCTACTTCGGTCGGTTACGCTGGGGGGTACACACCCAATCCCACGTATGAAGAGGTCTGTACAGGTAAAACGGGTCATACAGAAGTCGTACGAGTCGTTTTCGATGAACGCGTCATCTCATTAGAAAAGCTACTGGCTGTTTTTTGGGAAAAACACGACCCAACTCAGGGAATGCGTCAAGGTAACGACTTAGGTACTCAATATCGTTCTGCAATTTACACTTATTCGACGGAGCAGCTCGAGAGCGCAGAGAAATCGAAACTCTTGTATCAGCAAGCACTGCAAGAAGAGCAGCGCGCGAACATCACCACCGAAATACAACCAGCAGGTCCGTATTACTTTGCGGAAACCTACCACCAGCAATATTTGGCGAAAAACCCTGATGGTTACTGTGGTATCGGAGGAACGGGAGTTTGCTTCCCACCAAGCCTCCAAGGATAAACCTAGCCAGCAACAAAAAGAGCGACCGATATGTTCGCTCTTTTCTAAATCTAAGTGGGTACCAAGCTAACTAAGCCGATAATGATGCTATCACTTGGTTGACTTCTTTAAAGATGGTGAGCCTTTTATGATCGTTGACGTCAGGTAGTAACACTTTGCCATTGTCGAACTGAAAACAGCCAACCCCAACAATAAAAAATTGACCTTTGAACAACGTTTTAACAAAACGGGCCACTTGTAATGGTCGATATACAGCAAACTCACGTAGCATAACTCACCTCAATTCCTTTGAGAAAACACGGATTGCTTATTTTTCCTCTGCAATCTTAATGCGCAATTTGCGACGGAACTCATTTTAGCAAATTCTAAATATAACGCAAGATTACACCACTCCATACGTTAAATAAATGTTATAAACGGTCCTACAAATTTCTAAGATCTGGATATATACTGGAAGCTTCCAAACCTCGTACGGAATATAACAATATGAAAACTAAGACTCTCCTACCTCTACTACTGGCCTTAACGCCAAGCTTGACCTTTGCACACAACTTGTCAGTGGGTAAAAGCGTTCCTCCTGTCAATGTTGCCGCTTACGGCGAGATTGTTTTACAAGGCGAAGGCGTTGCATACCAACCCTGGGCAACTCAACATATGCAAGGCAAAGTTCGTGTTATTCAAGCCATCGCAGGCCGTAGCAGTTCAAAAGAGATGAATGCCCCTTTAATGTCGGCAATAACAGCGGCAAATTTTCCACAAGAAAGCTACCAGACGACGACTATCATCAACCAAGATGATGCAATTTGGGGGACAGGCTCTTTCGTGAAGTCTTCAGCTCAAGACAGCAAAAAAGAGTTCCCATGGTCATCCATGGTTCTTGATGAAAATGGCGTAGTTGCTAATACTTGGGACCTGAAAGAAGAAAGTTCGGCCATTATTGTTCAAGACAAAACGGGCAAAGTTCTGTTTGTCAAAGAGGGCGCACTTGAGCAAGATGAGATAACAAAAGTCATTGAGCTTATTAAACAGAACATCTAGCTTCATTGAATGGCTCCTTGTTCCTGTTGTAAGGAGCTATATGAATTTGATTAGAAGCATGGGCAGTGATAACTCTGCTCTTTATAAGTGCGACACTTCCATCAGAGAGTATTACCAATATTTTTCGGCACGTATGTGTTGAGTTAAATTTTTCTGCTAGCCAACAAAAGAGTGAACTTTTATTCATTATGGGTGTTATATTATAACAGTCGGTAAGAGGAGCTCAGATGTACCACCACCAGCAAAAAATACTAAGATATTGGTATCGCACTGCTTTATTTTTCAGTGTTGCGTTGCTGATCGCTTGGAACTTTGCGGTTGTACTTCATCAAGTTGATCTGACGCCCGACCATCATACCCATCATCATTGCCAATTATTTTCTGGTGTTCAGCACGGTATAGCAAAGGTACAACCTACCCTCTCTACACCGACTTTTACGCGCGCCCAGCATCATCATGTTTTTTTGCACCTCGTGTACGGCGAAGAAGTTCTTGGCGCTGCTCGTGCCCCTCCTTATTTTGCTTAATTTCCAAACTATTCCACACTCAAAATTATTGAGTTCATTTCCGCACCTAGTGTGTCAGGGAACAATAACTTAGTGAAACTCGAATCTGAGCAATACCGCCTTTGGTTAATGCCAGTAAAATTAGGAAAAATACAATGTCATCAAAACACGTTTTAGCCCTTGCTATTGGCCTCACTTTATCGACAGCAGCGAATGCAAACGAATACCGCCAGCATGGTGCTCATGTGCATGGTCACGTCGAGTTTAATATCGCCCAAGATGGCAAAGATCTGTTAGTAGAGATCACAGCTCCTGGAGCTGATGTTGTGGGTTTCGAGCATGCTCCAGAAAACGCGCAACAAGAGCAAGCGCTTAAACAAGCCGTCGCTACACTCGAAGACAGCAACGCATTGTTCGCTATTAACTCACAAGCTGATTGTAATATTGAAGAAGCTTACGTGAGCCACAACCTAAGCGAAACTCATGAGGAACATGATCATAGTGAGCACGACCATGATGACCATGCACATCACGATCATGAAGGGCACGAACACCATGATCATAATGAACATCATGATAAACATGACCACCATGACGCTCATGATGAGGCGCACGATCATGGCGGTCACGGTGAATTTTCGGTGCAATATCGCTTCAGTTGCGAACAAGTTAATCAGCTTAGCCAAATCCAAACCGATTGGTTTAACCAATTCCCAACTACAGAGTCCATCAGCGTCAATATATTCACTGATACCATGCAATCAGCAATTAAATTAAGCAAAGATAACACCCAAATCGTAATCAAATAACACGAGTGGCGTGTAAGTACCCACTTACACGCCACAGCTTTGGTGATTTAATATGACTGAAACCACACCAAATGTTGTCGAGCTAGAGGATGCCCAATTTTTCTGGCCCGGTTCAACCAACCCAACCATCCACATCCCCAAATTACACATTACACAAGGCGAGCATGTGTTTATCAAAGGTCCAAGTGGCTGCGGTAAATCGACCTTGCTCGCTTTGTTGACGGGGATTAACACATTAACTTCAGGCTCTCTATCTGTTCTCGATACTGACCTTGCTAGTTTAAGTGCCAGTCAGAGAGACCGCTTTCGCGCCAATCATATTGGCTACATCTTTCAACAGTTCAATTTATTGCCGTACCTTAACGTACTTGAAAACGTATTATTGCCATGTCAGTTCAGTAAAATACGACGTGACCGTGCCCATTTAGGTGCCTCATCTCAAGCGTTAAATGAACAGGCTCAGGCCCTACTAGAACGACTGCACTTGCCAAACGAGCTTCATACACGCCCTGTCTCTGAATTGAGTATTGGTCAACAACAACGTGTGGCTGCGGCTCGAGCTCTGATAGGACATCCAGAGTTAGTGATCGCTGACGAACCAACCTCAGCTTTAGACTATGACAATCGTAAAGCATTTATTGAGCTCCTTATGGAGCAAGCGAATCAAGCCAATGCCACACTGGTATTCGTTAGCCACGACCCAACACTCGAACCCTTATTCGATCGCACGCTCAATCTACCCGACATTAATCAAGTATCTAGCCTAGGAGCCATATCATGAGTGCTGTAGTAAAGCTCGCCTGGAAAAGCTTGATGAACCGCAAAGCGACGGCAATTCTAACCATCATGACCGTTGCGATTTCAGTGGTACTCCTCTTGGGCGTCGAGCGTATCCGAACTCAAGCCAAGGATAGCTTCGCCAATACAATTTCAGGCACTGACCTCATTATTGGTGGACGCTCTGGGCAAGTGAACCTATTGCTCTATTCTGTGTTTCGTATTGGTAATGCGACCAACAACATCGATTGGAAAAGCTACCAAGAGTTTGCCAATCATCGTTCAGTCGATTGGGCTATTCCAATCTCGCTTGGCGACTCGCATAAAGGCTTCCGAGTTATGGGAACCAATCACAGTTACTTTGAGCATTACAAGTTTGGAAGTAAGCAACCACTAACATTTAGCAAGGGTAGAGAATTCCATGGTTTATTTGAAACCGTGCTAGGTTCTGATGTCGCTAAACAACTTGGTTATGATATCGGTAGCGAAATCATCATTGCCCACGGCATTAGCGACGTTGGCTTTAGCCGTCATGACAATCTGCCATTTAAAGTTGTCGGTATCCTTGCACCTACAGGAACACCAGTCGACAAAACTGTCCATGTATCATTGGAAGCCATCGAAGCCATTCACGTCGGATGGGAAAGTGGTGCGCGTTTGGGCCCGACACCCAAGGCACAAGATCTCAAAAACAGAGACTTTCAGCCCAAACAAATTACCGCTATGCTCGTTGGTTTGAAATCTCGTATTCAAACTTTCGCCCTGCAAAGACAAATTAACACCTACCCCAAAGAGCCGCTCAGCGCCATTATGCCCGGCGTTGCGTTGCATGAGTTATGGGGAATGATGTCGGTTGCAGAGCAAGCCCTAATGGCAGTATCTGGTTTTGTCGTGATCGCAGGGTTGTTAGGTATGTTAAGCAGTCTATTAACTAGCCTACAGGAACGCCGCCGTGAAATGGCGATTTTGCGTGCCATGGGAGCAAGGCCTCGTCATGTTTTCTCACTCTTAATTAGTGAAGCCAGCTTGCTTACTGCTGCTGGTATTATTACTGGCGTTACTGGGCTGTATGCCATTCTTGCTATCGCGCAGCCGATCATCCAACAGCACTATGGAATACATCTCACCTTAAGCATCTTATCTACTTATGAGTGGATGCTATTAGGTTTCGTACAATGCGCTGGTATTGTGATTGGTTTCATTCCCGCACTCCGCGCCTACCGACAGTCACTGAGTGACGGAATGACAATAAGGATTTAATAAAATGTGGAAAAAAATACTCGCAAGTTGCTTGCTGGTCGTCGCATTCACAGCGCCTGTTATGGCCAGCGAAGAACCATTGAAGCTTGACTGGATTGACCTTGTTCCAGAAAAAGAGCGTAAATTGTTCGACAGTATAGGCATGCCCGCATCTGATCACAGTGGTGGTGCAGCCCAGCAGTCCAAGATTGGTAACGTTCGACCAGAACTGAACGGAAGCCAAGTTAAAATTCCGGGGTTTGTTATCCCACTTGAAGGTGATGCCGATACCGTCACCGAATTTTTATTGGTGCCATATTTTGGAGCTTGTATTCACGTGCCACCACCGCCTCCAAACCAGATCATTTACGTGAAGTTTCCGAAAGGCGCGCCTGTTCAAGAGTTGTGGGATGTCATATATGTGGTTGGAACGTTGAAAACCGAGACGATAAACCACGAACTGGCAGAAACGGCTTACGTTATTGAGGGATCAGAAATAGAAGCCTACGACGATATGTAATTTAAGTCGTCGATAAGCCTCGCTACACCTAAGGCGTCACACTGGCGCCTTTTTTAGCTTTGTGCTACACGATATAACGAGATAAATACGCTAATACGCCCACATAAATAACCAAAAGAAACGCTATCGACAGGTGCTTTTTGAGTTTACCTGCTTCTGAGAACTTCATAGCCCCTCCAAAATAACGATAACAATTTTAACAACTCATTATCATTTTGAATAGCCCTATTCGTTCAAAAACTGAGAACTCCTGTCTGGTCGCTTGGTCAGATAAGGTGTAAATTTAAACGTGCGAACCGCGCAGTTCTTGGTAGGAAAACGAATGGCAGACCCGACAAAGCAACCTGTTGTCATCGAACATCAGTCAGACACAAAAAAAAATACGCAACAAGAAAAGAAACAAGGCTACATAAAAGACAGTGCTAGTAAGGTAAAAACCATAGCCCAAATACACGGTCTTGACGCCTTACTGCAAACCGAACCGCCAGCCAAATCTGCGTTTGAAAGAGCCCAATTGCGAGAGCAAAGACGCCAAGAACAGCGACAAAAAAACTTAGAACAGATTTTAAAATTAGCGCACAGTTCATGCCGAGATGAGACAGCGGGAGAGCCAGACCAAGATTGGTTGCATCGATTTTTTGAGATGGCTCAAGACATCCATAACAGCGCGATGCAAAAGCTATGGGCTCAAGTGATGAAGCGTGAAGTGACCAATCCGGGTTCAACATCCATGAAAGCGTTGAAAACCCTCAAAGATATGTCACCAAAGGAAGCACAAACTCTGCAAAGAGCCGCCTCTTTAGCGTGCAGTTTTGGAGGGGATCACAGCAGAAAACTGCTGATTGGTTACAAAGCGCAAGGAGGCATATTTAGCTTCGGCAAGCGAGACGTCGCCAACAGCCTAAATATGGGAAGTTTTCAACTGCCGTATTCAAGCTTGTTGCTCTTAATTGAATTAGGGCTGCTTCACAGTGCCGAACTTGAATCTGGCGAAATTAGTATCGAGACACCGTTGGTCCTCACCTACCAAGGTAAAAACTTGTCGCTGAACGTAAACAGTAAAGGTGTCCGCCTTTTATATTACCGCTTCACACCCACAGGCAATGAGCTCTGTACCTTGCTCGGAAACAAACCACATGCCGAATACTACGATCAAATGCTTGCACTGTTAAATCATAGATTTAGTGTCCATAGTGAAGCTAAAAGTACGGTTCATCATACTGTCTAGCCAGTTGGAGAAGCATTTGACCACCTATGATCCAAATACTTCTCCAGCCGCTCAAAGAGCTTTAGGTCACCTATGATCTACATGCTTTTTTATCGGATCACACCGCGTTGTTTAAGATCGATTAAGCACAAATCCACCAACTCCTCGACACTCTTTTCTCCTGCGGGCAAATCGATTTCAGGGTTCTCTGGCGCTTGATATTCCGAATCAATACCAGTGAAATTAGGAATCTCTCCCGCACGGGCTTTACGGTATAAACCCTTAGGATCTCGACCTTCGCAAACCTCTAGAGATGCATTGACATACACTTCAATAAACTCGCCTTCTGGCAATAAATCGCGCACTAACTTCCGCTCTGCACGATGCGGTGAAATAAACGCCGACAGAACAATTAAACCCGCATCTGCCATCAACTTCGCCAGTTCACCAATGCGACGAATGTTCTCGCGACGGTCCTGTTCAGAAAAACCTAAATC
This sequence comes from Vibrio sp. OY15, assembly GCF_000742455.1. Classification (NCBI taxonomy): domain Bacteria; kingdom Pseudomonadati; phylum Pseudomonadota; class Gammaproteobacteria; order Vibrionales; family Vibrionaceae; genus Vibrio; species Vibrio sp. OY15. The sequence goes on along the minus strand of NZ_JPIL01000006.1, from coordinate 249,561 downwards.
GCTACACAAACCATGCCGTACATTGTCACCATCCAATAAATAGGTGTGGTAACCCAATGCTGCAAGGCGATTTTCCAACGCCCCTGCTACGGTTGATTTACCCGCTCCAGATAAACCAGTGAACCACAATACGGCAGGTTTTTGCTTCTTTAATTCAGCACGAAACTGTTTATCAACCGAATGCTGGTGCCAAACAATGTTTTCATCTTTTACCGTCGTTTCGGCAGTCATAACGTATCCTTGTAAATATCGGAATTAAAACGGGAAAAAGACCGGGATCAAAGTAAGTACTAATACAGAGTACACAATCGAAATTGGCACTCCAATTCTCACGTAGTCGGTCAATTTGTAATTTCCTACGCTGTACACCAGCAGGTTAGTTTGGTAACCGTAGGGAGAGATAAAGCTCGCACTCGCGCCGAACAAAACCGCCATGATGAATGGCATCGGATCCACGCCATAACCCACCGCCATGCTATAGCCGATAGGAAAAGAAAGCGCAGCCGCGGCATTGTTTGTCACCAATTCAGTGAGTACCAATGTCATGATATAAGTCGCCACCAAGGCACCAAATACTCCCCAGCCATTAAACGCTTCAATAAACATCACTCCCATTCTTTCTGACAATCCAGAAGAGATCATCAGTTGAGCAATAGACAAAGCGGAACCGACAATCACGACGATATCGATCGGAAAACGGCGGCGCAGTTCTGAAATCTGCACAATACCAAACGCAATAAGCGCGATAAGGTACACAGCTAGACCTTTAATAATCGGCACTAACTCTAATAGAGCGCATCCAATTACGGCTGCAAAGCCCAGTAATACAATGGAAGACTTATTCGTATCAAGCCGAGCGCTAGAGTCCAAGTCATGCACTAAAACAAACTCTTTACGATGAGCTCGGCGTTCAGACTCAAAACGCTTTCCTGGAACCAGAACTAACGTGTCTCCTGGCGCTAAGGTAATACTACCCAAGCCACCTTCTAGGCGTTCGTGGCCTCGGCGAATCGCCACAACAACGGCATCGAATCGGTCGCGGAATCGGCTCTCTTTGAGGGTTTTGTAGCAAAACGTCGCCGACGAGCTCACCACAACTTCGATAAAGTTTTGCCCATTTAAGTGCTGCTGACCAAACAACTTGAGGCCCGGAATTTCTTGCAGGGTCGCGACGCTCTCAACATCGCCACAAAATAACAGGCGGTCTTTTGCGTTGAGCACAAAATCCGGTCCCACAGAAGAAACAGTAACACCATCGCGCACCACTTCTGCAAGAAACAGTTTGCGCAGCGCACGTAAATTATTCTCGCTGATCGTACGCCCAACTAGCGGTGATCCAGGCTCAACGCGAGACTCAAGAAAGTAAGGTAAATCTTCTTGGTTTTGATCATCATAATTCGGTAGCAAGTAGCTGAGCGGGATAAGAATCAGCATCCCTCCCACCAGCACAGCCAAACCTATCATCGTAGGTGTAAAAAAGCTCAGGCTCGGTAAGCCTGCGTCTTCGACAAAGCTGTTGATGATTAAGTTAGTCGACGTACCAATCAAAGTTAACGTGCCACCAAAAATGGCGGCGTAAGACAAGGGAATAAGTAATTTCGAAGGTGCATGCTGCTGATTACGCTTAATCGCCCCAATCAATGAGACAACCACAGCGGTATTATTCGTAAATGAAGAAAGCAAGGCGGTCGACACACCGAGCTTAGCAATCACGCTGCCTAACTGGCCCTCAGAGATACTTCGGCTCACCCAACTGATCAGCAGTGTTTTTTCTAGAGCACAGGATGCAAGAATCAATAGAACCAGGGTTAACAATGAAGAGTTGGTAAAATTGGATGCGATAGTGGCTGAATCCATCATCCCAGCCATGAATGCAATAAAAGCGGCACCCGCAAAGACATAACTAGGCTTAATTTTCGTGACAAGCAAGCAAGTGATAATGCCAAGCAAAATCGCTAACACAAACCCTTGTTCCCACATAGCCTTTCCTTACCAAATAGCCCTAAAGGGCACAACAACGACTCATTTATCCATGAATCACCGACAAACGAGCAAACAGACAAAAATCAGCGCAAGCGAAAAGAACATCAGAATGCTCGGTTTCTTGGGCTCCACCGAAGCATTCTGGTATTAGGAGAATACCTAACGACATTTCGCAATTCAGTTAGGTAGCGACGCCCCAAGTACAACAGCAGACAGAGCCTGAAATTATCGTACTTGGGTAAGCCAGTTACTTTTTCAGAAACTGGCTGACGTCTTTTGCTTCCCAGTGTGGGAAGTGTTTACGGACAAGCGCATTAAGCTCAACTTCAAACGCAGAGATGCCCGTCAAATCGCGCTCAACCACGGCGAGGCTCTCTTTAACCATGCCAGCACCAACCGTCACGTTTGTCAGACGATCGATAATGATAAAGCCACCGGTATCTGCACAGTCTTGATAATTGTCCAGCGCGACTGACTCATTAAGAGACCATTCACACAAACCAATACCATTCAATGGCAGCTCTGCCGAGCTATGAGTCGAGAGATTATTAATGTCATATTGATGACGAATCGCTTCAACATGACCTACGGTTTTCTTACCTGCGATTTTGATGTCATAGTCACGACCCGGTTGCAGGGGTTGCTCTGTCATCCATACCACATCGGCAAGCAAATGGTTTGTGGTTTCCACTTGAGCATTATCTAGAACAATCAAATCGCCACGGCTAATATCGATCTCATCGCTTAGCGTCAGAGTGACAGCTAATCCGGCACGAGCTTCTTCGATATCACCATCAAATGTCACAATACGTGCCACAGTTGACGTTTTACCCGATGGCAATGCTTTAATGGCATCACCGACTTTGATCGAACCAGAAGAAATGGTCCCCGCAAAACCACGGAAATCGAGGTTAGGACGATTAACGTATTGCACAGGGAAGCGGAATTCACCCGCGCCTTTTTCTTGATCCACATCGACCGTTTCAAGAAGCTCAAGCAATGATGGGCCTTTAAACCAAGTCAGGTTTTGGCCTTTATCCACCACATTGTCCCCTTCAAGCGCTGAGATCGGGATGATTTGAATATCAATATCCCCTGTCAGATTCTCAGAGAACTTCAGATACTCGTCGCGGATCTCTTCAAAGCGCTCTTGGGAGTAATCCACTAAGTCCATCTTGTTGATCGCCACAACAAAGTGCTTCAAACCCAACAGGTTGGAAATGAAAGAGTGACGACGAGTTTGATCGAGAATGCCCTTACGTGCATCAACTAGAATCACAGCTAAGTCACATGTCGATGCACCTGTAGCCATGTTACGTGTGTACTGCTCGTGTCCAGGAGTATCTGCAATGATGAATTTACGTTTCTGCGTCGAGAAATAGCGGTAAGCTACATCAATCGTGATCCCCTGCTCGCGCTCAGCTTGTAAGCCATCGACCAACAACGCAAGGTCAGGCTTTTCACCCGTGGTGCCCACACGTTGGCTGTCTGAATGCACTGCCGCTAGCTGATCTTCATAAATTTGTTTTGAGTCATGGAGTAAGCGACCGATTAATGTACTTTTACCGTCATCCACCGAGCCACAAGTCAAGAATCTAAGTAACGACTTGTACTGGTGTTGTGTTAAATAGCCTTCGATACCAAGCTCGGCTAATTGAGCTTCAACTGCACTGTTCATTATCTTTCCTTAGATCCTTTAGAAGTAACCTTGACGTTTCTTAAGCTCCATCGATCCTGACTGATCGTGGTCGATCGCTCGGCCTTGGCGCTCACTCGACGTTGCCACTAGCATCTCTTCAATAATGCCAGTTAAAGTGTTTGCTTCAGACTCGATGGCCCCGGTCAATGGATAACAACCAAGGGTACGGAAGCGCACACTCTTCTCTTCAATCACTTCACCCGGTTGAAGCTCCATACGATCATCATCAACCATGATCAGCATGCCATCGCGTTCAACAACTGGGCGTTTGTCCGCGAGGTAAAGCGGCACGATCTCGATGTTTTCTAAATAGATGTATTGCCAGATATCAAGCTCAGTCCAGTTAGACAGCGGGAATACACGAATGCTCTCACCCTTATTGACCTGGCCGTTGTACGTCTTCCATAGCTCAGGACGTTGGTTTTTAGGATCCCATGTATGGTTCTTATCGCGGAATGAATACACGCGCTCTTTCGCCCGTGATTTCTCTTCGTCGCGGCGCGCACCACCAAAGGCCGCATCAAAACCGTACTTGTTCAGCGCTTGTTTTAAGCCTTGAGTCTTCATGATGTCAGTGTGCTTAGAAGAACCATGAACAAACGGACTACAGCCCATGGCTAGACCTTCTGGATTCTTATGTACCAAAAGCTCAAAACCGTATTTGGCCGCGGTGCGATCACGAAATTCAATCATCTCGCGGAACTTCCAATCGGTGTCGACATGCAGCAATGGAAATGGAATCTTACCTGGGTAAAAAGCTTTACGCGCTAGGTGCAGCATCACTGATGAGTCTTTACCAATCGAATACATCATGACTGGGTTATCAAACTCAGCCGCAACTTCGCGGATAATATGGATACTCTCCGCTTCGAGTTGTTTAAGGTGAGTTAAACGTTGTTGGTCCATGTTTTGTATTTCCTTTTTAAGCTTGAAGGCGCATTACGTCTCTAATCTTTGGTCTGAAATTATATGGAGTTGGCAATAGCACTTTTGTTGAATTCAGTACTAGACAAAAACCAGTCTAACTTTTGAGACAGTCGCACTACCTCTCCGACAACAATCAAAGATGGCGATTGTGCTTCCTTCGATAAATCAGAGAGTTGGGAGAGTTCTCCCGTAAATACTTTTTGTTGAATCTGCGTGCCACGCTCAATAATGGCAATCGGAGTCAACGCTGAACGGCCATGCTTAATGAGTTGATTCTGAATATAGTGTGATTTCATCAGCCCCATGTAGATCACTAAAGTCTGATTCCCACGCGCCAACGTGGACCAATCCATCTCATCACTTTCTTCTTTCAAGTGGCCAGTCACAAAGATGGCCGATTGCGCATAATCACGATGAGTCAGTGGAATACCAGCATAAGCGGTTGCGCCAGCTGCTGCGGTAATGCCAGGGACAACTTGAAAACGAATGCCAGCATCTGCAAGCACTTCTAACTCTTCACCACCACGACCGAATACAAACGGATCACCACCTTTAATGCGCACTACTTTGTAGCCCTGCTTGGCAAAATCCACCAAAAGCTGATTCGTCTTCTCCTGCGGCACACTGTGATGCCCAGCTCGCTTCCCAACGCACACCAAAATCGTATCGCTTGGAATCAATGCCATGATTTCTTCAGACACCAAATAGTCGTACAAAACCACGTCAGCTTGCTGCAAGCAGTTCAGTGCTTTCACCGTCAGAAGTTCAGGATCGCCTGGTCCTGCACCTACTAAGGCGACTTCACCAGGCTGTAGCGATTGCTTTGCAAAACGAGTAACACCCACGACTGGGTTGTCAGAAACTAACCGGGGCTTTGGTTTAGGAAAAGAAGTGACTGAATCGTTCGTTGCCATGTGCTTGCTCATCGTCCATTGATATCGTTATGCAAGCATTATGGCGGGGCGTTTATATTACCTGAAATTCTAAAATTTCATTTTTTATTCAAAAATCTGCTAAGAAGTTTTTGTTTGGTCTCATTCAAAAGCGTGAAAAAGTCGGCGGTTAATATGAATAAGGTTCAGTAAACTGATTAATGTTCACAGTTTTCTGTATCTTTATCATCGAGTTGCATCTGTGTTTGATACATTACGCAGTACGATTTCCCCTTATCATTGAATTGGAGCACCAAATGAAAGTGGCAGTTCATCCTATTTCCCTCGCAGTATTAAGTGGCATGCTAACGCTTGCTGGCCCAGTAATGGCCGATACCATCAAGCTTCGTATTATCGAAACCACCGACATTCACACCAACGTGATGGATTACGATTACTACAAAGACCAACCATCACAGCAAATCGGTTTAAGTCGCGCAGCGACAATAGTGAAACAAGCTAAGTCCGAGACAGAAAACACGGTACTAGTAGATAACGGTGATTTAATTCAGGGCAGCCCAATGGGCGATTACATGGCGGCAAAGGGGATTAATCCCGGCGACGTGCACCCAGTCTACAAAGCGATGAACAAGCTAGACTACGATGTGGGCAACATTGGCAATCATGAGTTCAACTATGGCTTAGATTTCCTACAAACGACGTTGAAGGGGGCAAACTTCCCTTACATCAATGCAAACGTATTTGATAAACAAACCGGTGAGCATTACTTCAAGCCTTACCTCATCAAAACTCACACATTTAAAGACACAGACGGCGAAGCGCATCAAATAAAAGTGGGTTACATCGGCTTTGTACCACCACAAATTATGGTGTGGGATAAGAAGAACTTAGAAGGCAAAGTCTTTGCTAAAGACATTAAGGAAACAGCAGAGAAACTGATTCCTCAAATGAAGAAAGAAGGCGCAGACGTGATTGTGGCGATTCCACACTCGGGCATTTCTACTGATCCATACAAACTAGGCGCTGAAAACTCTGTTTACTACCTCACAGAAGTTGAAGGTATTGATGCGATTGCTTTTGGTCACTCTCACGCCGTCTTCCCAGGGAAAGACTTCGCAAACCTACCTGGTGTTGATATAAATAAAGGGACCATCAATGGTGTAACGTCCGTGATGCCGGGCCGCTGGGGAAGTCACGTAGGTGTGATGGATTTGATGCTGAAAGAGAAAGACGGCAGATGGCAAGTCGTCGAAGGCCAAGCAGAAGCACGCCCTATCTTCGATAAAGTAAATAAGAAGTCATTAGCTAAAGCCGATGCTGATATTGTGAAAGCGTTAGAAGAAGATCACAAAGGCACTCGTGAATTTGTAAACCAACCAATCGGCAAAGCAAATGATGTCATGTACAGCTTCTTGGCATTAGTGCAGGACGACCCCACCATTCAAATCGTTAACCTTGCTCAGAAAGACTACGTAGAACGCTTTATTCAAGGCGACCCAGACCTTTCTGACATTCCAGTACTGAGTGCGGCAGCACCATTTAAAGTCGGCGGTCGTAAGAACGATCCGAATAACTTTACAGAAGTAGAATCCGGTCAGCTCACCTTCCGTAATGCGGCCGATCTTTACTTATATCCAAACACCTTGGTTGCGATGAAAGTGAAAGGTAAAGAAGTTCGCGAATGGCTAGAGTGCAGTGCGGGTCAATTCAACCACATCGACATCAGCAATCCTAAACCGCAATCTTTGATTGATTGGGATAATTTCCGTACTTACAACTTCGATGTTATTGATGGGGTTAACTACCAAATCGACGTTACCCAACCGCCGAAGTACGATGCGGATTGTAAAGTGATTAATCCAGATTCTCAGCGTATTGTGAACCTGACGTTCAATGGTAAGCCTGTCAATCCGAAGCAAGATTTCATCATCGCAACCAATAACTACCGTGCTTATAGCAATACTTTCCCTGGTACAGGCCCAGATTTCATTGCGTTTGACGCACCAGATGAAAACCGCTCTGTCGTCGCCACTTATATTTCTCGCGTGAGTGAAGAAAAAGGAGAAGTGACACCAAGCGCTGACAACAACTGGTCTTTCGCACCGATTAAGTCCGATAACAAGCTAGATATTCGTTTCGAAACCTCCCCTAGCGATAAAGCGGCGCAGTTCATCAAAGAGAAAGGACAATACCCAATGAAACGCGTGTCAACAGACGACATTGGTTTCGCAATTTATCAAATCGATCTGAATAAATAAGGTTGATTTGACAGCAACACTAAGCGGCTCTCATGAGCCGCTTTTTTGTTATCAATAAAACCAGTTAAAATAAAGAAAACCGTTTCCGAGTTATCACATGCACAGCGATCTTTTTTCAGACTTAGTCAATCATGGCTTTTTAGAGACAGAAGCAAACCAACTTATTGAAAATGGTGAGTTGCTCGAACTGCCTACACGCCACATTCTTAATCACCAAGGAGAGTTGAGCTCACACCTTTACTTCATCATTGAGGGGTTATGTCACGCAAGCTATCTCACTGAGCACGGCAAAGAATTCAGTAAAGAATTTTATTGGGAGAAGGACTGGGTTATCGGGTTTGAGAGCATAATAAAGGACCAACCTTCGCCTTACTTATTGGAAACGCTGAGCGCTTGTCAGCTATTTTGCTTGCCAATTGAAACGTTGCATCACTGGCGAGCAGAAAAGCACGCCATTTACTTAAAGCTACTCGAAAACCAACTGGTTAATAAAGAGAATAAAGAACGCTTTATGTTGCTCTACTCTCCAGAGGAACGATATCAATTATTTTGCGCTCATTACCCAGATTTAAAGCAACGTATTACCGATAGTCAAATTGCGGCCTACCTGGGCATTACGCCAATCAGTTTGAGTCGAATCAAAGCACGCTTAACCAAAGATCACACTCTCAAATAAACTCAAAAAAGAAAAAAGCTCTTCAAACGAAGAGCTTTTTCTCTGCTATTTGAGCTATTTAAGAATTCGCGCCCGGAACTGGCGCCCTTTCATCTTGCCGTTACTAATGGTTTGTAGAGCCTTTTTAGCCACAGATTTTTCGACGGCAACATAAGCGCGCACAGGGAACAGGTGAATCTTTCCGACTTGAGAGCCTGGAATACCATTTTTTCCTGTCAAACAACCTAAAATATCACCCGGTCGTACTTTCTGTTTCTTACCGCCATCAATGTTAATCGTCACCATCTTCGCTTGGTATGGCTGCTGATTTGATTTGGCAGGCAATGTTGCTGGTACCACGTCCATCTCTAGGTATTCTTCAATACGAGCTACACGTAAACCGTCTTTCTCACCAAAAAAGCTGAACGCTAAACCTTTACTACCCGCACGACCTGTACGACCAATACGGTGCACATGAACCTCAGGATCGCGCGATAGCTCAAAGTTAAAGACAGCATCAAGATTATCAACGTCCAAACCACGCGCCGCAACGTCTGTTGCAACAAGGATAGACACACTCTTGTTAGCAAACTGCACCAATGCTTGGTCGCGTTCACGCTGCTCTAAGTCCCCATGGATATCGATAACGCTGAATCCTTTGTGATGCAACTCATCTGCGACACTTTGCACTTCTTTTTTGGTATTACAAAAAACAACCGCGGACTCTGGTTGGTGAGTCAGCAGCAAATTCGCCAACGCTTCATCACGCGCTTCCGAGCCTTCAACTTTATAGAAGTACTGCACAATGCTTGAAGTATCATGCGTCGATTCCACCTTAATCACTTCCGGTGTCTGCATTATACGCTGCGCAATTTGCTCAATTTTTTCTGGAAAAGTAGCACTGAAAAGTAGAGTTTGACGCTGCTTTGGCGCTGCATCGATGATTGCATCTAATGCGTCTTGGAAACCCATGTCCAACATGCGATCAGCTTCATCTAGCACCAAGGTATTCAGTTCGCTAAGATCAATTCGGCCTTTTTCAAGGTGATCCAAAATACGACCAGGAGTACCAACTAGGATATGCGCACCATGCTCTAACGAACCAATTTGTGGCCCCATTGGCATCCCACCGCAGAGAGTAAGCACTTTAATATTATGAATGCCGCGACCTAAAGTACGAATTTCCTTCGCTACTTGATCTGCAAGCTCACGTGTTGGACACAATACTAATGACTGGACACGAAAGCGTTTGACGTTGAGGTTCGATAAAACCCCTAAACCAAATGCAGCGGTTTTACCTGAGCCCGTTTTACCCTGCCCGATGACATCACGATGTTTTAGGATTGCAGGCAAGCTCAAAGCTTGAATTGGCGTCATGTGGGTATAGTTCAGGGAATCAAGTGTGGCGAGTAACGCTGGGTTAAGCCCAACTTGATCGAATGTTTGTTTGCTCACGGGGATATCCTCAGGTGAGATGGAAAGAGGGCACATTATCACCAGATTTGGTGGGAAAACCAGTGCTAATTAACCTTTGTTAATGAGTATGAGCTCAAAACAAAGTAAAGTCAGTCACTCTATTCTCATTACGGATAACAACATGCTCACTTGGATTACTTTGCCCTTTGCTCAGCTAACAACCACACAGCTGTATGAAATGATGAAATTGCGTGTGGATGTATTCGTTGTTGAACAAACCTGCCCTTACCCTGAACTTGATGGTAAGGACACACTGGAAGGCGTTTATCATCTAATAGGCTATCACGGTGATGAACTGGTTGCTTGCGCACGATTACTGCCCGCAGGCACCTCGTATGACAATGTGAGTATTGGTCGAGTGGTGACAAAGCAGACCGCGCGAGGCGGTGGCTTAGGCCATAAGTTATTGGACAAGGCCTTGGCACAATGCGAAACATTATGGCCAGGACAGACAATAGATATAGGTGCTCAAGAACACCTCATCCAGTTTTATGCAAGTCATGGATTCAAGGTTATCTCAGAGTGCTATCTTGAAGATGGTATCCCTCATGTGGATATGCGGAAAGAATCCGTAGCGCTATAAGCTTCAATTCGATTGGTTACTATGAAAACTAATCGCTATGAAAAACCGACTAAAAAGACGCGATATTCGCGTCTTTTCATTTGAAGCGTTTACTTGTTACGCCCAAAGGACCCATCCGATAAACGGAAAAACATAACGGACCGCCCGCTTTTTTCCAGCTGTAGCATATCTAACTCGCCTTCGTCACTAAGCTTAAAGCGAATCAACTGTCCCTGCTTTATTTGGCTTAGCGGCTTATCACTGCCTTCTATTTTGACTAGAGCGCTAAGATCCGCCATAGAGAGCTGATTACTTCTGAAAACCTGCGCTAATGTATCACCATTTTTAACCGTGTACTCTTTCCAGTCTTCAGATTTCGGTCCAGAGTTCTGAGAGGTTCTCTGCTGGCTTAAACTCTGCGCGTTTAGCTCAATCGCTACGCGTTGATGATCGACCTCAGTCTGCTCAACTGGCTGGTCTGTTTTATTCGGCAAAGGAATAACAAGGAGTACCAGAATCAATGGCACTAAGACCATCAAAGCACGCTGATGAAATTTAGGCAGACGCAACCAAAACTGCTTAACAGGCTGTATACGCTCCAACCATTGCTCTTTGTTGAACGGCTGCTTCCAGTCGATAGCAGCGAATTTTTGTTTAACCAATTCGACATAGTCGACTTGCTGCTTTTTCTTTCTGCGACGATTCATTGTAATGAGTCCCTTAATACTTCTACGGCCAGTATAAAAATACCGACGCGGAGAGTATATGTTTTTCACCAAACTAAAATGGAATTGGGATTAAATTAGCAGAAATTTCACTTGGAGTAAGAGATAAGTCACAACCTGACCGCCTCAATTAAGCATTCGGTCGCAATCATTTAAACCTAAGCTCGAAACTGATATCCTGTTACCTTTATCACTCCTAATAAGAGCGACATTCATGTCTGAAATTAAATTTGAAACTGCAGAACAAAAAGCAAGCTACGGCATTGGTCTGCAAATGGGTCAGCAACTTGCAGGCTCTGGTCTTGAAGGTCTTAGCGTTGATGCTATCGCAGCAGGTATTGCAACAGCACTAACTGGTGACATGCCATCAATCGAAATTGATGAAATCAACAAAGCACTACAAGAACTTCACACTCGTGCAGAAACAGCTCGCCAAGAAGCAGCAAAAATTGCGGCAGCAGAAGGCGAAGCGTTCCTAAAAGACAACGCTCTACGACCTGAAGTTAACGTTCTAGACTCTGGTCTTCAGTACGAAATCATTTCTGAAGGTACTGGTGCAGTTCCTACAGCAGAAAGCTCAGTTCGCGTTCACTACCACGGTGAGCTAACTGACGGTACTGTATTCGATAGCTCTGTATCTCGCGGTCAACCTGCTGAATTCCCTGTTACAGGTGTAATCAAAGGTTGGGTAGAGGCACTACAACTAATGCCTGTTGGCTCTAAGTGGAAGCTATACGTACCACAAGATCTTGCGTACGGTGAGCGTGGCGCTGGTGCGGCTATCCCTCCATTTGCAGCTTTAGTTTTCGAAGTAGAACTATTAGATATTATCTAATTGAAACCATTTTCAATTATGATTAAATAAAACGGCGCACTAGCGCCGTTTTTTTGTCTAAACTGAATAGACTTTCTCACCTCTGAACCTTTCACTCTGATAGCCTTTAAAAATAAAATCACTTTTAAAAAACGCTCAACCTTTGGAGGTACTATGCGTAAAACACTCCTAACTCTAGCACTCCTATCAATCAACATTGGTAGTGCGCACGCATTCTTAGATTCAGTCACTCAAAAAAGTAAAGAAAGTGGCCTGATGGACATGGTCGGCAGCAGCTTGAACACCGAGTCATCTCCATTAACAGACATGCTAACTAGCCAATTACCAGTATCCACTGAGCAAGCAGCCGGAGGCAGTGGTGCGCTACTCGCTTTGGCTCAAAGCCAGCTTTCGCAAGAAAATAGTAGTGAATTACAGTCTTTGATTCCTGGACTTTCAAACTTGCAAGGAGCACAAAGCTTACTAGGAAATATTGAGAATATCAGTGCAGTCAAAAGTGCATTCGATACGTTAGGTTTAGACCCATCTATGATCAGTCAGTTTGCTCCAGTCATCTTGGATTACTTGAACAAGCAAGGCGCTAGCGAAGGGCTTCTAAGTTCGTTGGGCGGGTTGTGGAATACTAGTAAATAAGCGTAAGTGATAATCACTTTTTAAATTGCCAGTCTGCATGGGTTGAAATAAATGCAGGCTGGATATAAAGGTTTACTGAATTACAGATACAAAAAAGCCGAGCTAATGCTCGGCTTTCTCGTTCTTACGAACTGATTACTCAGCAGCTTCTTCAGCAGCTGGGCGATCTACAAGCTCAATGTAAGCCATTGGAGCTTTATCACCAGCACGGAAGCCAGCTTTTAGGATACGAGTGTAACCGCCCTGACGAGCAGCAAAACGTGGACCTAGTTCGTTAAATAGTTTTGCAACTACTTCGTTGTCACGAGTACGTGCAAATGCTAGACGACGGTTAGCAACACTGTCAGTCTTAGCTAGTGTAATCAAAGGCTCAACTACGCGACGTAGCTCTTTTGCTTTTGGCAAAGTAGTCTTGATAACTTCATGACGTACTAGAGAGCTAGCCATGTTGCTGAACATCGCTTTGCGATGTGAGCTGTTGCGGTTGAGTTGACGACCACTCTTACGATGGCGCATGACCTAATCCTTCTAACTAGTATCGATTAATCTTCAGCGATTGATGCAGGTGGCCAGTTTTCTAGGCGCATGCCCAGAGACAGACCACGTGACGCAAGTACGTCTTTAATCTCAGTAAGAGATTTTTTACCAAGGTTAGGCGTTTTAAGTAGCTCAACCTCAGTACGTTGTACTAGATCACCGATGTAGTGAATCGCTTCTGCTTTCAAACAGTTAGCAGAGCGAACTGTTAGTTCAAGATCGTCTACAGGACGCAGTAGGATCGGATCGAATTCTGGCTTCTCTTCCTTCTCCTCAGGAACTCGTACATCACGAAGATCTACGAATGCATCCAATTGTTCAGCTAGGATTGTAGCTGCACGACGGATTGCTTCCTCAGGTTCTAGAGTACCGTTTGTTTCCATATCGATAACAAGCTTGTCTAGATCAGTACGCTGTTCTACACGAGCTGCTTCTACAGCGTAGGCAATTTTGTCTACTGGGCTGTAAGTAGCATCTACTAGTAGGCGACCGATAGGACGCTCGTCTTCTTCGTTATGGATACGCGCAGAAGCTGGAACATAACCACGACCACGTTCAACTTTGATACGCATTGCGATCTCAGCGTTGTCATCCGTCAGGTGACAAATTACGTGTTCAGGGTTAGCGATCTCTACATCACCATCATGGGTGATGTCACCTGCAACCACAGGGCCCGAGCCTGATTTGTTCAAAGTAATGAACACTTCATCTTTGCCTTCGGCAACGCGCACAGCCAAACCTTTAAGGTTTAGAAGAATTTCAAGAATATCTTCTTGAACGCCTTCTTTCGTGCTGTACTCATGAAGTACGCCTTCAATTTCTACTTCTGTTACAGCACAACCTGGCATAGAAGATAGAAGGATGCGGCGAAGTGCATTACCCAGAGTATGACCAAAGCCACGCTCTAATGGCTCAAGAGTTACTTTTGCGTGAGTCGAGCTGATTTGTTCGATGTCAACTAGACGTGGCTTAAGAAATTCTGTTACAGAACCCTGCATTGTGTCCTCTCTTTAGTTTAAACCTTACTTAGAGTAAAGCTCGACGATCAATTGTTCGTTGATGTCAGCTGATAGATCAGAACGTTCAGGCATACGCTTGAATGTACCTTCCATCTTGCCACCATCTACTTCAATCCAAGTTGGTTTTTCACGTTGTTCAGCAACTTCTAGAGCTGCTTTGATACGAGCTTGCTGTTTAGCTTTCTCGCGAATAGAAACAACGTCATTAGCCGCTACTTTGAAAGAAGGAACGTTTACAACTTTACCGTTTACTAGGATAGCTTTGTGGCTAACTAGCTGACGTGCTTCTGCGCGAGTTGCGCCAAAGCCCATGCGGTAAACTACGTTATCAAGACGACCTTCAAGAAGCTGAAGTAGGTTTTCACCAGTGTTGCCTTTTAGGCGAGCAGCTTCTTTGTAGTAGTTACGGAATTGTTTTTCTAGAACGCCGTACATACGACGTACTTTTTGCTTCTCACGAAGCTGAACGCCATACTCAGATAGACGACCGCGACGAGCGCCGTGTACACCTGGTGCGTTATCAATTTTACACTTGGTATCGATCGCGCGAACACCAGACTTAAGGAATAAGTCAGTGCCTTCACGACGGCTAAGCTTCAGCTTAGGACCCAAATATCTTGCCATGATTCTTCTCCAATTGTCCTAGAAACGTTATACGCGACGTTTCTTAGGTGGACGACAACCGTTATGAGGGATTGGTGTAGCATCAACGATGTTTGTGATGCGGAAACCAGCGGCGTTTAGTGCACGAACAGTAGATTCGCGACCTGGACCAGGACCCTTAACCATAACTTCCAAGTTCTTTAGGCCGTATTCTTTAGCCATTTCAGCACAACGCTCAGCAGCAACCTGTGCAGCGAACGGAGTAGACTTACGAGAACCACGGAAACCAGAACCACCTGCAGTAGCCCATGCAAGAGCGTTACCTTGACGGTCAGTAATGGTTACGATTGTGTTATTGAAAGAAGCATGGATGTGCGCAACGCCATCTGCAACTTGCTTGCGTACGCGCTTACGAGCGCGAGTTGGTTGTTTAGCCATTGTACTCTACCTTCCCGATTATTTCTTGATCGGCTTACGCGGACCCTTACGGGTGCGAGCGTTGGTTTTAGTACGCTGTCCACGTAGTGGTAGACTGCGACGATGACGAAGACCACGGTAACAGCCAAGGTCCATAAGACGCTTGATGTTCATAGATACTTCACGACGTAGATCACCTTCTACAGTGTACTTAGCTACACCATCACGCAGTTGATCGATCTGCTCTTCAGTTAGTTCACTGATCTTAACATTTTCAGCAATACCCACTTCAGCTAGGATAGCTTGAGAGCGAGTTTTACCGATGCCGTAGATCGCTGTTAGAGCGATTACTGCATGTTTCTGATCAGGAATGTTAATGCCTGCTATACGGGCCATTATTCACTCCTAAGTGTTTCTATAAAAGAATTAGCCGCAGCAAAGCCCGTTATGGATACGCTGCGGAATACTACTTCTTTTGCACGCAAAAGGTAGGCCGAGGAATATACTCGACCCAACCTTCATTTTCAAGTAAAAATTTCTGCTAATTAGCCTTGGCGCTGTTTGTGCTTTGGCTCACTGCAAATCACGCGAACGACACCGTTACGCTTGATTACTTTACAGTTACGGCAGATTTTTTTAACGGAAGCACGAACTTTCATTGCTAAACTCCGTAAATGAAACTGAGTCTACCGCCGGATTAACGGCCGTAGCCTTTCAGATTCGCTTTCTTCAACACAGAATCATACTGTTGAGACATCAGATGAGTCTGTACCTGTGCCATAAAGTCCATAATTACAACAACTACGATTAGTAGCGATGTACCGCCGAAGTAGAAACGTACGTTCCACGCGACCATCATGAACTCGGGAATCAGACAGATAAAGGTAATGTACAGTGCACCAGCAAGGGTTAAACGTGTCATTACTTTATCAATGTATTTCGCTGTCTGCTCACCTGGGCGGATACCGGGTACGAATGCACCAGACTTCTTCAAGTTATCTGCTGTTTCACGCGGGTTGAAAACCAACGCCGTGTAGAAGAAACAGAAGAAGATAATTGCTGCTGCATAAAGCATTACATACAACGGTTGACCTGGGCTAAGAGCCAAAGACACGTCAGTTAACCAACCGAACGCGCTGCTCTCACCGTTTTGACCAAACCACTGAGCCAATGTTCCTGGGAACAAGATAATACTTGATGCAAAAATCGCTGGAATTACACCTGCCATGTTAATTTTAAGAGGCAAGTGCGAGCTTTGCGCAGCAAATACTTTACGACCTTGTTGACGTTTCGCATAGTTAACGACGATTCGGCGTTGACCACGTTCCATGAAAACAACGAAGTAAATTACTGCAAAAGCTAATACCGCGATTAGCAACAGAAGAAGTACATGCAATTCACCTTGACGCGCTTGCTCGATTGTTTGACCGATTGCAGAAGGCAATCCAGCAACAATACCTGCAAAAATCAGTATCGAAATACCGTTACCAATTCCGCGCTCTGTAATTTGTTCACCTAACCACATCAAGAACATGGTACCGGTTACTAAACTTACGGTAGCAATTAGCGTAAACATGGTTTGGTTGATAACAACCAGATTGTCGACCATGTTTGGTAGGCCAGTTGCAATACCTATAGCTTGGAAGGTTGCAAGTACAAGCGTGCCGTAGCGTGTATATTGGCTTATCTTACGACGGCCTGCTTCACCCTCTTTTTTGAGTTCAGCTAACGCTGGATGAACTACAGTTAGCAATTGGACAACAATAGATGCCGAAATATACGGCATGATGCCCAATGCTAATATAGATGCACGCTCAAGAGCACCACCGGAGAACATGTTAAACATTTCAACGATGGTACCTTTTTGCTGTTCGAACAAATCGGCAAGTACAGCAGCGTCAATACCAGGAATCGGCACAAAAGAGCCGGCTCGGAATACTAAAAGTGCACCAATTACGAATAACAAGCGCGACTTTAGTTCACTTAAGCCGCTCTGAGCACTACGAAAATCTTGTCCTGGTTTCTTAGCCATCTGTACCTCGTTCCTCGAGATTATTCCTCGATTTTACCGCCTGCAGCTTCGATTGCAGCTTTAGCGCCTTTAGTCACACGTAGACCTTTAACAGTCACTGCTTTGTTGATTTCACCAGAAAGAACAACTTTTACAAATTCGATGTTCTTAGTGATGATGTTAGCAGCTTTAAGACTGTTTAGATCAACTACGTCACCAGAAACTTTCGCTAGCTCAGCTAGACGAACTTCAGCAGACACTAGGCTCTTACGAGAAGTGAAACCGAATTTTGGTAGACGTTGTTTCAGAGGCATCTGACCGCCTTCGAAACCTGGACGAACACTGCCGCCAGAACGTGATTTTTGACCTTTGTGACCACGGCCACCAGTTTTACCTAGGCCTGAACCGATACCACGACCTACTCGCTTCGCAGAAGTTTTCGCGCCAGCAGCCGGTGCTAGAGTATTCAAACGCATTCTGATTACTCCTCAACTTTAACCATGTAGTAAACCTTGTTGATCATACCGCGAATACACGGAGTATCTTCAAGTTCTACTGTGTGGTTGATTTTACGAAGACCTAGACCGCGCAAAGTAGCTTTGTGCTTTGGCAGACGACCAATTGAGCTTTTAGTTTGAGTTACTTTAATAGTTGCCATGGTGTTCTTACTCCGAAATAGATTCAACAGTTAGACCACGTTTAGCAGCAACCATTTCTGGTGACTTCATGCTACCTAGTGCATCGATCGTTGCACGAACGATGTTGATAGGGTTCGTAGAACCGTACGCTTTAGATAGTACGTTGTGTACACCAGCAACTTCTAGTACTGCACGCATCGCACCACCTGCGATAACACCAGTACCTTCTGCAGCAGGCTGCATGTAAACTTTAGAGCCCGAATGGCGACCTTTCACTGGGTGGTGAAGAGTGCCTTCGTTTAGAGCGATCGTAGTCATGTTACGACGCGCTTTTTCCATTGCTTTTTGAATCGCTGCAGGTACTTCACGAGCTTTGCCGTAACCGAAACCTACACGACCGTTACCGTCACCAACTACTGTTAGTGCAGTGAAGCTCATGATTCGACCACCTTTAACCGTTTTAGAAACACGGTTAACTGCGATTAGCTTTTCTTGCAAATCATTCGCTTGAACTTGTTGTTCTTTAGCCATCTTCCAACCCTACCTTAGAATTTCAGACCAGCTTCGCGAGCAGATTCTGCTAGCGCCGCTACTCGACCGTGGTATTGGAAACCAGAACGATCAAATGCAACTGCAGTTACGCCCTTCTCTAGAGCGCGCTCAGCAATAGCTTTACCCACTGCTTTAGCTGCATCAACGTTACCAGTGTATTTCACTTGCTCACGGATCGCTTTTTCTACAGTAGAAGCTGCTGCGATAACCTCAGAGCCGTTAGCCGCGATAACCTGTGCGTACACGTGACGAGGAGTACGGTGTACAACTAGGCGAGTCGCACCCAGTTCTGCAATCTTACGACGTGCACGTGTAGCACGACGGATGCGAGATGCTTTCTTATCCATAGTGTTACCTTACTTCTTCTTAGCTTCTTTAGTACGCACATTTTCATCTGCGTAACGAACACCTTTGCCTTTGTATGGCTCAGGCTCACGGTAAGAACGAATGTCAGCCGCAACTTGACCAACTAGTTGCTTGTCAGCACCAGTGATCACGATTTCAGTTTGGCTTGGACATTCAGCTTTAATACCCGCTGGCAACTCGTGCTCAACTGGGTGTGAGAAGCCTAGTGTTAGACCTACAGCGTTGCCTTTGATAGCAGCACGGTAACCTACACCTTTAAGAGTTAGCTTCTTAGTAAAGCCTTCAGTAACACCAACAACCATGTTGTTAACTAGAGCGCGAGCAGTACCTGCTTGAGCCCATGCGTTAGCAACACCTTCTTTAGGACCGAAAGTCAGGTTATTTTCTTCCTGAGCGATTACAACTGCGTTGTTAAGAACGCGAGTTAGTTCGCCTTTCGCACCTTTTACAGTGATTTCTTGGCCGTTTAGTTTCACCTCTACGCCAGCTGGAATAGCGACAGGTGCTTTTGCAACACGAGACATAGTCTACTCCTTATTAAGCTACGTAAGCGATGATTTCACCACCAAGACCTGCTTTACGTGCAGCGCGGTCTGACATAAGACCCTTGGAAGTAGAAACGATAGCAATACCAAGACCACCCATTACAGAAGGAAGTTCATCTTTCTTCTTGTAAACACGTAGACCTGGACGAGAAACACGTTTAAGTTGCTCGATTACTGGTTTAGCTTGGAAGTACTTAAGTGTAACTTCTAGCTCAGGTTTTGCTTCGCCTTCAACAGCGAAGTCAACGATGTAACCTTCAGCTTTTAGTAGTGCAGCAATTGCAACTTTAAGCTTTGAAGAAGGCATTTTTACAGCAACTTTGTTTGCTGCCTGACCGTTACGAACGCGGGTCAGCATATCCGAAATCGGATCTTGCATGCTCATATGATTTACTCCAAATGATTAAGTGGCAATTACCAGCTAGCCTTACGAAGACCCGGAATCTCGCCTTTCATGCAAGCTTCACGAACCTTAATACGGCTTAGACCGAACTTACGTAGGTAACCGTGTGGACGACCAGTTTGGTTGCAACGGTTGCGCTGACGTGATGCACTTGAATCACGTGGAAGAGATTGCAGTGTAAGAACCGCGTTCCAACGATCTTCTTCAGATGCGTTTACATCGCTGATGATAGCTTTTAGCGCTGCACGCTTTTCAGCGAACTTAGCTACTAGCTTCGCACGTTTTGCTTCACGTGCTTTCATTGAATTTTTAGCCATAACAGTAACCCTTCACCTTACTTACGGAATGGGAAGTTAAAGGCAGCCAGCAGAGCACGGCCTTCCTCATCAGTACCAGCAGACGTCGTAATAGTGATGTCTAGACCGCGTACTCGATCAACTTTATCAAAGTCGATTTCCGGGAAGATGATTTGCTCGCGAACGCCCATGCTGTAGTTACCGCGACCGTCAAAAGACTTAGCGCTAACACCACGGAAGTCACGTACACGTGGAAGAGCGATGTTAATTAAACGCTCAAGAAAATCCCACATACGTTCGCCACGCAAGGTTACTTTACAACCGATAGGGTAGCCTTCACGGATTTTGAAACCTGCAACAGATTTGCGCGCTTTTGTGATAAGTGGCTTTTGACCAGAGATCGTTGCCATATCAGACGCTGCATTTTCTAGCAGTTTCTTATCGTTGATTGCTTCACCAACACCCATGTTTAGGGTGATTTTCTCGATTCTAGGGACTTGCATGACGCTTGTGTAACCGAACTGTTTGGTCAGTTCAGCGACTACAGACGACTTGTAGTAATCATGCAGTTTCGCCATAGTAGAACTCCAAATTACTTCTATTAGTTAGAAACGGTTTCGCCGTTAGACTTGAAGAAACGAACTTTTTTGCCGTCTTCAAAACGGAAACCGATACGGTCAGCTTTACCAGTAGCTGCGTTAAAGATAGCCACGTTAGAAACGTCGATAGCTGCTTCTTGCTCTACGATACCGCCTTGGATACCCATAGCTGGAACAGGTTTCTGATGTTTCTTAACTAGGTTGATACCTTCAACGATAACTTTACCAGTTGCTAGAACCTTAGTTACTTTACCTTTCTTGCCTTTGTCTTTACCAGCAAGAACGATTACTTCGTCATTACGACGGATTTTAGCTGCCATTTCTACGTGCTCCTTACAGAACTTCTGGAGCCAGTGAAACGATCTTCATGAACTTATCGCCACGAAGTTCGCGTGTCACAGGACCAAAGATACGTGTACCGATTGGTTGCTCAGTATTGTCGTTTAGCAATACGCAAGCATTTCGGTCGAAGCGAATGACAGAACCGTCAGGACGACGTACGCCTTTACGGGTGCGCACTACCACCGCCTTCAGAACATCACCTTTTTTAACTTTACCGCGAGGGATTGCTTCCTTCACAGTAACTTTGATGACGTCACCGATATGTGCATAACGGCGGTGAGAGCCACCCAGAACCTTAATACACATTACGCTGCGTGCGCCTGAGTTATCAGCTGCGTCCAGCATACTTTGCATTTGGATCATGTTAGTGCTCCGCTAAATATTAATAACTAGACCCATCACGGGTCGGGCTGCCTCTTTAAAAGGGACGCGAATTGTACCACCCTTTTTTGTGATTGGGTAGTCAAAAAATAAACGGCTCCAAAAATATTTTGGAGCCGCTTTAGTTTCATAGAATTAACGAGATTAAATCTTCGCCTTTTCTAGAACTTTTACCAAAGTCCAAGACTTAGTCTTAGACAGTGGACGACACTCTGCGATTTCAACTGTGTCGCCTAGGCCACACTCGTTGTTCTCGTCATGTGCGTGTACTTTAGTCGTACGTTTTACGTATTTACCGTAGATTGGGTGTTTTACGAAACGTTCGATAGCAACAGTGATAGACTTGTCCATCTTGTCGCTAACAACACGACCTTGTTGAGTACGTTTTACTTCGCTCATTATGCGCCTGCCTTCTCAGTCAAAACAGTTTTCACACGTGCGATATCACGGCGTACAGCTTTCAGAGTATGAGTTTGCTGTAGTTGACCAGTCGCAGCTTGCATGCGCAAGTTGAACTGTTCGCGTAGCAAATTCATTAGCTCAGCGTTAAGCTCTTCAACGCTTTTCTCGCGTAGATCTTGTGCTTTCATCACATCACCTGCTTAGTTACAAATGTAGTTTTGAAAGGCAGTTTACGTGCCGCAAGACGGAACGCTTCACGTGCCAATTCTTCAGGTACACCACCCATTTCGTACATAACCTTACCAGGTTGGATTTGGGCTACCCAGTACTCAACGTTACCTTTACCCTTACCTTGACGAACTTCAAGTGGTTTTTCTGTGATTGGTTTGTCTGGGAACACACGGATCCAGATTTTACCTTGACGCTTAACGTGACGTGTCATTGCACGACGTGCCGCTTCGATTTGACGAGCAGTTAGACGACCACGGCCAACAGCTTTAAGACCGAATTCGCCGAAGCTTACATCAGTACCTTTAGCTAGACCACGGTTACGACCAGTCTGAACCTTACGGAACTTAGTACGTTTAGGTTGTAGCATCTGTCGACTCCTTACTTACGGCCTTTACGCTGCTTCTTAGGCTTGTCGCCTTTAGGCTCTACAGCGTTAGCTGCTGGCATACCACCTAGGATTTCACCTTTGAAGATCCAAGTTTTAATGCCGATCACACCGTATTGAGTGTGAGCCGAAGAAGTTGCGTAATCAATGTCAGCACGTAGAGTGTGTAGAGGCACA
Organism: Vibrio sp. OY15; assembly: GCF_000742455.1. Taxonomy (NCBI): domain Bacteria; kingdom Pseudomonadati; phylum Pseudomonadota; class Gammaproteobacteria; order Vibrionales; family Vibrionaceae; genus Vibrio; species Vibrio sp. OY15. The sequence goes on along the minus strand of NZ_JPIL01000006.1, from coordinate 227,011 downwards.
CGGCCTTCACGGTACCACTCTGAACGTGCGATTTCAGCGCCGCCTAGACGACCGCTTACTTCCACTTTGATACCTTTAGCGCCTAGGCGCATTGCGTTTTGTACTGCGCGCTTCATAGCACGACGGAACATAACACGACGCTCTAGCTGAGACGCGATGCTGTCACCAACAAGTTGCGCATCTAGTTCAGGCTTACGTACTTCAGCGATGTTAATTTGCGCTGGTACACCTGCAATTTTAGCTACAGCTGCGCGTAGCTTCTCAACGTCTTCACCTTTCTTACCGATAACAACGCCTGGACGAGCAGTGTGAATAGTCACACGGATGCTCTTAGCAGGACGCTCGATAACGATACGTGATAGAGACGCTTTTTTCAGTTCACTTGTAAGGAACTGACGTACCTTGAAGTCGCCGTCTAGGTTGTCAGCGAAATCTTTGGTGTTAGCAAACCATGTAGCATTCCAAGGCTTAACGATGCCTAGACGAATACCATTTGGATGTACTTTTTGACCCATTGCTTACTCTCCTAGTCTCTAGCGATCTGCTACAACAACAGTGATGTGGCTTGAACGCTTCAAGATACGATCCGCACGACCTTTAGCACGAGGCATAATACGCTTCATGGTTGGGCCTTCATCTACAAAGATTTTTGCGACATTCAGATCGTCAATATCTGCACCTTCGTTGTGCTCCGCGTTAGCGATAGCAGACTCTAGAACTTTCTTAACTAGTGCAGCAGCTTTTTTGTTGCTGAACGTTAGGATTTCTAGAGCTTGGTCAACAGATTTACCACGGATTAGATCCGCAACTAAGCGAGCTTTCTGAGGCGAAATGCGAGCAAAGTTATGTTTAGCAATTGCTTCCATTATCTACTCCTTAGCGCTTCTTAGCTTTCTTATCCGCAGCGTGACCGCGGTAAGTACGTGTTGGTGCGAATTCACCCAGTTTGTGACCGATCATTTCATCAGTTACAAATACTGGTACGTGCTGACGACCATTATGGACAGCGATGGTCAAACCGATCATCGTAGGGATGATCATTGAACGACGGGACCAAGTCTTAATAGGCTTTTTGTCTCCGCTTTCCACCGCTTTCTCTACCTTCTTCAGCAAGTGTAGGTCAATAAAAGGACCTTTCTTGAGAGAACGTGGCATGGCGATTCCTCTTTATATAGATTACTTGTTACGACGACGTACGATGTACTTGTCAGTGCGTTTGTTCTTACGAGTCTTGAAGCCTTTAGTAGGCATACCCCAAGGAGATACTGGGTGACGACCACCAGAAGTACGGCCTTCACCACCACCATGTGGGTGGTCAATCGGGTTCATTACAACACCACGAACCGTTGGACGGATACCGCGATGACGTGATGCACCTGCTTTACCAAGTTCACGTAGCATGTGCTCAGAGTTACCAACTTCACCGATTGTTGCACGGCCTTCAGAAAGAACTTTGCGCATCTCGCCAGAACGTAGACGGATAGTTACGTACGCACCGTCGCGAGCAACGATTTGAGCGTAAGCACCAGCCGAACGAGCTAGCTGACCACCTTTACCAGGCTTAAGTTCAACGTTATGTACTGTTGAACCTACTGGGATATTACGCATTGGTAGAGTGTTACCAGCTTTGATTGGTGCATCAACACCAGACTGAATAACATCACCAGCGACAACACCTTTAGGTGCTAGGATGTAGCGACGCTCACCGTCTTTGTAAAGAACTAGAGCAATGTTTGCGCTACGGTTTGGATCGTATTCAAGACGCTCAACTGTCGCTGGAATACCATCTTTAGTACGTTTGAAGTCAACTACACGGTAGTGATGCTTGTGACCACCGCCGATGTGACGTACTGTGATACGACCCTTGTTGTTACGACCACCGTTCTTAGAGTTTTTCTCTAGAAGAGGTGCGTATGGCTTGCCCTTGTGTAGGTCAGCGTTAACAACTTTAACAACGTGACGACGACCAGGGGAAGTCGGCTTACATTTAACAATAGCCATTTTTAACTACTCCTGTTATTCCGCGCCGCCAACGAAGTCAAGATCTTGACCTTCTTTCAAAGTAACGTACGCTTTCTTAACGTCGCTGCGGCGACCTTGGCGTAGACCTTGACGTTTGGTCTTACCCTTAGTGATAAGAGTATTTACAGACTTAACTTCAACTTCAAATAGCTTTTCTACAGCTGCTTTGATCTCTTTTTTAGTCGCATCTTTAGCTACTTTGAAAACGATAGTGTTCGCTTTCTCAGCTGCCATAGTTGCTTTTTCAGAGATGTGCGGTGCACGTAGAACTTTTAGGATACGCTCTTCAGTGATCATGCTAGCATTTCCTCTACTTGCTTAACTGCTTCTGCAGTCATTACAACTTTGTCAAACGCGATTAGAGATACTGGATCGATACCAGCAACATCACGTGCGTCAACTTTGTATAGGTTACGAGCAGCTAGGAATAGATTCTCATCTACTTCGCTAGTCACGATTAGAGCGTCAGTTAGCTCAAGCTCTTTAAGCTTAGCAACTAGCTCTTTAGTCTTTGGTGCTTCAACTGAGAAGTTATCAACAACGATTAGACGCTCTTGACGAACAAGCTCAGAAAGAATGCTCTTCATAGCACCACGGTACATTTTTTTGTTTACTTTTTGGCTGTGATCTTGTGGTTTCGCAGCAAAAGTAACACCACCTGTACGCCAGATTGGGCTACGGATTGTACCAGCACGCGCACGGCCAGTACCTTTTTGACGCCATGGCTTAGCGCCACCGCCAGAAACTTCTGAACGTGTTTTTTGAGCACGAGTACCTTGACGAGCACCTGCTGCGTACGCAACAACTACTTGGTGTACAAGAGCTTCGTTAAACTCACGTCCGAAAGTAGTTTCGGAAACAGTTAGTGCATCGGCACCTTTAACCATTAGTTCCATTACTTACTCCTGAGACGTTATGCTTTAACAGCTGGTTTAACGATCACGTTGCCGCCAGTTGCGCCTGGGACTGCACCTTTAATAAGAAGCAGGTTGCGCTCAGCGTCAACACGTACGATCTCTAGGTTTTGAGTCGTTACACGCTCAGCACCCATGTGACCTGCCATTTTCTTGCCTTTAAATACGCGACCTGGAGTCTGACATTGACCGATAGAACCAGGAGCACGGTGAGACAATGAGTTACCGTGAGTCATATCTTGAGTACGGAAGTTCCAACGCTTAACAGCGCCTTGGAAACCTTTACCCTTAGATGTACCAGTAACGTCTACTTTCTTAGTTTCGTTGAATAGTTCAACAGTTAGTTCTGAACCAACTTCGAACTCTTCGCCGTTTTCTAAACGGAATTCCCAAAGACCGCGACCAGCTTCAACGCCAGCTTTAGCAAAGTGACCTGCTTCAGCTTTGTTTACACGGTTAGCTTTCTTAGAACCAGCTGTAACCTGGATTGCTGCGTAGCCGTCAGTTTCAAGAGTTTTCACTTGAGAAACACGGTTAGCTTCAACCTCAACAACTGTTACTGGGATAGAAACGCCTTCTTCAGTAAATACGCGGGTCATGCCCACTTTACGACCGATTAGACCAATCATACTTCTAATCTCCCTTAACCTAGGCTAATTTGAACGTCAACGCCCGCAGCAAGGTCTAGACGCATTAGAGCATCAACAGTCTTGTCTGTTGGCTCAACGATGTCGATTAGACGCTTGTGAGTACGGATTTCGTACTGGTCACGTGCTTTCTTGTTAACGTGTGGAGAGATAAGAACTGTGAAACGCTCTTTACGAGTTGGCAGTGGGATTGGACCACGAACCTGTGCGCCAGTGCGCTTAGCTGTTTCAACGATTTCCGCTGTAGAAGCATCGATTAGTTTGTAATCGAAAGCTTTTAGGCGGATACGGATACGTTGGTTCTGCATGAGACAGAGCTCCAAATTTAATAAATTACACAAACAATATCGCCACTCAAACTCGTCAAGACGAGAGAATGCCGATTGATTTATGTGAAACCGTAGCATCCAAGATTAGGACGCATTGTCAGTTAATTTTCGATTAACTATCCCTATATGCCAAAGTCACCTTTGAGGATAGTTTTTCCGAAGAAAAGATAGCTAATTGTATTAACCGCGAACATAAGCTGAGTATACATTACCTCGCAAATCCTTAGATTTGCTCGCTCCTCACTGCTCATTGGTTCACAACTGGCTTAACCAGTGCGCTGCATTATACAGATCACACTTTAGGTTGCAAGCGCTGAGTGAAAAATAATCGGGAATATTCCAAACCCCATACATCCCTCTTCGCTTGGTAGCCATTAAACAAAAAGGACGCCGAAGCGTCCTTTTCTAAACTGTAATCGTAATAGCGGCTGCTATTATTTCTTACCGCTCGATAGTGCACCGAAACGCTTGTTGAAGCGATCAACACGGCCGCCTGTATCAACGATACGTTGCTTACCAGTGTAGAATGGGTGACACTTGTCACATACGTCTAGGTGGATAGACTCTTTACCTAGAGTAGAGTTGAACTCAAAAGAGTTGCCGCAAGAACAAGTCGCTTTTACTGCTTTGTATTCTGGGTGGATACCAGCTTTCATGGGATAACCTCAATAGTAGGCCGTGTCGCTATACGAATCTAAGCCGCACACCACACGCAATTAATAATAAAATGGGATACCGCATCAACTAATTGCCGAAGCCATATCTCAAGGCGCGATATAGTAAAGAATCACATTGCTCGGATCAACACATTTGGCAACTTTTTCGCCACTTTTTTAGCCAGACTAATCATAGAAGCACGATTCACTCTGAATCATATAGCTTTACTCGAATTTCCATACCGATTTTAATAGACTCTCATTTCCTTTCCCTCTTTTTAATAGCTAAGAATTTATGCGTCCAACCATTGCTAGAGTGGCATTACCCGTTCCGCTCGACAAACAATTTGATTACGCCATTCCGGGGCACCTGTTTCCGATCATTGGTGGACGCGTTTCCGTGCCTTTTGGACGCCAAACCTTAGTCGGCATCGTCACCGCAATGGTGAACCACTCGGACTTTCCCAAAGATCAACTCAAGCCAATCAAAGCAGTTCTTGATTCTCAGCCGGTATGGTCTGAAAAGCTTTATTCGTTGCTGACTTGGTGCAGCCAATTCTACCAGTACCCACTTGGAGATACGCTACACAATGCGATGCCGGCAGCTCTGCGTAAAGGAAAGCCTGCAGATTTTGCGACGACGCTACAAGAGTGGCAAATTACCGAATCCGGTAAAAACAAGCTGATGCAAGGGCTTGATCGTCGAGCGGTCAAACAACAGAAGGTCTTGCAAATGTTGGTTAACGGCGCTTTGCCTCACCAGGAGTTTGTCGACCAAGAGATAGCCTCAACTGTACTAAAGTCTTTAGAAGAGAAAGGCTGGATTGAACGTATCGAGAAGAAGCCTGTAATCACCAAATGGGGGCAGCACGTTGAATGCGACGTCGAGAAGCCAAAGCTCAACCACGAACAAGCACTGGCTATTGCGAGTGTAAATAGCCAAACAGGTTTTGCCTGCTATTTATTAGAAGGCGTCACGGGCTCAGGTAAGACAGAAGTTTACTTAAACCTAATCAAGCCGGTCTTAGAGAAAGGTAAACAAGCCTTGGTTTTAGTACCAGAGATTGGCTTAACACCACAAACCATCAACCGCTTTAAACGCCGTTTTAATGTGCCAGTTGACGTCATCCACTCCGGGTTAAACGAGACGGAGCGTCTGAATGCGTGGCTTTCTGCACGCGACAAAGCGGCCGGAATCATTATCGGCACACGCTCTGCCCTACTCGCGCCTTTTGCTGATCTCGGGATTATCATTGTGGACGAGGAACATGACACCTCTTACAAACAGCAAGATAGCTTGCGTTATCATGCTCGCGATGTTGCTGTAATGCGCGCTCATAAAGAACAAGTTCCGATTGTTCTGGGCTCAGCCACACCTGCACTGGAGACATTACACAATGCCTTGTCAGGCAAGTATCACCATTTAACACTAACCCAACGAGCTGGCTCTGCCGTACCAACCACCAATAAAGTGTTAGATGTAAAAGGTCAGTATTTAGAAAGTGGCTTATCTGCCCAACTGATTGCCGAAATGCGCAAGCATTTAAAAGCGGGCAATCAAGTAATGTTGTTTCTTAACCGTCGAGGCTTTTCGCCCGCTTTGATGTGCCATGAATGCGGTTGGATTGCAGAATGTAAACGCTGTGATGCGTACTATACGTTCCACTATTACAGCAACGAAATACGCTGCCATCACTGCGGCTCACAACAACCGGTGATTCATCAGTGTCAGGGGTGTGGTTCAACTCAATTGGTTACCGTCGGCGTAGGAACGGAACAACTCGAACAACAATTGGCTCAGTTATTTCCAGAATACAACGCCATTCGCATCGACAGAGACAGCACACGTCGCAAAGGTAGTTTGGAAGATGCCCTTGAATCGATTCGTAAAGGTGAACATCAAATTCTGATTGGCACCCAAATGCTGGCTAAGGGGCACCATTTTCCAAATGTAACGCTCGTTGCTCTTTTGGATGTTGATGGCTCTCTCTATAGTAGTGACTTCCGCGCTTCCGAGCGACTAGCGCAGTTGTTTATTCAGGTCGCAGGTCGTGCCGGCCGCGCAAGTAAACCTGGCGAGGTTATCCTACAAACCCACCATCCTGAGCACAGCTTGCTGCAGGCCCTGCTTCAAAAAGACTATCGCCACTTTGCTATGACTGCTCTGGAAGAACGCAAATTGGCTCAGCTTCCGCCTTATAGTTTCTTGACTCTGTTTAAAGCAGAGGCGAACCAAAGTGAGGTAGTTGAAGACTTCCTGCGTCAGGTTCGCTTTACGTTAGAGTCACACCCTCTGTTCGATGATTCCTGCATGGTGTTAGGCCCTACTCCTTCACCTTTGGCCAAGCGGGCTGGTAAATACCGTTGGCAACTATTACTGCAAACTCAGCATCGTTCATTGATGCAAAAGTTATTAACCAGTGCCAAACCTGCTATTGAGTTGTTGCCAAATGCTAAGAAAGTACGCTGGAATTTAGACATAGAACCACAAGATCTCAGCTAGCAAACGTTTAACTATGTAATGAATTACCATTTAATGTGACCAAAATCACACCAAGATTACAATTTTTGTTAAACAGACCGTAACTTTCACTTTAGAAATGAATAGACTATCCAAATTAGAACAGTCTAAAGTGACTTGTTTGCACAGGCTTAGATTAAAACAATGACTATTCCCACAAATTGATATCGCGGTGAAGAATCCATTTTCCCACTCGTTAACACGAACTGAGCGAAGAGCAAATACAGCTCTAACTCGGTTTGATTACTCTGATTTCAAACCGGAATAACGTCATCTTGGCAAAAAATAAATGAGAGGTTAAAAACTATGGCGACAATGAAGGATGTTGCCCAGCTTGCGGGAGTGTCTACGGCTACGGTATCTCGAGCCTTAATGAATCCAGAGAAAGTCTCTTCTTCTACAAGAAAGAGAGTAGAAGATGCCGTACTTGAAGCGGGTTATTCTCCAAACTCATTAGCGCGTAACTTACGTAGAAACGAATCAAAAACCATTGTTACTATCGTTCCCGACATCTGTGATCCTTATTTTTCTGAAATTATTCGCGGTATTGAAGATGCAGCCATGGAACATGGCTATCTAGTCCTGCTGGGCGATAGCGGACAACAGAAGAAACGCGAAAGCTCTTTCGTTAACCTCGTATTTACTAAGCAGGCAGATGGAATGCTACTGCTTGGTACAGATCTACCATTCGATGTCAGTAAGCCAGAGCAAAAGAACTTACCTCCGATGGTAATGGCGTGTGAATTTGCGCCTGAACTCGAGCTTCCGACAGTACATATTGATAACCTGACCTCTGCATTTGAAGCGGTGAATTACCTGACCCAATTAGGTCATAAACGCATTGCTCAAATCTCTGGACCAGATACAGCAATATTGTGTCAGTTCCGCCAGCAAGGCTACCAACAAGCCCTGCGCCGTGCCGGCATCAATAAAGATCCACAATATAGTGTCATTACTGAGTTCTCTTTTGATGGCGGAGCAAAAGCCGTTCGTAAACTGCTCGAATTGCCAGAACCACCAACGGCTATTTTCTGTCACTGTGACACAATGGCCATCGGCGCAATTCAAGAAGCGAAAAAGCTTGGCTTACGAGTACCGCAAGATCTCTCTGTTGTGGGCTTTGATGACATTAACTTCGCTCAGTACTGCGATCCACCGTTGACCACCATCTCTCAACCTCGCTATGAGATTGGTCGACAAGCGATGCTAATGATGCTCGAGATGTTAAAAGGCCACGACGTGCATTCAGGCTCGCGTCTGCTTGAAACTAATCTCGTCATTCGTGGAAGTGCAGCGCCACCACAGCGCCCTTAACCTAAAGATTAGGTATTCATCCCCAAAGCGGTGCTAAGGCGCCGCTTTTTTATTTACCCCTCCTGCTTTTTGTGTATCCCTGAATAAATGTAAGTGAGAACGGAAACACACTCCTACACTCGGGCGTTGTCGCGCTTTAGCTATCAAGATTCTATCAATAGGGTGTTTTCTCAACTCGTTCTGGATTAACATATTTGCAAGAATCCTTGATGACCAGAAATAACCGTGGCAAATAGAGATTATGTAAGACGGGGGCGAGGCGCCCCAAAAAAGTCGACAAAAAAACAGCCGCCGAGAAGAAAAAAACCTTGGCGCAGTGGCCTGCTCGCTATCTTGCTCGTGGGCGGTTTTGGCTATGGTCTTTACCTTTTGAGTAGCGACCCAGAACCTAAACAACCAGTCGTGAAGCAGCCAACAACCACTGTCAGCAAACCAAAGCCGAAAAAAGACTTGCCGCCACCACCAGAAGAAAAATGGGAATATGTTGAGTCACTACCGAAACGTGAAGTTGAAGTTGTGGCTAAAGAAATTGAAGTTTCTAAAATTCCTTACATCATGCAGTGTGGCGCGTACAAAACTCAGGCACAAGCGGAAGAGCGCAAGCTTGCAATCGCGTTCCAAGGGATGTCGAGCAAGATTCGTAAGAAAGAAGGCAGTTCATGGTATCGTGTGGTGCTAGGTCCGTATAAGTTCAAACGTGATGCAGAACGTGACCGTCATAAACTGCAACGCGCGAAAATCGAGCCGTGCGCGATTTGGAAAGAAAATCTTTAAACTCAGGCCCTAGGAGCTAAGATCCTAGGGCCTTTCTTTTTGCCCCCTTGAATCCCCATTTCTCCTCCCCCATATACTGAATTAAATCCAAAGAGAAATAATCAAGAGGTCGACTGTGACTACCATTGTATCTGTACGTCGAAATAATAAAGTCGTCATCGCGGGTGATGGCCAAGTATCTCTAGGCAATACCGTAATGAAAGGTAATGCGCGCAAAGTTCGCCGCCTATACAACAACCAAGTACTAGCGGGCTTTGCCGGCGGTACTGCGGATGCCTTCACCCTTTTTGAGCGCTTCGAAAGCAAACTGCAAATGCACCAAGGTCACCTAACCAAAGCGGCAGTTGAGCTAGCTAAAGACTGGCGTAGCGATCGTGCTTTGCGCAAGCTCGAAGCATTACTTGCCGTTGCCGACGAAACCGCATCGTTAATCATTACCGGTAATGGTGATGTCGTACAGCCAGAACACGACCTGATTGCGATTGGCTCTGGTGGTGCTTACGCACAAGCTGCCGCAACCGCCCTACTAGAAAACACAGATCTAGATGCTCGTGAGATCGCGGAAAAAGCTCTCAATATCGCGGGTGATATTTGTGTCTTCACTAACCATCACCACACGGTAGAAGAGCTAGACTCAACAATAGAGCCTGAAAAACCAACCGCGTAATCGTAACGAAGTAAGGAAAGAATATGTCTGAAATGACGCCTCGCGAAATCGTTCATGAATTGAACCGCCACATTATCGGTCAAGAAAAAGCCAAACGTTCGGTTGCGATTGCACTTCGTAACCGCTGGCGCCGCATGCAGCTTGAAGAAAGCTTGCGTGCCGAAGTGACGCCAAAAAACATCTTGATGATTGGCCCTACTGGTGTTGGTAAGACTGAAATCGCACGACGCCTCGCAAAACTGGCAAATGCCCCTTTCATCAAAGTTGAAGCGACAAAATTCACCGAAGTGGGTTACGTTGGTAAAGAAGTTGAAACCATCATCCGTGACCTAACCGATGTCGCTGTGAAAATGACGCATCAACAAGCGATGGAAAAAGTGAAATTCCGCGCAGAAGAACAAGCGGAAGAACGCATTCTTGATGCGCTACTGCCACCAGCACGTGATAGCTGGGGTCAAGCAGATCAAACGGAAGAGTCTTCTCACACTCGCCAGATCTTCCGTAAGAAACTGCGTGAAGGCCAACTAGACGATAAAGAAATTGAAATCGACGTAGCCGCACCGCAGATGGGCGTAGAGATCATGGCGCCTCCTGGTATGGAAGAGATGACTAACCAGCTGCAAGGCATGTTCCAAAACCTCGCTGGCGACACTAAGAAAAAACGTAAGCTGAAAATCAAAGACGCAATGAAAGCGTTAGCGGAAGAAGAAGCGGCGAAACTGGTTAACCAAGAAGAGCTGAAAGAAGCAGCGATTTTCAACGTTGAAAACAACGGCATCGTATTTATCGATGAGATCGACAAGATCTGTAAACGCGGCGAGAGCTCAGGCCCAGACGTTTCACGCGAAGGTGTTCAGCGCGACCTACTTCCATTGATTGAAGGCAGCACGGTATCAACCAAGCACGGCATGGTAAAAACAGACCACATTCTGTTTGTTGCATCTGGTGCATTCCAAGTGGCAAAACCATCTGACTTGATCCCAGAATTGCAAGGCCGTCTACCAATTCGTGTTGAGCTAGAAGCACTAAGCAGCAACGACTTCAAACGCATTCTGACAGAACCAAAAGCCTCTCTAACAGAGCAGTACGTTGCGTTGATGAAAACGGAAGATGTGGACATCGAATTCACAGAAGACGGCATCACGCAAATCGCGGAAGCGGCATGGACGGTCAACGAAAGCACCGAAAACATCGGTGCTCGTCGCTTACACACCGTAATGGAACGCTTGATGGATGAAATCTCTTACGACGCAGCGGAGCAATCTGGCGCTAAATTCGTTATTGATTCCGCTTACGTGAAAGCGCGCCTAGGCGACACAATTGAAGATGAAGATCTAAGCCGCTTTATTCTTTAAACGCAATCTATTTTACCAAAGCCCAGAACCTTGTTTCTGGGCTTTTTGTTTAGAATGGCGGTGACTTAGACAACATCTAAATCAAAGGATCTCGTCATTCTAGCGAGCTCAAGCGAGACTAAGAATCTAGTAACAGCAGACGCCTATTCTTTCTCTCTCACCGTAACACTTCACAATCGGATGATAGATTCTGAATCACACTCGTTCCTCGCTGTTCAGAATGACGGTGACTTAGACAACATCTAGATCAAAAGCTCTCGTCATTCTAGCGAGCTTAAGCGAGACTAAGAATCTGCTAACAGCAGACGCCTATTCTTTCCAACTCACCTTAACCACGGCACTATTGGGACGATAGATTCTGAATCACCTCGTTCCTCGTTGCTCAGAATGACGGTGACTTTGACAACATCTAAATCAAAAGACCTGGTCATTCTAGCGAGCTCAAGCGAGACTAAGAATCTGGTAACAACAGACGCCTATTTTTCCTCGCTCACCTTAATCACCGCACAATCGGATGATCGATTCTGAATCACCTCGTTCCTGGCTGTTCAGAATGACTTTGACAACACCTAAATCAAAAGATCTCGTCATTCTAGCGAGCTCAAGCGAGACTAAGAATCTGCTAACAGCAGACGCCTTTCTTTCCCACTCACCTTCACCACTGCACAACCGGATGATAGATTCTGAATCACCCTTTGACTTCTAGTTGAGTTGTTTTAGGTCAATAGCGTATCTGCCTCTTTGTGCTTATACTGGGCACATTGGTTACTAGCACGAAATTTCCATGAAACAATCTCTACAGATCTGGCTTGAAGCCGCTCGTCCAAAAACATTACCTCTGGCATTGGTCTCTATCTTAACAGGTAGCGTGCTCGCCTACTCGGCGGGTCATTTCTCACTGACGATTGCCATCATGGCTTTCGTAACCGCGACATTGCTGCAAATTCTGTCCAACCTGGCAAACGACTATGGCGATGCCGTTCAAGGTACAGATAACGACAAACGCCTCGGCCCATTACGAGCGATGCAGTCAGGCGCGGTAAGTGCTAAACAGATGAAACAAGCGATTATCTTTAACATCGTTCTGACCGCCATTTCAGGCTTGGTGTTAGTTTTCTATTCACTAAGTTCACTGGAAAGCATTGTTACTTTTATCGGGCTGGGAATTTTGGCCATTCTCGCAGCCATTGCTTATACCATGGGTAGCAAACCATACGGTTACGTGGGGCTTGGCGATATATCAGTGTTCTTGTTTTTTGGTTTACTCGGCGTATCAGGTACCTACTTCTTGCATACCGGTCACGTAGACACCACGCTATTCTTACCTGCTTTAGGCTGCGGTTTACTCGCTGTTGCAGTACTCAACATCAACAATATGCGTGATATAGAGAACGACCGAGAGTGTGGTAAACGCACGGTGGCGGTACGCTTAGGTCAACGTAAAGCCAAGCAGTACCACTTTATCTTACTTGGCGGAGCTATCCTTGCCTTTGCGGCTTACTTGTTAATTCAAGACAAACCCGTTTGGATTAGCTTGCCATTTTTACTTAGTATTTATTTCGTGGCCGATCATGGTAAAGCAGTTTGGCATACACAAAAGCCCGCTCAGATAGCACCAATGATGCCAGTCATCGTGAAATGCTCTCTAGTCACCAACGTTTTGTTTGCAACAATTGTGGTAGCTCAAACTCTAGTAAGTTAAAAAAGGATTGTCATTGCATTGACTTAATGCCTAGATATACTCAAAGACAACCAATTTCTGTTTAGAAAGGTACGCTATGGAATACAATACCTCAGCACTCTGTGATATCTACCTCGATCAGGTAGATGTGGTTGAACCAATGTTCAGTAACTTTGGCGGTCGCGCTTCATTTGCCGGGCAAATCACCACCATCAAGTGTTTTGAAGATAATTCGTTGATCCGCGAGACATTAGAGCAAGATGGACTTGGTCGCGTTTTGTTAATTGACGGTGGCGGTTCCCTACGTAAAGCCCTTATCGATGCAGAAATCGCAACCATTGCGGAAGAAAACGAGTGGGAAGGCATTGTCGTTTACGGCTGTGTTCGTGAAGTAGATGAACTTGAAGATATGAACTTAGGCATTCAAGCCCTCGCCTCTATTCCTGTTGGAGCGACCAGCCAGGGTATTGGCGAATTGGATATACCAGTCAACTTTGGCGGCGTTAGCTTCCTTCCAGAAGATTACATTTACGCTGATAGCACCGGAATTATCCTGTCGCCAGAACCATTGAATATTGATTTAGAGTTGGATGAAGAAGCATAACGAGTCTTAGGCGCCTAAGTTATAGGGTCTTCTCTTGGCTCTTAGCTCTTAGCTCTTAGCGCCTAGCCTTGTCTTAACATTTTCTACTTCCCTAAAACACAAACACCCGCTTAACGCGGGTGTTTTTAATTTGGAATGAAGAAGCCGAATTATTCCACTTCGTCCATTTTGCCAAGTAGTGCACGAATGCGCTCTTGCCATTGTGCGTGCTCTTGCTGTGCTTGTTGTGCTTTTTGCTCTAGCTCTTCACGTTGAGAGCGAAGCTCGTTCGCTTCTTCCGCAAGTTTAGCTTTATCTTCTTTCAGCTCTTCGACTTCCATCTGAAGAAGAGTGATTGTGTCAACTGCAGTTTGAATTTTAGATTCTAGTTGTTCTAGTACTTCAAAAGACATCTTGGCCTACCTATGTTATTCCGTTGGGACGATGTGCGAGATTGATGCACACCTAACCTATATAAGGTTCATTCTACTCAGCGTCGCGATGAGAAACACTCACTATATTCGATATTTTGCATCATTCGGTCAAAAAATCAGCGCAATCTCACTAAACGCTGACTTTTCTTGTCGCCGAAGCATTTTTGAGCAAGGATTTTGCGTCCCGCTACGCTGAAAATCGCCCTAAGTATTGATCAAATTCAAGTTAGATAAAGTAAAAGCCTCGCAAAAAGGCAAACGTTTACTCGACCTTGTGATAGAATCGCCGCGCAAATTCTTCTTCCCTCTTGCTTACTTGGAGACATCATGAAACGCGATTTAGCAATGGCATTTTCCCGTGTGACTGAAGGTGCAGCTCTGGCTGGTTACAAATGGCTTGGCCGTGGCGATAAAAACGCAGCCGATGGCGCAGCTGTTGAAGTTATGCGCACGCTACTGAACAAAACAGATATCAGTGGTGAAATTGTCATTGGTGAGGGTGAAATCGATGATGCGCCAATGCTGTACATTGGTGAGCAAGTGGGTATTGGTGGTGATGAAGTAGATATTGCAGTCGACCCGATTGAAGGAACGCGTATGACGGCAATGGGACAATCGAACGCACTAGCCGTACTTGCCGCAGGTGAGAAAGGCAGCTTTCTTAAAGCGCCAGATATGTACATGGAAAAACTGGTTGTTGGCCCTGGTGCAAAAGGCGTAATTGACTTAGAAAAGCCGTTAAAAGAAAACCTAGAGAACGTAGCAAAAGCCCTGAACAAGCCACTTGATACCCTAGTCGTTGTTACCCTTGCGAAACCTCGCCACGATGACGTTATTGCAGAAATGCAAGCAATGGGCGTACGTGTTTTTGCGGTGCCTGATGGTGACGTCGCTGCCTCTATTCTAACTTGTATGCCAGACAGTGAAGTGGACATGATGTACTGTATTGGCGGTGCGCCAGAAGGGGTTGTATCAGCAGCGGTAATTCGAGCGCTAGACGGTGACATGCACGGTCGCTTACTTCCTCGTCACGAAGTAAAAGGCGATAGTGAAGAAAACCACATTTACGGCGCAGATGAACTAAAACGCTGCGATGAAATGGGCGTAAAAGCGAATGTTGTCCTTAAAATGGAAGACATGGCTCGTAGCGACAATGTGGTATTTTCAGCTACAGGCATCACTAAAGGTGACTTGCTGGAAGGTATCTCTCGTCAAGGCAATATAGCGACCACAGAAACGCTGCTCGTGCGCGGTCGATGCCGAACTATTCGCCGCATCAAATCGACTCATTACTTAGATCGTAAAGATCCAGAAGTACGCGATATTATTCTTTAAGCATTTCTCGAGGCTCTCGCTCAGTCTGAGTTTGAGCCTTTCTTTCCGCGTAATCGGACAATAGATTCTGAATCACCTCGTTTCTCACTGTTCAGAGTGTATATATTGGTTCGCATAAACATAGCACCTACAATCCACACTCAAATTAAGTCAACACTTTTCTTTACTAACCCTATCGAGCATAATATCTACTGACGTATAAATGGTGTGTATATGAAGACCGTAGATAGGATATTGCAAATCGTTAAGCGTGATGGTTCCGTCACTGCAAAACAACTCTCCTCTGAGCTAGGTATGACAACCATGGGGGCTCGTCAGCACCTGCAAAGTTTAGAAGATGATGGCATTCTTTCTATCCATGACGTAAAAGTAAAAGTTGGTCGCCCTGCTCGTCATTGGTCTCTCACTCAAAAAGGTCATGAGCAATTTGCTGACCGTCACGGAGAGTTGACCATTCAGTTTATAGAAGCTGTCGAACATATCTTTGGCAAAGATGGACTGGAAAAAGTCACATCAGAAAGGGAAAAACTCACGTTACAAAGTTATCGTCAGCATCTTGAGCAATGCGACTCTCTGCAAAGCAAACTAGAAACACTCGTCACGTTAAGAGAGCAAGAAGGCTATATGGCAGAGCTCGAGAAAGATGAGAACGGATTCATCTTGATCGAAAATCACTGTCCGATTTGTAAAGCCGCAACTCGCTGCCCAAGCTTGTGCCAGTCAGAATTAAGTGTCTTTCAGTCTTTACTTGGACGTGACACCAAAGTAGAGCGTACCGAACACATCATTAGCGGCCAAAGACGCTGCGTTTACCGCATCCAACAACTGCAGTAACCACCACAGCCAAACATCGACATGCCGCACTTATTCAATCTCAGGCTTGAAAGCTTCTCTTATAAGTGAGACGGCTGAAGAATTCATCCTCTCTCCTCTTTCTAGTGGTATAGGCTTTTAGTAACTAAAGGCAATTTCCATAAGGATTTGGAGAGCATCGATGTCTACTCTACGTCATACCTCATCCCAAACTCTTCCTCCATTCGATGAGATGGTTCGAATGGCAGAGCGAGATCCCGAAGCTTTTGAGCAATTTCGTCATGAGATGGCGAAAGAGATGATCGAGAACGCATCAGAAAATATGAAAGAAAGATTGTGGGCTCAACAAAGCCACATTGATAGAGTCATCAGCACGTGTAAAAACCCTCATCACACCAATATGGTATTGATGAACGAGTTGCAAAAACAGGTCGTGAAGTTCAAAGCAGCACTAGAAGGGGAACCGGCACCGACTCAAAACGCGGATGTGATTAGCTTAAATACGTTTAAAGATAGGGATGATTTTTACTAAAAGGCAGGAATAAGACTCTAGAACCCTAGAGTCTTATTCCAAAACATAGAGCTATACTTACTCCGGCTCAGGGCCATATTGGTTTGGTCCTGATGTTCCCTTTAAGAAACCACATTCAATTAGAATCCATAAACCACAAATCAGAGAAATGGAAGCGACGAACATCTGTGGGGTCGACGGCTCTTGCGCGGCAGGGCTAGTCATTGGCGTGGCAATTCGTCCGATAATCAGCGGAATATTCAGTGCTAGCCAATAGATCGATTTGTTGCGGTCGTGCCAACGCTTGGTGGTGATCGCCAAATCAGGGATCAACAGAACCACCAAGAAAATAGGAAGAAGCACATAGGAGAGAGTAGGAAGCAGCTGGCTGATACCGGCACCAAAGCCTAGAATGGACACATAGTAAATGACGTTCCAAATCCAGTAGGTTTTACGGTCTATACGTCCTTGAAAAGAAAACAGTAACTCTTTAGTCGACATCAAATTTTACCCCAAAGTAGAAAGGTTATAGATTAGCCGAGTCGATATAGTTTGGAAAGGACACCGATAGCTTGGGTGCCCACAACGCCCTTATAACAAGCAGAGCCAGGCTGAGAATTCGTAACAATAACCCCTCGCTATTCTCGGGCAATTCAGCGCAACCTAGTTCACTACCTTTTGGAAGCTATCTATATCCATATCTCGGATATTGACCGTTAAACTGTGCACGTGACTAGCTTGCTCTTGAAGTGTCGCCATCAAGGCTCGTGACAGTTCTCGCTTTTGTTCTTGGGAGCGACCAGATAACAAATCAAAGTTGATATGGATAAAGTCGAGGCTATCACCCTCCTCTCCTATTAACCAATTGTGGCACCGGAGCGTTCTAGATTTCACTGACGCGAGTTCAAAAAGGCCACTTTCTAACGCCGTTTTATGTAAATCCTCCAGCAACCCCTGAACATTGACGCGTTCTTCCACCGAGTTTGAATACTCTAAAACGAGATTTGGCATTTTGATTCCTTTCTACAACAATTAATTCCAGCGCGTAGTAATACCAATCTCAGCAGCAATTTCCGAGGAATGAACTATCATTCTGTCTACGCGATCACCAATCGGTTGCTTTTGACAAAAATAACAGGATCGATGCTTGGTCGAATCAACAAATAAAGCCGGACAAGACATGACGCCAATCATGATCTGTTCACATTATTCTGTTATATTCCTACGTAGATTTTTTACATTAATTGACTATTTACATTAAAGATAAGGGAGATATTCCTATGCGTCGTCCTGTAGTGATGGGTAACTGGAAACTAAACGGCAGCAAAGCAATGGTAACTGAGCTGCTAACTGGTCTTAACGCTGAACTTGAAGGCGTTGAAGGTGTTGACGTAGCAGTCGCTCCACCAGCACTTTACATCGACCTAGCAGAGCGCGTAATCGCTGAAGGCGGTAACAAAGTTATCCTAGGTGCTCAAAACACTGACCTAAACAACAGCGGTGCGTTCACTGGCGATATGTCTCCAGAAATGCTGAAAGATTTCGGTGCTACTCACATCATCATCGGTCACTCAGAGCGTCGTGAATACCACAACGAATCTGACGAGTTCATCGCTAAGAAATTCAACTTCCTAAAAGAAAACGGTCTAACTCCAGTTTTCTGTATCGGTGAATCTGAAGCGCAAAACGAAGCTGGCGAAACTGAAGCAGTATGTGCACGTCAAATCAACGCAGTTATCGACACTTACGGTGTTGAAGCTCTAAACGGCGCAATCATCGCTTACGAACCAATCTGGGCTATCGGTACTGGTAAAGCAGCAACCGCTGAAGATGCACAACGCATCCACGCTTCTATCCGCGCACTAATCGCAGCGAAAGACGAAGCAGTTGCAGCACAAGTAATCATCCAATACGGCGGCTCTGTTAAGCCAGAAAACGCTGAGGCTTACTTCTCACAACCAGACATCGACGGCGCTCTAGTTGGCGGTGCTTCTCTAGACGCGAAAAGCTTCGCAGCAATCGCTAAAGCAGCGGCTAAAGCAAAAGCTTAATCTCGTTTTTACTGAGAGTAGAAATAACAAAGGGATGCATCATGCATCCCTTTTTGTTTGCTTACGATCTAATGAGTTTTGTCATTCCAAGGAGTCTAAGCGACATCAGGAATCTACTCTCCGCACACACCCAAATCAAACCAGCAAAACAACAGAAATAATCTATAAGAGTCCCGTCATTCCGAGGAGCCTAAGCGACATCAGGAATCTACTAACCGCATGTGTCAAACCAAAAGTTAAGTAACGAAAAACGCCTTACATCAAAACAAAGAACCTAATCGCACTTCCGATTATTCCCACTCAATTCCATCCAACCAACGAACTCTATTCACTTACTCTGCCCACAGGATTTATAGTTACTGATACTTGTTCAAGGAGGAGCAATCGACATGACAACACCCATATCAGACATCGCCAGTGTGATTCACCATGGTGGGAAACATACCGTCACTGGCTCTTGTCATGAATTGAAACTGCCACACGGTAGCATCTTGATCGATTGCGGACTCTTTCAAGGCAAAGACATCCATTTGGGCAACCGCAGGGCATCACTAGATATCGAGTTTCCGGTTAAACACATCAAAGCATTAGTCCTGACTCATGCTCATATCGACCATATCGGACGCCTACCTTGGTTACTGGCTGCTGGATTTAAAGGCCCCATTTACTGCACCAAAGCAACAGCCGAACTGGTACCGCTAATGCTAGAAGATGGATTAAAGCTGCAACTGGGTTTGAACTTCCATCAGCGTCAACAAGTCCTCAATGTCATTAAAAAACAGCTAAAACCTCATGACTACCAACAATGGCTGCCACTTGGTAAACAATGTTACCTACGCTTTCAACCCGCAGGGCACATTCTTGGTTCTGCTTACGTAGAATTCAAACTCCCCAATCATGAAATCATCGTGCTTTCCGGCGATCTAGGTCCGTCCAATACCCCGCTCTTACCCGATCCAAAGCCGCCAAAGCGTGCCGACTATTTGTTCATCGAGTCCACATACGGCAACAAAGAGCATGAAGACATTGCCACTCGAACTGAGCGCTTAAACGCCATTATCGATCACGCACTGCAAGACGGTGGTGTAATTCTGATCCCAGCTTTCAGCGTAGGACGTACACAGGAACTGTTATTCGATATTGAACAGCTGATTCACCAACGCGACTTGTCGTCTTCTTTGCCAATTATCCTAGACTCACCACTTGCGAAAAGAGTCACGAAGACCTACCGCCGTTTCAAAAAACTGTGGGGAAAAGAAGCAAAGCAAAAGCTCAACAATCATCGTCATCCCCTCGCTTTTGAACAATGCATTACTGTAGAAAGCCATCGAGAACATCAAGCATTAGTGAATCGACTAGCCTCCACCGATGAACCTGCGATTGTCGTTGCGGCATCCGGTATGTGCGAAGGAGGAAGAATCGTCAATTACTTAAAAGCACTCTTACCAGACGAAAGAAATGATGTGTTGTTTGCGGGTTATCAGGCGCAAGGAACCTTAGGTCGAGAAATCCAATCAGGCAGCCACACGGTGGATATCGATAACCAACCAATCGAAGCCAACGCACAGATCCATACCATCTCTGGATATTCTGCACATGCAGACCAAAGCGATTTATTGAAGTTTGTTACTGGTATTCCAGCACAACCAAAAGCCGTGCATTTGATACATGGAGAGAAAGAAGCAAAAAAAGAGTTAGGAGAAAAGTTGGAAGCAGAGGGAATTGAGGTGGTGTATTAAACTAATATCAGCAGACATTAGAACGATACAATCTAGTTCTTACTTATTGTTAATGAGTGAAAACAGCATAATAATTTGAATATCAACGTGCTTTAACTAACCTTTATACGTCAGAAAGCCATGTTAAAGCACATTGGTAACGAGACTGAACAACTATGCAGGTTCAGCAACCTTTACGGTTGGTGTTTTAGCAAGCTCAGCACTAGACGCTTTTTTGTATAGGTTTTCGTAGCAGTAGTTTGTCGCCTCGATGTAACCTTCTACACTACCGCAGTCAAAACGCTGACCTTTAAATTTGTAAGCAATAACACAACCAGATTGAGCTTGCTGCATCAATGCGTCAGTAATTTGGATTTCTCCACCTTTGCCTGGCTCCGTATTTTCGATAAGATCAAAAATATCTGGCGTTAATATATAGCGACCAATAATTGCTAAGTTACTTGGTGCAGTGCCTGGTTCTGGCTTTTCTACCATGTGGTCAATTCGGAAGATGTCATCTTTGATCATCTCTCCAGCAATCACACCATACTTATGGGTCTCAGTTCCTGGAACTTCTTGAACCGCCACAATAGAGCAACGGAACTGCTTGTACAGCTCAACCATTTGCGCTAATACGCCCTGCTCTTCATTCACACAAAGGTCGTCTGCTAGTACAACAGCAAATGGCTCATCCCCCACCAACTCACGACCGGTCAAGACAGCATGACCAAGACCTTTCATCTCACGTTGACGGATGTATGTATAACTCGCTGAATCAATTAAAGAGCGGATATCGTCTAACAGTGCTTCTTTGCTTGTTCCTGAAATTTGATGTTCCAACTCGTAGTTTTTATCGAAGTGGTCCATCAAAGAGTGTTTGCCACGACCGGTGACGATGCACATACCGTCCATACCGGCTTCAATCGCTTCTTCAACACCGTATTCAATCAATGGCTTGTTCACCACTGGCATCATTTCTTTCGGCATAGATTTTGTTGCAGGTAGGAAACGAGTACCGTAGCCTGCTGCAGGGAAAAGACATTTTTTAATCATTGTGATTTATACCTAGCTAGACATAAAAACGAGGCTTTCGCCTCGTTTTGTATTACTTGTTATAGAATTCTTTATACCAAGAAACAAACTCTGCAACACCTTCTTTGACTGTTACTCTTGGTTTGTAACCAGTAGCGGTAAATAAATCTTCTGTATCAGCATAAGTTTGATAAACATCCCCAGGCTGCATTTCGCGGAAGTTTTTCTTCGCTTCAATACCAAGCTCATCTTCAATCGCTTTAACGAAGTCCATCAAGTTGATAGGAGAGCCATGACCAATGTTATAAACCGAATATGGAGCAGAACTGCTTGCTGGAGTTCCAGATTCTACAGTCCAGCTTTCATTTCGAGTTGGTAAGACGTCTGCAACACGGACGACACCTTCAACAATATCATCTACATGGGTAAAGTCTCTCCACATATCACCATTATTGTTGATATCGATAGTATCGCCATCAAGAATTTTCTTAGTGAAAATAAATGGGGCCATGTCCGGACGCCCCCAAGAACCATACACAGTGAAAAAGCGCAAACCTGTTGTTGGGATATCATACAAATGAGAATAGCTATGAGCCATTAACTCGTTAGACTTTTTCGTTGCTGCATAAAGTGATACTGGATGGTCAACACTATCTGAAGTGGCAAAAGGAACTTTTGCATTAAGACCATACACAGAGCTCGAAGATGCATATACCAGATGGCTTACTTTGTTTTGACGGCATCCCTCAAGAATATTTAGGTGCCCGACCAAGTTTGAGTCCGCATAAGCGTGTGGGTTTTCTAGTGAGTAACGTACTCCAGCTTGGGCAGCCAAGTGGATAACGCGATCAAACTTCTCAGTTGCAAACAGCCTCTCTATCGCTTCGCGATCCGCGATATCTACACTTACAAATTTAAACAGTGGATTTTCAATACGAGCGAGTCGAGCATGTTTTAGATTCACATCGTAGTAATCATTTAGATTATCGATACCCACAACTTCATGCCCTGCAGCATTAAGCTTCTCCGCTGTTGCACTACCAATAAAACCAGCAGCACCAGTTACTAAGTATTTCATAATTAACCGATTCCTAAAGAAACAAAAGCCAGTCAAATAAGACTGGCTTAACTTAATCAAGTGTGAGGTTAGTCACTACCAAACAGATCGCGTGTATAAACTTTTTCAGCTACGTCTGCTAACTCTTCCACCATGCGGTTGGAAACAATCACATCCGAGCATTTTTTGAATTCATTCAGATCTTTCACAACACGTGAATGGAAAAACTCAGCATCTTGAAGCACTGGTTCATAAACGACAACTTCTATACCCTTTGCTTTAATACGCTTCATAATGCCTTGAATTGAAGACGCACGGAAGTTGTCTGACCCAGCTTTCATGATCAAACGATATACGCCTACTACTTTTGGCTGGCGTTTAATGATCGAATCTGCAATAAAGTCTTTTCGCGTACGGTTAGCATCAACGATAGCACCAATAATATTGTTCGGAACTTCTTGGTAGTTTGCTAAAAGCTGTTTGGTATCTTTTGGTAAACAGTATCCGCCGTAGCCGAAAGATGGGTTGTTGTAATGATTACCAATGCGAGGATCTAAACCAACACCCTCAATGATCTGACGAGTATCTAAAGCGTGAGCTTCTGCATAAGAATCCAGCTCATTAAAGTACGCAACACGCATAGCAAGATAGGTATTAGAGAAGAGTTTTACTGCTTCAGCTTCTGTGGAGTCAGTAAATAGAACTTGAATATCTTCTTTTACAGCCCCTTCCACTAGCAAGTTCGCAAATACTTCTGCGCGTTCACTGCGTTCACCAACAATAATACGTGAAGGGTGAAGGTTATCGTAAAGCGCTTTGCCCTCTCGCAAGAACTCAGGAGAGAAGATGACATTTTCACATCCCAGCTCTTGCTTGACTCGAGCGGTATAGCCAACAGGAACAGTAGACTTAATCACCATAACTGCTTCAGGGTTAATTGACATAACATCTTTAATCACGGCTTCAACAGAAGATGTATTAAAGTAATTAGTTTGTGGGTCATAATCAGTAGGCGTTGCAATCACAACATAATCTGCAGATAAATAAGCCTTTTCTTTATCCGTAGTCGCAACAAAATTTAACTCTTTGTGCGCCAAAAAGTGTTCAATTTCAGTATCAACAATCGGCGACTTGCGCTGGTTAAGTAAGTCAACCTTCTCAGAAATGATGTCTAGAGCGACCACCTCGTGATTCTGGGCTAACAGCATAGCGTTAGAAAGCCCTACATAGCCAGTCCCAGCAACTGCGATTTTCATGGGTTAATCCTTCATTTATTTTTGGCAGAGGATACCAAAATGCAAAAAAATGAGCGAGGACAACGACTTCCACAGTAAGTAGAATAACCTAACAGAAGGAACTCGGCTGCCCTTAAATTCTATTTAATTGTTCAAAAAACTTACCTAAGTTCAGAGTTCAAGATTGACTCATAAATTTTATAGAGTCTGAATAATCAACTTCTGATTGGTTATGGTTCCAAACTAAGTCGCCAATACCATCTGTAGGATTAAAGCCTGTTGGAGCACTCAATAGTAATGTACGAATGTTTTCGTGATCCATACTATGGCAGGCGAAATCGAGATCGTTCAACAGTAGCTCGTACTCTTTTAAAGGTAAATGAACCTCATGTGCGGTCATTATTCGCTCATGCGCTGTTTGTTTGACATTGTCGCCAATAAGCAACTCTTCATACAGCTTCTCACCAGGTCGAAGTCCAGAAAATTGAATCTCAATATCACCATGAGGATTAGCTTCCGATTTAACTTCAAGACCGGAGAGTTGAATGAGATTACATGCTAAGTCTGTAATTTTTACTGACTCACCCATGTCTAAAACAAATACATCTCCACCTTTGCCCATTGCTCCAGCTTGAATAACTAGCTGCGCAGCTTCAGGAATGGTCATGAAGAAACGAGTGATCTCTGGGTGAGTTACGGTTACTGGTCCACCTGATGCGATTTGCTTTTTAAACACAGGAATCACGGAGCCTGAAGAGCCGAGAACATTACCAAATCGTACCATACAAAATCGAGTGCCATTTGGTTTTGCATTTTCTTGATCAGCAAGAGCCTGCAGACCAAGCTCCGCCATTCGTTTGGTTGTCCCCATTACATTAGTAGGGCGAACGGCTTTATCTGTAGAGATTAATACAAATGATTCAACACCGGCTTTAATCGCCGCGCACGCAGTATAATAAGTCCCATAGATATTATTACGCACCCCCTCAATTACGTTAAATTCGACCAATGGAACGTGTTTATATGCTGCTGCGTGATATACCGTTTGAACTTTAAAAGAAGACATTGTCGTTTCTAGACGATGTTGACGCTGAACAGAGCCCAACAAAGGAATAATGTCGCAAGTTAGCCCTTTTTCAATTTTAAGTTGATTTAGTTCGCGATCAATCTGATACAGACCAAATTCAGACAACTCAAATAAAATAATAGACTTAGGCGACTGTTCCACAATTTGACGACACAACTCAGAGCCAATAGAACCACCAGCACCTGTCACCATAACCACTTTGTCTTTGATATTCGCTTCTAGCAACACTTGTTGAGGCGCTACTGGATCTCGCCCAAGTAAATCCTCAATCGCGACGTCCTTAAGCTCATCAATTTTAGCTTTACCTGACACAATATCTGTCATATCAGGGACCGTGAGCACTTCAACAGGTAACTTAGCTAATTCGTCCAGAATAACCTTACGACGTGAACGTTTAGCACTTGGCACTGCAAGTAAGACTTGAGAAACATCATATTTATTTATGAGGGGCATTGCGTCTTCAATAGCAATAACAGGCAACCCTAAGATCATAGTATTGCAAAGAGTTGAGTCACCATCAATAAATGCTCTTACGCGATAGTCTCCACTACTTCTTAATGCCATCGCCAATTGTCGACCGCCAGATCCTGCACCATAAATGAGAACCTCTTTACTCTGCGTTGAATAGCTTTGAGCAATCAAAGATCGAACGATAACACGGGGTCCCCCACAGAAAAGAGCAAGAAATGCACCATAGATTATAGGAACAGTTCTAGGAAACGGGTCACTCATGTAGAAGCTAAGGGCGGCTACAAGTGTGGCAGAAATTACAGCCCCGGCAGTCACAACAAATAAAGCCTGAAAAGTGAGATAACGGAGAACAGCTCTATAAAGCCCTAATCGAGCGAATACAGCAATTGTGACTATTGTCACTGTAATTTGAATCCCCCAGACAGCGGGATAAGTAAAATAATTGGTTGCTCCAGAACGAACTAAGATTGCCAAATGAAAAGCCATAGAGATCAATATGATATCGATCAATACACTAACAATTCTTTTGTTAGTTCGAGAAAGTTGCCATATAAATTGTAGACGTTGCATAATAATTCTTGTATGTGGTTTTATCGGAGATAGCATGCATTAGTGTCACGAAAACAGAACTCTCACCGGAATAGAGGCGAACACGAGTAGTAAGAGATAGATACAACAAAACGCAAAAGAACAGCTTCCGCCGCTCCATCATAGCACTTTTCTGCTTCCTACTTTACAGCATCACCAGAACCACTCCCTGTTGCGGTCATCATGATATACTTGAAATAGTGTTTTAATGTTAATGTATCGATCATTTCTTTATCAGTTTTTGCTAATAAACTTGGTGTGGACATGTCGATATTTTGAACTTGAGCCAAACCTGTGACTCCCGGTAACACATCATAAACGCCAAGCGCGTCGCGCTCAATGATCAGTTCGTGCTGGTTAAACAAGTTGGGACGAGGTCCCACGAGACTCATTTCTCCTTTCAAAACATTAATGAGTTGCGGTAATTCATCAATCTTCGTCTTACGCAGAAAAGAACCAAGCTTAGTAATAGATGCGTTGCTTGCTAAATGGCTCGCTACCGATTGAGTATCTACCGACATCGTACGAAATTTAACCAACTTAAATGGTTTTTTATTGCGCCCAACGCGCTCTTGCACAAAAATCGGGGATCCTGTGTCAAACAAACCAATAATGATAACGATAAGAAATACCGGCCATAAAAAAAACAACCCAAAAAAAGCTGCAAAAAAATCAATAAAACGGAACATTCGTTACTTTACTCCTGGCTCACGCAAAGTGGCCATTGCTTGCTTCATTGTTAAAGGAGGGGTCCAACCTAAAACTTCTTCGGTATTAGAAGAGTCAACTTCTAAATTCCCATATAGCTGCTCAATCATGGCCGACTTACCGATAATTTTACCGACAAAACGCATTAAACTGACTGGCACAGGAAGTTGAATCACTTGTTTGCCCAGTCCGTTGACAATAGCGTTAGTAAACCGCTCGATAGAAACAGTTTCACCATCTCTTGCCAAAAATGTATGCCCCGCAGCATCAGGATGAGTGGCGCAGGTAATTAACAAATCCGCTAAGTTTTGAACTGCGATAAAATCTCTTCGATTATTTGCCAGACCAAAAGGTAAAAATGGAAGCTTATCTGCTAGGCGAGTTAACATGCCAAAATTCCCTGGTGCATTAGGTCCATAAACTAAAGTAGGTCTTACTATAACAACTTCCAAACCAGATTCTTCTGCTATTTTTTTAAGACCCAGTTCTGCATTGTATTTAGATTGAGCATATCCATTGTGAGGGTTAACTGATGAGCTAACAGAAAAGGGCTCATTACTTGTATATGTACCATTTACTCCGATAGAGCTAACAAAGACAAAACGTCGGACGCCTTGCTTTGATGCCTCGCAAGCCAGACGTAATGTGCCTGCCACATTCACTTTTTCGTAATCGTGCTCAGAAAATCTATTTGAGTGCGCTAATCCTGCTAGATGGATCACTACATCAATATCTTCAAAAGCCCCATCCCAATTAGTTTCAGCATTTAAACTATCAATAGTAAAACAAGATTGAAAATTATGCTTCTCACCTCTACGTACAACATACCTATCGATAATTTCTAAAGAAGCTAGGTAGCTTCCAATAAAACCTGTAGAACCCGTCATTAGAATTTTCATAAAAGCACCATTTTGGAAACTTGATGAGCAATAGCATCTAAGGCGATTTTCTCAGAAAAATGAGATATCAATACATCCCTTGTTTGAGGTAAACTACTTGAATAATTCAACTCTGACACATAGTCAAGGAGCCTTGACAACTCTGAAACATTGTTATTATTGCAATACCATCCAAGCTCATACTCCGAGAGAAGGCGTTCTAATTCAGAATTTTTATCACCTACATAAACAATAGGCTTGTTTGCCGCCATAGAGAAGTACGCCTTGCTAGGCACCCCTAAACCAAACATCTCTGGAGCTAGTGTTACAAGGGCAACATCACAAGCATTCAAGCCTAAATTGTTTTTCTCTAAATCCAACCTTCCATAATAATGAACTCGTTCATAACCAACTTCAGTATTGATCCTTTTGGCTACATGCTGCACTTGTTTTGCTTCTGATCCGCAACCAATAAATAAAAACCGACTTTTTTCACATTTCGTTTTTCCAATAGCTTCTAGCAATTGACCAATCCCTTGCAAGCGTCCCATATTGCCAAAAAACTGAAAGACGGTGTTATCCTGCCATCCAAGCTTAAGAATCAATTCGTTGTCTTTCTTGGGTATCTCTACGATTCGCTCTGTTGATGCCCAGTTTGGTATAAATTCAATTTGATTTTCTCCTTCTGTTTTATTATCCAACAACTCTTTCATATCACGTCCAATACATATCAACTGCTCAGGTGATGAATAGACCTTCTTAGACAGGGCGGTCAAAAATCGATAAGAGAAGCTGGACTCGTTTATAACTTTTGCTGGAATTAAATTATTAGGAAATACATCATGAACCAGAACCAACCATTTAAAAGGCTGAAAAGATTTTAATAAAGCTAATCCAAACATTGTTACTATGGGATTAGTTCCGGAAAAAACCAAATCCACATTTTTCAATTCCGCCTTAACACCACGAATAAATGTTATTGTCTGACTTAACTGCCCGTTAAGTCGAGAGATAAGGCTGTTTTTATTGTGTTTAGAATACTTCACATAGTGGGTTTCGATTTTGTATTGCTTAGAAAAGCCTCGCGCATGTTCCGTATCTGGTGTGATAAGAATAACGTCATGTTCTTGTCGTATTTTTCTTACAATTTGCGACCAATAATAAGCCGTTGAATTATGGTTCTCGCCGATATATTCAGCGAGAATTAGAATTTTCTTGCGACTCACTTTAGTACTCTTTCCATACAACGCGTTTAACGTAGTCTGTATAAGAATGGACTATACGCACAATCTTATCTGATACATTTGGCATAGAATAATCATAGACTGGACGTAATAAGCGTTCGTCACCACTTGGTTGAGACTCTAGGATTTCTAGTCCTTGCAACACACGTTCAACTTCCAAGCCGACCATCATAACAAACGCTTCTTCCATTCCCTCTGGACGCTCGTGCGCTTCTCGTAAGTTCAACGCCGGGAAATTCATAATCGATGACTCTTCATTGATTGTGCCACTGTCTGAAAGTACCGCTTTCGCGTTTTTCTGAAGATGGTTGTAGTCATGAAAACCTAGTGGCTTCAGAAGCTGAATGTTGGCTTGAAACTCAATACCTTGTGCTTCTATGCGGTTTCGTGTGCGAGGGTGAGTCGATACGATAACTGGATGTCCATACTTCGCCGCCACTGCATTCAAGCTCTCCGCCAATTTAGCAAGTTGCTTTGGTGAATCAACATTCTCTTCTCGGTGAGCACTCACCACAAAGAACTCACCTTTCACCAAACCAAGACGCTGAAGAACGTCTGAGTTATCGATTTGAGGCATGTAGTGGTTTAACACCTCAAACATTGGACTACCCGTTTTAATAACGCGGTCGGCTGGAAGCCCTTCAGCTAACAAGTAATCACGAGCAATCGTGCTGTAAGTAAGGTTTATGTCTGCGGTATGATCGACAATACGACG
Source organism: Vibrio sp. OY15 (assembly GCF_000742455.1). NCBI lineage: Bacteria > Pseudomonadati > Pseudomonadota > Gammaproteobacteria > Vibrionales > Vibrionaceae > Vibrio > Vibrio sp. OY15. The sequence goes on along the minus strand of NZ_JPIL01000006.1, from coordinate 197,671 downwards.
GTTGGTCTCTTCAGGGACTCGTTGGTCGAAGCAGCGATTGCCCGCCTCCATATGAAAGATAGGCACCTTACGACGTTTCGCTGGAATAGCAGAAATGCAAGAGTTGGTATCACCTAAGACCAGCATAGCTTCCGGTTTTATCTCTTCCAGCACTTCATCCACCTTGATGATGACCTGCCCAATAGTTTCAGCCGCGTTCTTGCCTGCTGCATTAAGAAAGTAATCTGGCTTCCGGACCCCTAAGTCGTTAAAGAAGACTTCGTTAAGCTCGAAGTCATAGTTCTGACCTGTGTGCACTAGAATATGCTCACAATGCTCATCCAATTTTGCCAACACACGGGACAAGCGAATAATCTCAGGACGCGTGCCAACCACCGACATGACTTTTAATTTCTTCATTTTTTTCTCTTCAAGGTTTACAATGGGAACGTAAAGGTATCTGGCGCTTCTCGGTCAAAAATCTCGTTTGCCCAGAGCATAACGATCATCTCTTCATCGCCAATATTCGTGATGTCATGCGACCAACCTGGCACAGTCTCGACGATTTGAGGAGCGCGGCCTTCTGTCTCCAGCTCATAGCGCTCCCCCGTCCCAATGTGTTCAAACTTAAAGCGAGCTTTACCTTTTAAGACAAGGAACTTTTCATTCTTGCTGTGGTGATAGTGCCCACCTCGAGTTATCCCAGGGTGCGCGGTAAAGAAAGAAAATTGGCCTGCTTGCTTTGTCTTTAGCATCTCGCTAAATACACCACGCTCATCACCATAACTTGGGATGGTATAGCTAAATTGCTCAGGTGACATATAGCTTAAGTAAGTCGAGTACAATGCTCGAACCAATCCTGTACCCACATCTTCCGTGACTAAGTTCTCTCGACTCTCTTTAAACGCTCGCAGTAAATCCGCAACCTCACCAACTGTGGTTGGGTACTCCGGTGAAACGGCTTTGGCCCCACTCGGCTCAGTACCGTCAAGTAAAGCAATTAAGCTACGGCAAACGTCATCGATATAAACAAGCGTGACCGGAGCTTTAGGATCGTTGATGGTAATATCTAGATCATTGAGCGTGTTGTAACAGAAAGTGGCTACAAAAGAGTTGTAGTTTGGGCGACACCATTTCCCAAATACGTTAGGAAAACGATAGATATAAAATGGCGCGCCGCTCTCTTGCCCATACTGTTCAACACTCTGCTCTGCAGAGCGTTTGCTCTGTCCATATGCGTTGTCTTGAAGAGCTTGAGTGGAAGAGCTCACCACAAGGGGTGTCTTTCGACCACTGGCTTTCAGTTGCTTCACAACAAAGTCAGTAAAATCAGCGTTACCCTCTTGGAATTCCGCTTCTGTTTTTGGGCGATTAATTCCGGCTAAGTGATAAACAAAGTCAGCTTTTGCTAATGCGTGAATCGCTTGCTCACTTGTGGTATCACGGTCAATTTCAACAAGGTCTTCATAGCCATGTTCACGAAGCATGACACAGAGGTTTCTTCCAATGAAACCTTTTGCTCCTGTTACAACAATCTTCATCTATACGCCCTCAGGTACAACCAAGCTTCCCGCTTCAATATCGACAATGAAATCAAGCTTACGTAATAGCTCAACCATACCCTGTACATCCAAACGCTCAGTATTATGAGAGTTGTAATCTTCGATAAGAGATAGATCTTTCTCACCTTCTTCATTGTATTTTGAGTAGTTAAGGTCTCGATTATCTGATGGGATTCGGTAATAGTTACCTTGATCTTGAGCCACAAACATTTCTTCGCGGCTACACAATGCTTCATACAGCTTCTCACCATGGCGAGTACCAATAACATTCACTTGGTGACCTAATTTGTCTGTGATTTGTAACAAAGCCTCAACCAACACTTCTATCGTTGCCGCAGGTGCCTTTTGCACAAAAATATCGCCATTAGTACCATTCTCGAATGCATGAAGTACCAAATCAACAGCATCATTAAGAGTCATCATGAAACGAGTCATACTAGGATCAGTGATAGTGATTGGTTGCCCATTAATGATTTGACGTAAAAATAGTGGAATAACCGAGCCTCGAGAAGCCATAACATTACCATAACGAGTCGCGCAAATTGTTGTGTTGGTGTGCTCTAGGTTACGGCTCTTAGCAACAATGACTTTTTCCATCATCGCTTTTGAAATACCCATCGCGTTGATAGGATAAACCGCTTTATCGGTACTCAGACAAACCACACGTTCCACGTTATTTGCAATCGCCGCTTCTAGTACGTTCTCAGTACCCAATACGTTGGTTTTTACCGCTTCTAGAGGGTAAAATTCACAAGAAGGTACTTGTTTTAGTGCTGCCGCATGGTAAATGTAATCCACGCCACGAGTGGCATTGAGAATACTTTGATAATCACGAACATCACCAATATAAAACTTAAGTTTATCACTATTATATTTTTTGCGCATATCATCTTGTTTTTTTTCATCGCGAGAAAATATGCGAATTTCTTTAATACTAGTTTCTAAGAAACGATCTAAAACGGCATTGCCAAATGAACCGGTCCCACCAGTGATAAGTAAAACTTTATTAGTAAACATAAAAACTAACCTATTAATTGAACTATACGATGACAAAAACTTTCTTTCGTAAAGTTATCTAAATAAAATTTTTTATTATAAGATTTAAAAGTATTTAATTCATCATTCGAAAAAGAGAGGATTTTTTCTGCTATATCATTGGGATTTCCCAACTGACAGTATCTTCCATTAACATTGTTATTAAATATATCTGGAATTCCGCCAACCTTTGTAGTGACAACAGTACACCCATAACTATAAGCTTCTAATATTGACAAAGGTTGTCCTTCATCATAACTTGGTAAAACAAAAATATTTGCTTTCGAGAAAAGCATTTCTTTATCTTTGTCAAATAATGGACCATGATAAGTAACTAAGTTTGACAACTTAGATAACTTAACATTAATTTCATTCTCAAAACATGGTTCAATATTACCAGCTATGTGAACTTCATAACATTTACTATCAAGCAATTTTACAGCATCTAAAAAATCAAAAATACCCTTATCTTTCATTAGATTACTAAAAAAAAGAACCTTTACCTTATTACTATATTCTTGTTCATGAAATACAGGGCACTCAACACCATTCCAACATACAATAGACTTAGAGGTAGGAATTAACTCTAAGTGTTCCTTACGAATACTATCGCCTAGGAATATCACATTATCAACCAATGCTAAACCAATATTAACAAGTTTACGAAACAAAATATTAGTCGTTCTGTAATTATAGATTAATCTCGACCCATGAAAATGAATGATCGTTTTTTTGCAAAAAATCTTGGAAAAAAAAAGAACAGGTAAAAGCCTCAAAAAACCCAATGCTGATTGTGGTGGAGTTATGTATGCAAAGGAACCTCGATTTGAAAATACAAACAACAAACTAGAAAGTGTATTAATTATGCTTTTTAAAAAATAATTAATTTCAAAAACCCCCTGAGAGCTTTTATTTTTTATCTTTTTTCCAATAGATATATCAAAAAAAGAGACGTCAAATTCATCATGCTTTTTTAAAAACTCCAATAAATATTTATTGGCAAGACTCATACCATGAACCGGTTCTGGGAAAGGACCGATTATAAATATTTTTTTATTCGACATAAGCTTGAACCTGCTTGTCAATTCTAACTTTCAATTCATAACGGTTAGTATTGGATTGATAAAAATTAAAATTATCCGAAATATTTTCTATAGATATTAACAATTCATCCTTGGATTCTGCTGAAAATACAACCCCAGTTTCCAACTCATCAATTAGATCAACTTTACAACCAACCTTATCGCTAACAATAACTGGTAAACCTAAAGATAGCGCTTCTTCAACAACTAATCCCCAAGGCTCAGAAAGAGATGGTAATATCAACACGTGATGTTTAGAGTAAACTGTGTGAAGTTCATTGTTGTTCAAATAACCAAGGAATTTCACATTATTTGGAGAGTTAAATTCAAGTTCATTTCGTAAAGGACCATCACCAACTAAAGTTAGCTTATGCCTTGACGATTTAAAAGCATCGACTAATAAACTCAAGTTCTTTTCATAGGAAAGTCTACCAACATAAAGAAAGTTAAGGTCATTGTTTGTTGTGCTGCATTGTTCATTCTTTACTTTTTTTAACTTTGGAATACCAACACCATAACTGTATTTAACATCCCCTTTAAACCCTAACTCTGATACCAATTCCTTTTGTAAAAAACCAGATACCAAAGCTTGACTAAACCGTTTCAAGTAAATTTTTTTTAAGAACCCTTTTATTCCATTTGTTTTTGACTCATAGATACTACTCTCTATTATTATCGAATTTTTACGTCTATTCAAAAAAAACAACATTGGCATCAATTCTGGCATTTCCCAACCAGACATAAACAAACGGATATATTTTAGGTTGTATATTTCTTTCAAAATAAAAAATGCGGTCTCAGTTCTGCTGCGTTCTTCAAAAGGTTTATTTGTCAAAAATACATGAGGAAAATTAATGTCACGAGAAATAAAATCTCCACTCCTAATGTTAGAGCAATCAGAAATAAAAATAACGAATATATTTTTCCTCTTGTGCAACTCATTATACAATGCCACTTTATAAAAAGATGGCACATTGGTTATAAAAAGAAAATCAACATTATCCATTAAAAGTTCCTTTATCAATTTGAGGCAATTGATTGAAATCATTTATTATTGCTCGAACTCTATCTTTAACTTCATGACCATCATGAATAATACGCTTGTATCCAGACAAAGAGACTCTTTCAATCACTTCTTTATTATTTAGCAAATAGTCAATTTTATTTTCAAACTCAGTCTTATTTTTGAAGAAAAAAGCTTCGACATTAGGTTCAAATAAACTACTTAAGTCTTCAGAATATTCACTAAGCATCATTGTTTTGGTAGACGGAATCTCAAAACAACGGCGAGTATAAGTATCTCTATTAAGCTTAGACAAGAACACCAATGCAATTTTTGAGCGATTAATAGTCAAATTATAGTCTTGATATACAGGTTTAATTGGCCCATTTAACTTAACTATTTCGTTATAAAACGGTGATTTTTCCCAACCAGTTCCAAACAGTTTAACATTGTATTCGCTTTCAAATAATGAAAGCATAAGAGAGTCTCTACCATCATTTTCAAAGTGACCAATAAACACTATATCTATATCTTTGACAACTCCGGGAATGTAAAAATTACTGCTAGAAACATAATAAGAACGTAATAACTTGACATTTTCAACTCCTATATTTCTATAATCATTAATGTTGGCTAACCTATAGGCATAAACTACATCACATTCCTTTACTATCTCTTTGTGAAGTCTCCAGTAATACTTTGGATAATTAGGAGAAAACGGATCGTCATTGTTATAACTAAATACCCGACATCCGTTTTTCCTTATAGATCGAATTGTTTTTCCAAAAAGATGAGTCCCTCTATATATAAAAACCAAATCCGGTTGGAATTCCGTGGTGTGTTTAATTAGGTCCTTATTTATCTGATTAATTACAGGTCCAAAAGTAAATTTATTTTGAAATCTATAATAGAGAGACTTTATTTTACTATCATGACTTGGTGTTAAGTGATTAGGATATTGATAGTTTTTAAAATATCCTTTCCAATAGAAATGGCTCACCTCATGTCCAAACTCTTCGAAAGGCTGGGTAAATGAATCGGAATATAAATTAGAGGAAAAGCCATCAGAAACAATTAAAACTTTCATTATTTTTCCATTTATAACTAAACATGTCTTGCAGAAAGAAATTGCCTAATTAATTTATCGATACAATACATAAACATCAAAAAAATCATCGAAAACACACCAAATTTAACGAGTACTATTGGACTATAGGCTAACCATCTAGGGAAAGTGACAAGTAAGGCAAATGCGTAAATATATAGAAATATATTATTTTTATTTTTATACAGACCAAAATAAAAAGTTAACACAAGCCAAAGCCCAGATAAAACAGGACCGATCCAACCTAGCCAAACATAGAAATAAGATGATATTAATCCCCCACCGCCAGCGCCGTAAACTGCTTGGTCTGCCAAAGCTAAATTGCTAGCATTTTTAAATTCCATTCCATATAAAAATATATTAAATAAGAATGAGATAAAACTGCTAATTCGAAAGCTCAAATCCCAAATACCGGTATCACTTAACCCAATCATCCTTGATGAAGCTTGCATAACATCACCAAAATTACTTGATACGATTCCATTTCTAGGTGGAGAAAATATCATTTCTATAGAAAAACTACCATTCATTAAGCTAAAAATAAGCTCTGGATTACCACGTATAGTTCCAATTACAGTCATTAATAACAAGCCAAATAAGCCATATATAATTAGTTTCTTCCTTTCTATATCATGGGCAAAATTATAACTCATATATAAAAAAGCCAAACCAATTTGAAGAACCTCAACTCTACCTCCATAAAGGACACTTTTCACACTAAACCATATTAAACCAAAAAGAATAATAAATTTCTGTAAAAAAGATTTCGAGCTATAAATATTGGCAATAATAAAAAATATTATCCCATATTCATATAATGCAGTTTTTTCACTATCATTACTGCCATAAGCACTATTTAAAACAGTCTCACCTTTGATGCCGATGTGTGTTAGAATAAAAAATGAAATTATTGAAAAGTAAAAAACAACATAATTATTCCTTCTTATCTCATCAAAGGTAGGGAATTTATTATCATCTGAAAATAACGATAAGAAGACAAAAGGAAATAAAAACAATGCATGTAGTACCAGTGCTTTATTTAAGTATTTAGCTTCTTGGAAAGAATTCCAGTATGATATTCTTAAACCAGAACTAAAGAAATGACGCATTTCTATTACGTAAAGAAGACTAAAAAGCAACACTATAAATATTGGAATTACTTTTGAAAACCTAAACAAATATATAACATTTATAATAGAAACCAGCATGAATATATATTTACCTTCATTATCAAAGGCATAATACAGCACAGAAAAAATAGTCAAAAAAGAAATAAAGGAAGCAAATATAAAATCTTCGAACTTAACACTAAATGTCTTCATGGCATCATTATTATCATAGATTAAGATCTCTAATTTTTTTTGCAGGACATCCTGCAACAACACTATTAGAGGGAATGTCCTTTGTAACAACAGAACCTGCAGCAACTATTACATGATCTCCGATATTAACACCCGAGAGTACTATTGCCCCAGCTCCTATTTGAACATTGCTTCCAATAATTACGGGGTTGTTAACATGCATTTTACTTTCCATTCCATCATCTTTCAAACTAGTCGTAATTATTTTAGAACCAGCAGAAAGTGCAACGTTATCACCTATAGTTAAAGTAGTTGCGGCATTCAAGTACACCCCAGGGTTAATAGTTAAATTATTTCCAAACTTAACATTTTCTGGACACACAACCTCAAACCTCCCCCAAGCCATAAAGCCTTCTCCACCATTTAGAATAAATGAGTAAAATTTACTTCTAAGACGGCATAGGTAATAATTGTAATAGGAAAAAGCTTTCTGAAACTTTAACTTAATATTAAATTTCATCTTACACTCTACTTGCTTGCTTATATTCTTTATAAAATTTAAAAGCCATAATTAACCACATAATTATCTGAGAAACAATCAAACCATCGATTATATTTTTTCCTGATGTCGCATCTGTAATCATTGGATAAAAACATACAGTTAGTAATGAAGCAATTGTCGAGGCATTAATTATAACGATGCCATTTTTTAAAATAAGACAACGCGAGTACAATGAATTCAACACCACAAATAAAGAGAATAATAATGAAGCAATTACGACTTCTCCCACATTTACCATATCAACCCCTAAAACATAAGAAATAACTTTATCGATATTTGAGTAAAATGATAAAACTAGTAGATACGAAGCGAAGAAGAACAAAAACAATATCATCGTGGTTTTTGTTACAAGTAAAAAAACTTTATTATTTTCTTTTATTTTTGCAATTACAGGGTATATAGATTGAACAAACGAAGACAGTATTAAATTAATAGCGGATGTTATCTTATTAAAGATGTCATAATATATCATGTACGAAGTTTCTCCTAAGCTAACTATGCTATTTGACGCTATACTTGGAATAACTCCTACAAAAAATTGAAAACTAAATATTGAACTAGCTTTACTTATTATTTTGCATGTATTCTTAATACTTACATTGAAACTTCCTAGATTAAAACTTAAATTGTTGAAATAGAAAAATACGGTTACCAGATTGCAAAAAAACCAACATAGGAATACATATTCAATACTGTTAAATGGCAATATTGCTAATAATAAAAATATAAACTTACCGACAATATTAGAAAATGCTATGATATGCATTTTTTCTTTTAATTGATAGTACCATACTAAGTTAAATGATAACGGCAATACAGAAAGTAAAGATACAACAATAAGTTTTGTGTCTATTTGTTTAATTAAATCAAGGTAAATGAAAACCAAAAATGATGAAACCATATAAAGAAACAATCTAGCAAGAATAGTTTCTTTTATTTTTTCTCTAAGCTCTGCGCCTTGCTTTGTACATTCCTTAATAAGGTATGCATCAAAAGAAAAGTTAGAAACTAAAAGAACCAATTGCGACTGAATGAAAAGATAAATGTATACTCCATATTCCTCTGCACCTAACTTTCTTATCAAAATAGGCATGCATATTATATTTATAATTGTTGCCAAAGCATTTGCAGATGACATCGCGAGTGTGTTTTTAAACAACTTTACATACATTGTAGTGATTCTTTAAAGTTTACTTTTTACAATAAATCTAATTACTACTATAACCAAACCAAGCACAGTGCCAAAAAAAGAACCTATAAGGCAAAGAATTCCTCTATTTGGACTATTCTTGATCTCTGGAACAACAGCAGGATCTATAGTTTTAAAAATAAATTCTTCTTGGACTTCAGCAAGCATTAAATTTTTAGTCTGTTCTTCAATTAGTTTATAAAAAGTATTTTGCATATCAGCTACTGCAGTTTTTTGTAGTTGGGCATTTAAATATGCAAGGTTTTGAGATGTTTCCTTTATAGTACGCTCGCGCATCACATTGTTAATATCTTGCACAAGCCAATTTACCCATTGTTTTGCAATATAAGGAGAATAATGATTTACAGAGATTTTATATAACCCACTATCTTTGTCTTGATTAACACTGAAAATTTCTTTTTTGAATATTTCAAAAGCCTCTTGCTCACTCGGTTTTGAGTTCCTAAGTCCTTCCGCTTGGCGCAACCAAGTACCTTTAGCAGGATTATAAACATCTTCATCCAAGATGAGTTTATTACTCTTCAAGTCCCAACTTTTTGCCGCCATCAAGGGCACAAGCAGATCATGGCTATCAATAAAAGAGCCAACGAATTGACGCGATTGCATCACCTGAACAGCAAGATCCGTTTGCGACGACTCTCCCCCACTGAGGTTTACTCCGGCAAACGCAGCCAAACCACCTAACTGTCCCGCCATTTTTGATAAACCACCACCATTTGAGTTTTCAGCTGGTGCTAATAGTGCATCTGCTTTATAAATATTGGGAAGACTCAACGCATACAGTACAGAACCAACAGCAAATACAAATGTTGTTACAATAATGATCCACTTCTCTTTCCATAAGGCTTTAAAGAGCTCGCGTAAGTCGATTTCATCATCTGTGGACTGGGGGTGGGGTGGGTATGGTAGATAATTTGGATTGGATTCTTTTTGTGGTTCCATGGGTCTTTAATCCTAAGCTCTGAGGTATGTTATGCTGGACTCAGAGATTGGTGAAATTTGATAGATTGTTCTCCGACTTTCAAAACACAACCGCGCTATGACAAGATTCCTAGTCTCGCTTCGGCTCGCTGGAATGACGGGTTACGGCTGAATAATGCCACTATTGCTATTCAGAGTAGTATTTGCCGTTTTGATTAATAATGTTCATAAAACTGAGCTTATGTTACTTCAATCGTTACATAAGCTCTTACTATTATTGCATTTCTAATCTTGTTTTAAGCTGATTGGAATGACCTTGTCGTCCCCTACTTCAACGCGTTGATCGCTACACCCGTTTGGTAAAGGATCTGCGTTGCAGCAGTCCAAGTGCTTAATGCATCACGGTAGTCAGTATCAATTGGTACAACAATTGTATCACCCGCTTTTAGCTCTTCATGGTTATTACCGAACCAATATCCTGATGTAGGTTTGTAAACCGAGCCATCTGCGCGTACAACGAAGATACGGTCTTCGTCTGCTTGTTTTTTCGCGCCACCTGCTTTGTTTAAGTAATCATCCACATCTAGCTTGTTATCCAAAAGATATGTAATAGGAACTTGAACTTCACCCATGATCGAAACCGTATTGCGGAAGGTCGGTACAAATAGGAAATCACCATCTTCTAACATAAAGTCCGCAGAACGCTCGTCTTTAAGGATACGATTAAGCTGTACGACCATACGACCAAGAGCTTTGCTGCGACTTGCTTCTTCAACAAACTTGAGTGTTTTATCAGGGTCTGAAATAACCGAGCCCATATTACTGTCTGCTCGGAAGGTTTTCTTTGCTGTTTCTGCTCGCATATCTGCAGCATATTGGTTTAGTAGCTTTTGTTCTTGAAGGCGCAGAGCCTCTCGAGTGAAGATAGCACCTTGCGGATGTGCGAATTCGGTTAAACCACCTGCACGCTCTAACAGCTCACCTAAAGTTTCACCTTGGCGAACGGTGTAGGTGCCTGGGAAGCGAACTTCCCCTTGCAGTGTCACTGTGCTTTGCAATTTGACGTTTGGCTTCTCAAGAATATTCAAACGGTCTCTGCCAACAATAATGGCATCATCAGCAGTGCTACCTTGAATAGCTTGGCGTAAATCAATACGCTCAACGTCAATAGAAGCGCGCTCATCTTTACTGTTAATTACTGTTCGAGCTAATTCGGCATTGATGGTAAATGCGTTATAAGTTAAGCCACCCGCAGCCTCAATTAAGGTAGAAATCGTCATACGTGGGGTAATTGGGTAACGCCCTGGGTGTTTTACCTCACCGAAGACTTCTGCAATCTGCGGAGCCAAACCCAAACGCGATTGCTGTTGAAGCTGTAGCAAAACAGGAGCAAGTAACGTGCGGCGCGTATTTTGTTTTAATGCTTCAAAGTCTTCTTTGGTAATTTCTTTGCCACGGAATATGATTTTCGGCTCTTCTGATTCTTCAGTTGAAGATTGCCCCTTCGACATATTGTCTGTCGCTGAAGATATTGCAACAGAAGAGCTCATAACTTCTTGCTCTTTTTGTTGATCCAGCTCGGCTTTAAATTGTGCTTGCTCAAGCGTTTTCGCTTTCGTAACCGTATCTTGATCTGCAAGGGTATCTAAATCCTCATTGTTGAAACGGTTAAATACCAACACTCGGTCACGTGAGCTTAGCTTTAGGTTATCTTTGCTGTTCGGCGAAAGAATCGCGTTCGCAAGATTTACTTGATAAACCTCAATGTCACGCTGTGGGTTAACCTCACGAACAACAACGGCATAGTTTACATCTGCAGTAGAATTAAATGAGGTATCAACAGATTGGAATAAGTCTGCGATTCGCAGACCGTTCTTCCACTCAATAAAGCCGGGATGACGAACATCACCTTCAATTTGCACGTAACGAGTTAGTTCTTCACTCTTCTTCAGTACATTAACGGCGTCACCATCTTTGACTTTAGTTTGCTGGTCATGTGACTGGCTAAAGTTCAGTGTTAATGCATCGCGAGCACCTTTAGCTGCATAACGCTTCACTTCAATTTGATCGCTATAAGCGTTAGCGGTAAAACCGCCAGCCATTTGAATCGCTTGCTTATAGGTTTCACCTGGTTTGATTTCATAGATTGCGGGGCGGTTTACTTCACCATCAATCGAAATCGTGTTACCCAATGCACCGATGAAGACCACATCACCTGGTAATAAGCGGATATCGTTACGCGCATCACCTTTAAGTAACAGATCGTACATATCCAGTTTACGAATTACCTGACCATTACGCTTAAGTTGCACGTTACGCAGGGCACCACTCTCACTAAAGCCACCACTGTAGTAAATCGCTTGAGAGATTGTGGTTAGTGCACTAACTGTGTAAGCACCTGGTTTGTACGCATCACCCATAACAAAAACTTGCATGGTACGCATTTCACCTAACGAAATATCACTGCGAACCCCGATCATTTGCTCTTTTACACGCTGATTTAGAGAATCACGCACATCAGAGAATGTCATGCCGGCCACTTGAACAGGACCAAGGGAAGGGAAGTTGATGATGCCAGCACGATTAACACGAAGACGATGCGTTGTGTTCTCTTTACCAAAAAGTTGGATAACGATTTCATCACCAGCTCCTACCGTGTAGTCAGCCGGAACAGGTACGTCACTGATTGGTGCAAACGTCGTCGGTGAACCCGCAAATAAATCTAGACCAAAGCGCTTTAGACCTTGCTCACCTTTTTCTGAGTCTTCTGAGTCGTTAGCTTTTGCCTCAACAGTACTACTAGCAGCCGAGCGTTGCTCAATCACTTGAGGGTTTTGATAACTGCTTGGAGAGGAAGCGCCGGAAGGAATAGAGATACCATACTTACTCGCCAATGCTTGTTGCTGGTCTGCTGGTAAGTTCTGAAACATCTGAATTTGTTCTGGGGTTGGAGTCTGCGCATGAGTAAGCGGCGCAAATAGGCTTGCTAGAATGCAAGCACCTATCGAGAAATATCCTTTGAGCATGATAATTCGCTATTTAAAGTCGGGGTTTAAAAATCCTAGCCACAAAACTAGGCGCTAGGTCTTTAATTAAAACCGGTGTTGAAAGCCAAGAGTAAGTGCGTTCAAGCGTGCCTGGTCTTCAGATGTGCTATCAACAAACTCAAAAACAACTGCATTCTGCTTGTCCAAAGCATAATGCATACCCAAGCCAAAGCTAAAGCCTTGATCTTTATTAGGGCCTACATTTTGTTGGTCGATCTGGACACTAGAATAACCGGCAAGTCCGTAAAGTGCTACACGCTCGGAGACAGGCATATTCAACTTAATAAAACCACTCGCAAGACTATCTACTGCAAGTCCGCTATCTCGTTGTACAGAAGTTCCGTAACGTGCTTCAAAAGCGAGGTAATCATTGAAGAAGTAACCAGCTTGCGCTTGAAGAAGGAAAGGGTTTCCCTCGGTTACTGGAGAAGAGGAATGATGAAATTCAGCGTTAGAGTAACTTACTAACGCACCAGCATAAAAATCTGCTGAGGCAGAAAATGAGCACAAGCCTAAGCTGATTGCACTCAACGCCCCTAGCCATGGTCGTTTATTAATCACGTAAGTGTTCCTTGGGTGTCGACTGACCGCTGCACATTATGAACGACGCGCGCAGTGAATGTCTGTTAACTTTTGTCAATTTCGCTTGTGCGTTTACACGCTACCGCCCGGCGGCATTACGCGTTAGCCACTGTTCGCTGATTCCCGATTCATTCGGTTTATTGATATAAATATTCTTTTTAAGCCTCACTTTTGTGACTAACCGTTCAAAAAAACAATCTTTTATAAACGCAACACAAAAGCTGGCAAATTATGCATGTATTAGCGCAAAACGGCAAGGGGGCAAAAACGTCTCAGATTTCCGTTTATGGTTCGTAAATTCTCACGAATGAGAAAAACACTGGCTGCCAGCCGCTTAAAACAGAACACCACTACGGATGCATTGAATAAAAAAATGTGAACGTTTGCGTAAATTCAGAGGTGACCGGAAATAACGCAGTCGAAGACGCATTTTGATTCAGTACAAATATCAAACCTAAGCAATTCTCTATTCTCAGTCTTGCAACAACTTTTCTTTAACGTTAGGCAAATTCACATAGGAAACTGTTTACATGCTGATTGTTTTTTAACTAAAATGAACGATGGTATGTTCTAAACAGACCAAACATCGATGTTTTAAAATCTGAAATACAAGGATTAATAATGAAGAACACAGCTCTAGCTATTCTTATGGCTCTAAGCGCATCAACTGCATTGGCAGCGACTGAAGCTGGTACTACTGGTACAGCAGCAGCATCTGCAACTGGTACAACTGCAGTAGCAGTAGGTGCAGCAGCAGCAGTAACTGTAGTAGCAGTTGCAGCGTCAGACAGCGATTCAACGTCTACTTCTACTTCTACTTCTACTTCTACTTCAGTAACTAAATAATTTTTTAGTTTTGTAGATATTGAAACAATCGCCCTGATCTATTCAGGGCGATTTTATTTGTAATGAGGGAATGATGAACACCTTTCTATCGCGAAAATGGATGCGCTTACTTATTGCCCTACCATTACTGAGCTCAATCTTTGGCTGTACACAAAAGTTTAATGATGTCTCGGCGACAGTCCAAGAAGCTTATGGCAACTACATCGATGTCGAACTAACGCCAGAAGAGATTGAAGCGGTACCTTATGCCAGTGCTTACTTAAAAATTGGTGACCAAAAACAGGTCTTCGTAGTGTTGGCCTTTGCTGAGCAAAACCCATTAACTGGTAATACCCAATTAAAGTGGGTAAGCGCAGACAAGGCAATGGTAGTAACAGAGAACGGTCATATCGTTAAAACTATTGGTTTGCAAACCACCAATTTAGCAGGTATTTATGGCAACGTTCCTGCCTACTCAGCGCCCTCTGTGCAATATTCTCTTTCTTACGATTGGGCTGACAAATACCGTTATGGGTTCCCGGCTAAAGTCCAACGTTCTCGTCAAGGTAAAGAAACCGTCATAACCCCTATTTCATCTACCTCTACTGATGTTTATACCGAGGTTGTAACGTTTACCAGCTTAGAAAAAAGTGTGGAGAACCAATACTGGGTAAACGGTAAAGGAGAAGTAGTGAAAACACGTCAACACTTAGGTCCAAACATGGTGCCTGTTGAATTGACGATTTTGAAAGGGTACAGCAAATCATGAATAAGCGACTGCTATCTTTATTAAGCCTAAGTTTAACGGCAACGATTCTGGCGACACCTACTATCGTTCAAGCTCAAAATCACACCTCACCACCGCTCAATATAGAACTTGTCGGAACGGGCAAAGCATTGCAATTCCAACACGCGGCACGTTTAGAGAGCGTACTTAAGCATGCGCAAAAACAACAAGTCGCCCTGCAATACCCTTTAGCTGTGACTCTATTTGATAACGCCGAAACCGCAGTGCAAGAAAGTACTGCCTTAAAGAATTCGGTGTTAAACCAAATGATTCAACATAATTTAGTTGCGCACCCATTTTACAAGTTTATCCAACGAAGCCAGTTTGCACCTCGCGTGCTATCGGCCATTGATGTTGATCGCATCCGTCTAGATAAATTTGATAACCCTCTTTTACAAGGTCAACTTGCGTTAAGTGCACCAAAACGTGAAGAAAAAGTGTTGTATGTGGGTAACTTGGAAAAAGTCTACGCGGTAGAAAACCAAGCGGGTGTCGCTCTGCATAAACAGATCGATAACCTACGTTCAAGTGATATTGATGAGCTTTCCTATACGCCAATCCTAATTTATCCGGATGGCAAGGTTATTCATCCTCACCATGGCAGTTGGTTAACCACTCAATATTACTTGCCACCACTTACTTTGGTGTACATCCCATTTGATGAGTTCGAAACATCACAAATGGATAAAGACATTGTCGCTCTGCTTGCACAACGTAAACCAACCTCATCGAAGAACTAAACATGAACCTGATCAGAACCAGTTTATCCCTTTCTTTAATGGGTCCAGCGTTGGTGTGGGCTCAAGACATGCCTTTTGAAGTGCCGCCATTGCAACCATCACAAATGGACTTTGGTGGTGTCGGCTTAATGCAGATGCCTACAGGTCGTATGGCACCTGAAGGCGAGTTTAACTTTGCTATTACCGGTAGCGACGAGTACCTATTTTACAATGTGACTTTGCAAGTGATGCCATGGCTAGAAACGACCATTCGTTACACCATGGTGAACGATCTTTTCTACAGTAACGATCCGAGCTTTTCGGGTGATACCAAGTACACCGACAAGGGAATCGACTTTAAAGTTCGCTTGTTAGAAGAATCCGAGTACCTGCCAGAGCTTTCGGTTGGTGTGCGTGACTTTGCAGGCACCGGTCTTTTTGATGGTGAGTTTGTTGCTGCGACAAAGCGTTACTCTAACCCAAACCTTGGTACCTTTGATTTCACTTTAGGTATGGGCTGGGGCTACTTAGGTACGCGCGACAACATCAGCAACCCAGCTTGTAAGCTGTCCGATAGTTTCTGTGCACGCCCTTCTGATTACAAAGGTAATGGTGGTAGTGTGGATTTTGAACGTTGGTTCAAAGGTTCTGCTGCACTCTTTGGTGGTGTCGAGTATCAAACTTTGCACGCGCCACTGCGATTTAAGCTTGAATACGACAGCAACGATTACAGCGAAGATTTCCCAGTGGTACGTGGTGGTGTAGACATGACACCTCATACGCCTTGGAACTTTGGTGTTCTATATCGTTTAGGGCATATGGCAGATTTGCGCTTGAGCTACGAGCGCGGAGATACGTTAGTTGCTGGCGTGAGTCTTTACACTAACTTCAATGATATGCCGTCTTTCTGGCGTGATACACCAACACCAGAAGTTGAAGACAAGCAACCAGAACAACTGTCTGATGTAGATTGGGAACGTGTTACCGAGGAGCTGGATAAAATTGCTGGCTACCAAAATACCCAACTCTATGTTGAAGATAATACCGTTTCGGTTGTTGGCGAGCAGAAAAAGTATCGTGATCGCAATGAAGCTCATGAAAAAGCGGCGGCAATCCTTTATAACGAAATGCCAGACAACATTGATACCTTTACTATCAATGAACGCAGTCGTGGTCTGATCGGCGATCAAACGGTTATTTCAAAAGAGAAATACCGTGGCTTTGCAGAAGTTAACTACATCAATCCAAATATCGAAGATGCAACATCAACCTCAAGTGATAAACCGCAAGGCAAACCTGCTTACGATGGTTTTGAGCGCTTTGATTGGGGCTTCTCACCAAAACTGGCTCAGACCTTGGGCAACCCAGAAGAGTTCTATCTGTTCAGTGTTGGTCTAAGTGGCAGCGCCTCTTACTGGCTGACAGATAACCTAGAAATTGGGGGCTCGCTATACTGGGATTGGTACAACAACTACGACAAGTTTAACTACGTCACCCCACCGGATGGCACTTCGATTCCTCGTGTACGTACCATGTTCCGTGCTTATCAAAATGAACACGCGGTAACCATGTCCAACCTGCAGTTAACTTGGTTCCAAGAGTATTCCGATACCATGGACCAGCAATTCTACGCGGGCTATCTGGAGAGCATGTTTGCCGGAGTCGGTACCGAGTTTCTTTACCGACCACAAGGAGCTAACTGGGCGATTGGCGCTGACGTCAACTTAATTTCTCAACGTGATCCACAAAGTTACTTCGGTGTTTACGATGAGAAATGGCAAAATGTGCCAGAATATGGACGTCCGTTCCAAGTTGTAGATAAAGGCTTTACTGGTTTTGTGTCGGGTTATTACTACCCTCAATGGGATTTCCTACAAGATTTGATGATTCAAGTTGATGTTGGTCAGTTCCTAGCGGGTGATATCGGTACACAAGTGAATGTATCTAAACAGTTCAAGAGTGGTGTCATTGCAGGTGCATTCGCATCAATCAGTGATTTGTCGGCTGACGAATTCGGTGAAGGTAGCTTTACTAAAGGCTTCTACATTTCGATTCCATTCGACATCATGACCGTTAAGCCAAGCAACAACCGTGCGTTCTTTAGCTGGCAACCATTGACTCGCGATGGCGGTCAGAAGCTAGGTCGTAAGTACAGCTTGATTGAGCTGACGGATGAGCGTAATCCTTGGTATCAACGCCCAAATACGTCAAACGCTAAATAACAGCCTACTTGAGGGAGCTTCGGCTCCCTTTTGTTTATTCCTCCCCCAAGTGCTCTATACCTTTCCTTTTCCTTCCGATAGCGCTAATTTCTGTTTCTTGCTAGAATTCCTGAGAAAATTTTAATCTATGGTGGAAGTCTTATGATCATCGTAACTGGTGGTGCTGGCATGATCGGCAGCAACATTGTTAAAGCACTGAACGAAGCAGGTATTAACGATATTCTGGTTGTCGACAACCTAAAAAATGGCAAGAAGTTTAAAAACTTAGTTGATCTTGATATCACAGATTACATGGATCGCGATGACTTCCTTACTCAAATCATGGCAGGTGACGACTTCGGTCCTATCGAAGCCATCTTCCATGAGGGTGCTTGCTCTGCAACGACTGAGTGGGATGGTAAGTACATGATGCTTAACAATTACGAGTACTCTAAAGAGCTGCTTCATTACTGTTTAGATCGCGAGATTCCATTCCTATACGCTTCTTCCGCAGCCACTTACGGCGATACAGAGACTTTCGTTGAAGAACGCGAATACGAAGGCGCACTGAATGTATACGGTTACTCGAAACAGCAGTTTGATAACTACGTTCGTCGCCTATGGCAAGACGCTGAAGAGCATGGTGAGACCCTTTCTCAAATCACCGGCTTCCGCTACTTCAACGTATATGGCCCACGTGAAGACCACAAAGGTAGCATGGCATCAGTTGCGTTCCACCTAAACAACCAACTTAACGCAGGTGAAAATCCTAAATTGTTCGCGGGCAGCGAATCATTCAAACGCGACTTCGTTTACGTTGGTGATGTATGTAAAGTAAACCTGTGGTTCTTAGAAAACGGCGTATCAGGCATTTTTAACTGTGGTACTGGCCGTGCTGAATCTTTTGAAGAGGTAGCAAAAGCAGTTATCAAGCATCATGGCAAAGGCCAAATTGAAACCATCCCATTCCCTGAGCACCTAAAAGGCGCTTACCAAGAATTCACACAAGCGGATCTGACCAAACTGCGCACCGCAGGTTGTGATGTTGAATTCAAGACAGTTGCAGAAGGCATTGCCGAATACTTGACTATCCAAAACAGTTAAGCACCACAAGGTGGTAGAACCATAACCTGCCACCTTTACTCAAGTGCAATAGCCTGTATCATTCCTAACTATCTTTTTCTCATTTAAACCACTTCGCCCGCACACGAATAGGTAACTAGACACGCCATGACCATAAAACGTGATGACTTCGACCCTAAAGCATATAACCCTGAGTTTAAGCGCCACTTTCTGTCGCCTAAGTACTGGGGCACGTGGTTAGGTGTTATCTTATTTTTACCGTTATCATTAATGCCTCTGGGTTTACAAAAGTGGTTAGCGAAAACCATAGCCAAAAAACTGTGTAAATCCCACAAAGGTCCAGCTCACCGAGCGAGGGTTAACTTTGAGCTGTGTTTTCCGGAAAAGTCGTTCCAAGAACGTGAAGCTTTGATAGAAAAAACACTCTACACAGCGGCCATGTTCTTTTTTCGCTTCGGGTTACTAAGTTTACGCTCACCAAAATGGCTTCAGAAACGTTGCCAAATTCGTGGCCTAGACATTTTACGACAGCACATTGATAGCAACGAAAATGTAATTTTAATGGTTCCCCACTCTTGGGCAATTGATGTGCCTGCTATCTTGCTCGCTTCAATGGGAATGCCAGTTTCTGCAATGGCGAAGAAACAAAAGAATGATGTTGCTGACTGGCTGATGCACAAGCAAAGGGTCCAATACGGTGGTCGTGTTTATGAACGCTCAGGTGGCATTAAGCCTTTTCTGAAATCCATTCGAGATGGCTATGTAGGGTATTATCTACCTGATCAAGATCACGGCCCAGAGCATAGTGTGTTTGTGGATTTTTTTGCAACACGTAAAGCAACGCTACCTGGTTTAGGCAAAATTGCGAAACTATCACGCTCAAAAGTACTGCCTCTATTTGCGTCGATGAACACTGAAGATGGTACGTTTGATATTGAGATTTTACCAGCGTTTGAGCTGGATAAAGGCGAAGAGCAAGACGCTCGTACCTGTAATGAAGCCATTGAATATTTTGTCGGTGATAAACCCGAACAATATATGTGGGTACTACAGTTGCTGCACTCTCAAGAAGACGGCAATAACTATTACAATTTGTTTAAACCAAGATATAACAGCGACTGGAAAGTGCAGTGAAAGTATTTGTCGTAAGCTTGGCTCGATCACTAGATCGCCGAGAACGTATTGAAGAAAAGTTAAAACAACAAGGCATTACGTTTGAATTTTTTGATGCAGTAGATGGCTCTGTTGACCGTTTTCTTCATTCAGAAAAAAGTCGTCCAACCATTACTCTACGCCGCAAAGGGTATCAATTAAAAACCAGTGAAGTCGCCTGTTTTGCAAGCCATTACGAGTTGTGGGTTCGATGTGTTGAGCTTGATGAACCGATCGTCATCTTAGAAGACAACGTCGACCCCGTAGAAGGGCTGAAGCAAGTACTCGAACACACCCTTCCATTGACTTCTAATTATGACTACATCAAATTGTCTGCCACTCAGAAGCGTGTATTCATCCCAATCGTACCTATTGATGATAATCATATGCTAGGGGGATACTCAGCAGGCACTTGTGGTACCACCGCTTATATCGTCACACCTAAAGCAGCCTCAAAGTTTGTTATGCATGCTCAAGAGTTTATTGAACCAGTCGATGACTACATGGAAAAACCATGGAGACATGGTGTTCAAGTTTACAGCGTGTCTCCAGATCTCTTTACTAGAGCAGAGATTGCTTCGACGATTGGTGGTAAAAGAAAAGATAAATCCAAAATGACTCTTGCGAATAAAATATACGCTGAACTTTTTAGAACTTATGAGTCAATTTTGAAATTGCTATACTGGAAAAACAAAGCATGAAGATTTTAGTCATTGGCCCTGCATGGGTCGGCGATATGGTAATGTCGCAATCGTTATATATCGTATTAAAGCAACGCCATCCAGATAGCCAAATTGACGTTATCGCTCCAGGATGGTGTAAACCGATTCTTGAGCGTATGCCAGAAATCCATCAAGCGATTGAAATGCCTATCGGTCATGGTGAGTTTAACTTATTAGGCCGCAGGGAAATTGGCAAATCATTACGTGAAAAGCAATATGACCACGCCTATATCTTGCCTAAATCAGCGAAATCGGCACTGATCCCATGGTTTGCCAACATTCCTCTTCGTACTGGCTGGAAGGGAGAAATGCGCTATGGTTTATTGAACGACTTACGCCCTAACATGAAGTCTTTTCAGTACATGGTAGAGCGCTATGTAGCGTTAGCTTATCCAAAAGCAGAAATGGTGGACTCTAACTCTCTTGGCGGGCTTGAAACCTTACCTCGCCCTCGCCTTGCAATCAACGCGGCAGAGCAACAAGCCACGTTCAAAAAGTTCAACTTAGCCCAAGACCAACCAATTATCGGACTGTGCCCAGGAGCAGAGTTTGGTCCCGCAAAAAAATGGCCCGAAACACACTACGCTGAAGTTGCGACGCAAATGGCTCGTTCTGGGCATCAAATCTGGTTGTTTGGTTCTCAAAAGGACTTAGAGACTTGTAACAATATTCGCGCACTTGTTCCGACGCAATTCCATGAGGACATTCACGTTCTAGCAGGCCAAACCAGCTTAATTGAAGCGGTCGACTTACTTGCTGCATGTAAGACTGTTGTCGCGAATGACTCAGGCTTAATGCATGTGGCAGCTGCGGTTGGTTGTAATGTTGTTGCCGTGTATGGCTCAACTTCACCGAAGTACACCCCCCCACTCGCAGAAAAAGTGGAGATTGTTCATACCGATATTGATTGTCGCCCTTGTTTCCAGCGTGAATGTCAATACAAACACCTTAAGTGCTTGACAGAACTTTCGCCTAAGCAAGTGCTAGATAGCATCCAAAAACTTGACGCCATTACGATAAGCTCATGTTAGTTCGTATTGTTTATACCTTACTACTCGCTCTAGCGTCACCGCTGCTTTTATTTGGTTTGTACAAGAGCAAACCAAATAAGCCTAAGTTCGGCTCTCGCTGGAAAGAGCACTTTGGTATCACTCCCAAGCTAAAAAGCAACGACAAACCTATTTGGATACATGCTGTATCTGTTGGTGAAAGCATAGCAGCAACACCTTTAATCAAAGCCCTTAAGGAACAAAACCCCGAACAATCTATTCTAGTTACTACAACAACAAGTACCGGAGCTGAACAGATTGCTAAGTTGGGTGATTTAATTGAACACCGCTATATGCCAATTGACTTTGGTTTTGCTATCAAAGGTTTTCTTAAAGCAGTACAACCAAAACAAATGTTGATCATCGAGACTGAGCTGTGGCCAAACACGCTTCACAATGTTCACAAAGCGGGTATCCCTATAACTGTCGTGAATGCGCGCCTATCTGAAAAATCGTGTCAGAACTACGCTAAAATACAGCGGCTTTTTAACCAGCTTCATCCATGCCTAACTCAAGTACTCTGCCAAACGGATTCAGATGCAGAGCGCTTCGAACGCTTAGGCGTTAAGAAAAAGAAACTATCCGTTACTGGCTCGATTAAGTTCGATATTCAAATATCAGAGCAAGTGAAACAGCAAGGACAGCAGCTTCGAGCCCAACTTGGAAACGATCGTCCGATTTGGATTGCAGCTAGCACCCACAAAGGCGAGGACGAACAGGTATTAGATGCACATAGACAAGTTTTAAAATCTCATTCAAATGCTTTACTCGTTTTGGTTCCTCGCCATCCAGAACGATTTGATGATGTATTCACGCTTTGCCAACAGCAAGGCTTTAACACTGTGCGTCGCACTTCAACTCATGCAGTAGAGACGAATACTCAAGTATATCTTGGCGATACTATGGGTGAGATGCTAACGTTGATGGGTGCAGCGGATATCTGCTTTATGGGCGGTAGCCTAATTGGAGATAAGGTTGGTGGGCACAATGTATTGGAGCCTGCTGCTTTGGGCGTCCCTATTATCAATGGTCCAAGCTTCTTTAACTTCAAAGAAATCGTACATGAAATGAAGCAGAACAACCTCATCAAAATTGTGAAAAATGAGGATGAACTGGCAAGAGCTATCGTGGCTCTAATTAAAGACGTCGCAGCTCATGAGCGCATCACGTCAGAGCTTGCTCATTTTATGTTAGCAAACTCAGGCTCCTTACAACGTACCACCACAGCCACCTCTTCTATCTAAAAAAAGCCGAGTATTAACTCGGCTTTATTTTAAGCTTTAGTTTTAAACCAACGCTTCATTTTCTTTAGGTAATGTTTTTTCGATTTTTTCAGATATATACCTAAAAAGCATATCCAATACTTATAGCGATAGATCTTGTTCAAACCAAGAATACGGATTTTATATTGCTCAAACTCTCGGTCTTCTGCCGTTGGGTCTTTTGCTTGCTGGAGACTCCAAGAGCCCTCATGCATGCTACGATAAACCGACATTTTTTCAGGGAGGTACCAGGCGCCTTGCTCGATACTATTGATAATCTGCAACACAGAGTGCTCGCCATAAAGCTTGAAAAAGTCTTCATGTTGATAAATTAGGTCAAAAAACGGCTCTTTTCTAATAAACATCGATGCCATAGGCATAGTGTCTCCGCCCTTCTTAATGACATACTGATAAGGTATTTTCTTTTCTAAATCGCCTTGGTATCCGTATTTCTTGTCAACCAACTGGTCTTTTAGCAAAGTCAAAGAAGGATGAAAACAAGCATTAATATCCTTATGGTTTGCCAAAGCTTCAAGCTGTTTTTGAAGCTTGTTGTCATCAACCCAATAGTCATCACCTTCACAAAAAGCTATGAACTCCCCATCAACATGAGGCAACATGTTAAAAAGTACAGCTGATGACCCTTTAGAGTATATATTCTCCTCTGGATAAATTCTCTTTATTTGGCATTTCCCAGAATACTCATTAAAAACTCTATCGATAACTTTTCGACTATTGTCAGGAGAACAATCATCATGTATAAGCAACTCGTATTCAAAGTCTACTGTCTGATTAAGTATAGATAAAAGTGTCTGCTCAATATATTTTTCGTGATTATAGCAAGTACAAATAACCGAGACTTTGGTGGACATTTTATTCCTCTGTCTTCTATTTTATTTAATTAAGAAGAGTTATATCTTTTTAGCAGGATTACCTAGAACGGTGGTATTTGACCTCACTTTGGTAAATACGACAGCTCCCATGCCAACTGTCGCATCATCTGCTACTTTAACTTTAGGGTGGATAGTTGCTCCGGAGCCAATCAATACTCTCTCACCAATTTCTACATGACCATTGATGGTATTGCTTCCTAGTAAAGAGGTATAGCGACCAATTTTGACATCATGTCCAATAGCACAATTACAGTTGATGAGCGAAAAGTCACCAATAGCTGCACCAGGAGAGATGCTGCAGTTTGGGTTAATAATTACACCTTCACCTATTAAAGAGAATGGGCTCAACACAACACTAGGGTGAATAAATGAGATAGCATTACCGCCTTTATCTTTTAGCATTTCGGCAATACTAGCGCGAGCATAACCTTCCCCTCCAAATGCCAAAATAAAATCAAACTGTTCAAGATCATCTAGCATGGAGATTGATTTTACTTCGTGGCCATAAAATGTTGTTCCTGATACAAAATATTCGTCAGTCACACAAAAACACAAGAAACGTTCACGAATATCATTTACATCTTGTATCCAGCTGTACACTTCCGCAGCTAGACCACTAGCTCCAAATATAATAATTGGATTAGACATTATTTACCCCTGCTCAATCTCGATTTTTTCAACGTGTATTTTTAACAAGCCAAACTCATCATTTATCACGATGCTATTTTCGCTACTATTTACAGATTTATCGCTTGGTTCATCAATAAACTGATAAGCACGTACAGAGTATCTATCACCATCATTATCAATTAGAGCCTTAGGAAAAACTTTAAATGGTCCATAATCTAATGCTCTCAATATGCGATAGTTCTCAAGCGTTGATTGTTTTATATCTAGCCAGCCATTTCCGGGAATATCTTTGGACAGGTACAGATAGTCGTATCTCAATGGCTGTTTAGTCAAGCAAGGAGTACTGCCTGTTTGCAACAATTCATCAATTACGTTTGAAAAGGCTTCTAATCCGGCATGCATACATTTATGAGCGACCTGATATGCTTTGTCATGCTTATCAACTAATACGTCGGAAAAAGCAATAGCCTCACCAGTGTCTACACCTTCATCAACATAATGCCAAGTGACACCGGTTTTTTCTAATTGATGAAAAATAGCCCAACTAGGTGCGTTTCTTCCTCGTAAATTTGGTAAAAGTGCATTATGAAAATTGATAATAGTTACATTCTTTAAAGTCAGTAACTTCCCTTTAAAAAGGTAGTTATTATTCGCACTGATGATTAATGTATTACCAGACAGCCACCTGAGTAACGAAGACTCGATATCTTCTTTCGTATGCTTAAATTGATATGCGACGTCGTGTTTTTGAGCAAATGACTCAAGAGTAGAAAAAGGTTGCATCTCTGTCTGTAACAATTTCAGCGTCACATCATATTGAAGAAGCTTGGAAGCAACGTCTTGAGCTATCTTACCAAAACCGATCACGATTACGGTTTCAAACTTTAATTTAGACACTGCGCCCTCCATCAATCACAAGATCTAAACCAGTCACCCAGCGAGACGCTCTGCTACTCAAAAAATAACAGGCCTCTGCAACATCTTCAGGTTTGCCTAAACCTAAAGGATATAGGTTATGTAACTTTTCAAGTGCTGCTTCGCCCAAATCAACCGCTACATCTTTTGTGTGCTTGGTCTCAACCCATCCAGGCGAAACGGTATTTACTCTGATTTTACGCGGAGCTAATTCTCTAGCCATTGATTTACTTGCAGAAATCAAAGCCCCTTTTGCTGCAGAATAAGCAACTAATCCTGGCTCACCAACGAAATGGGCAATGCTAGAAATCAGTGTAATACTTCTATCCTGAGACTTATCTGAATATAAAGCGTTCGAAAAAAGCTGGCAAAGGATCAAGTGACTATTTACGTTCGTTTGCATAGTCAAAAGAAGCTCTTCATCCGATACTAACTTCAACGGCAAGATTTTATGGTAGCCCGCAGCACAGATAAGATCTGTAACTTTACCTTGCTCAGTAACGATCTTTTTCAGCAGCGGTTTTAATGATGAAGGAGACTTCAAATCCCAAACATAAGCGGCTGAGGAATCTTTTCCTAAAGATTCCTCAGCGGTTTTAAGGCTCTCTTCATTACGTCCAAGAAGGATCACAAAGTTTCCCTTTTGAACATGTTTGTGAGCAATACTCAAGCCAATGTCTGAAGTCGCTCCTGTGATAAGAACTTTTCTTTTCATCGAAATTACTGAGGAAGTAGCTCGAGCAATTGACCCACAGTTTTTCGTTCGATTAAATCACCGTGTCCAATTTCTACTTGATATTCATCTGCGAATAAAGTGATAAGAGATAATTGGGCTAAAGAGTCCCACTCTTCCGTTTCTTGATATTCAAAATCAGGAGTTAGCTCTTCTACTTCCAACTCTAGGATCTCAGCTAGTTCTTCCAAAAAAACAGTCATTTATACATCCAACTTAATTAGTTTACATAGTGTAAGTTCATTGACATCAATCAAGGTCGCCCCCCAACTCAGACCTATACCAAAGCCTGATAATAGTGCTTTTTTACCCTCAAAGCCCGAATTCTTCATCCAAGATGATAAAATCGACATTGGGACAGTTGCGGACGAAGAGTTACCATAAATAGTCACTACCTCTGAAGGTAACTGCTCTTCCGTTACCTTCAGTGCTGAACGGAAACGATCCAAGATAAACTTATTTGCTTGATGAAAGAAAAAGTAGTCAATCTCTTCTGGTTTTGTGTTCGTTTCAATAAACTCTTTAATAAAATTGATTACCGTTGTTTGAGTAAACGTAAAAACATCTCTACCTTGCATGACCAAATGCTCAGAACAACGCCAATTTCCTTCTTCGTCCTCAGCAAGAGCGGCAGTATCAGAGGTACAAGGGTTTACCATACCACCTGATGGGATCATTAAAGCTTTTGCTCCTTTACCATCATGTTTGATCTCAAGAGGGGCCTTCACATTTTCCGCTCTTCTTTCTATTAAAGTGATAGTAACTGCATCCCCAATAAGAGGGTATGAGTTACGATCTTTTAAAGAAACCTTACGGCTTAAAACATCACCAGCAATTAGCAACACTTTTTGCGCATCACTATTACGAACTAGGCTCGAAGCTTCAAACAAACCTCGAATATAGCCATTGCAACCATCGTTGATGTCCATGCAATAACAATCGGTTTTAAAGTCAAAAGCGCCATGTACTATCGAAGCCGTTGACGGAATTGGGTAATCAGGAGTTTGAGTTACCACCAAAATTCCATCCACATCCTGATAGTCGCACCCAAGAGTGGTTGACAGGTCCTCAAGCAAAGGAAAAATCATATCAGTGAGCGCCGTTTCTTTTGAAACAACATGATGTTGATTGTATCCCATTAGCTTCTTCAGCTTTTTAGAACTCTGCTCTGTGTGTGAGTAGTTTTTTATCTCATCATCAAAGTAAGAAATATGCTTTGGAACGGCTGCGACTATCCCTTTCAGCGAGATATTGCCAATATCACTTTTCATAAATTAACCTTGAATCGTTTTAAGATACTCACCAATAACATGCGGCGAAACAAAATTCTCAGGAACCAAACCTTCACCAGGAATTGAAATAGCTAGCTGAGCTTCGATCTCACTTACTAGGACTAACAAATCAAAAGAGTCCAACAGACCTGATTCAAAAAGTTCAGTATCTTTAGCAAACTCATGTTCTGGTTTCATTGTGGTTAAGATTGCTATAATTTTTTCACACATACTACTATTTAACCTTTACAAATTCTTGTAGCGCTTTCTCTGAAAAAGCTTTTCTATTTAACTTACCATTTGGCGTAAAAAGCATTTCTTGTACAAAGCCAATCTTGCTTGGAATCATGTACTTTGGTAAACGTTTCGTCAGTGCAACTTTAAGCTCAACTTCACTCATCGAACTACTGCATTGAACAAAAGAATAAAGCACTTTATCTTCTGATAAATAACCAACAACACACTGTTCGACAGCATCTAGCTCCATGATCTGAGACTCAATTTCACCAAGTTCTATACGATAGCCATTGTGCTTAATCTGGAAGTCTTTTCTACCAATATAATAAATTAAACCATCAACAAGTCTAACCAAGTCTCCGGTACGATAGATCATATCAATGTATTTATCTTGAAGTGGGTTTTGACAAAATACCTCTTCTGTTTTTTCTGAGTTAGCCCAATACCCAAGCGCTAAGCTAGAGCCTCGAACGCACAATTCACCTTCATCATTACGCTGGTCGTTTTCATCTAGGATTAGAATTCCTGAGTTATGACAAGGGACCCCTATAGGTAAGCTATCCCCATCCCAGTCTGACGGCACATCATAGTAGGTGCAATCAACGGTAATTTCTGTTGGTCCGTACAAGTTAGAGTAATGAGCATTAGGATGCTTATCTAACCAGTACTTAATCGTCTTCGCTGGCATTACTTCCCCAGCAAACAATACATTCTTCAAGCATGGCAATTGAAACTGATCAAGTAACTTAAGGTTCGCAATATTTACAAGCAATGAAGGAACCCAGAAGATCGTTGTTATTGCTTTTTCTTTCAGGTATTCAAGTGTTTTCTGAGGAAAAATAAACACGCTTTCAGGAATAACATGCAATTCTGCCGCATTAGACAACGCCAAATAGATGTCTAAAGTCGAATTATCAAAGAATAGTGGTGCTTGACTACCAATAATATCAGCCTTGCTCACTTGATAGGTTGAATTAGCCCAATCTATATAATCAATAACACTAGAATGGCAAATAGTGACACCTTTTGGTGTGCCTGTAGAGCCTGAAGTAAAAATTATATAACATGGATCTTTATCAATAACGGTTTGATTAAACTTTTCGATATCAACCCAAATATCTTGCATAGGTAGCTTAGATGTTGGTATTTCATCGATATTAATAGTTGAAATTGGACTATCTAATTCTAATGAATTTAATAAATTTCGAGACGTTTCATCATAAAGAACAAGACAATCTTGAAGGTTAGATAAGATCTTTAATAGTCGTTCTTTAGGTGAGTTAATGTCTACGGGACAGTAAATCCCTCCAGCCATTGTCGCAGAAAAGATCATGGAGAGTGCATTTACAGATTTTTTCGCAAACACAACAATCGGCTTGTTTAAACTTCCCTGCTGTCTTAGTTGCAATGAGATAGCATATGACTTTGCTGTACTTTCTGCATAAGTCAAAGAGTGGTTCGAATCCGAAACACAAATATTTTCTGGATGTTTCATCGACGATGCTTGTAGATATTTCAGGATGCTGTTTCTCATCTTATACTCTCTTTTTGCAACCAATCATGATTTTTTAAGTATTTGTTTTATCTTGTTTACCATTGATTCACACAAATCAAAATATATAGGCAAGCATAAGATCCTTTTACTAGTCGAGCGACTAACTTCACATGGAGTTCCTTCATGACCATAACTATCGACAAGATCTAAACTTGGATAAAAGTACCTTCTTGGAAAGATGTTATTCGCTTCCAAATTAGCCTTAGCTCTAAGTAATGACTGCTCCGAATCAAACACAATTGGTACATACGCACCATTAGGTTTTGAGCTATCCAACCAATTTTGCATTTGGAAAACACCAGAAAGGTGGGTTTGATAACTTTGCCATAAGCCTCTTCGCTTGGTCATGATACTTTCTATATCATCTAGAACGCAGTGACCCATAGCGGCTTCAAACTCATTCATCTTGGCATTGGTTCCAACACCTTCTATTGAATCCGGTCCTGTTATTCCAAAGTTAATCATAGAGCGTACTTTAGCTGCTAGCTCATCACATTGTGTAATCACAGCTCCACCCTCTATCGTGTGGAATAACTTTGTGGCATGGAAACTTAATGTACTTATATCACCGTACGTTAATACACTTTTTTTATTTAGGTCCACACCAAAAGCATGAGCGGCATCATAGATAACTTTTAGGCCGTGCTTGTTTGCTATAGCTTGAATCTCATTGACTTTACATGGGTTACCAAACACGTGCACCGGTACTATTGCAGACGTTTTTTCTGTAATAAGATCTTCAATTAAATCAGGATTGATATTAAAGGTATCACTTTCAATATCACAAAAAACAGGGGTTAAATTTTCCCAATTAAGCGTGCTTGTGGTCGCAGCGAAAGAGAAAGGTGTTGTGACCACCTCTCCAGCTAGATTAAGTGCTTTGTAAGCAACTTGAAGTGCCAATGAGCCATTTGCAACCAATATAACATGCTTAACACCAAGATACTCAGCTAGTCGAGATTCTAAATCCTTAACGAGAGGACCACTATTGGTCAACCAACCGCTCTCGTACACACGATCAACATATTGTTTATACTTATCTTTTGACGGTAGATATGGTTTTGTTACAGGAACAATTTCATTGCTCATCATTTAATATCTCATTGCAACTAACGAGTAGTGCTATTTTTGTTCGGTGACTAACTCGGAAAGGTAACGTCCGTAATCATTTTTTTGCATCGGTTTTGCAATGGATAGTATCTGGTCTCTTGTTAACCACCCATTGCGCCACGCTATCTCTTCTAAACAGGCAACTTTAAGACCTTGAACATTTTCAATGGTTTGAACAAACGAAGAGGCTTCATGCAGGCTTTCATGTGTTCCAGTATCTAACCAAGCAAAGCCGCGCCCTAGTAATTGAACATTCAGGTCACCTTGCTCAAGGTACATTTGGTTTAGCGTCGAAATCTCTAACTCACCACGAGATGAAGGTTTGACTTTTTTTGCCAATTCAACGACTCGGTTATCATAAAAATACAGCCCAGTGACAGCATAATTGGATTTAGGCTTTACTGGTTTTTCTTCAATCGAAATCGCCTGCATGTTGGCATCAAATTCTACAACGCCAAATCGCTCTGGATCTTTAACCTGATAACCGAATACCGTCGCACCACAGCTCTTCATCGCAGCTTGCTGAAGAATAGGAGTGAACCCTTGCCCATAAAAGATGTTGTCACCCAGCACCAAACATACTGAGTCATCGCCAATGAAGTCTTCACCAATGATGAAGGCCTGAGCTAAGCCATCTGGGCTTGGCTGAATCGCGTATTGCAACTCAATGCCAAACTCTGAGCCATCACCCAATAGGCGCTGAAAACCCTCTTGGTCTTCTGGCGTGGTGATGATCAAGATTTCACGAATGCCAGCAAGCATGAGTACCGACAACGGGTAGTAAATCATTGGTTTGTCATAAACCGGCAGTAACTGCTTAGAGACACCGCGTGTAATAGGGTAAAGGCGAGTGCCCGAGCCACCAGCTAAAATAATGCCTTTCATTATTCGCCCGCTCCTAATCGCTCTAAACTGTATGAACCATCAAGCACGCGTTGCCACCATTGCGGATTATTGAGGTACCATTCCACGGTTTTGCGAATACCGCTTTCAAACGTTTCTTCTGGCGTCCAGCCAAGCTCTTGAGCAATCTTGGTGGCATCAATTGCGTAACGCACATCATGACCTGGGCGATCTTTCACATACGTGATCAAAGATTCATAAGACTCAACACCTGCAGGTTTGTTTGGTCGCAGCTCTTCAAGCAAAGCACAAATGGTTTTCACCACTTCGATGTTGGCTTTTTCGTTATGGCCACCAATGTTGTAGGTTTCACCGACTTCACCTTCGTTGACCACTTTGTACAGCACGCGAGCATGGTCTTCCACAAACAGCCAATCTCGGATCTGCATACCATCACCATACACAGGCAACGGCTTGCCATCGAGGGCATTTAAAATCATCAGAGGGATCAACTTCTCTGGGAAGTGGTACGGGCCATAGTTGTTGGAGCAATTGGTGACAAGTGTCGGTAAGCCATAAGTACGTTGCCAAGCGCGAACCAGGTGATCGCTCGAAGCTTTAGATGCAGAATATGGGCTGCTCGGCGCGTATGAAGTGGTTTCGGTGAACAAATCATCCGTTCCCTCTAAATCACCATACACTTCATCCGTAGAAATATGATGAAAACGGAATGCCGATTGGCGCGCTTCATCTAAGCCCGACCAATATTGACGAGCCGCTTCAAGCAAATGGTAAGTGCCCATCACGTTGGTCTCAATAAAAGCAGCAGGACCATCAATAGAGCGATCGACATGAGACTCGGCGGCCAAATGCATAACCCTATCGGGTTGATGCTCTGAAAACACGCGATCTAGTTCAGCTCGGTCACAGATATCTACTTGCTCAAAGTAGTAACGTTCACTCTCTGAGACATCAACCAGTGATTCTAGATTCCCTGCGTAGGTCAGTTTATCTAAATTGATGACGGTATCTTGGGTGTCACGAATGATATGTCGGACAACAGCTGACCCAATAAAGCCTGCTCCACCGGTTACTAATATTTTCATTACAAATGTTACCTACGTTAATTTTTGTGCCATCAGATACACATGAATACTTTATGATTATTGTAGTTTATAGACTCACTCGAGCATCGTTAGACTCAAGAAGGCTTACTTAGAGCAATCAACATAAAATGATAAAAAACTCAATTAAGATTGAGAAGCATAACCGTCCTGAAAATGTTCAAAATCGGATTCTTGCCAAATAATCTGTCGCTTTAAACGCTCTTTATTAAATGAACGCAGAAGTCTATTTAGATTTTGATGCTTCCAGTCACCAGAAGTTTCAAAACGACACTTATCAAAATCGATAATCCATACCTTATCTTTGTCGTCGATCAAGATATTGTGGATATTCAAATCAGTATGGTTAACGCCAACCTGATGCATCTTGGCAATTTCTTGCCCTATTTTCTGATACATTTCTACCGATAAAGACTGTTCTTGCAAGATACTAACCAGATCTCTGGCGTTTGGGATTCGCTCACTTAATAAATCAGCTTGATAGAAGAGTCCTGACTTTACGGCTCTTGCTGCAATAGGACGAGGAACGTGCACCCCAGCCTCAATTAGCGCCAACAAAAGCTGAAACTCTTGCGCACAACGGGTGTTATCCCAGCCAGAGAACCAATAATGATCGTTAACTAACTTCCCAAACAAACCGCCACGACGGTAATGACGTAGTGCCGCTTGCATGTTCTCTAGTTGGATAAACCATGTCGTGCCTCGCCCCGTCGCACTGCCAACCACCTTGTCGGAGGACTGCCAGTATTCCTCATCAAATATCGGTTGGCTAGGGTCTGTAATGATCTCGTCATCAAACCAGATCACTTGGTTGTTGTTTTTATACTGTTGAATCATACGCTCACCCTCTAGCCTAAATACCGGCTGGCTAATATATACAACCAAGTAAATGCAGCAAACGCCAAAGCAACCATAACGGCAGCAGAGCCTATATCTTTAGCTCGACCACTGAGTTCATGCCGTTCAATACCGATACGATCCACTACCGCCTCAATCGCTGAGTTTACAAGCTCTACAATCAAGACTAATACCACGACCCCGATCATTAAGATACGCTCAACCATGCCGACATCCACGAGCCAAGCCAAAATCACGGCGATACTCAACAGAGCCAACTCTTGTCGAATGGCAGCTTCATACTTAAAAGCCGCTTTTAATCCTTGGATCGAATAACCCGTCGCTTTAACGATGCGCTTTAGCCCGGTGTTACCCGGCTTGCCAGATTCTTGCGATTGATGTGGTGTTGTCTTTGACATTGCAGAACACTTATCGGTACTTAGCTATATTCGAGCCGTGTATTTTACATTTATTGGGGATGTCTGCATAATTTACCTGCCTCTATTCATCGAATCAGACAATAATTATGTTCACTTCTGCCCCATCGTCACTATGCGTCTTGCGTTTGTCCGCTATCGGAGACGTTTGCAATACTATCGCCAGCATTCAAGCTATTCAGAAACACTGGCCTTCGACCCAGATTACTTGGATAACGGGTAAACTTGAAGCCCAGTTATTAGCCGCCATCGATGGTGTAGAAGTGATTGTTTTTGATAAAAAAGCGGGACTTGATGGCTACAAATCACTTTGGCGACAGCTGAAAGGCAGAGAGTTTGATGCGCTATTGCATATGCAGTACGCGATTCGAGCGAGTGTCGCAACGTTGGGCATTAAAGCAAAATACAAACTTGGTTTCTCTTCTGATAGAAGCCAGGACTTTCAAACACTATTTACCAATGTCAAAGTGCCTTCCCCGCAATCTCTGCATGTCGCAGATGGCTTAATGGCCTTTGCCCATCAAATTGGGGTACCAAAGGCAGAACTAGACTGGGTACTTTCTTATTCAGACCACGACCAAGCTTGGGCAGAGTCTCATATTTCTCGTAGTAAGCCTAACCTGCTGATTGTGCCTGGTGCGAGCAAAGCTTATAAAAACTGGAACGCGGAAGGTTATGTGGATGTGATTCATCACGCCAGAGCAAAAGGCTGGAACGTGATTCTGGCAGGCAGCCCGGCTCAGGTAGAATTGGATCTGGCAGAGGCCATTCAATCTCGCTTGGAAGAACCGTGTCTAAATTTAGTTGGACAAAGTTCAATTCTGCAAATGCTTGCGTTAATAGATAAGGTTGAAATGGTCATCGCCCCCGATACCGGACCAGCACACATGGCGAATGCCATGAAAACGCCAATCATCGGGCTCTATGCACACCATAATCCGATGCGAGTGGGACCTTACCGTTATCTAAAATACGTTGTCTCAGTGTATGAAGAAACGATCTTTGCGGAAACAGGTAAAAACAGTCACGAATTAAGCTGGCGAACTCGCGCTAAAGATGAAACGGCAATGAACCGCATTACCAGCACTCAAGTAATGAGCATGTTCGATCAAGTCTTAGAAGATTTGTATCCTCAATACCAGTAAACTTACTGTCTTGATTTGTTAAGAAGGAAATGACCTTGTCCAAACCAACCTTAGCCGTTGCCTTAATTGTAAAAAATGAAGAGAAGCACTTACAAGCTTGTCTAGACACAGTAAAAGATTGGGCCGATGAGATTGTCCTTCTAGACTCGGGCAGCACCGATCGCACCGAAGAAATCGCCCGACAATACACAGATAAGTTTTACACCAATCTAGATTGGCCAGGTTTCGGTAAACAACGCCAACTTGCGCAGCAATACGTTACGGCAGACTACGTTTTATGGCTTGATGCAGACGAACAAGTCACTCCAGAGCTAAAAGAAAGTATCTTACACGCGGTATCAGCCAATAAGCCGAACGTTTTATACAAACTTAATCGACTAAGCTCAGCGTTTGGTAAGTTCATCTACCATTCTGGTTGGTCTCCAGACTGGATTGTGCGCTTATATCGCACCGAATATACACAATATAATGATTCGCTCGTTCATGAAAAAGTTGATGAGAAAAACTATCAAACTGAAAAGCTGGATGGTCGACTGCATCACTACACTTACGAGCACCTTCATCATTACATCAATAAAACCACTGGTTACCTCAAGGCCTGGACGGATGAACGTGAAGGTAAAAAGAAAGCGGGTTTAACGACCGCTATCGTTCACGCTCTTGCTAGCTTTTTGAAGATGTATGTTCTCAAACGAGGCTTCCTTGATGGCAAGCATGGCTTCATTCTAGCTTGGCTAAGCATGCACTCTACTTTTGTAAAATATATCGATCTCTACTTACGTGAACAGGCAAAAAAATCATGAAAACGACTTTAATTATCACCACTTACAACTGGAAAGAAGCATTAAAAGCGGTGTTAGAAAGCGTGAAACGTCAAACCGTTTTGCCTGACGAAGTAATTGTTGCAGATGATGGTTCTCGAGAAGACACCAAAGCAATGGTTGACCAAATGCGTGAAGGTTTTCCGGTTCCACTGATTCATAGTTGGCACGAGGATAATGGCTTTCAGCTTTCAATGAGCCGCAACCGTGCGATCGCCAAAGCATCAGGTGACTACCTCATCATGATTGATGGCGACATGGTGCTGTCCCAAACGTTTATTGAATCACATAAGCAAGTCGCAAAACCAAATTGGTTTGTGCAGGGTGGACGTGTGTTAACGGATGAAAGCTGCAGCAAGGCCATCATGGAAAACGGCTTAGTGCCTTCCATTTTCAGCAAAGGCATTCGCAATCGTAAAAACTGCATAACCAACGCCTTACTATCGAAATGGTTCTCTTACGAGCGTAATAACGATAAAGCCACTCGCGGCTGCAACATGGCGTTTTGGCGACAAGATGTCATCGAGGTGAATGGCTTCAACCAAGATTTTGTTGGATGGGGACGCGAAGACAGCGAGTTTGTTCATCGCATGTTGAATGCGGGTAAGTCACGTCTTTACCTAAAATTCGCAGGTGTAGGCTACCACTTGTACCACGTAGAAAACTCTCGTGCGTCACTCGGACAAAATGACGAGATTTTAGAGAGCACCATTAAAAACAAGCTTAAACGCTGTGAGAATGGTGTTGATCAATTTCTAGAAGCTTAAGATTATAAAAAAGGGGCGTTTCGCCCCTTTTTTATTGTTGCTGAGATAAAGCGAAGTACTTATCGGCAACCATCAATGAGATCAAACGCTCTTTACGTTTATCTTTGAACTGCTCAACCCACTGGTGCGCATTTTCAATGATCGCTAATGCTTCTTGCTCATTCGCTAGGTAATAATCCATCTTTTCGGGTAAATCCGAATAGTCATCCTTCACTTCAACATAGTGGACGCCTGCCTCTAACTTACCTTCCATAAACCAAGTCTCATATTTTGGCTTTGACATAATAACCAAGGAGTTAGACGACATAGCCCACTTAAGGTTGGTGGCCACATCATTGCCTTCTATACAGAGCAAAAACTTATACTGCAGTTGCTCTTCAATACTCATAAAGCCCTTTTCCCATGGTTTCCCTTCTACCGGGCGGGTCTGGCCAATATTGCATTGCGGATGGTTGTAAAACGCATGAATCACCTTTTTACGATGCGGCTGAAAACCCACGCCGCGCCACGCTACCATGTCCTTTTTATCTTGATAGCGAACAGGATCATCAATAAATTTAAAATGACGAACTTGATTAAGTTTCAACACCACTGAATTTTGGTTGTTACCAAAAATAGGGCGGCTTTTTATAAAGCTCGGTACATTGGGGATGTGTGTAACATCGCCGTTGATGTAGTTAAACGCAAAACTGGAAGGGAAATAGCGTACAACTTGGCGAAGATCGAAAAAATACGTCCAACCTTTCGTTTTTTTGAATGTATCGATGGTCGAGTAACTTTGTTCTCGACTATCAACTGAAAACGGCGTTTCACACTTATTGTAATAGTTCACCCGCTCAATACAGCCTTGCAGCTCTGCTTCGGTCAGATTCGAAAGTAAACGCTTGGCTTGTGCTCGATATACAAAGCGAGGGATAAGTATCGAGAGAGCGTTTGAGAAATAATAAGGGAACTTACTGTCTTTCATTCAATTTTTCCCCAATCGCGATGGCTACTGGCTTGGGAACGAATTGTTCGATACTTCCGCCATGAATCGCTACTTCTCTCACGATAGTCGACGATAAAAACGCAAACTCTTCTTCAGGAGTTAAAAATACGCTCTCGATTCCTGGTAATAGCTTTCGGTACATGTTGGTCAGTCCAAACTCGTATTCAAAGTCTACCGTTGTTCGTAAACCACGAATAAGAACCTTAGCTTTCTCATTTCTCGCGAAATCCACTAATAACCCGGAGAACCCCTTTACCGTCACACCAGGTAAATGCGCTACAACGTCCTGCATCAGTGCAACGCGCTCTTCCAATGAAAACATAGTGTTCTTCGATGGGCTTGCGGCTACGCCAATCACAACCTCATCAAACATTTCGTGAGTACGTTCTATTAGATTGAGGTGACCATTAGTCACTGGATCAAAAGTGCCCGGATAAATGACTTTCATATAATTTACTAAGTTATTCGAAACTGATTGAATTATTGAGGCTCGAACGCAAGATTACAACAACTTAAGCTCGATAATAGCTCGACTTACTTCTGACACTCACTACAAAAGAAGGTATTACGTTGGCCAATCTTTAGCTCTTGAAGTCGTTCGCCGCACTCTGGGCATGGCTCTCCGGCTTTTCCGTAAACCAATAACTCTTGTGCAAAGTAACCCGGCTTTCCATTGGCTTGCGCAAAATCTTTCAGAGTAGTCCCACCTTGCGTAATGGCAACCTCAAGTGTCATTTTGATATTTTCAACAAGTAACCCCCACTCTTGAGAAGTTAGCTTACCTGCAGGCCTTGAAGGGTGAATTCGAGATTTAAACAACGACTCATTCGCGTAGATGTTCCCGACACCAACCACGACTTTGTTGTCCATGATGAACTGCTTGACGGCGACACGCTTATTTTTAGCTTTCTCCGCTACATATTCCGCATTGAACTCTTCAGTTAAAGGCTCAGGCCCCATGTTTGCTAGTAAAGCATGTGACTCACCAGGAGCACACCACAGCCATGCCCCAAAACGACGCGGATCGTTATAACGCAGTATTTTT
Organism: Vibrio sp. OY15; assembly: GCF_000742455.1. NCBI lineage: Bacteria > Pseudomonadati > Pseudomonadota > Gammaproteobacteria > Vibrionales > Vibrionaceae > Vibrio > Vibrio sp. OY15. The sequence goes on along the minus strand of NZ_JPIL01000006.1, from coordinate 159,131 downwards.
CCACTGCTTAGTTTGAGATCCACATGATCGTGCTTTGCTGGCGGAAAGTCGGCATCTAGGACACGTAAAGACCCAGACATGCCCAAGTGAACAATGGCTGTACCTGTGTTTGTCTCGATCAGTAAGTATTTCGCACGACGGCTAATCGCACGGATCACCTGCCCTTCCAATTTTTTAAGCTCTGTAGGAATATCCCAGCGCAATTTAGGCGTTCGAAAAGTAAACGACTGGATCGTTTGTCCAACCATGTGGGGGCTAATCCCCATACGGCTCACTTCAACTTCTGGCAACTCAGGCATTAAATTCTCCAATTCACCGGCTAATAGTTCTCGCTGCTAGCATAATCGAAAAGAAAAACGATAAATAGGGAAGCTTATTAGGGGTATAGGCGCAAAAAGGCTCTACTCTGGCATAAGGTAGTTTTCATCGACGGAGATAGCGACCCATTTGTCTTGCCAGGTTTTAAATAGCCAAAAATCAGGTAAACGAAATAAAGTCACCCGCTGCGGCTCTTCGAGATCCTGATACCAAACTTCTACCGTTTCAGGTACCGCCAGGTTAGGTTTTAAATGATCGTACTGTTCTGAGGTGAGCTCGGTCCCTTCCAATGATTGCCAGCGTGATACAAGTTCACTGATCGGTGCATCAACTTTGATGTTGGATTGCCACCGTCCATCATGCAGCTCGAACTCCCAGCCACTATAGTACAAAGACTCCACCGTATAGTCGGAGCGAAGTACATTTGGGTAAGGGTCTGCTTGATCTGTTAATAGGTAAGTTTTGATCCACATCGGCGCATTTAAGATCACTATAAATGCGATAATGCCCAGAATAAGAATATTGTTCCATCGGCGGCGACGAGCCGGACTCACACGCATAACCATCTCTACTCTCTTATCGTTATGAGTAAATTACCAAAGAGTATTGAGCTTGACTAGAACAACGGTGTGCAAGTGTGTAGGGAAGTTGTAACTAAGCGGCAGAGAGCGATCAATCAAAAATTCGAGTATAGAGTCGGACCAGTAAAATAGCTTCAGCAGTACTTTACAATCCGATGACGTACTGAACACTTTATCTTCAGCACTTTTATTCAGGTAATAAAAAACCCAACTCGAAAGTTGGGTTTTTCAATTCATCAAAGAGACTGAAACCAATTATTTGATTTTTGCTTCTTTGTACATAACGTGCTGGCGAACTACTGGATCAAACTTTTTGATCTCAAATTTGCCTGGCATGTTACGCTTGTTCTTATCAGTTGTGTAGAAGTGGCCTGTACCTGCAGAAGATACTAGACGGATTTTCTCACGAACGCCTTTCTTTGCCATTGCTTATTTCCTCTTAAACGTTTTCGCCACGTGCACGCATGTCTGCAAGAACAGTATCAATACCTTTCTTGTCGATGATGCGCATACCTTTAGCAGATAGACGTAGTTTAACAAAACGTTTTTCGCTCTCTACCCAGAAACGATGAGTTTGTAGGTTCGGCAGAAAACGACGCTTAGTAGCATTTCGTGCGTGTGAACGGTTGTTACCCGTTACTGGACGCTTACCAGTTACTTGGCATACTCGTGACATGAATGTCTTCTCCAAAATCGTTTCAGCTCGATATCAACCTTGGTGGCCGAACCTCTCTATCTCTCGAAAAGAAGTTAGAGGTTAAGAACCGCTATGGAAAATCCATACAAGGCTATCAAAGGTCGCGCATTATACTAACTTGATATGCATTGCTCAAGACCCGAACAGATCCTTTTTACAGGTTTTCGTGATCTTTTTTTAGACAGCAGATTTTTTTAGCAGTCCAAGCTGAATTCAGTTAAAAATTTAGTGGCGTGGATGATAGCAGATTTTTAGCAACTAACAACCTAAAAAACGCACAGTTATATCCAGCCTCTTTCAGCAAAAGAGACACTTTCCCCATCTCCGATGACGAAATGGTCCAAAATACGAATATCCACCAATGCTAATGCGTCAATGAGACGCCTTGTAATCCTTCTGTCAGCTTGGCTCGGCTCAGCAACCCCTGAAGGATGATTGTGCGCCAAAATCAAAGCCGCCGCGTTATGATGCAGAGCACGCTTAACAACTTCTCTCGGATACACCGACGCTGCATCCAACGTTCCTTCAAATAAAATTTCATCTTTTATCACTCGGTGCTGGTTATCGAGAAAAAGAATATAAAAAGCCTCTCTTTGCCGATCCCTCAAAATAGAAGACAGATATAACTTAGTTTGGTCGGGGCTGGTTAAGGCATCACCACGCTTTAGCGTCTCCGCCAAGTAACGTTGTGTCATTTCTAGTACAGCTTGCAATTGAACATACTTGGCTTGCCCTAATCCTTTGTGACGACAAAACTCTTCTTCTGATGCTGAAAATAGTTGTCTGAGCGAACCAAAGTCTTGAATAAGGAAGTCTGCAAGCTCAATCACGTTCATTCCGCGGGTGCCTGTGCGCAAGAAGATGGCCAGTAGCTCAGCATCGGTCAAAGCTTGCGGCCCTCGTTGCAGTAGCTTCTCTCTGGGCATGGACTCATTTGGCAAAGCTTTCAGTATCATCTGATGTCTCTTTATATGGAAAGTGTCCCTATTCCACAAAACAAAAAGCGAAAGTCGAGTATGACTTTCGCTTTCTTCGTACTATCAGTGTTTTCCATGCAACTTAACAGTTCATCAGAGTTTAAAGTTGCCAACCAAGCCGTGAATTTCTGTTCCAGACTGTGATAGCTGCGTGCTGATTGACTCGGCATGCTGCAACGTCTCATTAATGTTGTTCACGATCTGTTGAATAGCCACTAAGTTTTGGTTGATGTCTTCTGCAACCGCGCTTTGTTCTTCTGCGGCAGACGCGGTTTGAATACCCATATCTCGAATTGTTCCGATAGAATGATGAACACCAGAAAGAGATTGCTGAATGAGCGCAGATTCTTCCGCCGTTTTGACACCTCGTTTTTGGCTCACCGACATCGTACTGACCGCTCTTGATACACCATTTTGTAGCTGCTTGAGCATGTCGCCAATTTCATGAGTACTATTTTGCGTACGACTGGCTAACGAGCGCACTTCATCCGCAACGACGGCAAACCCTCGACCTTGCTCACCGGCTCTAGCCGCTTCAATCGCCGCATTTAGGGCCAACAAATTCGTTTGCTCGGCTATCTCGCCAATCACATCCAGCACTTTGGTTATTTTTTCGGTCTGTAAACTCAACTCAGAAATTGCATCTGACGTGCTGTCTATCTCCGTCACGAGTTCGGTAATGCCTTCTATTGCTTGCTCGACCTCATGCTGAGCGGCGGTGACTTGACTGTTGGCATCGTCAATTGCCTGCGCGGTCGCATTAGTATTGCTGGCTACTTCTTTGGCAGTCATGCTCATTTGTGTCACCGCAGTCACGACTTTGTCCGTCTCTAAACAGTGGTCCTGCATTTGGCCGCTCGCTTGGCTGGTCTGAGTGTTCAGGCTTTGGGAAACGGTTTGTACTGTCGTCGCAGAGCGGTGGATATCCTGCATCAGTGGGTGCAGCTTATCCATAAACTCATTAAACGCCGCTGCCACTTCACCGACTTCATCCTGACTTTCGACTTTTAAACGAGCCGTTAAGTCACCGCCGCCTGCGGCAACATCTTTTAATGAAGCCGCGACATGTTGTAATGGCTGAATGCCTTTAGACACCACGATACTGGTGAGAACACTGGTAATGATCAATCCAATAGCGGAAATCAACACGGCAGATAATGTATGCTCTTTTAGCTCTTGAGTCTTTAACTCTCTGTGCATCGCAACTTGCTGGTCGATGTCATCAATATAAACGCCAGTACCTAAAACCCAGTCCCATTTCGATAGATATTCTGCATAGCCCAACTTAGGCGCTTGTGCGTCAATGGTCGGTTTGTGCCACGAGAAATAGAGGAACCCATCCCCTTTTTGAGAAGCGTCAATCAAGCCCGCAATAACTGCGACCCCATTTTCATCTTTTAAGTCGTAAAGGTTTTTACCCTCTAATGCAGGTTTGATGGCGTGCAACGTATTCACACCTTGAGAGTCGTAGGCAAAAAAGTAACCATCGCTTTCAAAGCGCATGGCTTTCAGAATTTCTTTTGCTGCCTCTTTATTACTTCCATTTACATCCGTGTCGTATAACGGTTTTATCGCCGTCACGCCCATCATCATATAGGCTTGTAACTCTTTCTTTTTCGTTTCGATGAGCTCTTGCCTGTCTCTTGCCAGCTCTGCTTCCAAACTTTTACTGCTGTTGATGTAATACACCACTGAGATCAACGTGGTGATCAACAACAGCGGAATTAGGGTTATCAGCAGCAATTTGTTTCGACTTTTCAACACCATGGTTTCCACTACCTCTTTTTCTTTTCAGACTTGCAAACTCCGCGCAACTTGTCTGTGAGGTAGGCGAGAATTTTCCCTTCCTCGGTCAGATTAATACTCTGGAGTTTGATGTGAATTATCTTCTCGTTATATATGCTCGGGCGGTCAGACTTTGAATTGTGTTAAAATCCGGTCATCAAATTGGAGATCTCACATGCAAACACTAGCAGGAAAGAAAATTCTACTCGGCATCAGTGGCGGTATTGCCGCGTATAAATGTGCGGAGCTAACCCGTCGCCTCATAGAGAGAGGAGCGCAAGTTCAAGTTGTAATGACGAAAGCCGCAAAAGAGTTCATTACCCCTTTAACCATGCAAGCCGTTTCGGGCCGTCCTGTCTCGGACAGTTTACTAGACCCAGCAGCGGAAGCCTCTATGGGCCATATTGAATTGGCCAAATGGGCAGATTTAGTGCTATTAGCGCCCGCGACCGCGGACTTAATCGCGCGCATGTCCGCAGGCATGGGGAACGATTTACTTACTACGCTCGTGCTCGCGACGGATTCCCCTGTTGCTGTTTCTCCTGCGATGAATCAACAGATGTATCGCAATATCGCAACCCAAGAGAACATCGCTACGTTAGCGCGTCGTGGTATGCACATCTGGGGCCCTGCGGCAGGAGAGCAAGCCTGTGGTGATGTAGGACCAGGTCGAATGCTGGAACCAATGCAGCTAGTACATCTATGTGAACAGTTCTTTCAACCAAAATTGCTAGAAGGTAAGTCGATACTCATTACCGCCGGACCAACTCGCGAAGCGATTGATCCAGTGCGTTACATTACAAACCATAGCTCCGGGAAAATGGGCTATGCATTGGCGAGCGCCGCAGCGCAGATGGGAGCAAAAGTCACCCTCGTGAGCGGTCCTGTCAGTTTAAATACGCCCGTAGGTGTTGAGCGCATAAATGTTTCCAGTGCACAAGAGATGCACGAAGCCGTTATGACACATGCAAACCAGCATGATGCCTTTATTAGCTGCGCTGCCGTTGCCGACTACCGCCCACAAACGATCGCGTCTCAAAAGTTGAAAAAGACAGAAGACAACGACGAAATGGTCATTAATATGGTTAAAAATACTGATATTGTTGCATCTGTGGCAGCAATGACGGAGAAGCGTCCGTTTACCGTCGGTTTTGCGGCTGAAACCAATGATGTAGAGACCTATGCTCGAGGCAAGTTAACAAAGAAAAACCTCGATATGATCTGTGCAAACGACGTTTCGGTTGCAGGGCAAGGATTTAACAGCAACGACAACGCAATTACCCTTTACTGGCCTGAAGGTGAACTTGCGCTCGCTTTAGAATCAAAAGAAGCATTGAGCTTTAAAATTCTCGAAAAAATGCATCAATTGATGTAACTAACGTTTGAAAACCCTGCCAATTTTTTACAAAAGCTGGCATAAATTTGGTACAAAAATGACAACTAAGGGTGTTAAATCTCCCATTCCACCCTTAGTGGTCTAGTTTGAGGCGAAATAGCGTCTTATAATCCCCTCCGCTCAACTTTGTATTTTGAAAGGAAGTAACTAATGGCCGGCAGTAAAAAATCCAACCGTCGTGAAGAGATCTTACAAGCATTGGCAGAAATGCTTGAATCAACAGATGGCGCTTCACGCATTACTACGGCAAAACTGGCCAAGCAAGTCGGCGTTTCAGAAGCCGCGCTGTATCGTCATTTCCCAAGTAAAGCGCGCATGTTCGAAGGGTTGATTGAGTTCATTGAAGAAGCCTTGATGACACGTATCAACCGTATTCTAGACGACGAAAAAGATACACTAGAGCGTATTCGTATGGTGATGCACCTTATTTTGGCGTTCTCTGAACGTAACCCAGGTCTGACACGCATTTTGTCGGGTCATGCTCTAATGTTTGAAAATGAACGTCTACGTGAACGCATCAATCAACTCTTTGAGCGTATAGAAACACAATTGCGCCAAATCCTGCGTGAACGTAAGATTCGTGAAGGGAAGTCTTTCCCTGTCGAAGAGCGCATCCTAGCCGCGCAAATTCTGGGACAAGTTGAGGGGAGCCTAAACCGCTTTGTGCGTAGCGACTTTAAATACCAGCCGACTGCAAACTTTGACGAGTACTGGGCGCTTTTGAGTGCACAAATAAAGTAAAAGACTATGAGTAAAGACAAATACACGCAGCCCGAGTTTTCTCTTTCACTTCTTCACCCTCGTAACTGGGGCGTATGGCTTGGTTTTGGCCTGTTGGCCATCCTCGTCAATATTCTTCCTTATCGGCTGCTGCTTTCATTAGGTCGTTCACTCGGTAAACTTGGCATGCGCTACGGTAAAAAGCGTGTCCACGTTGCTCAGCGTAACTTAGAATTGGCCTTTCCAGACAAAACACCTGAAGAGATTCAACATATTGTTGAAGAGAACTTCAAAAATACCGGTATGGCACTGATAGAAACCGGAATCACTTGGTTCTGGCCGACTTGGCGCTTTAAAAACCTGATCGTCGAGAAAGATCTCGGCGCACTGCGTGAAAAAGCCAAAGAAGGTAAAGGCGTCCTACTTTGTTGTGTCCATGCTCTTAATCTAGAGATCACTGCGCGTGCTTTCGCCGTGTTAGGCGTGGCCGGGTACGGCGCGTTTCGTCCGCATAATAATCCTGCTTATAACTTTATCCAGTATTGGGGACGGACACATAACGGCAATAAACTGATTGATCGTAAAGATGTAAAAAAGATGATTCGTGTTTTACGCAGCGGTGAGCGTCTGTTCTATTTACCGGATCACGATTACGGTCGCAAAAAATCAGTATTTGTGCCCTTCTTTGCCGTAGACGATGCGTGTACGACAACAGGCACGAGCATTCTGGCGTATACCTCAAAATGTGCGATCATCCCAGGCTCAGGGTTTCGCAATGACGAAGGAAAATACGACATCATCGCCGATAAGTGCATTGAAGCCGATTATCCACAAAAAGACGAAGTCGCCGCTGCCGCTTATATGAACAAGTATGTGGAAGAAGTCATTCTACGCGCTCCAGAACAATGGATGTGGCTCCATAAACGCTATAAAACCATGCAAGATGAGCATGTCGAGAAAGGCATTCGCTATAAGTAAGTGGTCACGGCGATAAATCCAAAAACAAAAAAGGGCAGATGAATATCCATCTGCCCTTTTTACTTTTTCAGAAAAAGTAACCAATTAAATGCCGTATTCTGCGCGGTATGCTTTGACTGCTTCTAGATGCTCTTTGTCTGTGCCTTTCTCTTCAAGGAAAGTCACAAGGTCAGTCAGGCTAACGATTGAGATGATTGCACAACCAAAGTCACGCTCCACTTCTTGGATCGCAGACAACTCACCTTTGCCTTTTTCTTGGCGGTCAATCGCAACCAACACACCAGCAAGGTCTGCGCCATTTGCTTGAATGATTTCCATCGATTCACGAATCGCAGTACCTGCTGTGATTACGTCATCTACTAGCATGATACGGCCTTTAAGCGCAGAGCCTACAAGGTTACCGCCTTCGCCGTGATCTTTCGCTTCTTTACGGTTGAAGCAGTAAGGCGTGTCGACGTCATGATGATCCGCCAGCGCGACTGCTGTTGTCGTCGCGATTGGGATACCTTTGTACGCCGGGCCAAACAGCACATCAAACTCAATGCCTGAATCAGCGAGCGCGGCTGCGTAAAAACGACCAAGACGCGCTAGGTCACGACCAGTATTGAAAAGACCAGCGTTAAAGAAGTACGGGCTTTTACGGCCAGATTTCAAAGTAAACTCACCAAACTTAAGAACTTCTTTCTCAAGTGCAAACTCAATAAATTCACGCTGGTATGCTTTCATTATTTTCTCTCTATGTCCTTGGTTTCTTGTGTCTCTTCTCGACAATCATTCATTTCTCTATTGTCGAGATAAAAAAATAGCCCCCATAATGGGAGCTATCTAAATCAATTGGCTAACGCCGCCTTCTGCGCTGCGACAATTTCCGTAATGCCGACTTTCGCCGACTCGAGCAATGCCATCAGCTGTTCGTGACTGAACGGTTCACCTTCTGCGGTGCCCTGAATTTCAATCATCTTGCCTTCTTCGGTCATTACGACGTTCATGTCTGTGTCTGCCGCTGAATCTTCAACGTATTCAAGATCACACAATACTTCATCGCCTAGCAAGCCGACAGAAACTGCCGCTACGTGGCCTTTCATTGGATTCGCTTTTAGCTTGCCGCTATCTACTAGGTGTTGGAATGCATCGGCCATTGCAACACTTGCGCCGCTGATGGATGCAGTACGCGTACCACCGTCAGCTTGGATAACGTCACAGTCAACGGTGATCATGAACTCACCCATGGCTTTTAGATCGACAACTGCACGTAGGCTTCGCGCGATAAGACGCTGAATTTCCATCGTACGGCCGCCTTGCTTTCCACTTGCCGCTTCACGACGAGTACGAGAATGTGTTGCTCGAGGTAGCATGCCGTATTCAGCTGTAACCCAGCCTTTACCTTGACCTTTTAGCCAACGTGGCACAGATTCTTCGACGGTCGCATTACACAACACTTTGGTGTTACCGAACTCAACTAACACTGACCCTTCAGCGTAAGCTGTGTAGTTACGAGTAATTTTGATAGGGCGAACTTGATCCGCCTTGCGATCGTTTGGACGCATGGGCATCTACCTTAAATATGAGGAGAAGACGATTTGGTTGGGCGAAGATTATAACGGAATCGATTCCGGATTCATAGGTTACGCATCTGGCACAACATAAACAATCCATACATGCCGCGCACCTATCGACGCAGCGTGATACACTCTTGAAGTAATTTTCAAAAAATGAAGACAGGAAAATTCGATGATTTACAGTATGACAGCGTATGCACGCAAAGAAGTAAAAGGCGATTGGGGTTCTGCGGTATGGGAAATCCGCAGCGTGAACCAGCGTTATTTAGAAACATACTTCCGCATGCCAGAACAATTTCGCGGATTAGAGCCCGTTTTACGTGAGCGCTTTCGTAAGCGCTTAGCGCGAGGCAAAGTAGAATGTAATCTGCGTTTTGAAGCAAACCCTGCCGCAAAAGGTGAGCTTAGCATCAATGAAGCGCTTGCTAGCCAGGTAATTAAAGCCGCTGAACAAGTCATGCACATGACTGGTGAACTGAGCCGAATCAATCCATTTCAAGTCATGCAATGGCCGGGGGTAATGGAAACGCCAGAGCAAGACATGGATGCGGTAAATAAAGTGCTACTAGAAGCGTTTGATGGCGCAATGGATGAATTTATTGAAGCGCGCGCTCGTGAAGGCGAGAACATGAAGGCGCTGATTGAGCAACGCCTAGAAGCGATCACATCAGAAGTTGTGAAAGTGCGCGCACGCATGCCAGAAATACTAGAGTGGCAACGTGAGCGTCTGTTCTCTAAATTTGAAGATGCGAAAGTAGAGCTAGACCCATCTCGCGTTGAGCAAGAGCTTATCCTTCTGGCACAGAAATCAGACGTAGCAGAAGAGCTAGACCGTCTTGATTCTCACGTAAAAGAAACCACAAACATTCTGAAAAAAGGTGGCGCAGTCGGTCGTCGTCTGGACTTCATGATGCAAGAGTTCAACCGTGAATCGAACACGCTAGCGTCGAAATCCATCAGCACCGACATCACCGCATCGGGCGTTGAACTGAAAGTTCTAATTGAACAGATGCGTGAGCAGATCCAAAATATCGAATAAGCTCCAAACGCTTCCATATTGTTATTTAAAATAATAAATTTCAAAAACTTAGCTAAAAACACATTCCATAGCAGTCCATAAAGAACCACCTTTAACCACCACCAACTGGTGGTTAAAGTGGTGGGTATGTTACACTATCATCAGAGCATGGTGGAGGGTAATGTCAAATTCCGCCGAATTTTATGGGTATGGAGTTGGGTTAGGATGTCTCAGTTAACAGTTAAGAAAGTGGAAGCATTGATTAAAGCTGGTGGGGATAAAACAAAGCGCTATGGTGATGGTGGCGGTTTGTATTTGGTTGTTCCTCATTCTGGCTATCCTAGTTGGATGTTACGTTTCACATCGAACAAAAAGCGCCGCGAAATGACACTCGGTAAAGTCAGTGATATCTCTTTGCGTGACGCCCGACTCCTAGCTGCTGAAAAAATGAAACAAGTCCGTGAAGGGTTTGACCCGCTCATACAACGTAAGCGCGCAGAACAAGAAAAAATTAAAACCGTTAACGACTTGTTTTCAGACTGGTATCCATCTCTAGAAAAACGTTTAAAGCACCCTAACATTCCGAAACGTGTCTTCTTAAAAGATATTGCCCCTCATATTGGCGATATTCATCTAGAACAAGTTAACGCTCGTGATATTCGTACCACTATTAATGCTATTACTGCTGCTGGAAAACCTGCAATCGCGAATGATGCCCTTAACTATTGTAAACAACTCTTCAACCATGGAATGAAGCTCGACCTCATGCAAGGCAATCCTGCTTCTGCATTTACGGTTCGGGATGCTGGCGGTGTGGAAAAGAGCAGAGATAGAGCCTTAACGACCGAAGAGCTTAAACAGTTTTTTAGTACCGCTAAAGACAACCCGATGAGCTTCACACGTGATAACTATTTAGCGTGTGCCTTACTCGTGTGTCTAGGTGTGCGTAAATCTGAACTGTGTGAAGCTAAATGGGAGGAATTTGATTTAGAAAAGGCCGTTTGGGAGTTACCTAAAGAACGCAGCAAAACCAATGTCGGCCTTAGCATCCCCTTAGCACCTCCGGTATTACAGTGGCTTGAAGAGCTGAAAATGAGAGGCTTTGGTTCCGAGTATGTTTTTCCAAGCCGCCGTTCGAGTAAAAATCCACATATGGGGGCAGATACACTAAATCGCGCTATCACAAAGTTGTTTGGCCATGAGGCTGGTAAAAAGAAACAGCCACCGAATCTTATGGGTGATATACCTCATTTTACTGTGCATGATTTGCGTCGCACATGTCGAACCTTACTTGCACAACAAGGCACCCTCGGCCATGTGGCCGAGAGATGCTTGAATCATAAGTTAAAAGGCGTTGAAGGGATCTATGACCGACATGATTATTTTGAAGAGCGGAGAGAGGCTTTAAATAAACTTGCACAGCGAGTTTCTAACATTGTAGATTGCTTCGCATAAACAAAATTTTAATCCAAATGAGGAATGCGTTTTCGATTCCTTATTCATTTACCACTATTGTAAATCGTGCGCTCTCACCCCCCTTATTTTTTCTAATCCTCGAGTAGTAATCTTCTTTTACAGCAGCAATGGTGCTGCGATTAAAAAGGAAATCTACTATGTCTGGATTCAAAAGCGGCTATGAGCCAACTCAAGATGATCTCGATAATCACTCAGATCAACTGAACCCTAACAATGATGCGTATTGGCAATCACGAGGTGAAGATGAAAGACCTGACGATTGGGAGGATCAATAATGACAGCTATCAATCCTAACTGGCCAACTAAAAACGGTACTAATAACCCATCAGGTAAGGGCCGTGGTAATAATCCATCTAAAAAGTAATCTTAACGGCGGCCGATAAACAGGCCGCTACTTTTTCTTTATCGTAATAACGAGAGTAGTTTTCTGTTGAATAAATTTCTCGTAGAAGCGCTCGGTCATCTTCACGTTTATATTTATCCATCATCCGGTCGATAGCCTGACAAATAAACCCGTAAATCAATAAAGGAAGCTGATCAGCCACATCGAAATAAGAAAAAAACTCATCCATTACGGTAAAACTAGGTTTAGTTTTTCCTTTTCGCCATTCTTTTAGCCGCTCAACTTTAGCTTCTGCTTCTGTTCTACCACTATCAGTACTTTGATGTTGTATTGGGATAAGCTGCGCTAATTTGCTATAGGGACAGCCGGTTTTTATATGTATGAGAGTGATCAGCCTACCAAAATAACACTTACCACCAGAGGCTAATATTTGAGTAAAAAGGCTATCCCCTTGTGATAGCTCATCCTGATGCAGTTGTTTAAACTTGCTAGCTACCAAATCTAATGATGCAAATAAAGACAGGTTGAAATCATGTGAGAAAAAAGCAAATGCTTTAATATCATCTTGAACAACCTTTACTTTTTTCCTATGAGCCACCTTATCCAATACCTTGATAACTATGGCTTGCTGTCTTGAATCGAGCAAAGTTTTGTTGATAACTGGCCGATAAAAATCGGTCAGGTAACATATAACTTCTTCTTGTTCCATTCCACGGTATCGCGCAATCCACTCTCTTTGAGGTTGGTATTCTGTACACCGCCTTTCGATAAATGAGACTAAAGGTTTTAAACAGTTCTTCTCTTCAGAAGAAAATTGAGCTGCGCATACGAAAGCTGTAATCGTGCCTTTCCAAAAAATATGGATATCAGAGGTCTTTGTACCATCGGGAATCAAATTATCTAATTCAAGATCTAATTGTTCTAACAACCCGTTAAAAATTGGGTCTAGGGCATCCTCCGCTTTCTGCTTAGACACCCCTTTCCCAGAAAGGTTATCAAGGCTTCGATCACTGAGTTTCACCTCTTGTCCAACCAAACGGGCAACATGTTTGACTTTACTTCGGATAGATGTGGAAAATCCAAATAGCTCGGCTACCTCATCCGGGGTTTTCAGGAAAGGATTTCCTTGAATAAGAGGCGGAATAACGATTTTTTCTTTGTTCATATTTCTAATATTCAACTTCGCCCATTATTACTGGAGCTTATCAATAAGTAATAAAAGGGGATTTTTCAATATCCTCAATGATCGAGCTTGCAGTCAATATTCTCGCCCTACCTTTACTACTATCTATTCTTCTTGCTAATGAATCTAGTGCCGTTTGAACAATAAATGCTGGGGTATCTATATAGCCATATCCTTGTCTAGGATAATGGGCATTTAAAAGGCCACTTTGTAGCTCTATTTCAAGGCTCCTTGGTAAATTACTAATCCTAACGGGCCTATCACGACGTCCGAATTGTTCATCTAACGTCCTTAAAATAACTTTTGCATTATCATCAACTTTAGAGCTTCTGAGCTTCGATGACATAAGTGATCTAATCACCTGGTTATTAAGCACTATCTGCGAATGTGCTTGTAGATTATTTGCTCTCTCCAAACTTGCTATCTTTGCCTGATATCTATTTAAATCTTTTGTAAATTGATCGATTTTAGCTTGAGAACGCTGAATTATAGATTCATCTGAACAGGCTTTGATGTCCATTTCGCCAAGTACTTGCTTCATAGAAGTTGCTAACTGCATTCGGCCGTTATGATCCATATATGCAATTGCTGCACATTCAATGTTGTCTTCTTTTCCGTGGATAACTTGGCAGACAGGCTCTTCAATTTGTTCCAACACGAAGTTAAGCAGCCGTTCGAAAACTGGTTCGCCATAGGTAGCAAAATACACGTGTGAACCATCCGGCAGGCCCGTATCAAATAGCGATCTATCAATGGTTAATACAGAGCCATCATCGATTGATTTAATGCCGTTTATAGTGAAGTAATTCCCACAATCACTCAGCTTGCAGCCAATATTTTTCAGGAACTGCGATTCAGTTAAGGTCTGCCAGATTTCCGTTAAATAAACCGGCAATGGCTGTTTCCGGTATGTTTGGCTGAGCCTTACATACACATTAAACATTTCCTCCACAGGCACTTCCATTAGCTTATTGTTCGCTTGTTGGATTTTGGCTCGGTCCATTGCAGCCTGTTCTACCTGTTTTTCGGTCATCGTCCCTTCGGCCAATTTCTGGAACTCTTCCGTAGTAACAGGGAGCATCGAGAATTGTTGTGTTCCTACCACAAGATTTGCGCTAGCCAAGCGATTCAATAAGCGCTCATAGACAAATTGTTCTGCAGAGTCAGCAAAACATAGATTGAGAACAAAAATCTCTTTGTGAGTTTGCCCAATACGGTCGATACGGCCAATACGCTGTTCAACCTTCATTGGGTTCCAGGGCAAATCATAGTTAACGAGTAGATCAGAGGTTTGTAAGTTAAGACCTTCAGCGGCAGCGTCGGTACAGAGCAAAATATCGATATGGCCTTGAACAAATCTATGTTTGATCACGTCACGCTCTACACCCACCATTTGATTCTTATTTGGGTCGTAGTAATGCCCACCTTCACCTGAATAGGTTCCTATGAGTAGTTCGGGGAATTTAGCCTGTAGTCGCTCCCGGATATCATGAAGGGTGTCGAGAAAGCGGGTAAAAATTACGGTTTGCTTAATGCGCTTGCCTTCGATACGGGGTTTGAGTGCGGTCAGTAACGCTCTAAACTTATTCGAGTCCTCATAGATATCAGCCAACTCACCTAGCAGTGAGTCGAGCATATCGCGTTCCCATCTTAGATCATCTTTGGTCCTGTTGTTGAGCAACATTTCAACAGCGTCAATGTCATCGTCACCACCGTCAATGAGTAACTCCTGAAGCTCCTCATTATCGGTAGGGTCTGTACTGTATTTCAGCTGCTCAATGAGCGTTGCTTCAACCTTTGTTTTACGTCGCGAAAGTGTCAGCTGTAATGCCTTAAGGCTGGATGCAAATCGCAGGCGCAAGAAGCTTAAATAGAAGCCTAGGGCAACTTGACCTGGCTCATTGAGCCCACTAGCCAGAAGCTGTTCTCTCAATCCTTCGCAATATTCACCGAGCAGGCCATCTACGCGAGCCTCTTTCTTGGTAAAGGTTATACGTGGTGTTGGAATAACGGTTCTATCGGCTAGGTTTGCGCTGAGCTTGCCTTTTTGTCGATAAATTTTGAGCAAATCACGTGTATGGCGCTGCATCACTCGTGACAGTGGTGCTGCCGCAAATAATAGTCTCGCTAAGGCGGCAAGCTCATGTTGCATTGGGATCGTGCCACGATTTAACCATTGCTCCAGCGAGATCTTCGACATAGGATCAATGACTACGTCGTTAAGATATCGCCAAAGTTTCGGGTCCAGGTTTTCTATTGTCGTGACGGACTTACGAATAAAGTCCCATTCTTCCTGCTTTAGCTTTTCGCCAGAGGCAACCGCATTAACAAGGCGATAGTAAGCCAGCATTAATGATGGGTCGTATTGAAATGCGCCAACGCGATTGGTGAGCCGAATCAAGTCACTCACTTCCACAGGATCAAGCTGCATCGGCGTTGCAGTTGCCAAGAGCAAGGAGTGAGTATTGCCTCGCATGTGATCAGCAATAGTCTGATATAGCTGATTAAAACGAGGAAAGCCTCTCGTTCCACGTTGAGAGTTTTGCCGACGGGCATAGTGAGCCTCATCCACCAAGGCCAGATCGAATTTATCCGCTTGATCCAGCAATCGGCGTCTTTCCTTTCTCGCCATCAAACCTGTCGATACGATCGTTAGGTTAGGGCTATATAGGCTGCCGATAGATTTTTTCTCTTCAAGAGGAAAGATCGATTCACTTTGCGGTGATGGAGATGCTGTTACCCTGTCAAATCCAAGATAAAACTTACTCGCCATTTCACGTTGCCACTGCCGTGTCAAACTGGCTGGAGCTGCGATAAGGATACGTTTTGCGCGCTTGCTCAAGTACAGTGAGCGGAATGCTAGGCCTGCCTCAATGGTTTTACCCAATCCAACCTCGTCACACATCAGGTGCGATGCTGGAAAGTTCTCGATGATTCGTCGAGCAACCACTTCTTGATGGGGCCAAGGCTCAACTGGCGCTGTATACATGCCAACATACTCACCATTAGGCATCAAAGGCGCGTATTTCAGTGCGGTAAAACGTAATGCATCCTTGCTGGAAATCTTAGGTTGTTCAAGCTCAGCAGGTTGGTTATCTATCTCTACTGGAACCGTGATGCTTTCAGAAAAACGCAGTAGCTTTTCACGCACTGCTGAAGGTAAGTCCTTAACTACAAATGCGGGATGGATATTCTTCCACATTGCATCAAATGATCGCGCTGCATCTGCAATTTTTGCTCGCTCTTTTTTTCCTTCCCAAGAGCAATCAACGTCCACATTCTCTGCATTACGTTTCAGCGCGGTTTCTGATTCATTCCAGGAACCACTGGCATAAAGAGTTTCTCCATCCTTCCCCTCTTCGAAGTCATATCCCAACGCCCACTTTTCATGCACGTAGCCATCTTCACTGGAATCTAGACTTATCGCTTCGCCAGTTTGAGCATGCTTACGCAAGGCGACTTTTATTTCTAAGTGGCCATGGGCAACCATCCAAGAAAGTAACTCCACACCGCGTTCAGCTTCTTCTGGCCATTGTTCTTTGCCGGTAAGCTCTTGATCAAGATGCGATTCAAGAATGGCGTGCTGGCCGTTGATAATGGCTTGAACATCTTTAGGTGTCATATCGACGCCAGCAATCAGGCGCATTTTGCCATCACGATTAACAAAAGAGGTCATGCCTCGACTGGCAAGGGCAAGCGACGATGAGCGGAAGAAGCCAGCTACTCGGTCATAGCGAACAATACGCTGTAACAAAGGCACATAAAATTCCCGTAGAATATCTACGGCAGGCTCTCCCGGTGCTCTTACCTGAGATGTTTTATAACTGTATTCCCAGTTAAAATCTTTCAATCCCATTCGACGCTTAGCTCCTTCCAAACCTGTCTTATTGTTGTCTTAAGCCAAACAGTAGTGCTCGGGCTTCGTTACGTGCCTCTGGCGTTTCGGCTTCCTCTCCCCAAACCTCAAGCAAGTCGAGAATGATATTGTCATTGCCTTCACGCTGTTCATCTAAATAGGCGCGTGCCACAGGCACATCACCTTCGCGGAACTTCAGCAACAATCCATGAAGTACATCCCAATCTGATTGTGGTTTAGCAACTCGACGAGCACTTCGCTCTTGTGGTTTGGACAATCGCAGCTTAGAGCCTTTCTTCACTAATGGTGCGGCGTAGCCTTTGTCCTCGGCGGCTTGACCTGCAACGGCAGTACGACCACTAATCTCGGTGTTAATACCCACCATGCGGCCTTCAATACCGTAACCTCCGGTGCGGGTTTCGAGGCTAATATTGAGCGAGCGCGACAGGTTTAATACTTCGGTAAAGGAAGCCTCGCTGTGCCCCCAGATACCGTACATGGTCAGCGCCATGGCAGTTTCAGTATCCAAGTCGTCGACTGAGATATTGCCATCCGTAATCACTTTTATCTGGTGTTCTGCAACGACTCGGCTGGCCTCGTTCATGGCGCGAATAGGTGATACCTCTTCATCGCCATCCATTACTGGCCAGTTTTCACTTAATACCTGAAGGGCACGGCCGTAACAAGCAATCATCTGGTCAACGGCGTTGAGTTTCAGTGGCCTGAATTCATCAAGGCCTGCTTCTACAGCAGAGCGAATTTTGTGTTGTACCCCGCTGCCACCTAGACCAGACCAGAAAGCGACTTGCTGATCATTTAAAGCGCGCTTACGGCAGGTAATAAAAATTGTACTTGCTGCAGAGGCCATATCTTTTTGGTGGGTCGAATAACTGCTTTCTGACTCTACAGGGAAACACGATGTAATTTCCCAGCCAGCTTCAATCAACGACCTCGTTAATGTCTCCCAAGCATCCTGAGCTTTATGGGTGAACATAAGAGTCATTACTCCATCATCTTTGACAACTCGGCGAGACTCGGCAAAGATTTCACCCATCAGCTTTTCGTATTCAGCTTTGGCGTTTTTGGCGGAGCCGTCCCGAGCTGGATTGGCAACCGCTTCCTCTTGCTTATTTGTCAATCTTGGCCATGAGATATCTGGATATAAGTCTTTAAGGGTGCGTTTTTGCCACACATAGAAGTAGTCTGACAGTTCAGCATATTGCACATTGTCATAATAGGGTGGATCCATGCACACCATGTCAACGGATTTATCTGGCACGCCCTCGATATATGCCGCGCTTCCATTAATTATTTGTAAACTTTGTCCTTCCTTTCGATTAACTTTAGAACTAGCTAGTAGCTCTGATAGCTCTCTGCAGGCTTTAGTTGCCTGATTTAGCCCCCATTGTGAACCTGAGTTAGGGCCTGAAAAAATCATTTCTCCATAGGTCCACTTAAGTGAGAAATCGTGTCTTCCAAAAGTCCCTTTTACAACGCCTCGAGTAAACTCCCAGCGAGTTTGACGACTGTTGTAATCTAGAGTCTTATCATGGGCAAATTGAAGATAAGTTATTACGGCTCTACCTTTTTGAGGGCCTAGTTCAGTTAATATTTCTTCTTTGAATTGTTGTAGGCTTTCAACCATGCAAAGGTGGGATAGTAACTGACGATCGTTGAATAACTTATGCCAGCGCTCCATGCCATATCTGATAGGCCTAAGGTCATTCCCTTTTGGAAAAGGCTCTGTTGGAATGAGTCCTAGTTCATCATAATAATCCCACTTAATTGACAGCTCTTCTGATGCTGCTGATAGCAATGAATGATCTTTTTCGCTTGGGGTCCTAAAATAACGAACAGTTTCTGTTTTTACTTGCCCTTTTTTTTCACCACTAGCATACTTTTGTATTGCTCCATTTTTATCAACTTTTGGTTGTTCTCTAAGAGCTGCAATTGCATAAACACGGTCTTTCCATTGGTTGTGAACAGATTCGCCAGTCGCTTGGTCTTTTATCTCACTTGCTTCGATGGCTTGTTTACAGTGAACACACTGGCCAATACCTCGTTTGCATGTCCCTTGCTCTGGATCTTCACCATTCGGACCTTTTCCTGATTTGGCGTTATATGTTTCAAAACTATATTTAGCCTCGCTTCCGACACCGTTACTTACAACGCGAATACCCCACTGGTTTTTGTCACTCTTGGCCAACCAAAATGTATTCAAAAGAGGTGTTTTTGCTAAACAGCTTGGACAAGTAACCTCACGACAATAGAGGAATGTAGTGATTTGCTCTTTTAAGAAGGGACGTGCCAACTCCGAGTCATTGTTTACTAATTTGAGTAATTTTTCTTTTTCAGTGTCGGGAATGTCTTGCCCATCTCCGAAAAAGTTTGCCATTTTAGAATCGACAGACTTGATGATTTTTTCTCCCCACTTTCTTATTGAAGGGACTATGTCGACGCCGTACTTTGACGGGTAATCAAGTGTTGCATGCAAAATCGTAGAAGCAACTGGGTTTAACTCATTTGCTATTACGTTATGACCCAAGCGAAGCGCTTCGAATGGTATTGAGCCACCTCCTGCAGTAGGATCAAGTACTGTTAATCCAGTTGGTTTTGGGGAGTAGTCGTTTTGATACGCTCTGTCATATCCGTACAGGTTAGGCACTCTTACCGAAACCGATTTCGCCAAGTTCATAAGCCTGTTGAACCAAGCAGGATTGGCCATTTGACGAGATACTTCGATTCGCTTCCCGAAAGGTAATGCCTCAATAGGAAAAGCTTTTGACAGCTGCTCCCAAGTTTCGATTTCCGGATAAGTCTGCTGTCCTGCATCTAAAGCATTTTTCAGAGTTTGAATTACTTCTATGTCAGAGTTGCGTCGTTGCTTTTCTTTTTCAAATCTATTCTGAACTTTTTCATCTACAACAAGATACTCTCCTGTCTCGTCATGATTAATGAGCTTTGTTATATCGCCAGTTAAAATCCACTTAACACCGTCAATATCTGCTACTTTTTGCTCAATTCCTAGCGTGCGAACAAACTCTTCCGTATCTGCTGTTTCGGGTAACAAAGATGCTTCAATTGCTGCTCTACTAGGTGTTAGTGGACGACGAGCCCACCAAACATGTAAATAGTAGATAGGTGGCATTACGTTACTTGCCCCGCGCTCTCTAGCGGTTTCGGCACCTACCTGGTGGCAAGGAAAGCCTGCCTCAATCAGTCGTCTATCGGTCATAACGTTCAATTACCTTAATTTGTTCAGCTGGCGAGTAATGCCAACATCATTATTTGTTGTGCCACATAGCATGGTGCGTAGCCCGGCGACTGCCCAGCGGTTGGCATCGGCACCATAGTGAGTGGTGCGGCCTAGCCAGTAGGCAGCTTCTTCACGGCTAAATCGATTTACTCGTCGGGCGAGCAGTTCAAGACGGTCAGGGTTGTGAAGACGAGACTGTAACTTCACAATCAATGCAATTTTTGCCCCGGCTTCTTCATCTAAAGGCAGGTTATCTCGTAGCTTGAACCCTTCCTGGCTAATAAAGCGTTGCAAGTCTAAGGGCACGCCACCATCATCAACCACTTGCTCTAAAATAGGTTTTAGTCGCGGCGAAAGTATTTTTAAGTTTTCACCGTATAAGGTGCCGCGATCACGCAGGCTACCAAGCTTTTTACCGCTTTCTGAGGTTTCTTTTTCAACGCGTTCCTTGATCACCAAAACCGTACCGGTGTGATCAGCAAGCTCAGTAAAGCGCAAGACAAAAGGCGCTGTGCGCCAGCGATTCTTTAAGGTCTTGTCGAAGAGCTCTTGTAACGTCAGTTTCTTTTTAGTCATCAGCTTGTTTTACCAAATCTAAAAATGCACAGTCTTCAGGTGCATTTTGAATGTCGATCATTGCCTGGCTGTCATCGCCTACTGTTGTTAAATCGGCAAGTACCTCAAACAATTCACTTAATGCCTTCATGTCTTTGCTGGTGGCATTGATTAAGTCAAGATTTAACTTACCACCGCCCGGTAATTGTAAATAAGCCAGGCGCAAAGTATCGGGCTCGGTTGTTGCTCCTCGGCTGTATAGGGAGCTGATCTTATTGAGCTGTTTATGCAGCGCTATTGCAAGTCCATGGCCTTGTTTTGTGTAGCGGGTATCTTCCGGTTGTACCCAACCTTTCTCTGCTGCCGTTGCAGGCGTAACGAGCATGTCGTCTTCCTGCGCTTGGTGGAACATGGCAGAAGAGCCATAGATTAGGTTCGGGTTGTCTTCATCGCTTGGCTCACGTACTTCATAGGTATACACGCGACCGGTTTGGACGATGTTATCTACCGCTTGCAGAACAGTGCTGTTTTGCACGCTGCCATGCTTTTCTTGAACCTTTTCGATGACTTCTTTGACCTTGGTGCAAGGCTCTTCGGTCATCACTTGTTCAACCCACTGAGTCACTTGCTCTACCGCCGGTTCGGCTTCTGGGTTCCAGCCACGCTGCTTGGCGCCTTGCTCAGATACCAACTTCCAGCCTTTCTCGGACAAGTTAACGTCTAGTGGGATTCCACCGGTTTCGCGGCTGTGGAAGTGTTCCGGTTTGGTGGATTCGCTTGATTCCATGCGATACAGGCACCATTGGCCTTTCTCTACACCGCTGCGAATGATTTGTTCCAGTACGCGCTGATTATCCAAAATTGGCCAGCGACGGTTTTGATTAAACTGGTTGCTGATTTGCTCCAAAGATGGGGTTTGGCTAATGCTACCAAAAATAAGTTGGCCTAGTTGAAGCAACATGGATTGTGTCGCCGCGGCTTCAGCAGTGATCAATTCGCCTTCTTCTGTTAATACGCGACGAATTTCTTCGTCAACGGACATGCCGCCTTCACCACCAGCTTGCTTGATACTCTTTTGAGCTACTTGACCAGAGGCTCCAGGAAATAAAATAGTGTCATAAGCCTGCGCAATCGAAGTTTGTAGTGCCATTTCTCGCTCTTTAAGCTTGGCTGTAAAGCCACTCTCTTGAAGTTTGCTAGCTGACATACCATAGTCTTCTGGCTTGTTTTGTAATCGACGCATGGCAATAACAGTACGAGCAACATCGTTTAAGCGTTCTTTCCGGTACTGTGACTTTTTGACTCGATCCTCACTCCAGGTGTCGCCAGCGACTTGAACTGTTTCAGGGACCAGCATAAATACGTTATTTTGCTCTAAACGAGGCTGACCGTTACCTCCTGTAGTGGTCATCTCCGTTGGATCAACTTTGTGGACATCTAGACGAATAATGGCCAAAATAGGACGACCAGTTTTATCAGGCACGTGTTCAGGTGCAGACACGTCTTGTGCCACTTGAAAAGTTGGGCTGTTGTGACTGACGACTTTACGTGCCACTACCATCAGTTGTTCTTCAACATCATCTGCTTGGATACCTTGTTTAATCGTAGAAACGATACGCGCCTCTGTAGGGTCAGTATGAGCGTAGAAACGCCCATCTTTAGCACGCAGGTAATAGGCTTCGTTTGAAATAGCTTTTAGTGCAGCTTCAACCTGTGATGGTGGAATGTTAGGCATCGCTACTTCAAGTAGTGCATCCGCAAAAGTAATACCGAAAACGTTGGAAGACAATCCTTCACCTCGGCCAACAAGACTATGAAGGAATACTGCTTTCCAAGTCCATTCGTAAAGTGGTAATCCCTGAGGATGGGGATTATTTCGATCAAGGTTTTGCGCAACCGATACACCCATTTCCAAGTTACTTGAATCTGCCCCGCCCACATCAGCATTGAGAACAGTCAAGAGATCACTTGCGCCAGTGCGCCCTATAAGTTCATCTGCTAGGTCTGGGTTCGCCATATTTAAGTGGCAGGTATGCACCAGGGGAGTTGTCATGCGCTTTTGCCAGATATTTCGAATGGCCATGGCTAGCACACGCAATACACCTCGCGTACCCTGGAAGCTTTCAGCAGAAGCAAGTTTATTAGTTAAATAGGCGATAAAGCTTGGGTGGAATGGATAGTTTGCAACAATAGATTTGTTGTAATCGTCCCGAGTTGCGGTATCGGGCAATTGCGAACCACTGCGCTTATACATTTCCATGTAAGCTGCTGCTGTCGTTGCTGCTTCTGTCTCATCAATTTTCGTGAAAAGTCGACGAGCCAATACGCGAGAAATTTCAGTCGGTCGTACAGGTACGGTCGTGGTAGCATCACGTTTTACAACGCTCATGATGCTTTGGCTGGCACGCTGTGCCAGCGCGGCAGCTTCTTCTTCATCAACATCACGGCCCAGTGTTGTAGATAGAACGCCTTGCAGCATGCTAGTTTGACCTTGGAATGCATCACTTTGGCTAGCAAGTGTAAGCACTACACTGATACCACTGTGAGTACGGGCATAGCCTAGAAGTGCCATTAAAAAAGCACTAATCTGCTCAC
The DNA here is from genome assembly GCF_000742455.1 of Vibrio sp. OY15. Lineage (NCBI taxonomy): Bacteria > Pseudomonadati > Pseudomonadota > Gammaproteobacteria > Vibrionales > Vibrionaceae > Vibrio > Vibrio sp. OY15. The sequence goes on along the minus strand of NZ_JPIL01000006.1, from coordinate 135,838 downwards.
CACCACCTACATGAGCTGCTTCATAGCGCGTCGCATATTGTGCAAGCTCGTCAAGCATGATAAGAACTTTGCGACCTTCAAACATTCGCTCTAAGAAATACTGACCAGGGAAAGCTGACGAGGTCACTTCTTTAATGTTGTCATTGTAGAAACTTTCACCGCCAAGCTTAAGTGCCATTTCTCCCCAGAGAGTATATGCTAATACTTTTTCACCACTGGGTGCGATTACCGGCATTTCATCACAGGCAACGGCAACAACATCAATGCTGCCTGCAGGTTGCAAAACTTCAGCTTCAACTACATCGGCAGCGGCTGATGCAATCTCACTTCCGCGATGGCTGAGATGAGTTAGCGCGATCAAAGTATGAGTTTTACCTCCACCGAATGCTGTTTCTAATCGGTGAATAGCTGGTTTGCTGTTATCACCATTAAGGCGCCCCATCACATCACGAACTACACGTCGTAAACCTTCTGTTGGGAAAGTTGCTTCTTTGAAGAATGCTTCAGCATTCGTATAGATAGAATCGATTGCACTATTTTTACCAGAATAAGCTGACGCAACCTGACTGATGGAGGCTGTGAAAATTTCCGGATTGAATGAACCTTCAATAATATCCTTTCTTGGTTCACATGTTTTTGTAATCGACTGCATATTTATATCCATCAAACCTAGTCCTCAAATACTGAATAGCCTGGCGCGATCAAAATGTTTTCAACGCCATGTAATACTTTATTATTCTTCAACCAGAGGTGATGCTCTGATTCGTTTAACTCATTATTGTTCGAACAGTCCACATGCCATTGACGAAGCAGATAGCCAGCTGTTGCAGCTCTAATCTCCACCTTCATCACACCATCAACCATTCCATAGTCAAGTTCAATCGCCTCGCTATGCACAATACGTGGGTGAGGCACTAACTCCAGCTCTATAAATCGGTTCCACTGCCGATCCTGGGTTTCAAGTTCGAACCCTGACAGCGTTGATCTTTCAAGCACTTTTGCGGTTTTAATTCGCGTCAATACAAAGTCTCTGAATTCACCGTGGTTACGATCAAACCCACGAACATGCCAACGCAAGCCATTGTCCACCAGCGTATGAGGCACTATTTCACGTGACGTTTCTCCGCTGGATAACGAGACATAGGTAATACACATTGCTTTACCTTTGTGTATAGCCTCAGTGACCTTAGCGACTATCGACAAACTTGGCTTATTCAAGTGATAAGGCGCTTCACAAGCCAAAGTAGGTTTAACCTTACCCGTAAAACCATCCCCATATCCCTGACTGATGGTGGCCAAAGTTCTAACCACGTCATAGTCGAATAAAGGCATAAACTGTTCACCACGTTTGTGCAGCTTTAGTTGTTGGTCATACTCAATGTTGCCCGGCACAAGTTCTCTGTACAGGGTAAAATCTTTCGTTGCCTGAGTTGGGGCTATGCTAAAGCGCCCAACTAAATCAGCCCGCACTGCTTCGCCCTTGAACAACAAGGTGAAGTCGATGTGCGCGATACGATCTCTGGTTGCTTGTGGCAACGTATTAACATCGGGCTTAGCCTTAGCTTTGATGCCTTTATTTATCATTTAGATTTTATATCTCTCAATACCAGACTGAAGACACGAGACACGAGACACGAGACACGAGACACGAGACACGAATTAAACAAAAATCCCACCCAATCAACCTGTCGGCAATCTACGATTATAGCTATAAGGTGCACCATACAACCTAACTAAATTTATTAGGTCATACCTTATCACGGATTTCATTTGTGAAATACATTAAGCAACCAGTTTTTTATTTTTTTGTTATCTCGATTATTTTGAGAACCTTAAAATAAGAAGAACAAAGCTCAGTAGCTAGGTGCTTGTGGCACCTCAACTACTTTGTTAGTTATTATTCGCTCTCGATTATATCTAGCTTACTCATCATCCAATCTTCAACGTCACTTTCTAGCCAAGCCTTGCGCTTACCCATAACTGTAACGCTCTTAGGAAATTCTCCAGCGTTAATTAGGTTGTAGATACTGCTGCTGCACAATGATGTCTTTTCAATAACTTGCTGTAGTTTAAGAAATTTCATTTTAAAACCTTGTTATGTAGTTCAACTCATAACAAAGGCCGCTGCGTTATTTTTTACTTTTCCCTTCTCGCCTACTCTGAGGGTACAGCTAACAATTCCTGTACAGAGCAGCACACAAATATGAATCACTTGCTGGCAGTACCAGCAAGTGATTCATTGTCATTACAACTGACGTTTCGTCGCCAGGAGAGCGTATCTATAAGCTGCATCTTTTCCTGCTGAACAGGCAGCGACTTTTCTTACCTCAACACGCTTTTCTGCGCTTCTTTCATCCACCAGCCGCCAGAGCTCTGCATTAGCTATCGATTCTTTATTTGCTTTACGCCAATCTCGTTTCTTCCAACCTTCTAGCCACTCATTAAAGCCTTTGACGCAATAATCGCTGCTTGAATAAATAATATCGCCATCTCTCGCACGCTTTAATCCAAAAGCAAGCGCTGACAGATCTAGGTAAGCCTGGTCAGTAACATAGTCAACAGGATCCCAATCTTCATCATCAATACATCCATCAGCATCAAGTGCTATGTACGCAACACCACCAACAAGACGACCTCTTTGCTTCCTCACCATGGCCGCTTCTACATAAATTTCTATACTCATTCTCATACTCTCCAGAGACTAAAAAGCCGATACATTCTCTGAACCGGCTTGATTGTTAATAACTTGCTTTAAAGCGATTCCTACATAACAACGGCAAGTAAGTTATTTTTTACCTGTCTCTGGGCACGCTTGCTTTCTCCCCTCCAGCCCTAGCAAGCCGATTTAAAACCCTTTCAGATATATTTCATCAGTACGCATAACCAAACAGATGCCCAAAGGAGCCCTTATGCGTACCCAAAATACTCAACATGACTATCCCTTTAAGACTTCAGAACTCAATGAGCTGCTAGAGCGCGCAGCCGAAGCTCTAGCTACGAAATACAAACGTGAAGGCACGTTCACCAACCCAACCAATGTCAAAGAGTACTTAAAACTCAAATTAGGAGTTCATGACCGAGAAGTGTTTGCTGTGATGTTTCTTGATAATCAACATCAATTGATCAGTTTCGAAGAGCTGTTCTTTGGCACGATTGACGCCGCTTCGATTTATCCCCGCGAAGTATTGAAGACAGCACTAAACCACAACGCTGCCGCGGTGATTTTTGCCCACAATCACCCTTCCGGTATTGCTGAGCCTAGCCAAGCCGACAAACGCATTACACAGCGACTTATCGACGCTCTAAAGCTCGTGGATATCCGTGTCTTAGACCACATCGTTGTTGGTGAAGATTGTGTTTCGTTTGCTGAGAAGGGATTGATATGAGTGAGTTTATTATTTCCGGGCTTAATGATGAGCTCATTACTCCAATGCATTGCTTTCTTGATGCCCTGCTATTGGACAGCACCATTCCTAATACAGTTGAACGATTGGCGTTAAACATTCGCTCTCAAGAGACTGGCCAACGATTTCAACCCATTGAAATTCAATTAGAACGCACATCCAGTGATTCGCCCTGGCAGCTTCGCTTTATCGCAACCTTTGATGTTGTCGTCACAGGTACGCCACAAAAAGAGTTATCGCTGTATTTCAACTTCGCAGGGTGTTGGTTCTATCACCCTGAAATTAAGCAGTGCAGCTTACAACGGCCAGAAGTACAAACCTTACTCGCCAGCTGGCTTAAAGCAGTCACTCGCTCGCTCATCGCACACTCTGCAATCTCAATCGACATTACCCCCATTCGCTAATCTCCATTTCCCTCAAAGAGGTCACTATGAATCAAGCTGCTAACCTGGCTATGTTCGCATGCAAGCGAGCCAAGCCTTCACACCAACTCAAAGACTTAATCAAACGCTCTATTCATGATGTTAATTACCGAGGACGGCTAACTATCCGATTTAAGGACACCAGTTACCACCCGAAAGATGGAGGGTTTCATCCTGTCTCTATCACTATCGATATTAAAGACAGCCATATTGCCATTAGTGAGATAACGGACCGCGTTTATGTGGGCGACGAATTACCGGAACTGGTTCCCGACCTGACTTTTGATTTTGCTAACAACGTCGCTTTCGCGCGCTTTAGCGGCTGGCTGGGCATGCACCTACAAGAAACCACGGAGCTGTATGAAATGTGGGAGTGTAACTTTCTAGCTTATGTAGTAATGGACGCTTACAACCAAATTCAGATTAAGTGTGGCTAACAACCAAAGCCAATCCACTTACTACCCCAGAACACTCCCCTTCCCTTACCAAACATTCAACAAAACCACCCGCATAGAGCTAAGCCGATGTCTGCTTCCCATATTGTTAAAACGGGAAGCATCAATCCCTTATTGCACAAGGGTTTCTTGATATCGTCGGCTCTGTGCTTCTCAAAACATCCTTCTACAGACAAAAAAGGAAGCAGATTATGGCTGAGGTCCAAGCAATCAAAGATGATGACACCATACGCCTGATTGGTCATTTACTGAGCATTCGTTGTAATCCACAAATGGCCGATGTGTGGCATATCGGATTAAACCTGGCACTGCGGATTTCTGATTTGCTATCGATCCGCTTTGAAGACATTCATGATGACCGACTCATTATCCGTGAAAGCAAAACCGGCAAACTGGCAAACATTCAGCTCAATACCAAAGCGCAGCAGCATATTGCTAGATTAAGGGAGCAGCACCCCGACCACATCTACTTATTTCAATCCCACCGATGCCAACAGTTGAAAAACAAACCACCGCAGCCAATCACGCGACGTGCTGTGTCCATGGCATTTCAACAAGTAGGCCAAGAGCTAAATATTGCGTTAGGTACTCACTCAATGAGAAAGACGCGAGGCTACTTTCTTTACCAATCTACAAAGGATATAGGCCGTGTCATGAAAATGCTTCGTCACACATCTGAGGGCGTCACGCTTCGCTATATCGGTATCACTCAAGATGACGTCGATAAAGACTTTGTTTCTCTTGAACTTTAAACCGGATCATTTAGTGAGGGGGCGGGACCGTCAATCCCTTATAAACATTAGGCTCACAGCCTTTTTTTAGTTTCGCAATTATTACATTTGAGAGCAAATAACATGAACCCATATCACGCAATAGGCAGCTTATCGAAAAGTTTAATCCAAAACTTATTCTGGAAAACCAATCACCCAATCAGAGGTAGCATTGTGTATTGCGATCTCGCATTTGGATATGCTGAACATTCAGGTGTCTACGTGGGAGACGGACGTATCATCCATCGTAATGGCAAAGGTCTTATCGAAGCCGTATCAATTCATCAATTCCTGACAGATACCACAGCCCTTTCCATTTACGTGAGTTGCAATGCTCAGGGCCATTCCATTGGTAGTGAGTTTACTGCTCAAATTGCAGAAGCCATGCTTGGCGTGCAAACAGACTATTCCCTGCTAAATGAAAACTGCCATCAGTTCTGTAGCTACTGTCTGAGTGGTGACATCTTCTCAAACACCTTCACATTGACTCAGCTTAAACGTGACGCTCGTGAGCACATTCAAGCGAGTCAGTGGCGCGTATGGGACTTAAGGCATCGTCACAAAGGATAAGGGGATTCTCTCCCCTTTTTTTAACCCCTTAGTCGAGGTTACCTAGTGCTACAGCCAAAGCAACGATGCCCCTCACCATAGCGCTTAGTTCTCTTCTTAGCTAGATAGCTAATACGATAAAACAGCTCCGAATATTGCTCGGCAAAGTATTCACTATTTTTTTCGATATAGTAACTATGGTTAATCGGAAAATGGACCAAACCTAAAGCCTGTTCCTCACTACACCCTAAAGCGCTTCTCCATGCACCAATAATAAGGTTTGCCAAAGAATCTCTTTGTTTATAGCGACCAATTGTGAAAAAGCGGTCTTTATTGAAAAGCAGAACAAGGTGATAATGCTCATGCATTGATGTGTCCTGCTCTCTAGCCCATGCGTATCTCACTTTGCACTGAGCTGCCCTCTTGCCCATTCTTTTCCTTCGTATCCCTTGGGCTTTAATCTTTTCACTTAATGAATCTTTGAACCGCGACATTAGCTTTGTACGACGAATGTTATAGCTCACAGCTTCATCGCGAGTAAGATCGTCAAGAAAGCCATGAGACGGTAGTCGCAAGTCGACTCGTATCGCATAGGTTCTAGGGTACTCTTCGATAGAGTAGTTCATTGTTTCGATTAACTGCTCTAAGTAACCTTCTTCATTATCTTTAAGAGTGCCTAGAATAAGTAATCCGTTGTATGTTGATTCTTTCATGAGTAAGTACCTGCTGGATGTGTTCACAGGTATCCCTACTCATATAATTTTTTACCTCATATTCCATCACCTACTTAGGGGTAGGTGTAGTAACCTTGATTAATCCTTTAAAGCGTATATTACTGTATCTGTCATTTTCTATTGACAATTACTTCTCGACTAACCTTTAGCGACAAAGCGTTGCCTAACATACTAAACGTAAAACTACTCGGAACTTATCAATAACATCAAAGCGATTTATGAACGATTAATCGTACAAAAAAACGCCTTTAATTACCCAAGCATCTTCATCCGAATCAGGCTGAAAGGCAGCAGAATCACTATCAATCACGCTGAGCTCACCTGAGTATGCATTACCTATATTTGACAGCACATAACAAGAGGTTTCTGTTCTAACGAAATAGATATCAAAGGGGCCCTTTGACTTGCTTTTTGTGACCTGCTCACGAACGATACTTAAGAAAAAATCAGATAAATGATCAATATCCCTGAGCCATATCTTATGGAGATCGTTATTTACCTCCTTCAAGTTCGTCAAAGCAATAATATCCCGACTACGAGCGTGGTAGTCTGTCGTTAATTTATCTCGAATATTTTGTGATACTAGCTCGTCAAAAAAGTGGTTCAGCCTGCCTAAAAGGTTATGTCGAATTATCTCATTCGACAAAAGATTCCATCCTCCTCGGCCTTGTGCTATTCGACTCCTTATCCGCCGATTAGGCTCACACCCAAGCATCTTCTCTGCTTTAAAACCTATTAGCTCAATCCTACTACCACCAAACACCGTTGGGTCTATGATGCAAATCGAATGACTTTTTTTGTATAGGTAAGGTGCATTACAACCAGCGACAAACTTCAAAATAAACCTATCAGCTACCAACTCGTTTATGTAACGGCGTAACCTTTGCTTCGTCATTCCGGTCACTTTAGAAAGATGAGAAAAACTAATACTTTCAATAACCCCTAACTCATCCGTTAAAGAAACCAATACAACTTTAAGTAGTCGCTTCGCCAACGCTTCAGCACGTTCATCTGTTAGGGATCCTCCAATACCTAGAATTGCTAGAATTGAAGCTAACTTCTCATTAGGGCACGCCTGAGAGCGATCAAAACCTGCTGGACAAACGACAGCATACGATGACTGCTCATTATTAAAAATTACCTTATCACACATGCATAAGCGTGCTACCGAACCACGAACTGTCGACTCTTTTATTTTTAATTTTTCCGCCAGAGATGCAATTGATAGGAACACATTTCTTTGTTCTCTAGTACACCAAATCCAATGTAAGTATACGACTTTGTCCTGCGGTTTCAGCCCTTTCCATGACTGGAGAATCATACTAATCATGATCGTCACATTTTATTTATAATACCTATTAAGTTTATAATATCATAATTTTTGACAGTATATTATTTACATGTAAAGCTACATGTAGCAAAACAAATTAAAGGAAAAATAGTGAGTAAGGAAATCGATGATTTTAAGAACTGGGTTAATTTTAAGAACAAGAAAATGACCCAATGGTTAACTGGGTATTTCATCAAAAAAGGGATACCAAAAAGTCTTCCTTCTGTAGACGAAATAATTACCAACCCTCTACAACAGAGCATCTTGAAGCAAGCTGAACACTACTTTTCTAGAATTCCAGAGCCAGCTTTAAGGAAAGAGAAACTCTCGAACATGAAGAAATCTTGGGCGCAATATTACAGAAGAAAAACAGGAGCCAAAAAAGTACATACTGTCTATGTTGATGACAAAACTCACACAACTCTCAAGAACGTTAAAAAGAAATATCGATTAGATAATTTAGGTCAAGCTGTAGGATCAATTATCGATGGAACGGCACTTAAAAGAGAGATTCGAAGGCTAGAAAGAGATAATGACTTACTGAATAAAAAGCTCGAAAGTTACGATTTGCTAAAGACGAAAAGCCGTCAGAAGGAGAGTCAATTAGAAGAAATGCGTAATAAAGTAGATTCACTTGAAGAGAGAAACTTAATGTTGACGAAAGCGCTCGAACGGTTAACCAACTCACTATCTTCCTAGTTAATAAGCTCCTAAAACTAGAATTCATGCTTCATCCTTAAGGAGTATCACTAGAGGCATCAGGAGATTGATAAACACGAGCAGCATAGACAGAAAAGCCATCAAAAACGCAAGCTATTCCTGATTATATGTGACACTGACAATTACGCTGAATTATATTATATGTATACAAGCGTCGATGTATCTTTTAGAGCACTTCAGGTCAACTTATCGGGCAAGCTCTCACATATTGATAGATTTATATCAACAAACGCTTGCCAAGTATAAGTAGAAGCATAATGCCTTCTATACTGTAGTTCTACTCGACAAATATCCGGTCTCGTGTCATATATACGACATTGTTTGTTTTCCACATTGAGATGACGGCAAATGCCGTCACCTCGGTCCAAGTTCTTGGTCTCTGCGGATAAATCAACATTCGCACAACATTTACCGCATGAATAGCAAGGGAAAGGATTTAGGGTAACTTGGTTCATAAACTCATCAACCAAGCTCGAGTACTATCTAGGTTGTTGTCTTCAAAAGGTAACTCTATCTCTCTTCGACTTACTTCTTTCGACAACATCATACTTCTTTCGTATTCACAGCTAACAGATTCTAAGTTGTCGACAAGTCCAGCTAGTTCATCAGGTGAAAGATTAAACTCAACTTTGGAAAGCTCAATCAAGTATCGATCAAGTTCAGCATTTACCGTCTGGAAGTATTCCAAGGTTCTCTTTTCTACTGACTTAAACTGATCTAGGTAATCCCATACTTTTCGCATTAATTTACTGTGATCTAAAAAGTATGTGATACCAATAGTCATTATGCCCGTAGCCACCGCGCTAACAAACGAGGCTAGTTCAATACCGAGAGGAAATGTCATCAGCGAGGCTAACTGTTGGTTAAGCATCACTCCCATTGCAACCGCAACACCAGTAGATAAAATACGTGTAACTTCTCGCACCAAAGCTCCAGGGCTAAGTCTCTGTGGATTAAAGAACAAGACTTTAGCAGCCGAAACTAGACTTGACCAAGTTTCACGGAGGAGTTTTCCAATCAACTTTTGAGTGGTGAAAAAGATGTTCATTATGGTCGAACTTAAGCTAGACAGGGCACCCGCTAAAGCCCCGTTTTTAAACTCTTCAAGAATATCTTTGAATCGAGTTTTGACCCTATCCCAAATTTTTAGTGCGGTAACCTTTAGCTTATTTAGGAACTTATCAAGTGTGAAGTTTTCTTCTTTATCTTTAAAGATCTGAGGAATTGCATCTTTTATTTCAAACCAAACTTCAGCAAAAACAAGCCCTAATGCCTGTCGAACCCCCATTGCGAAACCAGCTTTACTAGACGCCATCGCAGTACTCTTAAAAAACTTACTGCTGGTATAGTAAGTGAAATTGATCTGCTTATCGTACTGCTGTCTTGCTCTCTTATCCGCCTCACGCATTTTGTCTTCATCAAGACTCTCAAGAACAGCAACCTGCTCACTTTGCTTAGTGATTTTATCTGCTAGTTTACGTTTTTCATGCTTTTGCTGTTTAGTTTCCGAGGGCATAGAAGCTAAACGCAGTTTATCTCTTTCAATATTGTTACGCTTGTTCTCAATTGTCCTTGGTACAACGGTTCCTAAGAAATCATCCATAGAATGATCTGACTTGAGGTTGTTGATGTAATAATGTGTCGATTGAAAGTTTGAGTTCTGATTGGCAAGTTCTACGCCGTCTAGCCCTGCAAGCACTCTTCCCGCATCATTATGGACTTCATGCGATGAAATGATGTGGTCTAGTTGGCGTTTTTCATCCTGAGACATAAACTGGTTACGATATTCGTCTGGTAAATTACCATCATGTTGCAGCTTTTTGTCTTCCTTTCCCTTCGCCTTATAATTCTGATGAGAGTGGTAGCGATCTTCTCTTTTGGGTTTGTTCTTTCTATCAGTTACGATACTTCCGTCAGCATGATGTTTAACTGGTTTGTAATCCCCTTTATTCGCATATTCTGCTTGAACACTCTTTGAGACATAGATTTCAGCATCACCTTTTTGGTGCTGGCGAACATTGTGAACGGTTGCAACATCGCCACCTTTTTTGTCTTCAAAAAATAAAAAATCCAAACCGAACGTCGTTACTAGACTTTTAGTAACCGTCTTATTTAGCTCATCGACTAGCGCAAAATGTTGTGAATTGGTTTCTGACATACCATACAGCTCCATTGAAAAGGGAGAAAAACCTCCCTTTATATCTCTTCGAGAACAATACTTACTTGTGAGTATTACTCGACTTTGCAAGCGTAGCTTTTATTCCAGGCTCATTGATCACTTGCATTCCATCGCTATCAGTTTCAATTTGAACAATGTTTTCATCATTTAATACCACATTACCCTGTGCGTCTTTTTTAGGTTTAAACAGCGGTGTTGTAATGATATCAGTGAGAATAGCGGCAATTTGGTAGCCATTTTGAATTAGACGAATAACGTCATCTTCGAACTTGGAAATGTCAGCTTTGTTCGATAACAATTTCTCAAAAGCTTTTAGGCTATCAAAGTATTCTTTAAATACTGAATACAGGCGTTCTATCTCTTTGTAAATTCTATCGGCATATAGCTTAGTTTTGGCTAGTTGTTTGCGCCCCTTCTCCATCTTACCTACAGCTTCGTTAACTTCTGCTCGAGTTTTTCTTGCATCGCTTAATGCTTCCTCCGCATGAGAGGCAAAAGCCCACCCAGCAATCGCCATAATAGGAGCAGCAACAACACCACCAAGAACCATCGCACCTCCAGCCATACCAAAGCCACCAGCAGCAAGGGAACCTCCGCCAATAGCGGCCATAGTTGCGTTATATGCAGCAGCGCCAGATAGAGCGGCAATCGGTGTTCCTGTTGAAGCGGCAGCCATAGCCATAACGCCACCGTATACAGCATATGCAGCGGCAGCACCAGCAGCTCCAGCTCCAGCGACCTTACTCATGTAAGCTGTTGTAGATAACGCGAGACCATCTATCTCATCAAGCTTATGCTGAGGGAAGTCAATTTCTAGGTCCTTAGAGTTGGATTGGTTCAATTTAACTAAAAGCTTTTCTGCAATTGTTCTGAACTCTTTAAAATCGTTACCAACTTGTAGTTGAAACTCACCGAGGCTGGTTAAACTTTTATTTGTCTGTTCATTCTGTTTGTCAAAGATAGTTCTCTCTTCATCGTACTTTCTCTTTGCAGACTCAATAATATCGTTTGCTTCAGACTTATCTTGATACCCGTCGTAGCCTTTTTTAGCTCCATAACTTGCTGCTGCAACAGCAGCACCTGCTAAAATAAATGGTAATGGCATGTTTATTTCTCCAAAAATTTTTCTGCTTCGAGCACAAGAGCCATCTGGCGCTGAACCCAATCCTTTAACTCTTCAATGATTGACAAGTCCACATTTAGGCTTTCCGCTACACTTTTTATGAAATTGTCTTCACTTTCTTCAATTACCTGATCCGCGTAAGCAACACCAACTAATTCAATTAGAAACGCCATTTTCTGCGCCTTTTCTGAAAAGATCGCAGAAAGCTTTTTAATATCAAACGCTTTATCTAAATTTGCACTGTTGTTACATTGAGCAGTGATTCCCTCCAAAAGTAGAGTTTCTCGTTCATCAACGTATCCATCAGCTGCAATTAACTCCTTAGAGAAGTAATATAATGCGGCTTGTTGTTCATCATTAAGGTGCTGAATAAACATTGCTATTTCCTTTCTTTTTATAGATGTTACAGACGTCTGTTCCAAAGCTCTTAAGCCACTTATCAAGTAAGAATGAATCAATGACTGTGGCTGACACTCTATAGGCGCTTCCCAACTCTTCTATGATCTGGTCTTCCGATAGTGGTGTCTCAACAAGGTGGTATCCAGCCTGTTTATCGATATCAAACTGAACTCGACACAACTCTCCCTCGCCAAAACCAAACCTTCCGTCAGAATCGTATTTAGCCAACGAAAAGCTCTCCGGTCTCTTGAAGTTAAATGACGAAACTATCGCATCATTTATACGATGAACGGCTAAGCTTCTTTCATTGTTGAAACCGTCAAACCGGCACACTAGATAAAGTCGAACTCCTTGCTGTGCAAGGCCGAGCGGCATAACTGTAGATGTTCTAACTTGCTTATTGGCATTGTGATAGGTTACGGTCAATAAACGATCTTCATACAATGCCTTACTTATATTTTCTAAAACTTTGTTATCAATTTTTGGCGCTAGAAGAGGTTGAGACTCTCGCACTACTTTGATTTTATCTTTCCACACGCGATCTTTATGGTTTTTAGGGTCAAACTCGAGGTTATACCTAGCCTCTGTAAAGTGAGGTCTTAATGACTGCATTACATCTTTTGGTAGCAGTAACTTTAGGTGCTTCTCTGCTAACGCCAAGAGTAAAGATTCATGAGCATTAAGTGAGCTCACTCCTAGTGCGTGACTATTTCTATCAAAACTGTACCCATAAGGCTTAGAGCGAGTATCCCTATCTATGGGAAAGTGTTCACTCAACATCTCTAGATTGCGTTGTATTGTTCTTATATCTCGCGAAATGCCTATTACTTCTAATTGCTCTCGTATTTCTAGAGCCGTTATCTTTCTGTGCTTAGGGATTCGTTTAAGTATTTCAAGCACAAGAACTAATGAGTCTTGTGTACTTTTTCTTTTCGACAAAGCCAAGTTATTCCGTTGTTTAAATCTATCGTGACATTCGTTCCATAAATGAGAACATCGATACTATACATGTGAAACCAATCCATCATGTGACTTAATGCACACAAATTATATTTGATTCCAGCGACAAGTTGTGTCGCACAAATATCAACCAGAAAAAGTTCAAAAAATAACGAATTTTACTTCGGTATACTGATCTCAGAGGTAAGTTAGCGACCGTCAGCTACAAAGTCAGCACGTTATAGGAGAATGAGATCGAAACATCGGAGGAGGGGGCTAAGTTGATGTCGTTATCCCTCCCATAACCTTGTGCTCATGAGAGGGTAGCGAAAAGTAATAATATTATCGCTCTAAATTATCTATAGCTCTAATCAAGCTTTGTGCTTTTCGGTCATTTTCAAAAGCTATTTTTTCTCTAAGATTAAGCAGGGCTTTTTTTGCTGCCTGATCTTTTGCAAATAGATTACCGTCTTGCAATGCAGCAATAGCAAGAGCCCTTTTTAAAGGCGAATTTTTGTCTTGCTGATTATTTCTATCATAGTAATCTCTGACGCGCTCACTTGGTGCTCGATTTACCTTTTCCCATTGTTCTAAGGTTTGAGTTAAAGCAGCATCATTCACTGCCTTAACTGCCGATTTTCCTGCACTAACCAATGAATCGAAAAATCCCATAATGACTCCTTACCAACTGTTAATTCAACGTTGTTTATTTTGTAGTTAAACAATCTATCAATACGACTAAAACAGATAACCTTTAAAAGCCATGCTTCTGAGATCATTGCACTCATAACTGAATACTCTTAATGATCCACTATAAAAGTTACTTTTGATCACCAATAGGCTACCAATAAAGATTATTAATTTTGCTTACACTTAGATAACTTACATATATAAGTGAAATATAAATTAATAAAATCAACAATAAAACTCCACTACTAATGCTACTGTCTACGATTGAATGCGACACATCATGTCGCAGCCAAAATGTTTCCAGCAATAGATTCATTTAACCACCTACTACGACATAACTTGCCGCATAACAAAGTAACCTAATATCAATCAAGATATTGAAGGTAACGATATGTCAAAAAGTAAAGGCAACACTCATGCCCGTAGCATTTCTCTTATTGATGAACAAAACATGTCCCTCCCTAATAATGTTGGACTTAAAAACATACTAAAAAAAATTTCAGACTTAGAGATTGAAAATCAAAAACTTACAAATAGAGTTTTACTCTTAGAGAAGCGTTTAAGTGTTGATTTTTTGACTGGTTTATCTTCTCGTGCTCAAGGCATTACACACATAGAGTCTCTAATTCAAGACAATGATATTGGAACTTTCTCACTGGTATTTATCGATTTAGATCAGTTGAAGAAAATTAACGACTCTGCTGGTCACGTTGTCGGAGATAGAATGATTGAAAGACTAGGTAATATCTTGAAAAAAATGCAACTACCAAAGCAGACGATAGCTAGGTTTGGAGGAGATGAATTCATTGCCATCCTCCCAAACTACGACCACCAAAAAACCACGAGTTGGTGTAACTGCTTACAAAAAAGAACTAAGCTTCAGGAGCCAATACATATTGATGGACAGCATTTCTACCTTTCTGTTTCAGTTGGATCTTACGTGTACCATAAGGCAAGAGAGCCTGAACATTTAGATGCAAAGCAACTAATAGAGAGAGCAGACAAAGATATGTATAAAAACAAACAAAGTAAAAACGACTCACTCAAAAGTTATATCTATAAAGCACCAATCGGTGGGTAATGTGGTGGTTAAAAAATACAAAATAATGACTTAAATTAAATAAATTATTGATATAAATGAATTTTAATAAATAAATCAACATTCAGATCCAAAACATTGAATGATCTAAAAGTCATCGAGTATTGAAACAAAAAAGCCCCGCTAATACGGGGCTTTCTTTTATTCGTCTTTTTCCAAGGTACTGTTATCAACGTAGGGCCAATAATGATGTCCAATTCTGATCAGCAAAGTAGCCGCAGCCAAAATAAACGCAGCCAGAGATAACCACACAACCAAAACTGCATCCAGCTCTTTCATTCCGAGAGTGATATAGCGGGCGATCGCCATCATCGCGATGTAGATAGGATAGCGTACCGGAATTTTACCGTTCATCACGAACTGCTGCACCATGGCGAGCACTTCCAGATAGATAAACATCAAAAGAATATCTGTGAGTAAGACACGCTTCTCTACAAATACGTGCACAAACTCTTGCATCATGGCGTACAACGTCGCCAAGGTAATAGAGACTAATAACACCGCCTCCAAAATATGGAAGATTTTCAGGAAAGGTCGACTAAAGGATTTCGGTAAATTCGACGGCATGGTCCATTATCCAAACAAAGAAAATAGGCCTTGAGTTTAGCATGCAACGATCTTCAATCAATCAGAATAAACATCAGTGCGAATCGACTCCAAGTCCTGGCATTTGCTTATAAAAATGCTCCGCTTATTTGGCGGAGCGCTTTTGTGTTATAGGACCTGTGGCATCACTTACGCCACTTGCTGCTTTTTTTCAGCTACGCGCTTTTTCTTCCGATATTTAGGGTGAGTGATCGGAATCGCAGATAGGAGTTTTTTGGTGTATTCGTTTTGCGGGTTTGCATAAATTTCTTTAGCGCTGCCTGCTTCTACCACTTTACCAAAATACATCACGGCAACTTTGTCAGAGACATGTTTCACCACCGAGAGATCGTGAGAGATAAATATGATCGCCAAATTCATTTCTTGTTGCAGTTGTAGCAATAGGTTCAAGATTTGCGCCTGTACCGACACATCTAACGCAGATACCGATTCATCACAAATCAGTAGTTTAGGCTTCAATGCAATCGCGCGAGCAATACCGATACGCTGCCGTTGTCCGCCTGAAAATTCATGTGGATAACGGTTTACTGCCGTTTCTGGTAATCCCACTTTGATTAAAAGCTCTTTTACCCATTGTTTACGCTCTGTTGGCGTGCCAATTTTATGAATAACAAACGGTTCTTCCAGAATCATACCGATGGTATGACGCTGATTGAGTGACTCCATTGGGTCTTGAAAGACGATTTGCATGTCTTTACGCAGCGAGCGCATCTCTTTAACAGACAATTTAGTGATGTCTTTACCTTCAAAGAAAATCTTACCTTCCGTTGGCTCGTATAACTTTAAGATCGTGCGACCAAGGGTGCTTTTACCACAACCTGACTCACCAACTAGCCCCAGTGTTTCACCTTCAGAAACAGACAGTGAAACCCCGTCTACCGCTTTGATGGTGTAGCCTTTCTTGAACAGCCCTTTACCAGAAACAAAGTGCTGCTTAAGATTTTCAATTCTTAATACTTCTTTTGCCATAACATCCTCTTTTATGACTGGTTCACTTTGCTCAGTTAACTGGCAAACATACTGGCATCAATAGGCTTGATATCGATCATCTGCTTTGGCTCATTATCTAAGCTCGGCATCAACCCCATCAAACGCTCTGTGTATGGGTGCTGCGGGTTATCAAACAACTCAAAAATTTCTGCTTTTTCGACAATACGCCCACCATACATCACGGCAACATCATCACACACTTCTGCCACAACCCCGAGGTCGTGAGTGATGAAGATCATTGCCATGCCTGTTTCTTCCTGAAGCTCGTTCATCAGTTCAAGGATAGACGCCTGAACCGTAACATCCAACGCTGTAGTCGGTTCATCACAAATCAGAATATCCGGCTTACAGGCCAATGCCATCGCGATCATGACACGCTGGCGCATACCACCAGATAGGTTATGGGGATACTCATTCAATCGCTTCTCTGGCATTGGAATTTTTACTTTTGCCAGCATCTCAATCGAGTACGCCTCCCGCTCCTTTTTGTCGAGCTCAGGTCGATGGAGCTCAAGCACTTCACATATTTGACGACCAATGGTGTGCACTGGGTTGAGCGCCGTCATCGGGTCTTGGAAGATGATCGAAATACGATCGCCACGCATGGCGTACATCTCTTCCGCAGGCAAATCAACTAGGTTGGTGCCGCGATAATTCACTTCACCTTTAATGATGTTGCCATATGGCTTAGGTAATAGCCCCATGATCGACATTGAAGTTACGCTCTTGCCACTACCTGACTCTCCCACCAGGCCGAGTGTACGTCCAGCTCTCACATCAAAGTTCACACCATGCAGAACCTTCACTGGCCCATCATCGGTGGTAAATTCAACTTCGAGATCTTTAACACTTAGGATTACATCGTTTTCCATAACCAATCCTTACAGCTTATAAGTGTCATCTACGACAACAACAGGTTCAAAAGCTTTGCCTGATTTCATCGCTTGTTTCGTTTCTTTTTTGATATCACTATCAATCCAGTAAGTGCCATCGCCTATGATTGAACCACTGAACAGCGCCTCTGTCATGCGATTCATTGGCTTATCTGGAAACTTTAACCAGCGCCAGTGACCATAGCGGACATAAGGAACCATGTAGCCTGGGACGATAACGTGAGCATCAATGATGTCACGCTGAATCTCATGACCTAGCTGGATCTTTTTATCCATATCCATGCCAAAACGATACTCGATGATCTTTTCATCCAGTTCTGGCGTGCTGTAGTTTGTGAAAGAGTTAGTTTGCGGCTTGTTCGCATTGACTGAATGGAAGTACTCCCAATACGTTGGGATCTCAGACGTACCCATATCTAAGAAAGCCAAATCGTGCTTTTTCTCACGTACGTATTTGAACATGGATGAGCCATCAACTAACTTGAGCTCAATATCCAGCCCTGCTAGCTTGGCTTGCTCACGCAAAAAGGCAATACGAGGAGTATGAACAGGTGTTCCGTAGGTCAGCTCGAAGCTTAAGCGCTCACCTTTATCATTGACACGAATACCATCAGAACCAATTTTGTTAAAGCCTGCGGCTTCGAATGCCTCGGCCGCTTTTGCGGGATCAAACTTCGGTGCCTTAGCATCTGGTAGGGTGTATTTACCATGACCATAACCGGTCGGGTTCGGTTTACGGGAGTAGTCGCCACGCATGACATTCTCTATCATGCCATCAAAGTCAATCGCGTAAGTAATGCCCTTGCGAATGTTTAAATCATCCAGCAAAGGCATCGCGGTGTTCATCCATACACCACCAGCCCCAACTGGGAATTGGTTGTAACCCCAGAACTTTTGAATGTATCCCTTTTGGTAAGGTTCCGTATTCGATTTATCATGCCATAAGCTTGGTAAAACAAGACCAAATGCGTCCAGCTTCCCTTTCTCAAAGTGCTTCATCGCGATATCACTGTCGCGAATCACTGTGATGCGGATTTTGTCGACATTATAACGATGTTGATAATACTTATTGCTGTAACCCCACCAGTCTTCACCGACATGCTTGAAGGTAACACTTTTACCTTTTTTAATGTCATCTAGGTAGTATGCACTGGTCGTTGGTTCACTTTTAAAATTGTAGTAGCGGACAAAGTTGTCATGTATACCGTCACCATTTTCATCTTTTGAAGGGTTAGCATAAAAATGTGCGGGACGTGGGCGCAGAGCCCCCATTCGTAACAGCAATTCTTCCGGATTGAACTCTTTCGCCGCCTTAACAGCAAACGTGTGAGTGTCGTACTTGATAACATCCGCAATCGTTTTGTTGTAGTAATCGTTGTACCAAGGTTCCAAGATGTCTTTGGAACGATAAAACTTCAGCATGAACACGAAATCGTCGGCAGTCACAGGTTTGCCGTCCGACCATTTGGCTTCAGGGTTGAGTTTAAAATAGACCGTTTTGTTGTCACCTGCTAACGCCCACTCGTTAGCAAGCTCAGGTATGAACTCTAAAGTATCTGGGTGGCGGACCACCAAGCCTGGTGTTTCATCTAAGATAAAAGAACGTAGCCCTGCATTAGCATCTGGGCCAACACTACGTAACGTCTGCGGGAAACTTGACATAAAGGTGCGATAAGTCCCTCCACGTTTCGCTTCTGGCGAACCATATTGAGGCTCATCCCAGTTTGTTTGCCAGTTTAAGTCAGTCGGAAGCGTTGCTGACATTGCACCAAAACTCAGGGCGCTCAGCGTGGACGCTAAAAATAATTTCTTCATAAAACTTCCCTTTTTTATGTTTTGCTCACAATGCTCGCTTAAACATAGCGTGTGAATTTTTTCGGGTCGAAAGCCGCTCGAATGGCTTCACCAATAAAGGTCACCATTACCAGAACCAGAACAATAGAAGTCACTACTGACGCAACAATCCATGGCGAATCTAAGTTTGACTTACCTTGTTGCAGTAATTCCCCCCAACTTGGTGTTGGTGGCATCAAGCCTAAGCCTAGGTAATCGAGAGCAGTCAATGCTGTGATGTTAGCTGCAATAGTGAAAGGTGCTAGGGTTACAATCATCACCATCGTATTTGGTAAGATGTGATTAAACAAGATACGTCCAGTCGATGCCCCTAAAGCACGTGCCGCCATTACGTATTCTCGTGCCGCTTCTTTATAGGTCATGGTCCGCATGTACCATGTCATTCCCATCCAAGTGAAAAGCACGTTAATAGCGACAAAGAGAGCAAACGTCGGTTGAACGATTGAGACAAGAATCATAATGACGTACAAAAACGGGACCATTGACCAGATTTCGATAAGTCGCTGTACAAACAAGTCAAATTTACCGCCCCAAAAACCCATAGCACAACCGACTGCAGTACCGATCGCGTAGGAAATGGCCATCGTAAGCAACGCAAATCCCATCGCCGTTCTGAATCCGTAGACAAGTCGCGCCAAAATATCGCGACCTATCACATCTGTACCTAAATAATGCTTATTTTCGGCGCTAGGTGCTGTTGGCGGGAAATCACCACTAAAATCTTGTTCATATGGGTTCCATGGCACAAGCGGCAAAATAACAAAGTTGTCGCCCCCTTCGGCCTCAAACGCTTTTTGCAGTACGCGATAATCCGCTTCGCTGGATGACTCTTGGCCGAATTCGCTACCTAAACGTACGTCACTGACAACAGGAAAATAGTAGCTACCATCATACTTGACGACTAGCGCTTTACTGTTAATCAAAAGTTCGGCGAATAGAGAAAGGATCAACATAATAGAAAGAGCAACAAACGACCAATAGCCTCGTTTGATCTCTTTAAAGTGACGAATTTTCTTTTGAGTTAATGGACTAACTTTAATCATGTTACGCTCCAAACTTCACACGTGGGTCGACTAAAGCAACACAAATATCTGAAATAATGTTACCAATGAGCAGCAACAGCGCATTAATGGCGACAATACCCATAACAACAGGGTAATCACGCTCCATGATTGATTCGTAACCCAATAAGCCAATGCCATCAATATTGAAGATAACTTCAATCAGGAAGGCACCGGTCATGAAGAACAACAAAGAGTTACCAAAGTGACTCGCGATTGGAATTAAGCTGTTACGCAACGCGTGCTTACGAACTGCTTTTTTGAAAGGTAATCCTTTCGCAATTGCGGTGCGGATGTAATCTGAGGAAAGGTTTTCCATCAGGTTATTTTTCATTGTCATCGTCAGCGTGGCAAAATCACCAATGAGGTAACAGATCAAAGGCAACACCGCATGCCACATAATGTCTTTAGTGCGTTCAAAGAAGGTTTCGTAATCATCGAAGTCATCGCCGACAAAGCCTCCCATCGGAAACCATTCCAAGTGATAACTAAATAACGTGATCAGCAATACACCCACCACATAACCTGGTAGCGCGTAGCCTACGAAAATGAGTACTGAAGAAGCGGAATCAAAGACAGAACCGTGCTTGAGCGCCTTATAGTAACCAAGAGGAATCGAGATAAAATAACTAATAAAGAAGGTCATGCCGCCATAAAACAACGACACTGGCAAACGCTCTGCGATCATGTCCGAGACAGGCTCGTAGTAACGCGTCGACTCGCCAAGATCTAGCATTACCAAACGACTTAACCATTCGACGTACGCTTCCGTTACTGGTTTATCCAGGCCATAAAACGCATTCAGCTCCGCGATTTGATCGTCAGAAAGAGCCGTATTACCACCCGCAGACGTCATTGATGCGGCGCCGTCCCCCTGGGACTGCATTTGTGACAACATGCGTTCAACAGGTCCGCCAGGCACGAAACGAGTGATAGCAAAGATGAGAATAGTTATCCCGAGAAACGTTGGGATAACCAACGCCAAACGGCGTAAAAAGTACGACAGCATATACAACTTGCTCCTTGTCTACTGTCCAGTTCAAACGGAGTGAAAGAGGATATTTTCCGCCCAAAATGGTGCATATTTATCTCGTAGTAACTAAAACTGTTGAAGCACACTCCCTGCGCCTCAAGAGCTAGACTTTTCTACTACTGCAATAATTTCAGCGTCATATTTATCTTGAATCTACATCAGCTTCAAGTGTTTGAAACCAAAACATGACAAACTTCCTTCGATGTCGAAAAACAGAAATGTTTTTGTAAAAAATTATAAAAAACCACAAAAATAATTCATACAGAATATCAATCTAGGCTGTTTAGAGCCAAAACCCTACATAAAAATGCACCCTACACACATAAATAGACACATAATCCAAGGTTATATTTGACCTAAAAATACGAGTGAGCCCTTTAACAGCAATGGGTATCATATTTTGATACCACCTAATAAGTTCGAGCTAACAAAGTATGGATTCGATATAAAACTCATCTCAGAACAATTCACTGGAAAAATATCTTTTTCCAGATTCAATTACCCACTAAAAAACCATAGGCAAGATAAGTCATTAAAGTTTATAAGAAACACAAAATACGGTGTTTTATTGAAATTTAATCTCGATTCATAAACCTTATTCGGTTTTTTATTCCGCCTTTTAAATAAAGTCTGGTTATTTACATCTTTTTTACATTTAAGCATCCCCGTTTACCACTGGTTTGACTTCCTTTTTTCATCTCGGTTATACATTGGCCGAACGTTAACGAAATATTAACGTCACATTTGGCCGCTATGCGGCCAGACATAGGAAATAATAATAATCGGAGCAACAAGGATGTATAAAAACACAACCGCTTTATCTGTTGCGATAAGCCTTGCTTTGGGGACAGCAGCAGTTGCAGCCCCAGCAACAGCACTGGCAGAAGAGCAGCAAGTTGAAAAACTTCAAAAGATGAAAGTTACTGGTTCGCGTATCTCCACGACGGATATGGAAGGTCCTTCACCAGTTACTGTTATTAATAGTAAAGACATTGAGTCTAAAGGCTTTAACAGCGCGCAAGACGTATTGAACAGTTTGACCCAAAACACAGGTGGTGTAATGGCTCAAACAGACTCTTTCTCGTTTACACCAGCAGCGCAGTCAGTCAACTTACGTGGCCTTGGCGCGTCACGCACATTGATTCTTATTGATGGCCGTCGTCTTCCTCAATACCCGCTAGCACAAGATGGTACATCTAACTTCCAAGATATCGGCCAAATCCCTGTCGCCGCTATTGAGCGTGTTGAAGTAATGACCGACTCAGGTTCTGCTATCTACGGCTCCGACGCAATCGGTGGTGTCGTAAACTTCATTTTAAAGAAAGACTTTGATGGCGTTTCTGTAAAAGTACGCGCGGGTGACGCGACGGATGGTGGTTACCAAAACGGCCGTTTAGACGTTGTGGCTGGCAAAAACTTTGACGACAAACGTATTCTCTTCGTTGGCCAATTTGCGGGCAACGAAATGCTAAAGCAATCTGACCGAGATGATTGGGCTGGCGATGACGGTTCTAGCCGTTCTCAGCTAAGTGGCTACTCTAGCTACGGTGCAAACTTTGAAGGCGCCAACGGAACACTTCTAACACCAGCTGATGCTGGTTCTTCATGTAAAGAAGTCGTTGGTGATGCCGCGATTGAACGAGCGGATGGAAAGTGTGGTGTTAACCGTTCTGCATACCGAACATTAAAACCAGAAAACAAACAAGTAGACCTACTTTTACGTGGTGAAATGGACATTAACGACAATGTCACTGCCATGGCAGAAGCCCGTTTTGGCTACAAGTCTACAGAATCTGAATTCGAACCTAACCCTTACAGCGTTGAAGTTGATGCCACTCACTTCCGCGGCGAAGGCGAATACACTCGCCGTATGGTCGAATTTGGACCACGCGAAAGTAACACTGAAGCCGATTCTTTTGGCTTAACCTTAGGCTTGAACGGCCTGCTTGCTGATACGTATGATTGGGACCTATCCGCTGGTTACTCTGAGCAAAGCGTTGAAACAAGCAACCCAGCAATCTTTCTAACTCTCGACCAAGCTGTACAAAATGGTGATGTCGATCTTCTAGGGCCTATCTCACAAGACGTTGTAGACAAATACAGCGGCACTTCAAGCAAAGAAGCTTACTCAAAGCTTTACTCTGTTAACGGCTCACTGGCTGGTGATTTGGTTGAACTTCCTGCAGGTATGTCTGGCTTTGCTGTTTATGGTGAATGGAACCGTACTGACTACAATGAGACGATTGATGCTACAACAGCAGCTGGTGGTTTCTCTGGTCTAGGTGGAACGTCAGGCGGCGGTGACCGCGATCAGATTGGTCTTGGTGTTGAAGCTCTTATTCCTATCATTGAAGATTTAGAAATGACTGTCGCTGGTCGTTACGACCACTACTTCGACGACTCGGCAACTGGTGGCGCATTCACTCCTAAAGTAGCCCTAGCATACCGTCCTACTGACACCCTATTGCTACGTGGTAGCTACGGTCTAGGCTTCCGAGCTCCAGACTTGAAGCGACTATTTGGTGATCAAACTCGAGGCTTTGGTTCTGGCTTTGACCCAGAGCTTTGTGCCAACGCTGGTGGTAGCGGCCCACAAGATAAAGACAAGTACCCAGAGTGTGATACTCAATACTTCGATACGCTTAATGGCCCTAACTCTGAGCTGAAAGAAGAAACAAGTACAAACATTAACTTGGGCCTAGCGTGGGAGCCTGTGGATGATCTTGGTGTAACTGTTGACTGGTACCACATCAAGATGGAAGACGTCGTAACAGCACCAACTTACCAAGACGTAATTAACGATCCAGGTAAATACCCAGGTACTGAAGTCGTTCGTAACCCAGATGGCACCATCAAGTCGGTATCCTATGGTCCAGTGAACCAGTCGTATGAAGAGCGTTCTGGTATTGACCTAGCGATCAAATACGCATACGACACTAATGAGTTCGGCTCATTTAACACGCGTGTTGCTGTAACGAAGATCTTGATTGCTGAATATCAAGAAAACGACAGCGAGCCTGTAACGGATGAAAGAGATTTCATGCCTGAATACACCGCAACGTTAAATCTTGGCTGGGCATATGAAGATGTCGCTATCAACCTATTTGGTAAATACCGCGACCGTATGTGTTCAAGCTACGCTAACCGTTACTACTTTGATGACTGTGATTCTGCTAAAAAAGCGGGTTACAAAGCAGAAATCGCTAGTATGACAACGTGGAACCTAACGGCTTCTTACCAATTCAACGAGAGTGGTCGTGTAACTCTTGGTGCTATCAACATGTTTGACAAAGTACCGCCTGCAGATCCTCTAAGCGATACCTCTCCATTCTATGCAACTGGGTATGACGATCCAATCGGACGTCAACTATACGTCGAGGCATCATACGACTTCTAAAAAATATTTGGCGCGGGTTTTCCGCGCCCTTTTCGACTGACTAAAACACTGACAAGGATGCAACCATGAAATTCAAGGAATTTGGTCTCAGTGCCATAGCTGCAGCATTGCTTACTATCAGTAGTAGCTCTATAGCGGCCAACTCTGGTGCTGTCGTTTCCACACAAGCAAAAGCAAATCAATCTTCAGAAGCTTCGCAACAAAAAATCGACAATTATGCCGAAAGTACTGAAGGCATGTTGGCAGAATACAAAGGCTTACTACGTCAAATCGACAGCATGAAAGTCTACAACGAGCAAATTAACCGTATGGTTCAATCACAGCAAGGTGAATTGGACTCATTAAATAACCAAATTGCTCAGATCGATCAAACGGCAACAGAAGTAGTGCCACTAACACTTAAAATGATCGATGCACTCGATGAGTTTGTGACTCTCGATCTGCCTTTCCAGAAAAAAGAACGTAATAAACGTGTCCAAGAACTGCGTCGTCTCATGGATCGCGCCGACGTAACGACTTCTGAGAAATTCCGTAAAGTGATGGAAGCCTACCAAATTGAAGAAGGCTTCTCTCGCTCAATTGAATCTTACAAAGCTAGCCTAGATAGAAATGGGGAAACCGTGACTTACGATTTCCTACGTATTGGTCGCACGGCGCTTTTATTCCAATCTCCAGACGGTGGTGAGACAGGTATGTGGAACCAACAAACACGTCAATGGGAAACATTACCGGAAAGCTACCGCATAGCGGTACAGCAAGGCCTTCGTATCGCGAAGAAGCAAGCGCCACCAGCGCTAATCAAATTGCCTGTATATGCTGGGGAGGAATAAGAGATGAAAGGATTCAAAACTCTAGCCGCTGGTCTACTAGCGAGCTTATTTATGGCTTCAGGCGTACAAGCAGAAACGCCTAAAAACCTATCTGAACTACTCAAAAACGTAAAATCAGAAAGCATCGTTGAGTCAAAAGAGAACAAAGCCCGTGAAGCTGAGTTCAAGAACAACCGAGATAAGCAAGCAGCATTATTGCAACAGGCTCGTGAAGAGCTAGCTTCACAGCAAGCACTGGGCGATCAACTTAAAGCGACATTTGATGAAAACGATAAGCAGCTGACTGAACTAACAGAAACCTTACGTGTTCGCTCCGGTACTTTGGGCGAAATGTTTGGTGTGGTCCGCCAATATGCGGGCGAGTTTAAGGGCTTATTTGCAGCCTCTCAAAACGCAGTTCAGTTCCCAGAGCGTGACGCGCTACTAACGAAACTGGCTGAAAGTAAAGAACTGCCATCAACGCAAGAGCTAGAAGCATTCTGGCATACTATTCTTCAACAAGTGGTTGCCTCAGGCGAGACAGCAACAACCCAAGCAACGGTTGTTTATGGCGAAGGTAAAGAAGCGGTTCGCGATGTTACTCTTGTCGGTGAATTTAACGCGATTGCCGATGGTAAGTACGTTACTTATGTACCTCAAACAGGTAAGTTCGAAGAACTCTCTCGACAACCTCGCACCAATATTACACGTCATGTTGCAGGCTTTGAGTCAGCGTCAAACAGCTATGAGCCACTGTTTATTGACCCATCCCGTGGTGTAATTCTGTCTCTACTTGTACAAAGCCCAACCGTTCAAGAACGTATTGATCAAGGTGGCATTGTAGGTTACGTCATCCTTGGTATGGGTGCAGTTGGCGCTATCATTGCTCTAGTTTGCTTCCTACGCCTTCAAGTGATTGGCGGTAAAATGCGTAAGCAAGCGAAATCAGAAACCGTGATTCCTGGTAACCCTCTGGGTGAAGTTATCCAAGCTTACCAAGAACACAAAGGTGACAACCTTGAAGATCTGGAAGCGAAACTGGACGAAATCATCCTACGTAACGCACCGAGCATTGAACGCTTTATCAGCTCAATCAAACTGTTCGCTTCTGTAGCACCACTTCTAGGTCTACTGGGTACGGTTATGGGTATGATCGGTACGTTCCAAGCAATCACACTATTTGGTACAGGTGATCCTAAGCTAATGGCTGGCGGTATCTCTGAAGCACTTGTTACTACGATGCTTGGTCTGGTTGTCGCAATTCCTCTACTGTTCCTGTACACCATCGTACACAGTAAAGGTCGTCGTTTGGTTCAAACTCTTGAAGAACAGAGTGCAGGCTTCATCGCTCGCTATCAGGAAAAACTACATAAAGCCGAAAGCTAAGGAGGCGTTATGTGGTGGTTAGTTGGAGAACTTGAATCAATTAGGCGCTTCTTGGGAATGGGTGGCGATGTACTCGTCGCCATCTTCATCCTCAGCTTTATGCTTTGGGCAGTATTGTTAGAACGTTGGTTCTATTTTGCTGCCGTCGCTCCAAAAGCCATGAAAAAAGCCGTTGGCTCATGGCAGGGGCGAGCAGAGCACCAGAGCTGGAACGCTAAGATGATCCGACAAGAAATTGTTTCTCGTCAGGACATTGAGAATAAAAAGGGCCTGCCAATCGTGAAAGTGTTGATTGCGCTTTGTCCCTTACTGGGTTTGCTCGGCACCGTTGTTGGCATGATCCAAGTATTCGACATCTTAGCGGTAACAGGAACAGGAAGCCCTCGAGCAATGGCCTCGGGGATCTCAAAGGCAACAATCCCAACGTTAGCCGGGATGGTGGCTTCTCTATCAGGACTGTTCTTTAGTTCACGTCTTGATCATTTAGCCAAAGTCACAACGCAAAAGCTGGAAGATAAGCTAAAGCATATTGCCTGAGTAAATGGAATTAGAGGTATAGGTCATGAAAAGACGCTATAGCAGTGATAGCAGTGATGAAACCGCTATCGATATGACACCGATGCTCGACATCGTATTCATCATGTTGATCTTCTTTATCGTAACAACATCGTTCGTAAAAGAAGCTGGTCTAGAAGTAAACCGCCCGACGGCAAGCTCTGCGCAAACCGTGAAAAAAGGTAACATCATGGTCGCAGTTGGTGCGGCGGGTGATGTTTGGGTTGATAAACGCCGCATCGAAGTGGACGCGGTTCGCGCGAATATTGAACGTCTTCGTGCAGAAAGCCCTGATGGCGCAGTTGTTATCCAAGCCGACACTGAAGCAAATGCTGGCGTAGTCGTGAAGGTTATGGACCAGATCAAAATGGCAGGTGTAGAAAGCATCTCCATTGCCGCAACCAATAAGGATTAAGCTTATGCGGTATCTGGCCTCAATTGCACTGGCGCTCATTGTCTCCCTCGGGTTGTTCTGGGGGATGGACAAGCTAGTAAACAAAGAGCGCCACGAGTTAGTGTCGAATGATGACCTGCGTATGGTCGAGTTTATTCGCATTAAACCAGACGAAAAAATACAGGAGAAAAAACGCGAACTTCCAAAACCACCACCGCCTAAGCGTCCGCCGCCACCGCCAGAAATGAAAGTGACAGCGACAGTAAAACCGGTGATGGAGCAGACCCCAATGGATATGCCAAAGCTTGACCTACCCGTAAATGTTACAGGTGGTTCGGTGCTTGGACATTATAGCCAGGGTGGAGGTGCGCAACTCGCGGGTAGCGGAGGTCCAACACCTCTAGCGACATTCCAACCTCAAATGCCTAGGAAGGCTGCGAAAGCAGGAATAGAAAAAGGGGTCGTCTTATTAGAGTTTACTGTAAACGCACGTGGTGCCGTAGAGGACATCAAAGTTCTTAAAGAGCAACCACGACGCTTAGGCCTCGGTCGAGCGGCAAGAAAAACAGTCTCTAAATGGACATTTAAACCAAAATTGGTTGACGGGAAACCTGTTAGCTCGCGCCTATCGCAAGAAATAGAGTTCTCAACCAATTAAGGAGTCACGATGAAAAGTTTATGGAAAAGCAAAGTGGCTTCTTTAATTCTCTTCGCAGGAGTGGCAATGGCCGCTCCTACGATGGCAAAAGAAGCTCCTCAGTTATCAGATCGGACATTTCGAACCGTTAACAAAGTGCAAGAGTTGATCGCAACTGAAAAATATTCAGCAGCGAAAGAAAAACTAGCAAGCGCTTTAGAAAGCACAAGTTCGAAAAAATACGACCGAGCAGTTTTACTTCAGCAGACTGGCTTTTTGTATTCGCTACAAGACAATTATGTGCAAGCAGCAAAATACTTTGCCGAAGCATTACAGCTCGACGCACTTCCCGTTCCGGTTGCTCAACAAGTTCGCTACAGCTTGGCTCAGCTTTACCTAGCTGAAGAAAAGTATACGTTGTCTGTAAAAACGATGAAGGAATGGTTCAAGGTTGCAGAAACAACCAAAGAGAAGCCTCAAGCTCATGCTTATATCACGTTAGCGAGCGCTTATGTTCAGTTGGAAGATTACAAAAATGCAATCCCGCCAACCAAAAAAGCCATCGCGATGAGCAAGAGCCCAAGTGAGTCTTGGTACTTAATTCTCGTTGCATCTCACTACGAGTTAGGCCAGCTGAAAAGCGTTGCCAGTGTACTCAAAACTCTGACTTCAAAGTACCCTCAGAAAAAGCGTTACTGGATGCAACTTTCTGGTGTCTACATGGAGCTAGGTCAAGAACGCAACTCTCTAGCCACCCTAGAAATGGTTTACAAAATGGGGAAACTAGAAGGAGAGAAGGAATATTTACGCTTTGTAAACTTCTTGGCTTATCAAGGTATTCCATATAAAGCAGCCAAAACTCTTGAAAAGGAAATGGCAGCTGGAAACATTGAAAAGACGAAGGAAAACTATGACCGCCTAGCCAGTTTCTGGCAGCAAGCTAAAGAGCTAGATAAATCAATTCTCGCTTATAAAAAGTCATATAACCTCGCTCCTTCTGCTAAAACGCAAATTCAGATTGCTCGCTTAATGATACAAGACAAGCAGTATTCTGAAGCAACTCGTTTTGTAGAAAGCGCGGCATCCAGTGCCTCTAAAGAGCAAAAGGCAGAACTTGAATACATTCGCGGGATGGCCTATTTCGAGCTTAAGCAACCACAAAAGGCCTTGCAGGCGATGAAAGGCGCTGCTCAATCGCCAAAATTCAGGTCAACCGTTAGCCCTTGGATAAATTTCCTAGAGTCTCAAGGATAATTCGAAGATTAAGTGTGAGTCAGTCGCACGCCTGGGGAAGTGAAAGCTTCCCCTTTTTTCCGTTTTATCTTTATTAACCCCTATTTTTAACCAGAGTCACTCACGCAAGCCAAATCGGGACTCTAAACCTAAAATCAGCACACTAAACGGTTGTAGAAATGGTTTTAATAACAGAGTGCGCGGATGGTAAGTCCTGTACCACGCTCCTTCTTCGCTGTTTAGGAACACTCTGGCGTAAGTAACTATTTCATCTGGGACGATCACAGACAGAAAGATCAACTGGTAACAAAATAGAGATCATGATACTCTTCGCCTCCATTTTTCTGGCGGGATTATCACCAATATCCACCCCTTTGGTGGTTGATTTCTCAATGCCAGTGCTATCGTTATAAGAATGTCGAACTTTCCTTCGGCACTCAATCAATCCAATCAAAAGTGGAACAGTACAATGGGCAAAGGTACTCTCTATATCGTATCTGCACCTAGCGGCGCAGGTAAATCTAGCTTGATCTCAGCGATGTTGGAACGCAACCCAACCTACGCAATGAAAGTGTCTGTGTCTCACACCACGCGCAACATGCGACCTGGTGAAGAAAATGGTGTCCACTACCATTTTGTAGCGAAAGATGAGTTTGAAGCCCTGATCGCTAAAGGTGACTTCCTAGAATACGCAGAAGTGTTTGGTAATTATTACGGCACATCTCGTGTATGGATTGAAGAAACACTAAATAAAGGTATCGACGTTTTTCTAGATATCGACTGGCAAGGCGCACGCCAAATCCGTGAACAAATGCCAGAAGCCAAAAGCATCTTCATCCTGCCACCATCAAACGGTGAGTTAGAGCGTCGCTTGAACACTCGTGGTCAAGATAGCGATGAAGTGATCGCAAAGCGTATGGCTGAAGCCAAGTCGGAAATCTCTCATTACAACGAGTACGACTACGTGATCGTAAACGACGATTTTGATACCGCTTTGATGGATTTTAAAGCTATCTTGCGTGCTGAAAGATTGAAGGAAGAAAAGCAAGCTGCTAAATATAAAGGTATGCTTGACGCGTTGTTAGCAGAGTAACTTCAAAAAAGTCACGCTGTAAAACATAAAGAATTTCCCGTTTTTTGCCCAGTGCGAAAAACACAATAAACTACCTGAGAAAGTCCACAAACGGTGGCTTGTCTAATTGCTAGTAAATAAAGTAGTTAGGTTGTATACTTTCTCGTCATTCTAAAATTTTAGTTAACTATTTGGAGTCCTCATGGCACGCGTAACTGTTCAAGACGCTGTTGAAAAAGTTGGCAACCGTTTCGACCTAGTACTGATTGCGGCTCGCCGCGCTCGTCAAATGCAAACTGGCGGTAAAGATGCACTAGTGCCAGAAGAGAACGATAAGCCAACGGTTATCGCTCTACGCGAAATCGAAGAAGGTTTAATTACTAAAGAAGTTCTAGACGCTCGTGAACGTCAAGAACAGCAAGAGCAAGAAGCGGCAGAGCTAGCGGCAGTAAGCAGCATCGCTCACAACCGTTAATTCTGACTTTAGAATTCAACAACCTCCCGGGCCTATAATTTGTATCTATTCGATAGCCTCAAAGACGTTGCCCAAGAATACCTAACAGAGCCTCAGATTGAGGCTCTGCGTCAATCTTATGTGGTAGCGAGAGATGCCCATGAAGGGCAAACCCGCTCTAGCGGTGAACCATACATCATCCACCCTGTCGCTGTGGCTCGTATCTTGGCCGAAATGCGCCTTGATATCGAAACCCTCCAAGCTGCTTTGCTGCATGACGTCATTGAAGACTGTGATGTAACTAAAGAAGATCTCGAAGAGAAATTCGGCAACACTGTCGCAGAATTGGTTGATGGTGTATCTAAACTGGACAAACTCAAATTCCGCGATAGGAAAGAGGCTCAGGCTGAGAACTTTCGTAAGATGGTTCTGGCCATGGTGCAAGATATCCGCGTCATTCTGATCAAACTGGCTGACCGCACGCACAACATGCGTACGCTTGGCGCGCTTCGACCAGATAAAAAGCGTCGTATTGCTCGTGAAACGTTAGAAATTTACGCGCCCCTCGCTCATCGTCTTGGTATTCACAATATCAAAACCGAACTCGAAGAGTTGGGCTTTGAGGCGCTATATCCCAACCGCTACCGCGTACTGAAAGAAGTGGTTAAAGCCGCACGTGGTAATCGTAAAGAGATGATCCAACGCATTCACAGCGAAATAGAAGGCCGTCTGCAAGATTTCGGCTTGAATGCTCGAGTCGTTGGTCGTGAGAAAAACCTGTTCTCTATCTATAACAAGATGAAAACCAAAGAACAGCGCTTTCACACCATCATGGATATCTATGCGTTCCGAGTCGTTGTTGATACCGCTGATACTTGTTATCGCGTTTTAGGCCAAGTACACAGCTTGTATAAGCCACGTCCTGGTCGCATGAAAGATTACATCGCGGTACCAAAGGCGAACGGCTATCAATCGCTACACACTTCCATGGTTGGCCCACACGGCGTACCTGTTGAAGTTCAGATCCGTACTGAAGATATGGATCAAATGGCGGACAAAGGTGTCGCAGCACACTGGTCTTACAAAGACAAAGGCGACAAGTCTGGTACCACTGCGCAAGTGAAAGCTCAGCGTTGGATGCAAAGCCTGTTAGAGCTACAACAAAGCGCGGGTAACTCATTCGAATTCATTGAAAACGTAAAATCCGATCTTTTCCCAGATGAGATTTACGTCTTCACACCAAAAGGTCGTATCGTTGAATTGCCTTTAGGCGCAACGGCTGTCGACTTTGCCTATGCCGTACATACCGATGTAGGCAACTCTTGTGTTGGTGCTCGTGTTGATCGTAACCCTTACCCATTGAGTAAGGCATTGAAAAACGGTCAGACGGTGGAAATTATCAGTGCCCCTGGTGCGCGTCCGAATGCGGCATGGCTGAACTATGTCGTGACTTCTCGTGCCCGCACTAAGATTCGACAAGTACTGAAAACGATGCGTCGTGAAGAGTCGATTACTTTAGGTCGTCGTCTACTTAATCACGCACTTGGCCGTCACTCGATTGATTCAATTTATCCAGAAAATATCCAAGAAGTCTTGAATGATCTTCGCCTAGAAAGCATTGATGATTTATTGGCTGCTATTGGATTGGGTGAGTTGATGAGCATTGTGATCGCACGTCGGCTCCTTGGTGACACCGAAGAGCTCACGACAACAAGCTCAATCCCAACGGACTCGAAGAAGAAGCTTCCGATTCGTGGCGCAGAAGGCTTATTGCTGACGTTTGCAAATTGTTGTCATCCTATCCCAGATGATCACATTATTGCTCACGTATCGCCTGGTCGTGGTTTGGTTGTTCACCGAGAAACATGTCCGAATGTTCGTGGTTATCAGAAAGAGCCAGACCGTTATATGGCTGTCGCTTGGTCTGAAGACTACGATAAAGAGTTCATTGCTGAACTTAAAGTCGACATGCTTAACAACCAAGGTGCTCTTGCAGAACTTACCAACGTGATCTCGAAAACAGGATCAAACATTCATGGCCTTTCAACGGAAGAACGTGATGGTCGTCTATACACTGTGACTGTGCTGTTGACGACGAAAGATCGTGTCCACCTTGCTGGTATCATGCGTAAGATTAAGGCAATGCCTCAAGCAACCCGAGTCAGACGCAGAAAGAACTAACCTCTATCGCCACCTACTCTGTTAGGTGGCGATTTTTTATACCTCAATAAATATGAACCTAGAACGTTACAACCGTATTCACCAAGTCCTAAAAACTCGCCAAACTGATCTGACACTTTGTCTCGAAGAAGTACATAAGCCAAACAACGTCTCTGCTGTGATCCGCACCGCTGACGCGACAGGCTTACACAAAGTTCACGCAATTTGGCCAGACAAAATGCGTACGCTGAGCCATACCTCAGCTGGCGCGCGTAACTGGGTTGAAGTGGATACTCACGATTCGATTGAAACTGCGATTACCGAACTCAAAGCGCAAGGTATGCAGGTTTTGGTGACCAATCTTTCGGACACCGCCGTCGATTTTCGCGAGATCGACTACACCAGACCAACGGCAATCATTTTAGGCAGTGAAAAAGTTGGCGCTTCGGAGCAAGCCAAACAGCTTGCCGATCAAGACATTATTATCCCAATGGTGGGCATGGTGCAGTCACTAAACGTATCGGTTGCCAGTGCCGTAATTTTGTATGAAGCGCAACGTCAACGTGAAGCCGCAGGCATGTACGACCGAGAAGAAAGCGCTCTGCCTAAAGAGACAATCAACCGTATTCTCTTTGAACGTGGTCACCCAGTGCTGGCAAAGGTCGCGAAACGAAAAGGGCTCGTTTACCCACCACTCGATGAAGAAGGTCAAATCATCGCCGATGACGCGTGGTGGCAAGAGATGCAAAGCAAGTAACAGACTTTCGTCATCCTGAACGGCGGCGAAGGAGCGTGGTTCAGGATCTAATTCTCAAATATACAGATGCTGATAGTGTTAACTTCAGCGACATACTTGTTGAAAATAGAATCCTGATGTCGCTAAAGCTCCTCGGAATGATAGGTTATCAGTCAAATCATGACACTAACTAAAGCATGACTATTTTTTCCTGTACAAAAACACAGCTCCATGGTTAACATACTGCTATGTTAACCATTTTCTTGAGCCCTCTATGTCCGCCCAAATGTTATCTGGCGTCCCATTAACCTCCCTTTCTGGAGTTGGCGCGAAAGTCGCAGAAAAACTCGCCAAAGTTGGCTTACATAGCGTTCAAGATTTGCTGTTTCACCTTCCGTTACGCTACGAAGATCGTACTCGTATTTACCCTATTGCCAAACTGCATGCTGGCCTTTGGGCGGCCGTGCAAGGTAAGGTCATGGCAGTCGACACCATCTTCGGTAAGCGCAAAATGCTAACGGTAAAAATCAGCGACGGTAATGGCACTATCACGCTGCGCTTTTTCAACTTTACCGCAGCCATGAAGAACAATTTCACGCAAGGTAAGTTAGTACATGCTTACGGTGAAATTAAGCGCGGTGGCATGGGTTTGGAAATTGTTCATCCTGACTACAAGTTTTACGTCAGCGAGCAAAAGCCCGATGTAGAACAGAGCTTAACCCCTGTTTATCCCACCACCGATGGATTGCGTCAAATCACATTGCGCAACCTTACCGAACAAGCTTTAGCCCTGCTTGATAAAACCGCAGTGCAGGAATTACTTCCAGCGGGGTTGTATGACCATCAAATCACGATGTCGCAAGCACTGCACACCATTCATCGCCCACCACCAACCATTAATTTAGATGAGTTTGACGAAGGCAAACATCCTGCCCAAATCCGCTTGATCATGGAAGAATTGCTCGCACAAAACTTATCGATGCTGGCGGTGCGTAGCAAAGGTCAGAAGGATTCAGCGCTACCTCTCGGTCCTTGTAATAAACTAAAAACGCAGCTTTTAGCCCAACTGCCTTTCTCTCCTACAAACGCTCAAACCCGAGTCGTACAAGAGATTGAAGCCGATCTAGAAAAACCGCACCCAATGATGCGATTAGTGCAAGGCGATGTTGGTTCGGGGAAAACATTGGTTGCCGCCTTGGCCGCTGTTAGAGCCATTGAGCATGGCCATCAGGTGGCACTCATGGCGCCAACCGAACTATTGGCCGAGCAACACGCTATCAACTTCGCAAACTGGTTTGAGAGAATGGGCATTCAAGTCGGTTGGTTAGCGGGCAAACTCAAAGGTAAGGCAAAGGAAGCCGAGCTGGCTCGTATTGCCAGTGGTGAAGCGCAAATGGTAGTGGGTACTCACGCGCTATTCCAAGAGCACGTTGAATTTCATCACCTTGCTTTGGTCATCATTGATGAACAGCACCGCTTCGGTGTCCATCAGCGATTAGAATTGCGTGAAAAAGGTGCAAAACAAGGCGCTTATCCACATCAGCTCATCATGACAGCAACGCCGATTCCGCGAACGTTAGCCATGACTGCTTATGCTGACTTAGAAACGTCGGTGATTGACGAGTTACCGCCAGGTCGAACACCAATCCAGACTGTCGCGATTCCAGACACCAAACGCAATGATATCGTCGAACGTGTCCGAAATGCCTGCTTAAACGAAGGCAAGCAGGCATATTGGGTGTGTACCCTGATTGATGAGTCGGAAGTATTAGAAGCGCAAGCCGCGGCAGATACCGCAGAAGAGCTTCAACGTAAGCTACCGGACGTAAAAATTGGTCTAGTACACGGACGAATGAAGCCGGCAGAGAAACAAGCGGTGATGCAAGATTTCAAAGACAATAAACTGCATTTGCTGGTCGCAACGACAGTGATTGAAGTTGGTGTGGATGTGCCAAACTCTAGCTTGATGATCATAGAAAACCCTGAACGTCTTGGTTTGGCACAATTACACCAGTTAAGAGGTCGCGTGGGCCGAGGTTCCGTTGCTAGCCATTGTGTGCTGCTGTACCACTCTCCGCTGTCAAAAACCGCGCAAAAACGTCTCGGAGTACTACGTGAAAGTAACGATGGCTTCGTCATTGCGCAGAAAGACCTAGAAATTCGTGGCCCTGGAGAACTATTGGGTACAAAGCAGACAGGTCTTGCTGATTTCAAAATCGCAGACTTAGTTCGAGATCAACGCCTGATTCCCGAAGTTCAGCGTATTGCGCGTCATATTCATGACAATTACCCGACTAACGCAACAGCAATTATCGATCGCTGGTTGGGTGAGCGGGATATTTACTCCAAAGCGTAATGATTGAAAGCGAGCCAAATGGCTCGTTTTTTAATACGCCAAAAACAAAGCAAACGTTTGCTTTTTGAGTAAATCTCTCTATAATCGCGCACAAATTTTTAAGTGTGTTAGATCACACTCCACCAACCTGAGTTGACTCTGATTAACAGCAATCACAGGTAACGACGTCAACTCCACCCTGCTCTCCCATTCAGCGAGAACTAGGGAAATATTGCGACTAGCGAGACAAACAATGACAACTTCAAACCGATCTTCGGAACTGGTCTATCAACTCAACGATCGACCACCTTTGCCTCAAACCATTTTTGCCGCACTTCAGCACTTATTGGCGATGTTCGTCGCGGTTATCACTCCGTCACTGATCATCTGTCAGTCTTTGGGTGTACCTGCAGACCAAACGAACACCATCATCAGCATGTCTTTATTTGCGTCAGGCGTGTCTTCGTTTATTCAAATTCGCACCGTTGGCCCAATTGGCTCTGGTTTGCTCTCTGTTCAAGGCACCAGCTTTAACTTTTTAGGTCCTATTATTGGAGCAGGCCTATCGCTGAAAGCCGGTGGAGCAGACATCAGCACCATGATGGCTGCCATTTTTGGTACGATTTTAGTCGCATCATTTGCAGAAATTTTCCTATCTCGCGTATTGGAGCATGCCCGCCGAATCATCACTCCGCTCGTTTCAGGCATCGTCGTCACTCTTATCGGTCTCACACTGATTCAAGTCGGCTTAGTATCAATGGGCGGTGGCTACGCAGCATTAAATGAAGGAACCTTCGGCAGCTTAGACAAACTTGCTCTGGCTGGGACGGTACTTGGATTAATTGTGATTTTAAACCGCTCGAAAAACCCATACATCCGTGTGGCTTCAATCGTGATTGCGATGCTAGTGGGTTACATCATGGCGTATTTTATGGGGATGGTAGATACTTCTCAGCTAGGCGCAACTGAGATCGTAGCACTGCCCGTACCAATGCAATATGGCTTATCGTTTGACTGGTCTCTGTTCATTCCGCTGGTACTGATTTTCTTTATTACCGCACTAGAGGCCATCGGTGATATTACCGCAACATCTGAAGTGTCTGGTGAGCCAGTAAAAGGCCCAGTGTACATGGAACGCATTAAGGGCGGTGTGTTAGCAGACGGCTTAAACTCCGCAATCGCAGCCGTTTTCAACAGCTTCCCGAACTCAACGTTTAGCCAGAATAACGGCATCATCATGCTAACAGGAGTCGCGAGCCGCTACGTGGGTTACTTTATTTCTGGCATGTTAGTGATTCTTGGCTTGTTCCCAGGTGTCGCTAGCTTTGTTCAGCTGATTCCTGAGCCAGTACTTGGCGGCGCAACGATTGTCATGTTTGGTACGATTGCTGCCGCTGGTGTGCGTATTATCTCTCGTGTTGAGCTCGATCGCCGCGCAATTCTGATCATGGCCTTATCCTTCTCAATGGGACTTGGTATCGCACAAAAACCAGAGATCCTGCAATTTATGCCAGAATTTATTAAGAGTATTTTCTCAACTGGTGTTGCAGCAGGTGGCATCACAGCGATCATTTTAAATCTACTTCTGCCAGAGAAACTGGAAGACGAAGATGAACTTCCTCAGGAAGTGAAAGAGTCTTAAGATTATTGAGAATAAGAAAAGCCCAACCTAATTAGGTTGGGCTTTTTGTTTTAAAGGGTGCGGGCCATCGACTTACTTGGTAGGAAAGCTGATTTGAGCGATTAAACCGCCTTCACTGCGATTACGCATCACCACAGAGCCTGAATGTTGGCTGATTATACGCTTCACAATCGCCAACCCTAGCCCAGTGCCTTCACTACCGCGAGCGGTGTCACCACGCGTAAAGGGTTCAAATAACCTCGCGATTTGAGAATGCTCGATACCCGGTCCGTTGTCCTCTACTGAAATCCACACTAGCTGCTTATCTGCTGTCACACCAGTGCTGATTTTGACCCAGCCATTGCCATAACGTAGCGCATTCACAACTAAGTTACTGATCGCCCGCTTAATCGCAATCGCACTTCCTTTGGCTGGCGGCAAGTTAAGATTAAGATCTGTTTCAATTTCAACCTCATAACCACCTTCAGAACTGGCGACGTCACTGGCAATCGTACTGATATCAACCGCTTCAAACGATTCTTGGTTCACCGGTTTGAGATAATCCATAAACTGACTGATGATCTCATTACATTCTTCCGTATCGCTAATGATCCCCTCCGCAAGATAGCTGTCCTCAGGAGACATCATTTCTGTCGCTAGGCGAATACGCGTCAGAGGCGTTCGTAAGTCATGGCTAATCCCCGCCATTAATAAGGCTCGGTCTTCTTCTAGCTCTTGAATACCTTTCGACATTTGATTAAAGGCTCGAGTTACAGAGCGAATTTCCGATGCGCCTTTTTCTGCCAACGGTGGCGGGATTTCGCCTCGACCGACGTCTTTCGCGGCTCTCTCTAAAGCCAAAAGTGGGCGGTTTTGTAAACGAATAAACAACCAACCACCAGCAATGATCAGCAGCGCCATAATCAAACTGTTACGAAACAGCGGTGCAAAATCTTCTTCTTGCAGCTCAGATAACGGAATACGAATGATGGAGTTCGGCAACTTTTCGATGTGCATCCACAAAATGTAACTTTCATCGCCAAGCAATAAGCGTACTTCTGTAGGCGAACCCAGCTCTTGGCT
The DNA here is from genome assembly GCF_000742455.1 of Vibrio sp. OY15. Lineage (NCBI taxonomy): Bacteria > Pseudomonadati > Pseudomonadota > Gammaproteobacteria > Vibrionales > Vibrionaceae > Vibrio > Vibrio sp. OY15. Next base: position 96,716 of record NZ_JPIL01000006.1, on the reverse strand, counting down.
CATTTCTTCAGACATCAAATCAATCGACATTGCGTGATGAAATTCAATCGCCTTATCGCTGTCAAGGCTGTGAACCGTCACCCCTAATCTTTCTAATAATTGACGCCTTAACGGTGCATCAGACTTTAAAGGTCCTTCATCATCAAGCACCAAATTGAGCTCATGGGCGAGAATTTTATTGAACTGCTGCAAACTCGGCATCAACGCGTAGTTAAAAACGGCGTAGTAAGAGAAAACTTGGCTCGCGAGAAGCAAAGAGATGAACAGCAGAATAGATTGTGTCAGTGAACTTCGGATGCGCATGGAACGTTCCTAGTGGTCCTAATCGCGAAATTTCAGCCTTCAAAGGGAAGGTAATGAAGGCTGAAGTTGCTATAGCCAAGTGCTGGCTATGGCGTGAAGAGGTTACACCTCTTTGCCGTCTGGGACGAAAACATAACCTAGGCCCCATACGGTTTGAATGTAGCGCGGCTTGCTCGGATCGTCTTCTAACATGCGACGTAAACGTGAGATTTGTACGTCAATAGAGCGTTCCATTGCAGAATATTCACGGCCACGCGCCATGTTCATCAATTTATCTCGTGACATTGGCTCACGCGCATTCATCACGAGCGCCTTTAGGACAGCAAACTCTCCAGAGGTGAGTGGCATTGCCTCGTCACCGCGGAACATCTCGCGAGTGCCTAGATTGAGTCGGAACTCCCCGAACTCCACCACTTTTTCTTCCGTGCTTGGTGCACCCGGCAACTCTACAGTTTGGCGGCGTAATACTGCCTTGATGCGAGCCAACAATTCGCGTGGGTTAAACGGTTTTGGCAAATAATCATCCGCCCCTACCTCAAGACCTACGATGCGGTCCACTTCATCACCTTTCGCGGTGAGCATTAAGATTGGCAACATATTGTTCGCGTGGCGTAGACGACGACAAATTGACAAACCGTCTTCACCTGGCAACATTAGGTCCAGCACCATTAAGTGAAAGTTTTCGCGCGTTAGTAGGCGATCCATCTGTTCGCCATTGGCGACACTTCGTACCTGAAAACCTTGCTCAGAAAGGTAACGCTCCAATAGAGCACGTAAACGAGCATCGTCATCAACCACTAAAATTTTATGATTTTCTTGCATTGAAACATCCTTTCAGAAGCGTCTATTGTCGAAAATGTATCACTGTTTTTCCTAACGTGCTCAAGCAAATTGTTACTCTTTTTATCTTAAGCGCTTTATTCTCTCTCTAGCAGGTATTTTCAGCACCTACTATTGACCATAATTCCATTCCAGTTCACGTTTGGCCTCAAGCAGCTCTTGCTGTGCCTCAGCCAGCTTGTGACGTTTTTTCTCAATTTTGTCTGCTTTACCTGAATGCTGAGCTTCGACTAATTCTTCCTCTCGCTCCTCAACTTCTTTAGTCTTTTCTTCCACTTCTGCTTGCAGCTCTTGGCGCAGCTCACCTTCCGAGCATTCATTCTGGATAGCGGAAAGTGCTTGCTCCAAGCCTTTAATGCGATGCTCATTACCTTGCGCTTTTGCATACTCAAGCTGCTGCTCTACCGCTAACTCTTTAGCGTCACAGCCTTTCACTTCATCTTGAGCAAAAACTGAAAGTGAGAATCCTATTGTTAGTGCAGCACTACACATGACTGCTTTGTTCATTTTACTTCTCCGAGAAAGGCACCATGCCTTTATACCAAATATTCTGACGTTGAGACCCAAGTCACTTCTAGTGAACTTCATGAGACTTGAATCAGTGATAAAGCCTCAGTCTTCCGAGGCCGGTTGAGTGTATTCAATTGAGTTGATGAACCACTCTTTTTCACCTTCTGGGGTGCGTACCGTGAACTCTTCATCCACTTGTTTTTTCAACATCGCTCGCGCCATAGGTGAATCGATAGAGATGTAGTCTTTCGCATCGCCATAAATCTCTTCAGGCCCGACTATACGAAACTTTTTCACTTCTCCTGCCTCATTTTCTACTTCCACCCATGCACCAAAAAAGACTTTGCCTTCTTGTTGCGGAGAATAGTCAACGATCGTGACTTCTGGCAGGAATTTACGAAGGAAGCGGACACGACGGTCGATCTGACGGAGTAAACGTTTATTGAAGGTGTAATCCGCATTTTCTGAGCGATCGCCCAGGCTCGCAGCCCAAGTGACGATCTTGGTGATTTCCGGGCGCTTTTCATTCCAAAGGTAATCATGCTCTTGTTTGAGTTTGTTGTAACCTTCTCGTGTAATCAGCTTAGTTTTCAAATTAACTCCTATCTCAACTAAAAAATGCTGCTCTTTGGCAGCATTAAGGAGATGATATACCCAAAGATCCAATGTTGTTCAGGCTTTGGGTATCAAGGTGATAAGGCGGCCAGAGTGTTACTTTTCGTAATCCGGTTTTTGCGTCACGATGTAATTCGTATCACTCGAAACAACCGCGCCATGTTTTAGGAAGTTTTTACCTAAAATCATGCTGTAATGGAAGCGACCTCGGTCCTGTAAGTTGACTCGGATCTTCTTCTCTAATTCACCAAGCTTAACATGCATTTCAACCACAGGGCGTACGTTCGCTTTCTCGCCTTTCTTCGCTTTAATACGCATGACATCAACAACAGGCTTGGTAAACGCCTGTTTCATGCCAAGATCGTTCTCATAGGTAAAGCTCACCATGTCTTTGCCGTCTTTCTTAAACTGCTTGATGTTCTTAGCATTGATTGAGCTTACATCTGCACCCGTGTCTAACTTCACAGGGAAAGACATCCCCTCAACTTCAGCTACTTCGATATGGCCAGCTTTGAAAAGTGGCCTTGCATCTAGTAGATGGTCTGCGCGAGTGTTCAGCAACACACCACCCTTGGCTATGTCATGACCAAAGACGAAAAAAGGTTGAGTGTCACCCTCATCAAGCACATCGAGCGCAAACTTCATTGATGTGTCTTTTCTACCGAGAAGAAAGTCTCCTTCGACAACAGGGCGAACCGCGCTGCCAACCTTGAGCTTTTTCAACACTGGTTTGGTGATTTTTTCTTCTTTCCCCTCATCGTTCATTAAATAAAACGTGACGGATTCATCCTTACCTTTTTCTGTTACTTCAAACCCATTTACACGCAGTAATGGCGTTTTCACAGTAAAAGTGGGGTAAGCAGGGACGGTATAACCATCAATGGTGACCTGTTCTTCTGGTGAAACGACAAGAGGTTTTGATTTGAGTGCGCTTTTGAACGTTTTTTCTACGCCACCCAGTAGATTTTCTCTGTCCGTATCAATAACAAAGTGCTGACTCGCGACGTCCCGACCTAAGCGAATTTGCGAACTGAACTTACTGCGATCACGCAGATACACCAACCAACGTTGAGTTTCATTTTCGCCGACTTTGACGGGTAAATAGACTAAAGGGCGCTCGCTTTTGGTCGTTTTCAGCATTCGTACCAAGGGTAATGTCATTGGATGACGCTTGCCATTCTCGCCCTCTAACATAAAAGAGACTTCGTTATGCTTTTTGTCTACCTTGATGTCCAGTGCATGGACGTTGGTATAACGGCTAGAAGTTGAGATGCTGATCTTATATGGCACACCTTCGACTTCAACCGTCTCTTTTTTGCCAATCATTTTTGCGCGTGGCTGTTCTTGAAGGTAATCGTAACCAGCGAAGACCCATGCGTTATCATCGAGATAGGTTTTACCAATCAAGATAGGAGAAGAGAATTGCGTACGCTTGGTCAGGTTCACTTCCGTATCAACGGTGTGACCAGCGATTGTCATCGGCATTTTTATTGTCGGGCGTAGGATGGGCTTTTTGCTTGTTCGACTGCGAATCGCGCTCACTCTTTCCAGATCATCGGTAATCTGTATTTCCTTCCCTGTATAAGGGTGAGGAACCGTAAAGCTAACCTTTACTTGATATGGCTTAAAGCTGTCGGCGTCCCACTTTGCCTTCGTACCACCTAAGTCATCGACAATCGCCCAAAGTAACTCGTTATCTTTCAAATCTTGGTAATCTGGGTGTGAGCTACTGACATGGATATTCTCCGCATGCATCGATGTCGTATCTGCACCAGTATCAATCTTGCCAATAAATGGCACCGCTTTTAGTTCCGGAATGTCACTGTAGTAGACGCTCTCCACACGCCCTAGTACCAATTTGTTATCGAGCTGATAAACGGGAGCTTGTGTGGTTCCTGAGATAGACTGCGCCCAACTAAGCGGGGCGACAAGTAAGGCACTCGTAAGCGCTAACGCCAAAGACATTTTTTTCATCATGATTATCCGTATAAGCCGAGGTACATTTAGTGATATCAACAACCGTGGAATTAGGTTAGTCGATAACTGCGGATATAAGTTCTCAATTTAATTACAGTTTTGACATAAATCTGACTGATGTCCACCAGCGCCCGGTAAATTTTTGCCTCGTTAATTTAAAACATTGCAAATTCTTCGAACGACCCCAATGTTCTATACAACCAAAACCGAATTAAAAGAGAAAACACGGATGAGCCAAGCTATCTGTCGCATGATTGCTCAAGAACTGAATGTTCGCCCAGAGCAAGTCAACGCCGCTGTCACCCTAATTGATGATGGCAACACTGTCCCTTTTATTGCACGTTACCGCAAAGAGGTGACGGGGGGCCTTGATGATACCCAGCTTCGTACTTTGGACAGCCGTCTGTCTTACCTTCGTGAAATGGATGATCGCCGTCAAACCATCCTCAAATCAATCCAAGAGCAAGGCAAACTGACGCCAGAGCTAGAACAAGAGATCGCGCAGGCAGACAGCAAAACTCGTCTTGAAGACTTATACCTACCTTACAAACCCAAGCGTCGTACGAAAGGTCAGATCGCGATTGAGGCTGGTCTTGAGCCGCTCGCAGATCAGCTTTGGAATCACCCACAAACCGAGCCAGAAAGCGAAGCAAGCAAATACCTTGATGCAGACAAAGGCATCGCAGACACCAAAGCTGCATTGGATGGCGCTCGCGCGATCATCATGGAGCGCATCGCAGAAGACGCAAACTTACTGGAAAAAATTCGCAACCACTTAAATCGCAATGCGGAACTGGTCTCACGAGTCGTTGAAGGCAAAGAGCAAGAAGGCGAGAAGTTTAAAGATTACTTCAACCACAACGAGCCCCTAAGCAAAGTGCCATCGCACCGAGCACTGGCGATGTTGCGTGGCCGTAACGAAGGCTTCCTGACATTGGCGATGAACGCTGATCCAGAACAGGAAGAAGGCGCTCGTCAGTCTTACTGCGAAACGATTATCGCCGACCATTATGGCGTAACGCTAAGCAGCGCACCTGCGGATACCTGGCGTAAGCAAGTGATCAGCTGGGCATGGCGCATCAAAGTATCGATGCACATGGAAACCGAGCTAATGGGCGCAATGAAAGAGCGCGCTGAAATCGAAGCGATTGAAGTATTCGCCACTAACCTAAAAGACTTGTTGATGGCAGCACCGGCTGGCCCTCGTGCAACACTTGGTCTCGATCCGGGTCTGCGTACAGGTTCAAAAATCGCGGTTGTCGACTCAACAGGTAAAGTGCTTGCAACCGAAACCATCTACCCTCACCCACCACAAAAACAATACGACAAGTCAGCACAAATCGTTGAGCAGTTGGTGCGTAAGTACAACGTGGATTTGATTGCGATTGGTAACGGTACGGCTTCACGTGAAACCGACAGCTTTGTCGCAGACGTCATCAAACGTGGCAACCTGAAAGTTCAGAAGATCATAGTAAGTGAAGCGGGGGCTTCGGTTTACTCAGCGTCTGAGCTTGCAGCAAAAGAGTTCCCGAATATGGACGTATCACTGCGTGGTGCAGTGTCGATTGCACGTCGTTTGCAAGATCCATTGGCTGAACTCGTGAAAATTGATCCGAAATCTATTGGTGTGGGTCAATACCAGCACGATGTAAGCCAATCTATGTTGGCAAAACGCCTAGATGCGATTGTGGAAGACTGTGTAAACGCGGTTGGTGTTGATGTGAACACTGCTTCTGCGGCGCTACTGACGCGCGTAGCAGGCTTATCAAGCACCATCGCGCAGAACATTGTCGACTTCCGCGATGAGAACGGCCGCTTCGAAGCACGTACAACCTTGAAGAAAGTACCTCGTTTAGGTCCTAAGGCGTTCGAGCAGTGTGCGGGCTTCCTGCGTATTATGGATGGTAAGAACCCACTTGATGCGTCTGCGGTTCACCCAGAAGCGTACCCAGTGGTCAAAGCGATTTCTGAGAAGAACAACAAAGATATCAAAGCACTGATTGGTGATTCAAGCTTCCTTAAAGGTCTGCATGCGGTCGATTACACCGACGATAACTTCGGCGTTCCAACCATTACAGACATCATCAAAGAGTTAGACAAGCCGGGTCGTGACCCACGTCCAGAATTCAAAACGGCGACGTTTGCAGAAGGTGTAAACTCGGTATCTGACTTGGAACCGGGCATGATTCTAGAAGGTGTGGTATCGAACGTAGCCAACTTCGGTGCCTTCGTTGATATCGGCGTTCACCAAGATGGTCTCGTACACATCTCTGCACTGACAGATCGTTATGTGTCTGACCCACGTGAAGTGGTGAAAGCGGGCGACATCGTCAAAGTGAAAGTGATGGAAGTTGACGTGCAGCGTAAACGTATTGGTCTATCGATGCGTATGAACGACGAACCGGGTCAAGACAACCGTAGCCAACGCTCATCAGCAGCGCCGCGTCGTAATGACCAACCGCAGCGTCGTCAGCCTCGCCGTGATGATTCGTCATCGAACAGCGCGATGGGCGGTGCATTTGCTGCAGCGTTTGCTAAAGCGAAAAAGTAATCTTACCTAGGCTTCACCGCTAACGAGCTTTCATAACTAAAAAGAAAACGCTCCAATCAGTCAACCTGCTTGGAGCGTTTTTGTTTGAGTAGGATATTGAGTCGTCATAATACTGCTATCACTTCTGACGGGGTATGGGGAGCGACTGCATGACCATAATGAAACTTGATCACCTTCCTGCGCTTTTCCATTAATCCTTCATTGATCGCAGCATCCAAAATGCGCTTTGGTAAGCGAAAGCGGATCGCGTAGCCTTTCCCCTGGTCTTCACTATACGATTTGAGCGCAAGCAAACTAAAAAGCCGTTCTAGTGTATCTTCCGGCTCTTCTTGATAACGCGTGTCGACTTCCGTTTCCATATCATAATCAGGATGCTCTGAAGGATCCCAAGAAGACTGACGTCGGCGCTTGTCGTCACCTTTTACTTTTCGCTCTGCATTGGTTTTGGCCAATGCGACCGTTGGCGTTACAGGCTCTCGGACTTTATTGTCGCGAGCTGCTTGTTCCGTCTGCACATTCACGGATGGGGCGATCAGTGGCACACTTACGTTGGTCGGTGACACAATCATTGCGAACCCTCCTCAGAGTCGCCCAACTCGTCAATATGGCTTAGCTTTATTGGCTAATAAAACCTCACCAGTCTTTATATCGACCACTTTTTAAACAACTTGAGGTATTTCCGCTCGTACTTGCTCAATCGTGAGCAAACTCTCGGATTTGAACACAAAATTCGTCATGTTCGGTGATAAAAGGCGCATGAGAGGACTGATTAAAAACAAACTGCTGGGTATGAGGCAACTGTTCACTTAAATCGTTAGCTACTTTAATTGGCACCAACCCATCTAAACGGCCATAAAGACGCAACATTGGAACAGAAAGAGACGTCAACGCATCGCGCAGATCCACATCAGCAAGGATGTTTAGCCCAACCAACAGCGATTCAGGGTTTGGCTGAGGGCGCGATAGTACCGCTTGCTTGAGCTGTTTAACGTCTTTACGCGCTGATGGGCTGCCCATCGCTTGCAACGCCATAAAGCGCTCAATGGTCAGTGAGAAATCTTCTAGCAACTGAGAGGTAAACGCACTCAGTACATTCGGTTGAATGCCGCGCCACGGTTTTTCTGCGGCAAATTTAGGTGAGCTGGCAACCGTAATCAACTTAGCCACGCGCTCGGGCATATTTAATGCCACATGCGTCGCCACTAAACCTCCGAGGGACCAACCAAGCCAAATCGCTTTCTCTGGCGCACCTTGCACCACCAAGTTAGCAATATGGTCTAAATCTTCAGCATGAGATTCGGCGCTATGTCCGTACCCCGGAAGGTCAACCACATGAACTCGGAAATAAGGTTGAAGAGACTCGACTGTCTGCTGCCATACCGCACCATTCATGCCCCAACCATGAAGTAACACCAAATCTGGTCCTTGACCAAATGACTGCCAGTGTAATTTCGTGCTCATGCTCTCAATCTCTCCCACTTATTTTATTCCCTACGGCTTCAGCCAAGCGTTAGGCTGAGTAAAATATCACCATGAATAAACGCTATGTTATCTCATCACTGGCAAAACATCATGCACCGCGTATTGAGCAGTCAATGCGGCCTGTGTCGGTTCCCTATTCAAACACCAAGCCACACAAATACTCTGCGCTGGTGCGAGCACTGTTTAAAATACCTAACTCCGGTAAAACGATGTCAACGCTGCGGTTTATCATTACAGAAAGAAGAAATGAGTACGGATAGTATTTGTGGTGAATGTCTTTCAAAGCCACCGCCATGGCAAAGGCTATACACGTTAGGCGATTACGACTTTCCCCTTTCACGGGAAGTACAACGCTTTAAAGATCACGGAGAGTCTTGGCATGTAAAAGCATTAACCGAGCAACTGGCACAGCGCATCACCACGCCAGCTCCAATCATTACCAGTGTGCCATTGCACTGGCAGCGTTACCTGCGCCGGGGTTTTAATCAAAGTGATGTTTTAGCCCGACACCTCGCCAAGCAATTGCAGACTAATTTTGATGCGAAGGTCTTTCGTCGAGTAAGGCTCGCCCAATCACAGCGTGGTAATACCAAAACAAGCCGTGAACAAAACTTAAAAGGCGCGTTTATTCTCAATAAGCGCCCTCACTCTTCCCATGTTGCCATCGTCGATGATGTAGTCACCACAGGCAGTACCGTCCGACAATTATGTCATTTACTACTTGAAGTTGGCGTAGAAAGCATCGATATTTACTGCATCTGCAGAACACCTGCTCCTCGTTCTCTCTAGATCGCTTCGCCATGCCTTAGCATCAAAAAGACTAGACCCATACGTCAACAAGAGTAGAATAGCAGCAGTAACCTACAAATTTACTCGGGTATTCGTCGTGTCAAATATTACTATTACAGAAACTGCGCAAACGCATTTCGCTAACCTTTTAGGTCAACAACCTGAAGGCACTAACATTCGTATTTTCGTTGTGAACCCAGGTACACAAAACGCTGAGTGTGGCGTGTCTTACTGCCCACCAGAAGCAGTAGAATCGACCGACACTGAACTCTCTTACAGCGGTTTTTCAGCTTACGTGGATGAGCTGAGCCTGCCATTCCTTGAAGACGCTGAAATCGATTTTGTTACCGATAAAATGGGCTCTCAGCTAACGCTAAAAGCACCTAACGCTAAAATGCGTAAAGTTGCGGACGACGCACCACTGGTTGAGCGCGTTGAGTACGTTATCCAAACCCAAGTCAACCCACAGCTTGCTGGCCACGGTGGTCACGTAAACTTGGTTGAGATCACTGAAGACGGTGTTGCAATTGTTGCATTTGGTGGCGGTTGTAATGGCTGTTCTATGGTTGACGTAACACTAAAAGAAGGCATCGAGAAAGAGCTGCTAAACCAGTTCATTGGTGAACTAACCGCAGTTCGTGATGCTACAGAACATGACCGTGGTGATCACTCTTACTACTAAGAGTAAACACTGTCAGAAAATGGGAGGCTTCGGTCTCCCATTTTTGTATCGATACTGAGGTGATGCTGAGATGCTTAGCTCGACTCGTAAAATCCGCTAGAAACTCAGGCGGAGTTCTCATATATTAAGAATCTTACGCATCTCGTAAACGCCAACGACACCAAGGAGCCAGCGTCATGCCGAAACGAACCCCACCAGAGATACTCTCATGCCAGACGGTTGCAAAATCCAAACTGTTTGCTGTGGAAGCGCTCGACCTTCGTTTTTCCAATGGTGAGCATCGTACTTATGAGCGTATGAAGCCAAGTGGACGAGATGCTGTAATGGTGGTTCCTGTAACAGAACAAGGCGATTTATTACTGGTGCGTGAATACGCCGCTGGAACTGAACGTTACGAGTTAGGTTTCCCAAAAGGGCTGATTGACCCAGGAGAAACACCACATCAAGCTGCGGATCGTGAGTTAAAAGAAGAAATCGGCTTTGGCTGTAATCAGTTAACCCCGTTGAAACAAGTTATCCTCGCGCCATCTTACTTTTCGAGCAAAATGACTCTATTTTTAGGACAGGCGCTTTATCCAGAGAAGCAAGAAGGCGATGAGCCTGAACCACTGGAAATTGTGCGTTGGCCACTTGCGCAAGCCGAAGAGTTATTAACTCACATGGATTTCTGTGAAGCACGAAGCATCACAGCGCTAATGTTGGCACTGAAACACTTACCAAACACCACTCACAAGCATAACCAATAACGGTCATTAGAACCGAATAACACTGTGAGTAAGGACTATCACTTATGCCAATGACAAAAGATCTATCTCACCTACTTCCTCAAGTCATCGAGATTGCCCGCAGTGCTGGGCAAATGATCCTCGAAATATATGAAAAGAAGCAATACGAGGCCTACACCAAAAGTGACGAAACTCCCGTAACAAGTGCAGATATTGCAGCTCACAAGTTCATCACTGAACGCTTGAGTGATCTGACGCCTGACATTCCCGTGTTGTCAGAAGAAGACGCAGACATAAGCTTAGAGCAACGCGCTCAGTGGGAACGTTATTGGTTAGTCGACCCTCTTGATGGTACTCAAGAATTCATCGCTCGCAGTGGTGACTTTGCCACTATTATTGCGTTGGTCGACAACAATCGACCAACCATGGGCGTCGTTTACGGCCCTGTATCTGGCGTGACTTACTACGCTTATAATGGCAAAGGCGCCTGGAAAATTCCCGACATGTCGGACAGCGTCAAAATCCATACACACAAACACGAACAGCCAGAGCAAAGCATCGCAATTGCTATTAGTCGTCGCCAAGACATCAATCGTATTACTAACCGTATGAGCAGCGCCTGGAATTACGACTTAATACCGCTCGGTTCTGCAGCATTGAAAGCATGCCTCGTCGCGGAAGGGGCGGTAGATTGCTATCTCCGACTAGGTCCAACAGGTGAGTGGGACACCGCTGCGACACAATGCATTGTTGAAGAAGCTGGCGGACGTATTCTCAGCACGCAATTAGAACCGCTGTCATATAACGAGCGGGAAACACTAGAAAACCCGAACTTTATTGTTCTTGGTGATGCGGATTTACCTTGGAATGAGATTTTACAACGCAAAGATTAAGCGCCTTATCGGTAAAATTTAGAGCACAAAGTTCTAGCAATAGAAAGGCCACGAATATCTTCGTGGCCTTTTCTTTTTGACCTTCTGTACAGCACTTGGAGCATTTGGCCTACTATGTTCCAACTGCTTGCAAAGCTGAACGAAAGAAAAAATTAATTAAAAATCAATTAAAAATCAAGGCTTTAAACTTTCACTCATTCCCAATCAAGATCGAATGTACAGCGAATAGAGGTTTTAGCTTACGATGATCCAAAAGCAAAAAGAGCTGCGCACTAGCAGCTCTTCTAAGATATTGGATTTTGTCACGATAGGTTAGAAGCGCCCTTGGTAATTAAACTCATATTGACCTTGAGCATTCGGCTTACCCAACCATTTCAGTTGCTCCCCCATGCTGGATGGGAACTCTGCACCAGGTTTGAACCACGCTTTGGTTGAGTACCGTTGATTAGGCATCAGTTCAGCGGAAAACGCCGCAGATACTTGTTTGCTGCTCTGCTCACCAGTTGCCGTCAATACACTATCCTGACAGTTTATATCGGCAATCACAGGACCGAGATCTAAGCTGCCAACGGGGCTTTGAATACCACTGGCATTCCATACTAAAGTGCCTTCACCGTTCTTACACCAAGGCACAGCATAAGTCGCATGACGAATATTCAGCTCAAGCTGCCCATCAACACCAACAGGCACAGGGAGGCGCGCTTGCTCAACAACTTTTACCGCCGGAATCGAGGCAACTAAGTTTTTGGCATAAGGGCCATCACTTAAGCTATAGCCGACAAAACCGCGCCCACGAACGTCCATTTCACTACCACGACCAAAGCGCACAGCAAACTCAGCTTTACCTGTCAGTAGACTCGACCATTGGAAATCCCAATTAACTTCTCCAAGGTTCTGGCGCTGCCAACGAATACTAGAAGCTTGACCTTGCCATACCGAACCGTTGGCTCCTTGAATGTCCAGGCCTCTCACTGTTGGTGCTTGTTGTAACACCCAAGAGACTGGTAATCCCATTAAAAGACTGACTGAAAAAAAGACGATAAAGATAACAACGTAAAGTACTGCTCGCTTCACCTTAACCTCGCTTAAACTGAAGGCGGTTTACATCGATCATGCCCGCTTGCTCTGTTCGGTCGATATCTAAAAATTCGACTTCAATACCCTGTTGCTCTTTCAAGTAACGTAACCAATCCACTAGTTGATTAAACGCGAGTGGTTTGATCCACACTTGAACGCTCTCATTACGAGGTTGTACTCGAATCAACTCAACTTTATAACGACGAGCTGAAGAAGAAACCAACTGATTCAACGGTTGACTAGAGTAGCTCACACCGCTGCTTTTTCGCAGTGCAGTGATGCCATCCGCTTTATCTTGTACCCAAGCTAGCAACTGCTTTTCACTTTGAATACGTGACTGAGCTAGCTCCGCACGTTGACTCATTGGCTGTAATAAACCCCAATAAATAATACCGATAACGGCAATAGCGCCACATCCCATGACCAAACGCTGCTCACGCTGCGAGATGCTGCTCCACCAAACCTGAGCTTGAGAAATTAAATTTTTCATCATCACCTCACAAACGCTTCAAAACAAAGCTGCCAACCACAACGTTATCGCTACGGTTCAACTGACCTTGCTCAACATTAAACTTCTCTGCCAATTTCACACGAGCCTGCTCAAAAGGTTGGAAGTCTGAACTACGAGCCTGAATACGTACTTCGCCACGTTGTCCGTCGTATTTAAAGCTAGTGATCTCCAAGTCACTGACCTGACCAAGCGTCGCGGGTAATGCCGCCAACCATGACAACATTGCCTGCTGACCACTTCCACCAGATAAGCGGCGCTCTTCATCATCCATTTGTCGTTTGAGGTAACTAACGGTAGGAATGCGTCGTTTATTTGGGAACACCTGGCGGAAAATACGCTCACTCTCCTCACGATACGCTTGAGCTTGTGCTTCGTACTTATGGACCACGAGCAACTGCTGCGCAACCATAACGACGATAAGCACCCCCGCAGCAATGGTGGCTTTTTGCCAGAGCTTCCAGTATTTACCCCAAGAAGATTTCGGCTTGAAGCTCCCAGTCAGCAAATTGACTTTGCTTTCTGTCACCCCCTTCGCCAGTAAAGCCATCGTCATTTCTTCTGGTTGCGGATCCCATATTTCAGGTAACGCAGATTCCGGGACCGAGCTAAAGCAATCGAGCTTCCAACCTTCATGATTTTGTAGATAAGAAGAGAGGTAAAGGTCTAACCAAGAAGCGTCGACAACCGCGCCCTCTGTCGCAGAGTGACGAATTAGCCATTGCTCGCCAATCATTGCAGCACTGCTGTGATCTCCACGAACCGGTAACGCAAGCACATCGGGTAAAATGCGTTTAATGGCGATACCTTGGCTTGAGAAACGTTGCAGTACAGTCTGAATCCAAGCACGTTCAACTGCGCAAATCTGCGCTTTATCCGCTTGTTTACCCAACACGCTAAAGTGCAGGCCATCAACGTCCTGAGCAACTTCGTCTTCCACTAAGTACGGTAACATCGCCTCGAATTGGCGTGTTGCACCAGGTGGTATATCCACTTGCGTCAGGACCACATCATTACTCGCCAACAGCGCCACAACTTGGCGCTGACCAGCATATGAGACCAATTCATCTAAGTGTTCCCACCCGGCGATTTCACCGCTAGCAATCACTTCCTGTTGATCTGTCGACCACACCACCCAAGGAATGGTACTTTGTTGTTCGCTACTCAGCCGAACGGTCAGAAACTCGCTCACTGATCCCTCCAAAACGACGGCGAACTACGGTCACCGTTTCTCTATTTGTACTTTGCAAAAGGCTTCGGATACGTACACGTGATTCATCCACCAACACTTGTGCATCCAATTCAAAAAAGGCGCTATCTACACCCAAATAGCCTTTGGCGTTTTTCTTTACATCTTCACTTAAGCCAGCCATTTCTGACTCTGCTAAAAATTCATCAATGCTATCCCACCCATCAAATGGGCGTTTTTCAATTAGCTGAATCGCATCACTACTGCTTAAGTTTGGTGAGAACATTGCCACCAAAATCGGAGCTTGCTCAACATCAATCGTATTCACGTTTAAACGCCAGTCATCACTTGGCAATGCACAGACCAACGGCTCCAATTTTTGGAAAATTTCACCACTCACCTGATAGACAGCCCGTAACTCGGAAGCATCTGCCATCCAACCATTTGATGCCAAATAGGAAGGTTTCATCGCTTCATATGTGCTGTCTTCAACCCCAGTAGTCGAACGGACAGAGTCATCAGCATCAATGTATTCCCAAGTAGAGTCTGCAATGATTTCTGCTTGATATGGCTCGACATCCAACTCTTCTAATAGGCGCTGCAATACATTCACTAAATATGGTCTTGTAATTTGCTGACCCGTTGGTTGCACACGACTCAATACATTTAGATTAAAGCACGCTTGCTTGTCTCTAATTCGTCCCGCCGCTTGACCATAATCTAACGGATAGACTTGCTCTTTTATCGCCCACGGTTGACTCATATTAATCGTGTCGGTGTCTTTATAACTTTGCTCGATACCCACTTTTGCTAGCGCCTCGACGCCAAGGCTGTACCAATACGCTTGCTGGTAATTGATTTGATTAGCACCTCGCTGAAACTGCAAGAACAAACGTTCTGACATACTGGCAGCAACCGTCGCCATAATCGCCAGCAACATCAACACTATAATCAAAGCAACACCGCGCTGACGGTTAACCATTATTGCTGTCTCCTGAACTTTCCTCTTTCTGACTCAATGTGCCATCAGGAGTGAGATAAGTGCGGACAATTTCTCCATAGTCTTTGAGAGTGAGAACAACAGAAACCGCTTTCGGCAGCGCTTTTTCTTCAGCCCACTCTTTTTTCCATTGCTTACCATCATAGAAACGCATATCAAATGACTCGACCTGCGTTAGCAATGGAGTAACAGTGCCTTGTTGCCCAACCGGCGTATCAGGGTAGCGCCACCATACTCGCTGCAGTGTTTCTTCTTTTAAGCGATAGCCAACCTTGGTTACTTCTCCACGAGGGAACTGCTGCTGAGGGTTGTGCCAACCTAAACGGGCAAACATCAGCCCTTTAGTATCGGAGTCCAACAGGTAATCGGACCAAAAAATTAGCCGGCTAGCAGGCTCTTCACCATTAGTACGTGTTTGACGCATCGCCATTTGACGAAAATCGTTATCCATCATCACCATGGCACGCTGAATTTCGTTTAAGCGTTGGGTTCGTTCTTGTGATAGCGCATTGCTACGCTGTACTTGCGATACCACTTGGTACGCTGCGACACTTAAACTGGCAAAGATGGCAATCGATACCAACACTTCAATAAGTGTAAAACCTTTTACCCTTTGGCGCGTGTTTGCGCGGGGATGATTATTGCGCCACATAGCTTCGTACCGTTACTACAGGGCTCGCGCTTTTCTCTACCGAGACGCTTACATCAAATGCTTTCAGCAATGGCTGCGTCGTGGCGACTGGCGTGACTTTCCAGAACCAAGTGCGTCCTGCCAGCTCTTCTGTGCCGTTTTTCGCTTTGAGTTCTCCGGTATTCAACATCACATTTGCCATCTGATTATCCACAACCATGGCTGCAAACATTTTTTCTTCTAGATAACTGATTGTATTAATATGCTGGCTCACAGAGCGAATGACACTGATGGCAGCGGTGGCGAAAATGGCCAGTGCGACCAATACTTCCAGTAAGGTCATGCCTCTCGTCCGGCGATGACTCAAATTGGGGCGAGCTTGCTTAAAATTGCGCATTCTCATCCTCTTTCACTTCTTCGCCCGGAGCTAATAACAAAATTTGTCCACTTTCTTTGCCAATGACTCGCCAACCGTCATTAAAGGCATCACCATTTTGCGGAAAAAAAGATAGGGTAAATGGCGTGACTTCGGCGCTGGAAAAGATAAACACTTGCGGTGGCTCAATTTTCTTTTCGTCCTCTTCTTCTGCGAACATGTCTTCATCAAAAAGAGAACCTGGTTTGAATAAGCGCTCATCATTATCCCAAGCACCACCGCCGAGTTCGAGTTGTAGCGTAATATCTTCTTCTAGCTTGGTTTTGCTCGGAATCTGCTTTAATTTCAGAGGCTGCCAACCTTCTGAGGTTAAACTCAGTAGAGCGTAGGTCGATTTGGCATCATCCACTCGAACGCCAAAATCTTTACCGCTCAGCACCGCTTCTTCATTGAGCAGCTGTAAACGCTGAAAAAAGCTTTGAGCATACTGTTTGGAAAGATCTTTTTGGCTAGTCGGTAACGTCGAGATCACGGCCACAGCCGTAAGAGATAGCAAAACCAGCACCAATAGAATTTCTATCAATGTAAAACCGTTATGTTTTCGCATTTGTTTCATTAGTGCTGGCTTAGGCTCAATTATTGGAAGTCTTGCATGTTCCAGTTGCCAATATCTGCAGCTGGGCCTTCTCCACCCTCTTGGCCATCTGCGCCTAGAGTGAAGATATCGATTGTACCGTTATCACCTGGGCTTAAGTATTGGTACTGGTTGCCCCAAGGGTCATTAGGAAGACGTTTGATGTAACCACCATCACGGTAGTTGCGTGGCTCTGGGTTAGATGGCTTACTAACCAATGCTTCTAGACCTTGGTCCGTTGTTGGGTAAACGCTGTTATCCAACTTGTACATATCTAAGGCATTTTCCAACGCGACAATGTCCGTAATCGCTTTTTGTTGGTCAGCCTTCTCTTTGTTACCCAATAGGTTTGGAACAACAAAACTTGCCAAAATACCTAGGATAACCACAACAACCATCACTTCTAAAAGTGTAAAACCCTGTTGTTTACTACGCTTAAACTTCATTTTTTTCTCCGAAAGTTAGATTAAAGCCATGCCGTTAGTAGACACGTCTTAATTCGAAATTATCCGCTCATCAAGTTATTCATTTCTAACATTGGCATCAAGGTCGCCATCACAATGAACAACACTAATCCAGCCATTAATGCAATCAGCGCAGGAGTAAACACACCCAGAGCAATATTGACTGTTGATTCAAAGTTTTGATCTTGGTTATCGGCTGCCCGCGTCAACATGCTCTCTAATTCACCACTTTGCTCACCACTGGCGATCATGTGTAGCATCATTGGTGGAAACAAGCGGGTTTGGTCCAACGCCTTACGCAAACTAGCGCCCTCTCGAACGTTATCCGCTGCAAGCAACACTTGCTGCTTCACATAACGATTAGACATAACATCTACCGCAACGCGCATACCCTCTAGAATTGGAATCGCACTGGAAGTACAGATCGAAAGCGTTCGTGCGAATCGTGCGGTATTCAAACCTCGAGAGATCTTACCTATTAGCGGTAAGCTCAAGATTTTTCTGTCCCAAGCTAAGCGAAAGTCTGGCTTTTGCAACGCCAGTTTGAGGCCATAGAAAAGCACCACCAGCACAACGAAAATAATCAGCCCCCAATCTTGCACAAACTCACTGGCTGCCAGTAAAAATTGCGTCGATTGAGGTAACTCTTGGCCCATCTGAATGATGGGTTCAATGATTTTAGGAACCACTGTCGCCAATAAGAACGAAACGATGACAACCGCGAATACCACCAAAACTACAGGATAAATCATGGCTTGAAGCAATTTAGATCGCATCTTTTGGCGGTTTTCGACATAGTCTGCCAAACGCTCTAATACGGTATCGAGGTGACCTGATTTTTCACCCGCCGCAACCATGGAGCGGTACAGTTCATCAAACACGTGTGGGTAATCGGCAAAACTGTCGGCAAGCGGATAACCCTCAGTTACTTTCGAGCGAACCGCAGCCAACATAGAACGAATCCTCGGCTTTTCAGCCTGCTCAGAGACCGCACGCAAACACTCTTCCAAAGGCATTCCTGATTGGACTAGCGTAGACAATTGCCGTGTGATGAGTGCCAGCTCAGATGTCGAGATGCCGCGCTTAAAGCTGACTGAACCTGAAGACTTAGCCGATTTAGCTTTCGTCTCGACCACTTCAATCGGGATCATCCCTTGCTCTTTGAGTCGCTGGCGCACTTGTCGGGCGTTGTCCCCTTCTATCGTGCCTTTTTTATGCTTGCCTTTTGCATCTAGCGCTTTGTACTCAAATGCCGCCATTAGGTTTCCTTCGTCACTCGCATCACTTCTTCAAGTGACGTAATACCACGACGTACTTTGCTTAAACCATCACTGCGAATACTTGGCGTATGGGCGCGAACGGCTCTCTCAATTTCTTGTTCACCAGACTCTCGATGAATCAACTCTTGCACTTGCTCATCAACCATAATGAGCTCGTGGATACCTGTTCGACCTCGGTAGCCTTTTTGGTTACACGCTTCACAGCCTTTTGCTCGGTGCAGTTCTAACGGTTCATGCGCTTCCATACCAAACAGTTTTTTCTGTTCCGCATCGGCTTCATACGACTCTTTACAGCTTGGACAAAGCGTTCGAACTAAGCGCTGCGCTAGCACCCCTAATAACGAAGAAGAAATAAGGAATGGCTCAATACCCATATCACGTAGACGCGTAATCGCACCCACTGCGGTGTTGGTGTGGAGAGTAGACATTACCAAGTGACCCGTTAAGGACGCTTGCACTGCAATTTGTGCGGTTTCTAAGTCACGGATCTCACCGACCATCACCACATCCGGGTCCTGACGCAGAATGGCACGCAAGCCGCGCGCAAACGTCATATCGACCTTTGGGTTCACCTGAGTTTGACCGATGCCATCAATATCAAATTCGATCGGGTCTTCAACCGTTAGAATGTTGCGCTCGTTGCTATTGATCTCTTGCAAGCCAGCATACAAGGTGGTTGATTTACCAGAACCTGTCGGGCCCGTCACCAAGATGATACCGTGAGGGCGGCCAATCAAGTGACGGAAGTTGTCATGCACTGAAGGTGTCATGCCCAAACTATGTAAATCAAGACGAGTCGCGTTTTTATCCAACAAACGCATTACCACGCGCTCACCATGTGAGGACGGCATCGTAGATACACGCACGTCCACCGCACGACCACCGATACGCAACGAAATACGGCCATCTTGAGGCACACGCTTTTCTGCGATATCTAGTTTAGCCATAACCTTCACACGAGAAACTAGCAAAGGCGCTAGCTTACGGCTTGGAGTCAGGACTTCACGCAATACGCCATCGACACGGAAACGAATCGAAAGGGTTTTCTCGAACGTCTCAATATGAATATCCGACGCACCTTCTTTGATCGCTTCGCCCAACATGGCGTTGATCAATTTGATGATTGGCGCATCGTCTTCCGATTCTAATAAGTCTTCATCGTGCGGCAGTTCTTCAGCCAAAGAGAAGAAATCATCGCTATCAGCACCAATATCTTCCATCAACTGACGCGCTTCAGACGAGTCGCGTTGATATGCTTCAGTCAGCTTTTTATCAAAGGCTTCTTTATCGATAGGTTGCGGTACGAAGCTTTTCTTTAATACACGACGGACTTCAACCAGAGCCGCAGGGTTAAGCGGCTCGACATAGTAAAGAATAGGTGGACGCTCAGGATGCTCTGTCTCCAGCACCAGTTTAAAGCGGTTGGCAAAACTGAATGGCAGACGACGCATACTTGGCGCTGTGTCTAACATATCAACCATTAGTTGTTTTCCATTTGATCAATAAACGCTTGAATCTCTGTTGGGTGCTGACGCTCCTGGCCAAAGGCAGGCATAACCGGGATCTTCTCGTCTGCCATCAACTTCAACCCTTGATCCGCTTTATAAAGCTGTTCTGCGCGAATAAAGTTGTATTTACGCTGCGTAATACCGTCAGCCGTCACACCATCGCGAATAATCGTCGGCTTGATGAACACCATCAAGTTACGTTTTTCTGTTTGCGTGCTAGTTGACTTGAACAGGTGACCCAGTACCGGAATGTCACCCAATAGCGGCACTTTAGACTCACTTTCAAGTGCGCGTTCATCGACCAAACCACCAAGAACCAACATCTGACCATCTTGGATCATGACAGAGGTGTTTAACTGTCGTTTAGCAAAGCGAACGTCAACCGCACCGTTTGCGCCTAATACGTTGGAAACTTCTTGTTCAATGTTTAACTGTACAGAGTCACCTTCGTTAATTTGTGGCACTACTTTGAGTTTGATACCGACTTCTTTACGGTCAACCGTTTGGAATGGGTTGTCGTTGTTTGAGCCAGCCGTAGAGCCCGTAATAACCGGAACCTCTTCACCCACAATAAATGATGCTTCGCCATTATCCATTACGGTAATACTCGGAGAAGATAGAATGTTTGAGTTGGAGTCAGAAGCAACAGCACTAATTAGCGCTGTCCAGTCACCCATGACAATACTCATTGCCGCACCATTTACTCCGCTAAGTGCTGACGCTAGCGTAGAGTAGTCACCTGATTCAGTAACATCATATGGCGTTCGTTCGCCATTAGAGTTGGTATAGTATTCAGTTCGGGTTTGATCTTTTGCTTCTTCTAGCCCAACCATCACCTGACCAATCGGGGCTCCTGAGTTACCGTACTGAATTACAGCACCCGTTTCTAATGAACCCCACTGAACACCTAGGTTAATACCATCACCTTCAGACATTTCGACAATTAACGCTTCAATAAGAACCTGAGCACGACGAATATCGAGTTGAGAAATGACGTCTTGTAATGCCATCATAATATCTGGTGGCGCTGTTAAAACTAACGAGTTAGTTGCAGCGTGAGCAGCAATGACGACCTCACCACGCGATGCACCTGATGTTTTCTGACCGGCTTGTTTTTCAGCTTGCAGGTTATCGGAAACACCTTTCAATACATCCACCAAATCTTCAGCTTTCGCATTTTTCAGGTACACAACTCGGTTGTTACCTTTTGTCGCCATTTCAACATCAAGTTGACGAATCAAACGTTTCAAGCGGGCTCTTACTTTTGGATCACCAGAAATTAAAATCGCGTTAGTACGTTCATCGGCCACAATTTTAGGTTCAAGGAACTCTGGCGTGCTTTTCTGATTCGCACTTTTATTCAGTGCTTCAACAATGCGTACCATTTCAGCAGCAGATGCATTACGCAGCTCTACCAATTCAATTTCTTTATCACCGGCTTGGTCAACACGCTTGATGATCTCTGCTAAGCGATTCACTACTGCCGCACGACCTGTGATCAAGATAATATTCGCTGGATCATAATGAACCACGTTACCGGCACCGGCGTTATCAATCAGCTGACGAAGTAGAGGAGACAACTCTCGAACCGACACATTACGCACCGCGACAACTCGAGTGATAACACTATCGCCTTGCGCGCTGCCATCACCTAACACAGGGATTGCTGAGGTTTTTGAGTCTTTTGCTTTGATAACCTTAAGTACCCCATTGTCCATTTCTACGACTGCGTAACCGTATACTTCAAGGACATTAAGGAAAAAGCTGTAGTATTGCTCTTCGTTAAGAACGTCATAGCTGCGGACATCGATTTTACCGCGTACTGAAGGATCAACAATGATGGTCTTTTCGAGGTTACGACCAACTATGTTGATGAATTCTTGAATATCAGTGCCTTTAAAGCTCGCACTAAATTCGTTTGCCATTGCACCTGGTACGCAGAGTAAACTTCCTGCTAGTAGCCAAGCACTTTTGCTGAACCAATGTTTCACGTATGTCTCCCTGAACTTACGCCGGTTGCCTAAGTCTTACAATTGGATATAGATATCGTACTGTTGGCCGTCTCGCTCAACAGTTAAATTTAATTCTTGCGGATCGCTCATCACTTGCATCAGTTGTACTGAAGAAGACGGGTCACTTAAATCGATCCCGTTCAGTTGAACCGCAATATCGCCAGGTTGTAGCCCTACATCATTAAATAATGCGGCATCACGACCAGGTGATACTCGATAACCAACAATGTCTCCGTCTTTTTTGACGGGTGAAATGGTGATGTATTTAAAAACGCTTTGTGGATCTTTCGCAATTTCCTCGCGGATTTGCTCTAATTTCTCTCCAACGTCAGACGTCGCTGCTTCTGCTCGCTGAGCTTGCGCCCTAGCTACCTGCGGCGATTCAGATAGCTTCTTATATTCTATACCTTCCATCATTAAGGTCTCGTCTCGACCTTGGTTATCAATGATGACGCGATCCACCAATACCGCTTTTAGTGTCGCACGTGTCCCTTCGATTTCTTCACCCAAACCGTACGTAGCTTGCTTACCTCGGTTAGCAATAACAGCAAGGCTGGTGTTGGCATCACTACTTGCAACCGCACCGACCAGCGTAAGGTTAAGGCGCGTCTTAGGGGCGTCTTTAACAATAGGCTGTTCTACAACCGCCGCTTTTTGCTCAGTGTATTTACCGAATAGGTTGGCATTCTGAAGGGCATTAAAATCTATCGCGTCGCCTTTATTGCTCGCAGCAACGCTACTCGCCGATGGACGCCATTGCGGCACTTCCGACGATTGAGGTATGGCTAACCACACAATTTTGCCAAGTATCCATCCGGTTATCGCAATAAACAGACAGGTAAGCAACAAGCTAAGTTTGGCTTGAATGGTATAATGATTGGACTTGATCTGAGCCAGTAGCGGTCTGCTTGATAATCCTGCACTTAGCTCTAAACGTTTCACTGAATGGATTCCTTTATTCTAACGTCCGTCATTTAAGCTATAACGATAGCTATCGACTTTAAATTGCTAAATTTGCAATAAAATTATTACTCAACAAAGAGCAGTGAACTATATCACAAGTTGTCTTTCATACCTTTTTCTTATGCAGTTTTTGCCAACTCCCTTGAAAAAAATACGCCTTGACTCCATCTGTAGGTGAATAATCCATCACTCATTGCCGTATTCGGGCAGTGATTAGATAGCGTAGTGTTCTATGAGTTCCCTAAATGAAGCCGTTAGGCTAGATAAATGGCTATGGGCCGCAAGATTTTACAAAACCCGCTCCATCGCACGTAACATGGTCGATGGCGGTAAAGTCCACTATAATGGCCAACGAAGCAAGCCGAGTAAAATCGTTGAAGTGGGCGCTGAAGTCAGACTTCGTCAAGGCAACGAAGAAAAAATCGTGATCATCGAACAAATCTCAGATCAACGCCGAGGCGCTCCCATCGCACAAACCTTATATCGCGAAACCAATGAGAGTATCGCGAAACGTGAGGAACACGCGACTCAACGTAAGCTTAATGCCCACAACCCAAGTCCGGAACGCCGCCCAGATAAAAAGCAGCGCCGAGACATCATTAAGTTCAAACACCAATAAAAGCCGGAATTACCAACGAGGAAAGCACTCCATGGCAAATAATGTTTTAAACCGCTACCTATTCGAAGATCTTTCAGTACGTGGCGAGTTGGTACAATTGGATGAAGCGTACCAACGTGTTATCTCCAGCAAGGAATATCCGGCAGCAATAGAGAAACTGCTGGGTGAGCTACTCGTTTCAACTACTCTTTTAACTGCCACTCTTAAGTTCGAAGGTTCGATCACCATCCAGCTACAAGGCGACGGTCCTGTGTCTCTTGCCGTTATCAACGGTGACCATAACCAACGTGTTCGTGGCGTAGCTCGCTGGGAAGGCGATGTTGCCGATGACGCAAACATTCACGATCTAATGGGTAAGGGCTACCTTGTGATCACCATCGAACCGAAAAACGGCGAGCGTTACCAAGGCGTCGTTGGACTAGAAGGTGACACTTTAGCAGAAGTGCTAGAAGGCTACTTTGCAAACTCAGAGCAGTTAAAAACGCGCCTATGGATCCGCACTGGTGAGCATGAAGGCAAAGCACACGCAGCAGGTATGTTGATTCAAGTGATCCCTGACGGCACTGGCTCTCCAGATGATTTCGAACATCTAGAGCAGCTCACTGACACAGTAAAAGATGAAGAATTGTTTGGTTTAGAAGCGAACGAGTTATTGTATCGACTATATAACCAAGACAAAGTACGTCTGTACGAGCCGCAACCTGTCGAGTTCCATTGTGGCTGTTCTCGTGAGCGTAGCGGTGCCGCAATCATCACCGTTGAGAAAGCTGAAATTTATGACATTTTGGCAGAAGTTGGATCAGTTTCTTTACATTGTGATTACTGTGGCACAACTTATACGTTCGACGAATCTGAAGTCACTGAACTGTATGCACAAGCTTCTACGGACAAGAAAACCCTGCATTAATTTACATAGCTTATCAAGCACGTAATTTACCCTACAAAAGGCCAGCTTAATGCTGGCCTTTTTGTGATCAACCCCTCGTAATAACTAGCCTCAAGCGTAATAAAACAACTGCTTAATTTTAAACAATTAATAATGATTTTGCCCTAGCGCAAAGGATTGCGTGCACGATAGACTATTCCCACCAATATGTGACGGGTTACCTAAAACCTTATTGAAATCATGGGTAAATTTTGAGCTATCTCCCTGTTTTCTCCCCGCCCCGTTGCTAGCATGGTGAGCAGATTAAAATTAAAACATTCTTACAAAATCCCTACAAAATCCTTATAAGGAGCACCTATGACCGTTATGGAACATACTAAGGCTGCAACACTTGATCTAACCAAGCACGGACTGCATAACGTAAAAGAGGTTATTCGCAACCCAAGCTACGAAATGTTGTTTGAGGAAGAAACGCGTGAAGACCTAACCGGTTATGAGCGCGGCGTGGTTACTGAACTAGGTGCGGTTGCCGTTGACACTGGCATCTTTACTGGTCGCTCACCAAAAGATAAATACATCGTCAAAGACGCTACGACAGAAGAACATATGTGGTGGACGTCTGATCAAGTGAAAAATGATAACAAGCCAATCACTCCTGAAGTGTGGGACGAGCTAAAAGAACTGGTCACAAACCAGCTTTCTAACAAACGCTTGTTTGTTGTTGACGGTTACTGTGGTGCAAACCCAGATACACGTTTGAGCATTCGTGTTATCACAGAAGTCGCATGGCAAGCGCACTTCGTTAAAAACATGTTTATTCGCCCGACAGAAGAAGAGTTAGCGACATTTGAACCAGACTTCGTAGTAATGAATGGCGCAAAATGCACTAATCCAAAATGGGAAGAGCAAGGCCTGAACTCAGAAAACTTCACCGTATTTAACCTAACCGAGCGCATGCAACTTATCGGTGGTACTTGGTACGGCGGTGAAATGAAGAAAGGTATGTTCGCCATGATGAACTACTTCCTTCCACTAAAAGACATCGCATCAATGCACTGTAGCGCTAACATGGGCAAAGATGGCGATGTAGCGGTATTCTTCGGTCTATCTGGTACGGGTAAAACGACCCTGTCGACTGATCCTAAACGTGCGCTAATTGGTGATGATGAGCACGGCTGGGATGATGACGGTGTCTTCAACTTCGAAGGTGGTTGTTACGCAAAAACCATCAAACTTTCGAAAGAAGCGGAGCCGGACATCTACAACGCAATTCGTCGTGATGCACTGCTAGAAAACGTAACAGTACGTGGCGATGGCTCTATCGACTTTGATGATGGTTCGAAAACAGAAAACACACGTGTTTCTTACCCTATCTACCATATCGATAATATCGTTAAGCCAGTATCAAAAGGCGGTCACGCGAATAAAGTGATCTTCCTATCAGCCGATGCATTTGGCGTACTGCCTCCAGTATCTAAATTGACACCTGAGCAAACTAAGTACCACTTCCTGTCTGGCTTTACCGCCAAACTAGCGGGAACAGAGCGCGGTATTACTGAGCCAACACCAACTTTCTCTGCTTGTTTCGGCGCGGCGTTCCTAACGCTTCACCCAACTAAATACGCAGAAGTACTGGTTAAACGCATGGAAGCAGCAGGCGCTGAGGCTTACCTAGTGAACACAGGTTGGAACGGCACTGGCAAACGTATCTCTATTCAAGATACACGCGGAATTATTGATGCCATTCTTGATGGTTCGATTGAAGAAGCACCAACTAAGCACATTCCAATCTTCAACCTTGAAGTACCAACGTCACTACCAGGTGTGGATCCTAGCATTCTAGACCCTCGCGACACGTACGTTGACCCACTTCAGTGGGAAAGCAAAGCGAAAGATTTAGCAGCGCGCTTTATCAATAACTTTGATAAGTACACAGACAACGCTGAAGGTAAATCCCTGGTTGCGGCTGGTCCTCAGATTGATTAAATCGAGTAACAGCGACGTCGCGTAAACGCAGTGAAAAGTTGGCATTAACTTATCACCTTTACGTAGGCCAAGTTACAAAAATTGCTTCAAGCCCCTCTTTTGAGGGGCTTTTTATTGAATACCACAGAATATTGATACAAGCTAAAGCCTATCTAGTTTTATTTCATAACACACGTAGGTTCTAGCAAAGATGAAAACAGCGCGTCGAGTTCTACTTCTGTTACTGGTTATCTTAGTTGCCATTCCAGCCGCTACGATTGCGCTGCTAACAACATCTTACGCGGACGCAACCTGGCGCTTGCTGTCAAACACCTTTTCTCTTCCCTTCCGGGCCGGAAGCGTGCGTTATGGCTTTCCCTATCACCTAACTTTACAACGCGTGAACACCAGCGGAGACGATGCGTCTTACATCGAGCAAGTCGATTTATGGATGAATCCCGATGTTTATCGCGATGGTAAATGGATCGTTGATAGTTTATTGATTGATGGTATGAGCTTGCAGTATGGCGCACCAAAGCTCCCACCTTTAGACAACGTTTTATTCCATCAAATCGCGCTCAAAAATATTGATTACGCCGACGAGCAGTTCTCTGCCAATGGCATTGACCTTCAAATTCAATCACCACAATGGAATGGTCATTTAATACCATATGGCGAAGTTCAACTTGCAGCTGACCAACTCTATTGGAATGGCGAAGCCTTTAATCAAGTCTTAGTCGATATAGACTACAAACCGCAAGACAGTACGCTTTATGGCACCTCTTTTAACTGGCGTAACAGTCAAATATCTGGGCAAGGGGAGCAGTATCCTCAAGGCTGGTCTTTAGTAAATGTGACCATCAACAAGCTGAAACTGAGTAATACGCAGCGCCAATCACTGCTTGCAAAACCTTGGCACGATCTACCATTTAGCATTAATCATATTAATAGCTTAGATTTGCTTAACGCCGATATTGAATGGGGCGACTGGCACTGGCAGAACTTGGATCTTTCTGTGGAAAACGCCACGCTGCCACTGTCTCTCTGGAAGACAAAAGCTCAAGTGTCATTGCAGGCGGATAGCGTTCGATTCCAGCAGCAAACCGCAATAGAGCCACGTTTGAGTGCCGCTATCGAGCCAGGAGTAATCCAGCTCAACGAGCTCAGCTTAGATTGGCAGCAAGGTCGAGTGCAAGTTTCTGGATTGTTCACGCCAACACAATGGAAGCTCAAAGAAGCCTCTATTCAAGGCCTCAAGTGGGCAACACAGCCAGAAGACAACCTAAATTGGTGGCACGCCGCCACCAGCGAGTTAGAGCATGTTGCAATCGAACGACTCGACATTGAGCGCAGCCAAATTATCCAGCTATCTCACGAACCTTATTGGCAACTTTCCGGTTTAAATATCGAAGGGCAACAGCTTGATATTAAACAGTCTGCTCAACGTTGGGGCCTTTGGCAAGGCGAATTGGAAGTCAGCGTTGTCAACGCCAGCTATGACCAAATACTCACATCTCACGCAGCACTTGCCATGCAAAGCAAAGATGGCTTTTGGCAATTGACTCGCCTTTTTGCGCCACTCGAGCAAGGCTACGTAGAAGGCATCGGACAAATAGATTTGAGTACCCCGAGCCAACCTTGGGCGCTCAACGTCAATGCTGATGGTATTCCCTTATCGCTCTTCCACGATTATTTTTTACCCGACACACTGGCTATTGATGGTTTTTCCGATCTCAGCCTCGATCTACAAGGGTTATCAGGTGATCGCAACATGCTGGCCTACAGCTTATCGGGTGAAGTGGAAGCCAATCTCCGAGATACCCGCTTGAAGTCCCAAGCGGATCATTCGCTCAAAGCCATTACCTTAAGTCCACTGCGTTTAAGCGCGCAACGAGGGGAAGTTGCCATAACGCCGGTCACCATCTCAGGAAAAGCCATAAGTGGTAAGGTTTGGGGAACATTTGATATGGCCAACAACCCGCTAAGTGGCATTACTTATCAATTGGAAGAGTCGTGCGGAAACATTGAAGGCGATCTACTAAGTGGCGAAACCCACCGTAATGAGTGCGTGAACGCATCAAAACTGGCCGAGCCTACTGATATTGAGACTCCACAGAAAAATGAACCTTCCATCGAGCAGCCAATCGTAATTGATAACATCAATTTGGAGACTCAAGAGGAAGAGCTTTACGAAGAAGTTATCGAAGAAGATGAAGTACCCGACACGAATTCCGCAGCAGAACAAACCCTCTCACCGACAGAGCAAGAAGGTGAAACAGATAAGCGCCCAGCAGATCAGTCGGCGCTTACCCCATCAGCAACTGAGTAACTGCGAGTAGTTCGGTATCAGCATATAGGTACCGACAAAATCCACAGCTGGCGTGTCACCACTATAAATCACTACGTGAATAACGATGCGTGCTTTGCGTCCCGACTCCAATCGGTCTAGGTCACCACTGATCCCATCCAACGAAGTACTCGCCACGGGGTTTTGTTCGACTGGTTGACGATAACGAATAGAGCTGTCGGCCAACACAATATCACCGTGCAACCCACGCTCTTTAAGCAGCAGCCACGTCATCCCCCACCCTGTCAAGGTTGCTAAGGTAAAAGCTGACCCGGCGAACATGGTGTTATGCGGATTAAGGTTAGGATTAAGCTGCGCACAGCATTCAAACTGGTAACCCGTGTACTGATTAATTTTGATCCCCATTTTGTCGCTAATTGGGATTTGTTGCTCCCAGCGCTGTTGAAGCTCAGTACACCATTCAGGGCGACGTAACACATTGGCCATCGGATCCAGTTGCTTCACCATTTGCTGATGGCGCACAGGGCCACGCTCATCGGTTAGCTCGCCTCGACGCTCAAAGCCATTTTTTTCATAAAAGGCGATGGCATCTTCACGGGCATTACACACCAAGCGTTTCGCTCCTTCTTGGCGCGCTAACGACTCTAGTGCAACCAAAACCAGCGAACCCATTCCTTTGCTACGGCGATTATTTTTAACCGCCATGTAGCGGATCTGGCCATCATTATCCGGTGTAATGTATAAACGGCCAATCGCCATAGGACGACCTCGTCCATCAACAATCATGCGGTGATGGCTCATTTCGTCGTATTCATCGCGCTCTGAGCCGATCGGCATACGCCATGGCTCACGAAGCAGTTGCCAGCGAAACTGATAATACTTGTTTATCTGATTATCGGTTTTGGGAGTAATGAGTTTGAACATATCAATCCTTTGAAAGCACAACACTAATCAGTGTCGGAAAAATTACTCCAAGCCAATTCCATGATCTTGGAGTTAAAGCTTAGACTATGGCGCCTGTGTTACCAGATTAGACCTGCAACCAAAACGTCACTGGACCGTCATTCACCAAAGACACTTTCATATCGGCAGCGAAGCGGCCACGCTGTGTGGGTAAGACTTCTTCACACAAGTCAGAAAAGTAATCATACAAGCGCTCTGCATCAACAGGATGCGCACCGCGAGAAAAGCCAGCTCGCGTGCCTTTTTTTGTATCCGCAGGCAGCGTAAATTGAGAAACCACCAGCACTTTACCTTCCACCTGTTTAACGTTTAGGTTCATCTTGCCTTCGTCATCTTCGAACACACGGTAGGTTGTAACACGCTCCATTAAACGCTTTGCTTTAGCTTCATCGTCGTCCTTCTCTACGCCCAATAAGACCAGCAGACCACGATCAATTTCTCCTACGACTTCACCATCCACACGGACGGCTGCTTCACTGACTCGTTGAATTAGCGCTATCACTACTCTCGCTTCCTTCATCTGTTAACTGAGATTCAGCGGTCGAGTGTATCATGTCTAAATCTTCACTCCAGTGCTCTCGCTCACCAAGCGCAGCCGTAACTTCCGCCCCCAATAACACGATCATCCAGCATAAATACACCCAAACAAATAAGATAGGAATCGCCGCTAACGCGCCGTAGATGAGCTGATAAGACGGAAACTGAGTGATGTAGAGTGCAAAGCCTTTTTTACTCAACTCGAACAGTATCGCGGCGACTGCTGCCCCCATGGCACCATGAGCGAGGTGTACTTTTTTATTCGGCACTAGAATATACAAGCCAAGAAAAGCAAAAAAGGACAGCAACAACGGTAGCCAACGCAGAAATAAATTAAACGCACCAGATAATGTCTCGTTCTCTAAAATTTGCAGCGAAGTCACGTACGACGTCGCCGCAATACTCGCACCGACCATGATCGGCCCTAACGTGAGTACCATCCAATACATAGAGAATGAAAAGACTAAACGGCGCTTGTCTTTAACTCGCCAAATGTAGTTTAAGTTCTTATCAATGTTGGAAATCAGCATGACTGCGGCAATGAATAAAAACCCACCGCCAACCGCGCTCATTTTGCCCGTATTCGCCACAAATTCCTGTAATGCCGTATGTACAGCTTCTCCAGAAGCCGGCACAAAATTCTCAATAATGTAGCCTTGCAGCACCTCACCAACGTTCGCAAAAACGGGAAATTTCGACAATATTGATAACAATACCGTCAGCATTGGCACAATAGACAACAAGGTAATGTAGGCAAGATAGCCCGCGTTCACATTCACACGGTCATGCGTTAATCGCTTAAGAAGGTACGTAAAAAACGCGACGCAACTTGGCAGTAGATTGATTAATCTCGCCTTGTAACTCTCTGATAACTGGTTCATAGTTCATCCCATAATTAGCGCCGAGGACATAAGAATGCCTTATTTATTAGCAATTGTACTATCAATTTTCACTTTAACAGGGTGTCAATCTGCTTATTACTCAGCAATGGAGCAGGTTGGGTATCATAAACGAGATATTATGGTCGACCGCGTCGAAGATGCCAAAGAATCTCAACAAGATGCACAAGAAGAATTCACCAGTGCACTTGAAGCCTTATCTGCGATCACCAACTTTGATGGTGGTGAGCTAGAAAATGTCTACAACAACATCAATGACAAATACGAAGATAGCGAAAAAGC
This sequence comes from Vibrio sp. OY15, assembly GCF_000742455.1. Taxonomy (NCBI): domain Bacteria; kingdom Pseudomonadati; phylum Pseudomonadota; class Gammaproteobacteria; order Vibrionales; family Vibrionaceae; genus Vibrio; species Vibrio sp. OY15. Next base: position 65,248 of record NZ_JPIL01000006.1, on the reverse strand, counting down.
GGCTCAAGACGTACGTGACCGTATTGCTGCGATTGAAGACGTATCCGGCGCACTGTTTGATGAGTGGCAAGATGAGCTAGAGCTGTACTCGAGTGCGAAACTGCGTCGTTCAAGCGAGCAAAAACTACGTGAAACCAAAGCCTCGTACAAAACCATGCTTAGCGCTATGAAGCGTGCAGAGAAAAAGATGACACCGGTACTGGATACGCTACGTGACAACACGTTGTACTTAAAACACAACCTTAACGCCAGTGCGATTGGTTCTTTGCAAGGTGAGTTCTCTAGCTTAGAGAAAGACATTCAGTTTGCGATCAAACAAATGAACGAAGCGATTGCAGAGTCCGATAAATTCCTACAAAAGCTCAATCAAAAGTAAATGATTTAGACCTCCTCCAAGTGAGGAGGTTTTAGTCGGCGACCTCACCGAGTAAACCGATGACACTTCGAACAAAGCCTACCCTCTCTGGTACAGTTCCCCATGGCACTTCTACCACTTCATAACCCAACTCAGTATAGACACTCACTAACGACTGATGAATCTCCAATGCTTCTTCAAAGCTGTGCGGACGCACTTCATCTTGTACGTAAATGGATGCTTCAGGTCGACAAGTAAACACCTGACTATGGTACCCAGCGCTTTCGGTTAAGAAAGCTTGGTCAACCTTACAGCCGCCCACTTGTAGGTATGCAATGATGTCGGGGATGGCGCGATCAACAAACGCAACATCATGACAACGCGCATCACTCTTTTGTTTGTCCATCAACCCAAGGCATAACTTGGCAAACCCAGGTAAATTCGTCCACGGCAAAATACCATTTTCTAACTGGCTTTGCTGCTCAATCAAGTCGCGAGACCCTTCAGGAAACGTGGCGTAACCACACGCGTCTAGCGCATTCAGCAATGTTGTTTTTCCCGCACCAGGCCCACCGGTGATAATAATCGGGTTCATATTCAACTCCAGAAAACAAAAAGCCCCGAGCATAACTCGAGGCTTCTTCTTAATTGAATCGCTTAACGAAAATTATTTCGCGCCACGAGAAGCACGCTTACGGTCGCTTTCCGTTAGGAACTTCTTACGGATACGGATGCTTTCAGGCGTTACTTCTACTAGCTCGTCGTCATCGATGAATTCTAGTGCTTGCTCAAGAGTCATCTTGATTGGCGGAGTAAGAACCTGTGCGTCATCGGTACCAGATGCACGAACGTTGGTTAGCTGCTTACCTTTCAGTGCGTTTACCGTTAGGTCGTTGTCACGGCTGTGAATACCGATAACCATACCTTCGTAAACTTCAACACCGTGACCGATAAATAGACGACCACGCTCTTGAAGGTTGAACAGTGCGTTAGTTAGCGCTTTACCCATCGCGTTCGCGATTAGTACACCGTTTACACGTTGACCGATGTTACCGCCTTTGTGAGGGCCGTAGTGATCAAACGTATGGTAAAGAAGACCTGAACCTGAAGTCAGTGTCATGAATTCCGTTTGAAAACCGATCAGACCACGTGATGGCATAACGAAGTCCATACGCACACGACCTTTACCGTCTGGAGACATGTCTTTCAGCTCACCTTTACGTAGGCCGATGTTCTCCATGATGCCGCCTTGATGCTCTTCCATTACGTCGATCGTTACAGTCTCGAACGGTTCCATCAACTGACCATCTTCTTCTTTGATGATTACTTCTGGACGAGATACTGCTAGCTCAAAGCCTTCACGACGCATGTTTTCGATCAGGATAGAAAGGTGAAGTTCACCACGACCTGATACGCGGAATTTATCTGGATCGTCTGTTTGCTCAACGCGTAGTGCAACGTTGTGTACCAATTCCTTCTCAAGACGCTCAAGGATGTTACGTGACGTTACGAACTTACCTTCTTTACCCGCGAATGGAGACGTGTTTACTTGGAACGTCATCGTTACTGTTGGTTCATCAACAGACAATGGTGGTAATGCTTCTACTGCGTTTTGTGCACAGATAGTGTCAGAAATTTTCAGCTCGCCAAGACCAGTGATTGCGATGATATCACCCGCGTTAGCTTGTTCCACTTCGTGACGCTCTAGGCCAAGGTAGCCCATTACTGTACCCACTTTACCGTTGCGAGTTTTACCGTCAGCACCAATAATGGTTACCTGCTGGTTTGGTTTAACGCTACCACGAGTTACGCGAGCCACGCCGATAACACCAACGTAAGAGCTGTAGTCTAGCTGAGAAACTTGCATCTGTAGTGGACCATCAAGGTCAACATTTGGCGCGTCAACAACATCAACGATAGTTTGGAATAGTGGTTCCATGTTCTCGCCAGTTTCGCCTTCTTCTAGAGAAGCCCAACCGTTAAGTGCAGATGCGTAAACTACTTTAAAGTCTAGCTGGTCATCAGTTGCACCTAAGTTGTCGAACAGGTCGAACACTTGGTCCATAACCCAATCAGGACGTGCACCAGGGCGGTCAATCTTGTTGATTACAACGATTGGTTTTAAACCGTGAGCAAACGCTTTTTGTGTTACGAAACGCGTTTGAGGCATTGGACCATCAACTGCGTCAACGATAAGTAGTACAGAGTCTACCATCGACATGATACGCTCAACTTCACCACCGAAGTCCGCGTGTCCCGGAGTATCTACGATGTTGATACGGTAATCGTTCCAGTCGATTGCTGTGTTTTTAGCAAGAATGGTAATACCGCGCTCTTTCTCGATGTCGTTCGAGTCCATGACTCGCTCTTCAGCTTCACCGCGAGACTCAAGCGTGCCTGATTGTTGTAGCAGCTTGTCAACCAACGTGGTTTTACCGTGGTCAACGTGCGCGATGATCGCGATATTTCTTAATTTATCAATCTGTGGAGTAGCCATGGATATTGATTCACTTAGATAGATGAAATGCCTCCACGCTGAGAACGGGTGCTCTCTGGCGACATTTGCTGATTAAAAAAACGGCCATAATGTACCAGATTTTAGCAAAAAGCCTAGAAATATGTGATCTACTCCCGAGCATTTCTGCGATTTTTACGCTTAATGCCCATTTTCTTCCTCAGAACGAATTGATTAAACGCAACTTTATTCTAATCGATGCATAATTCAAATTGACTCTTGCTCAAAAACTGGGCTGAATACGCAATGTACCTGTCACATTATGGTGCAACAATGATTTTTAGCACCATAATAGTGCAAGCAAAGATCATTTTGGTGCAAGCAAGTGCACCAAACTAGCATTCAAAAACACAATTGCTTGAAATTAATGGAATATTTTTTTTGGCACGGTTTTGGCTTTAGTTAAAACAGCATCGATTAATGAAAAGTCAAATTGATTAATCAATGCCAGGTTTCATGAATAATTCATAAATCGAGCTTTTACCGCTTATTAACACTGGAGGTTATCCAAGATGTCAGTAGAAAACGTTCTATCGCTGATCCAAGAAAACGAAGTTAAGTTTGTTGACCTACGCTTCACTGATACAAAAGGTAAAGAGCAGCACATTTCGATCCCTGCTCACCAAATCGACGCAGACTTCTTCGAAGAAGGTAAAATGTTCGATGGTTCATCAGTTGCTGGCTGGAAAGGTATCAACGAATCAGACATGGTAATGATGCCTGACGCATCTTCTGCTGTGCTTGACCCATTCACGGAAGACGCAACACTAAATATCCGTTGTGACATCTTAGAGCCTGCAACAATGCAAGGCTACGACCGTGACCCACGCTCTATCGCAAAACGCGCTGAAGACTTCATGCGTTCTACAGGTGTTGCAGATACTGTACTTATCGGTCCTGAACCAGAATTCTTCCTATTTGATGACGTGAAGTTCTCGACAGACATGTCAGGCTCTTTCTTCAAAATCGACGACGTAGAAGCGGCATGGAACACAGGTTCTGACTACGAAGAAGGTAACAAAGGTCACCGTCCAGGCGTTAAAGGTGGTTACTTCCCAGTAGCTCCAGTAGATTCATCTCAAGACATCCGTTCTGCTATGTGTCTAGTAATGGAAGAAATGGGTCTTGTTGTTGAAGCGCACCACCACGAAGTGGCAACGGCGGGTCAAAACGAAATCGCAACTCGTTTCAACACGCTAACAACCAAAGCTGACGAAATCCAAATCTACAAGTACGTTGTACACAACGTTGCTCACGCGTTTGGTAAAACAGCGACGTTTATGCCTAAACCACTTGTTGGCGACAACGGCAGCGGTATGCACGTTCACCAGTCTCTAGCAAAAGATGGCGTAAACCTATTTGCTGGTGACAAGTACGGCGGTCTATCTGAAATGGCGCTTTACTACATCGGTGGTATCATCAAACACGCTCGTGCAATCAACGCATTCGCTAACCCATCAACAAACTCGTACAAACGTCTTGTACCAGGCTTCGAAGCACCAGTAATGCTAGCTTACTCAGCGCGTAACCGCTCTGCTTCAATCCGTATCCCAGTGGTACCAAGCCCGAAAGCACGTCGTATCGAAGTTCGTTTCGGTGACCCAGCGGCGAACCCATACCTATGTTTCGCAGCAATGCTTATGGCTGGTCTTGACGGTATCAAGAATAAGATCCACCCAGGCGAAGCGATGGATAAAGACCTTTACGATCTTCCAGCTGAAGAAGCAGCAGAAATCCCAACTGTTGCATACTCACTAAAAGACGCACTAGCAGAGCTAGATGCTGATCGTGAGTTCTTAACAGCGGGCGGCGTATTCTCTGACGACTTCATCGATTCATACATCGACCTTAAGTCTCAGGACGTAGAGCGTGTGAACATGACAACTCACCCTGTTGAGTTCGAACTTTACTACTCTGTGTAAGGTCGACACTGTGTAAAATGTAAACACAGCAATAAAATATTAGGCTCGCCTCGCAGGCGGGCCTTTTTTGTATTCGCCAGTCAAGCTTCGACGTTTAACATAAGAGGATAATAAAAATACGCTTAGAATTTTTCCTTACAGGTCAAAGAGCTAAGCCATTGAAACGTGAAATCATCGAACAAGAGAAGGTGAGCAATGAAAGTTCAGCTTATTCCATCACTGTGTGCACTCAGCGGATTGTTAATCGCCTCTATCGCCTTCGCGCAGGTCGCGTATACGTGGGTAGATGAAAATGGCGTGGTTCACTTTAGTGATACGCCAAACAAAGGAGCAAAAGCGATCGCACTGCCAAACCTTGAAGCCAGCGCACCAGCTCCTGAGGTAGAAAGTACTGAATCGCTCGCACCTCAGACTACGCCATCTACTGCATCACAAAACAAGCCAGAGAAAACAACCGAGAAGCCTCTTCTATTACAACTCTCGATGCTGACTCCCAAGCACAACGAGACCATCCGCAGCAATCGAGGCATCATCAATATTCAATTAGAAACCAATCGCAAGCTTGGTATCGGTGAGCAATTGCAATTGTTACTCGATGGAAAACCTTATGGTGCGCCACAAAGCCATATAGTGTGGCAGTTAAACAATATTGACCGAGGCACTCACACACTTGCTGTGCACGCGAAAAGAAGCGGCAAGCTTATTGCATCTACTAGCCCTATAACGGTGCATTTACATAGAGCAAGTGTTAAGCCGACCGTAAAAGGGGCAAAATAGAATATCTGGTGAAAAAAATCACATCTCAGCGGTGCTTTTCACTTTTTCTTCTAAGATTTATTCGCCATACTTAACGTTCAATTGCACCATTATTGTGCATCGCACAATCTTAAAGCAAAACAAGGACGTAATGTGGATACCAGTCTTCCTAGTGCCATTCTCAACAATATGGTGACAGCAACGCTGATTCTTGATGATGGATTGGCCATCCGTTATGCCAATCCGGCTGCCGAATTGCTGTTTTCTCAAAGCGCCAAACGAATTATTGAACAATCACTTTCTCAATTGATTCAGCATGCGTCGCTGGATCTCGCGCTGCTCACTCAACCGTTGCAAAGTGGCCAAAGCATCACCGACAGTGACGTCACTTTCGTTGTTGATGGCCGCCCTTTAATGCTAGAGGTGACGGTTAGCCCTATCACTTGGCAAAAGCAGTTGATGCTTCTGGTCGAGATGCGCAAAATTGATCAGCAGCGCCGACTCTCTCAAGAACTGAACCAACACGCCCAACAACAAGCAGCGAAGCTGTTAGTCCGAGGGCTTGCACATGAGATTAAAAATCCGCTTGGCGGCTTACGCGGTGCGGCGCAATTGCTAGAAAAAATGCTGCCAGAGCCCTCTCTCACCGAATATACACACATCATCATTGAGCAAGCAGACCGTTTAAGGGCGCTCGTGGATCGATTACTAGGACCGCAAAAGCCAGGTAAGAAGACACAAGAGAATCTGCACCAAATTCTTGAAAAGGTTCGCCAACTGGTTGAATTAGAGTCACAACGCTCAATCATCATTGAACGAGATTATGACCCAAGCTTGCCAGAGATTTTGATGGATACAGACCAAATCGAGCAGGCAATGCTTAATATCGTCAGCAACGCCGCACAAATTCTTAGCCATCAAGAGCACGGGAAAATAACCATTCGCACCAGAACGGTGCATCAAGCCAATATTCACGGCAAACGCTGTAAACTCGCTGCTCGTGTCGAAATCACAGACAACGGCCCAGGTATTCCACCGGAACTACAAGACACGCTGTTCTATCCCATGGTCAGTGGCCGCGAGGGAGGAACTGGATTAGGGCTATCTATTTCGCAAAATTTGATCGACCAGCACAATGGAAAAATAGACGTAGAAAGCTGGCCTGGTCACACAACATTTACTATTTATCTGCCGATCTGAGTGCGCTAATGGACTTCAAGTCGCGTCAGTTTTTCGGTTTGCTGCAAGGATTACTACATGAGTAAAGGATATGTTTGGGTCGTTGATGACGACAGTTCAATTCGCTGGGTAATGGAGAAAACACTCTCCTCTGCCAACATCAAATGTGAAACCTATGCCGATGGAGAAAGCGTGTTAATGGCGCTCGAACGCGAAGTGCCGGATGTTCTAGTATCAGACATTCGCATGCCAGGTATTGATGGGTTGGAGCTACTAAAGCAAGTACAGCGCGATTACCCAGACCTTCCCGTGATTATCATGACCGCGCATTCAGATTTAGATGCGGCAGTGAATGCGTACCAAAAAGGTGCTTTTGAATATTTACCAAAACCTTTTGATATTGATGAAACTTTAACTCTGGTTGAACGAGCCATTGCACACAGCCACGAAAACAAACGCGAGCAGCTCTCTCCAGAAGACATTCCAGCAGAAACGCCTGAAATTATCGGTGAAGCACCAGCGATGCAAGAGGTGTTTCGCGCCATTGGTCGTCTTTCTCGCTCCTCTATTTCAGTCTTGATTAACGGTGAATCGGGCACGGGTAAAGAACTCGTTGCTCATGCACTGCACCGTCACAGTCCACGTGCTAACAAACCTTTCATTGCGCTCAATATGGCGGCAATTCCCAAAGACTTGATTGAATCAGAACTGTTTGGCCACGAAAAAGGCGCGTTTACGGGGGCAAACAATGTTCGTCAAGGACGATTCGAACAAGCCAATGGCGGCACTCTATTTTTAGACGAAATCGGCGACATGCCATTGGACATTCAAACTCGTTTGCTACGCGTTCTAGCTGACGGGCAGTTTTATCGAGTGGGCGGTCACTCTCCGATCAGTGTCGATGTACGAATTGTCGCGGCAACACACCAGAACTTAGAAAAGCAGGTGCAAGAAGGTGACTTCCGTGAGGACCTCTTTCATCGCTTAAACGTGATTCGCGTGCAGATCCCGGCACTGCGTGAGCGTAAGCAAGACATTGAAAAGCTTACACAGCATTTTCTTATCCGTGCGGCTGATGAGCTTGGTGTGGAAACAAAAACTCTCCACCCATCGACCGTGGAGATTCTTAACCGCCTTGATTGGCCTGGCAACGTTCGTCAATTAGAGAATATTTGCCGTTGGTTAACCGTTATGGCCAGTGGTAGCGAAGTGTTACCAAATGACTTGCCAAGCGAACTACTCGAAGAGAAAAAATCCATTTCAGACTCTGCACATGGTAGTTGGCAAGAACAATTGGCGGATTGGGCACGGCATTCACTCGCAGCAGGAGATAAAGAACTACTTTCTTACGCTTTACCAGAATTTGAACGCATTTTATTAGAAGCAGCCTTAGAGCACACTAAAGGTCATAAGCAAGATGCCGCTAAAGTATTAGGCTGGGGGCGAAATACACTCACCAGAAAATTAAAAGAATTGTACTGACAATCACTTACGTGGTGCGTTAACAACGAGCGTCGTTTGTCACTCGATATTAATAAAAACATCAGTACAATTGTGGCGCACCACCATCTATGTGATTAGGCGATGTCTACTGCTACGACTCAAATTACACTGCGTACTGCTGTTCTGATTCCATTTGTCATGATCTTCTTACTGGCGATCGGTGTCATTGTCTACGTCCAAAAACAAAGTTACGAAGAAGTGGTCACGGATATCAGTGACAAGCAACTTTCCGTGTTAACCGAAAGTGTCCACGACCACCTCAATAGCTATCTACGTAAGCCTTTTACTGCGGTTATGGCTCTCGCGCACAACGTCAGCTATCACAACCTTTATCGCCCTCACGATACCTCAGACATTCAAAACTACCTGCTAAGTGCATTCAAAAATCTTTACCAATCGATACCGCAGTTGGATGTAATCGCATTTGGTTCAGAAAACGGCGACTTTGCAGGCTTTCGCCGCGAACTTTCCGACGATTACACCTTAATGGTGCAAGATCGCCACACCGATGGTGATCTGGTTATTTATGGAACCAACCATGTGAGTAACAACATTCGAACGGTTATCTCCCAATACGATCCTCGCACTCGCCCATGGTATAAGCCCGTTGCAGAGAGCCAAAACGCCACTTGGTCTGAAATTTATACCAATGCTGATGAACGCCAGGATATTACGCTATCAGCCATGACGCCGGTGTACAAACACGACCAATTTGCTGGTGTTTTGGTGACAGACATTCGTATCAATACATTCAACGAATTCCTGCGCGAGTTAAAATACAACACTAAAGCGTCGGTCTACATCATGGACCCAGATCATCGTTTAATCGCTCACTCAGGCCCGGGAAGCGTCATCTCATGGGGCACAAAATTTTCGGATAAAGGGCAGCGTTTGCTTGCCGCTGAAAACGCAGACCCGATCATCAAAATCAGTGCGAGCCGAGTCCGGTCTTTCGATCTCAACAACACCAAGCAACCTTATACTTTTTCATTTGAACATGATGGCCAACGTATTTTCAGTCGGCTAACCCCGTATCGAGACCAAGACGGCTTAACATGGTTTATCGGCACCTCCATTTCGGAGTCTGAGCTTCTCGGCCTGTTACCAAAAAGCCAGCAAGAGAGCTGGCTCGTTGGCATTATTGTAAGCCTATTTGGTATCGCCATCAGTTGGATCATTTTCAACCGAGTTACCAGACCAATTAACGCGACGGCCGCCGCCGCTCAGCACCTGGCAAATGGGGATTGGGATAGCGGCATGCCAAAGCCTGGTTATGTGTATGAGACAACCGTACTGGTTCATGCTTTTAATGAAATGGCGAACAATCTAAGAGCTTCATTCAAAGCATTGCGTGAACAGTTGGTTTATGACTCTCTAACACGCTTATATAGTCGTCAGGGTTTGGTCGAAATCTGTGAAAATCAGTCTGATCTTTGTCACGGCAGTTTATTTTTACTTGGTATCAACAAATTTAGAGATATCAACGACAGTGTGGGTCATCACAACGGCGACCAGCTGTTGGTCAGCATCGCTGAAAGGTTAAAACAGCAGTTTCGTGACAACGCATTATTGGCTCGGATTGGTGGTGATGAGTTCGCGGTGTTTCTCTCAAATGTCGACACTGAAACCAAAATTAAACAAACCGAGCGTCGATTACAGCAACTCTTTTCCACCCCATTTATGGTGGAAGGCGAGAATGTAGTGATGAAGATTTCACTTGGTATTGTACAAACCCAGCCAAACGAAACCATGCCTTTATGGTTACGCAACGCCAGCATCGCATTAAGTTACGCTAAACAAGACTCACTGACTGGTGTTTGTCACTACAGCCCAGAACTAGCGAGCGCTTCAAAGTTTCGTACACAAATGCTGACCAAGATCCAAACTGGCATTGAAAACCGAGAGTTTATTCCTCATTACCAACCGATTGTGGATCTCGTCAGTGGCACAGTGTGTGGCGCCGAAGCACTTGCGCGTTGGCATAGCGACTCAGGTATGGTGTCACCATTAGATTTTATTCCAATTGCTGAAGAAAGCGGCATGATCAAAGCCATCGGCCAACAGATTCTGTTACAAGCTTGTCGCGACACTTACCAAGCGATCGAAAGCAAACAGTGGCCGTCGGACTTCCAACTGCATGTGAATATCTCTGTTAATCAACTATCCTGCCCAAGTTTTGTTGATACGGTGACAAGCGTATTGGATATCACGAAATTACCAGCAAGTAACCTCACACTAGAGATCACAGAATCACGTATCATTGATAGCGCACCGACCACACTAGAAAATATGACTAAACTGCGTGAAATGGGTATTGGTATCGCGATAGATGACTTTGGCACCGGCTACTCATCACTGGGTTACCTCCACTCTCTGCCGTTTACCTGCTTGAAGATTGATCGCACCTTCATCAATCAACTCACACAAGAAAACTTAAACAGTTCAGTCGTCGCTGCCGTCATCAATATCACAGCAGGTCTCAAAACTAATGTCGTCGCGGAAGGTGTCGAGGATAGCAATCAAGCACAATTACTCCGCTCTTTAGGCTGTAATCAGGTGCAAGGCTTCTACTACAGCCGCCCTATGCCACTAGAAGAATGGCCAACACATTTGGTGAACATGAAGTAGAAAAGAGCGAGAATCGTTGATTTCCTAGTCATCCTCTACTGACAATCTACCCAACTGTTATTTATACTTAACTGCAAATCTTACCCATGTATTGTCACAGATGATGTTTGGGCCCTGTTCCAGTTCATAACTATCCGGATCGACAAAATGATAACGAAGAACCTTCCTCTTACTGATTTGCACCGTCACCTCGACGGTAACATTCGTACTAAAACGATTCTTGAGCTAGGCCAAAAGTTTGGCATTGCCCTACCAGCGTACGATATTGAGTCTCTCACTCCTCACGTTCAAATTGTCGAAGCGGAACCCTCTCTTGTTGCTTTCCTTTCTAAGCTTGACTGGGGTGTTGCGGTACTGGGCGATCTAGATGCGTGTCGTCGTGTCGCGTACGAAAACGTAGAAGACGCGCTAAATGCACAAATCGATTACGCTGAGCTGCGTTTCTCTCCTTACTACATGGCGATGAAACACAAACTGCCAGTAGCGGGGGTTGTTGAAGCCGTCGTGGACGGTGTGCAAGCGGGTATGCGCGATTTTGGCGTGAAAGCCAACCTGATCGGTATCATGAGTCGTACATTTGGTACTGACGCATGTCAACAAGAACTGGACGGCATTCTGAGCCAGAAAGATCACATCGTTGCCGTTGACCTTGCGGGTGACGAGCTAGGCCAACCGGGTGATCGCTTTGTGTCTCACTTCAAGCAAGTACGCGATGCTGGCCTTGGGGTAACGGTCCATGCTGGTGAAGCAGCAGGTGCAGAGAGCATGTGGCAAGCAATCAATGAGCTGGGCGCAACTCGTATCGGTCACGGCGTAAAAGCGATTCACGATCCAAAACTGATGGATTACCTAACAGAAAACCGCATTGGTATTGAATCTTGCCTGACGTCAAACTACCAAACAAGTACGGTAGAAACGCTAGAAAACCACCCTCTCAAGCAGTTCCTAGAGCATGGCGTTCTTGCGTGTTTGAACACTGACGATCCAGCGGTTGAAGGCATCGAACTGCCATACGAATACGAAGTAGCGGCACCAGCCGCTGGCCTGAGCCAAGACCAGATTCGCCAAGCGCAAATCAATGGCCTTGAGATTGCGTTCCTTTCAGAAGCAGAAAAATCGGAACTGAGAGAAAAAGTAAAAGATCGCGCTTAAATCCAGCGAAAACATAAAAAAATGCCAGCATCTGCTGGCATTTTTTATATCTTGAATCTGTATCTCTGATTAAATAACACGAGAGAACTGTTGCTGACGTGCCTTTGCTCGTAGGTATTTATCGAAGCTCATACAAATATTACGGATCAACAAACGACCTCGCAGCGTCACACGAATTTCATTATCATCCACTTCCACCAGCTCATCGTTAATAAAGGTCTGAAGTAGCTGCAAATCTTCTTTAAAGTACTGTTCAAACCTCACTTTAAACTCAGACTCAATGGCTTTCTTGTCTAACTTGAAGTTACAAATCAGCTGCTTAATCACTTCGCGACGGAGCAAATCATCGGAGTCCAGAGAGACCCCTTTCCATAGAGCGTGACGAAGTTCGTTGACTTGAGCGTAGTATTTCTTCAGCTCTTTCTGGTTTTGCGCGTACGCATCGCCGATCATCGAGATTGCAGAAACACCAAAGCCAACCAAGTCACATTCACCTTGTGTGGTGTAGCCTTGGAAATTGCGATGCAAAATACCTTCGCGCTGGGCAACAGCAAGTTCATCGTCCGGCAAAGCAAAGTGGTCCATACCGATAAATTGGTAGCCAGCACCGGTCAGTGTCGCGATGGTGTCTTGCAGAATCGCCATCTTCTCTTCTGCCTTTGGCAGGTCTTCGTCTTTAATCTTACGCTGCGCTGCAAATAGCTGTGGCATGTGCGCGTAGTTAAACACGGATAGACGGCCCGGCTGCATCTCTAGCACTTGTTCTAGAGTCTTGGCAAAAGATTCTTTGGTCTGCTTCGGTAAACCGTAAATCAAATCTAGGTTCGTCGAACGAAAGCCTAACTCTTTTGCGCGCGCAACCATCGCAACGATGAACTCTTCATCTTGCTCACGATTCACCAGTTTTTGCACTTCTTTGTTGAAGTCCTGAACACCGATGCTCAAGCGATTGAAGCCTTCACTACGCAGATGATCCAGCATGATCAGCTCGATTTCACGCGGGTCAACCTCGATACTGATTTCAGCATCGCTACTAAAAGTAAACTCTTGGCGTAGCAGGCTCATTACACGCGTGATTTGCTTTTCAGAGAGAAACGTCGGTGTACCACCACCAAAATGCAATTGCGTCACGGTGCGACCAACAAGTAATGCAGCACGTTGACGAATTTCGTGTTCAAGCACGTCGAGGTATTCATCCGCTTTGTGCGAGTGGCGCGTAATGACTTTATTACATCCACAGTAGTAACAAAGCTTGTGACAGAACGGAATGTGTACGTACAGCGATAATGGGCGTTCTGGGTATTGAGTGCATGCCATATCATAATCAGAAATGGTGAACGCTTCATGAAACTCCAGCGCCGTTGGGTACGACGTATAACGAGGCCCGGAATAGTTGTACTTATCCAATACCGCTTGATCCCAGACTATTTGCTGTTTCGATTCAGTGTGTTGATTCGACATGGTGGTACTTTCCGTTAAATGCTAGGGCAACGAAAGCCGTCACCCGATATTCAGAGCCGCTATTTTGCCATACGACGATGACAAGCGTGGCAACGCCGACTGGCTTTTTAAGTATAAAACTAAAGAAGTGCTAGCGTGATCACGATACCCCCATTAGCCATAAGGAGACTATTGGGGGTCGCGCTTAAATCATCTGAATATTGATTTGATTATTCAGTGGCTGGACGTTTTTCTGCAACACTTTGAGCTCCTCAATAATCGCATCAGTGAGGCGGCTTTCCGCTTTATGACGCGTCAAGTTCTGTTGCATACGCTCTTTCTTGGCAAGTTGTTGGCGTTCTTCGCCACGCGCCATATCTTTCACTATGTGGTAAAGCTCAGAAATCGCAGGGTACGTTTTATCGAAATCAACGCGGTCTTCACCTTGTACATAATCCATGATGTTATACACACGGATACTGATTTCAGATAAATCGCACTGCCCTTGAATGCCCGCCTGACACAAGGTATGCACATTCTCAAAAATGTTGGCGTTACGTTTGTCTATCGCCAATTTTTGATGCTTCAGCTGCAATTCCTTTTGCTTTTTCAATTGAAGCAGAAGGTAACCTGCATAAGAAGCGAGTGCGATGATAATCACAACACCAGCAATAGCTAATAAGGTTACATTCATAGCTTAATTATCCTTTATAGTCGTCGAAATTAATGTCGTCGAAATCTGCCAGCAAGTCATCATCGTTGCGCGTGCTTTTCTCAGCAGGTGCAGTGAAGTCTTCCTCTTCTTCAGGTTCCAACAAACCTAGTTGGTCCATTAGCTTCTCAATGCGATCGAGTTTCTCATCGACGAATTTCTGTAGACCTGTGCCCAGGTTTTCACCCGCTTCAATACGGTCTAGCAACACGTTCAATTGCGCGTCATTTTCTAGCATCTCTAGTTCTTGCTCTGCCGACAAACGACGCTCTTGCTTCGTCATTTTCTTCGCAGGTTCAACAATCAGAGGTATTTTCTTTTTGCTGCCTAAGCGCGGGTCGCGATTTTGTGCAGCAGCTTGCTTTTTCTGCTCGTTAACTTCTGAGTTACGGTTACCCGTTTTCAGACCTTTACGCTTTTTAGCACGCTTGCGTAAGCGGCCTTCCACATCAGATTCTGTACGGTTACGAGTTACAACAAACTCAGGTGCACCAGCGGCACCCGGTTTTCTAGATTTTTTACTACGGCTCATTACTGGGGTTTCCTCAGTAAAATTACATCATTACCAATAAATTCGAGTTCGAGCTTATCCCGCTCTGCTAGGAACTGGAACGTGTCACGACTAAAGAACACTACGTGAGTGAGATCGTTCTTATAATGCCATGATTTGAAAGCCTCCACGTCGATGACCATTTTCGTCATCAGGCCTATCCAGCCCCCTGGCTTAACTAAATTCAACCATTGCTTCCACACCAAATCTGGGTGGTAGAGGTGCTCTATCACCTCTGTTGCTGTCATGAAGTCGTACGTTTTTTCTAAAACCGACGTATCAGGGTGGTAGTAGAGATCGTACAACGCCATGTTGTGCCCCGCCTCTTCCAGCATCAAGGAGAGCGTTGGGCCAGGACCACAACCAAAGTCGATACCATTTGATTGTGGAGAAATTCGCTCTGTGATCGGGTCAGCAATACGCGACAAAAAGCGTCGGTAACCCAAATCATCGGGGTTGTTCTCATGCAAATCATAGTGAGCTTTTTCGCTTTCCGCATCCAAACGTTGGTCTGGATTTACGAATACCAAGCTGCACTGCTCACATTGAAGATATTCACGACGCTTATCTTCAAAATAATGGTGAGTGCGCTGATTTTGGCATAAAGGACAGGTATGCATGCTGACTTCCTCAAACAGGGATGCGAAACATACCAGAAAGTGAACTCGGATTGGAGTGTTGTTGAGTATTTTTTCAGCAATTTTTGTTAAAAAACTTTGTTTACAACCTATAAAGCTAAATAAGTGCAGTAATCTCAATTCAAGTTACGGCTGAGCAAGTCAACGGATATAAAAAAAGCGACAGTCAGACTGTCGCTTTCTAAGTGCCATCAATTGGCGAAACTGTGTTGCACACATTTGGTGCACCAATGATCCCTTTGTTTTTAGAGCTTTCCCTGCCAAAAAGAGTTGTTTTTCATCTTCCTGATGAGTTTTGGCTATCCGTTTACTTCCTGTCTACTGAGCAACTTCCTGTGCCTGATCCGTTTCACTGTCTTAACCGTCAGACGAGATGACCATCCTTATCTGATAGGCTCCCTACCTATCTAAATCCCTTTCTAAATCACCAAGCATCCGAGCTACATCCTTGGAGACCTAAACCGTAGTCTTAAATCCTTACATTCACCCCCTGTGAACGACTTCTACTTTACGCCATCCCGTTATGCTCACAAGTAATGGGTTGAAAAAAAATCCGCCTATTTTTCTAAAAAATCAAAATTATCATTTAATCAAAAACTTAAAAACACTAACAAGAAAAAGCCAACATCAAGTATGGCAAATGTCTCACAAACTGCCGAGCCAACTATCGCTTTCGCATCCAAACTCGACTGTGATATCTGTCACGAACAAAAATGCCCTAGTGGATTCACTAGGGCATTTTTGTACAAGTTGCTCGAACGATGTAGGGACATCTACCCAACCAGCTCAAGATGCAGGATCTTGAGCGATTTAGGTATATTAGTGCAGACCGCCAACGTATTTAGACAGCACTTCGATATCTTCGTCTGTCATTTTCTTCGCGATGTCGCGCATCATGGCATTCATATCATTACCACGGTCGCCATCACGGAATTTTTCTAGCTGAGCTTTGATGTAGTCAGCATGCTGACCAGAAATTTTCGGGAAACCTGAAAGCTCAGTACCATTGCCACGAGGACCATGACATGCAATACATGCGGTTAGGCCACGCTCGGCATCACCAGCGGTATAAAGCGTTTTGCCTTTTGCTACTACATCTTCAGGTGTTGAGTTTTCTGAAACTGGTAGCGAAGCGTAGTAAGCAGATAGGTCTGCGATATCTTCATCGCTCAGTGGCATTGCCATACCACTCATTACAGGATCGTAACGACCTTGTTTACCACCACTTGTCATGCCTAGCTTAAGTTCTTTTAACTGCTTCTCAAGATACTTAGCGTGTTGGCCTGCGAGTTTCGGGTACGTTGTTATTGCACTGTTGCCATCTGCTCCGTGACAGGCGACACAGGTTTGTGATTTTGCTTTACCAGCCTCAATATTACCTTGGGCCCATACTGAGCAACTGGCTAAAAGACTCAAAATTAGCGCTAATTTCTTCATGACATTCCATTATAATTATCAAGCTTCCAGTACCACGGAATGTGAACATACCGCGTACACTCATGGTACAATAGGCGACCTTATGCCGAGCACGGTTATTTTACACATTTTCACAAAAAAGTAATCAATCGACTACACAAAGTCGAGATGGAGTTAACAGTGAGCGTAAAAATTCATTACCAAAATACGCATTTCATCACCAGCGCACCCGATATTCGTCACCTGCCGGAAGACGAAGGTGTCGAAATTGCGTTTGCAGGACGCTCAAACGCTGGTAAATCGAGTGCACTTAACCGTCTAACTAATCAAAAAAGCTTAGCCAAGACATCAAAGACACCTGGTCGTACGCAATTAATCAACCTTTTCAAAGTAGAAGAAGGTTGTCACATTGTCGATCTACCTGGATACGGTTTTGCTCAAGTACCGGTAGAGATGAAAAACAAATGGCAGAAATCTTTGGGTGAATACCTACAGAAACGCGAGTGCCTAAAAGGCTTAGTGGTTCTAATGGACATTCGTCATCCAATGAAAGATCTCGACCAACAAATGATTTTCTGGGCCATCGATAGCCACATTCCTGTGCAAGTTTTGCTAACCAAAGCAGATAAACTAAAAAGTGGTGCACGCAAACAAACTCTACTGAAAGTTCGTAAGCAAGTAGAAACTTTCGGTGGTGACGTTTCTGTTGATGTGTTCTCTTCACTGAAAGGATTAGGTGTCGATCAGCTACGTGCAAAACTGGATACCTGGTTTGCACCAGCACTAGCACACCTGATAGAAGAAGACGAACAAGAGATACCAGCGAGCGATGAAGAATAATTAACAATATTTGTTAAATTTCTTCGACACGGCCCTGCCATTTGGTGGGGCTTTTGTTTATCTGAACTAAATAACAGGCAATAAAAATCCCCGCCTTCCTGGCAGGGATAACGGGAGAGAAAAATTGGTAATTATTGTTATGTGACGAAGCATTGCTGAACTGAGATTCGATTTCAATAGGTTAAAAAGCGCTCTTGTTTCCTGTGTATCACCAAACATTCACTCCAAAAACACCCAATAACGTTACAATTCAGACAGTTAAGCCAAGCAAATCTTCAAAAAGATGTAACTTAGTTTCTTTCAAGAAAAAATAATAGTGTGACTGGCGTAAATTTACAGGATGAATAACGCAATAAATTTGAAGGAAAAATCGAGATTTTGCAGTGACTTAGAAAGGTCAAAAAAGAAGGTTTTTGAAGGCTTACTTTAAGCTACTGATACAAAAGAATAATTTTCTTTCGCCCAATAAAAAACGCCCCAGTCAAAAACTGACTGGGGCGGCTGAATCAGCCTAATCCAATAACGTGAAACAAAAGGTCTGAAAGATAGAACATCTTACCTCTGTACCCTACGAGTATTAATGTACAACAATTGGTCAGAATTGCAAAGAATTTTTGTAGTTTTTTTTCATGAAACTTTTATTAAGCAACATCAAAGTTAACTTTGCGCTAGCTTTTTTAATCTCAAAAAAAAGCCAGCGTTTGTGCGCTGGCTCATAATTAATTGGTTATTTTGGTCTAAAAATGACTAATGAGCTTGATCCCAGTTATCACCATGACCTGCTTCTGCAACCAACGGTACTTTTAGCTCTGCTGCAGATTCCATCAATTTCTGTACTTTACTTTCAATTTCGGACAATGATGACTCTTCAACTTCAAAGACCAATTCATCGTGTACTTGCATTAATAACTTCACACGACCATTGCCTTCTTCCTGAATCCACTGATCAACCAACAGCATCGCTTTCTTAATGATGTCCGCAGCCGTACCTTGCATTGGTGCGTTGATTGCCGCACGTTCAGCAGCTTTACGACGCATCCCGTTGCGCGATTTGATTTCTGGTAAATGCAAACGTCGACCAAAAATCGTTTCAACATACCCTTTATCTGCTGCCGTGCTGCGTGTGTCTTCCATGTACTGCATCACGCCTGGGTAACGTTCAAAGTATGTATCCATGTACGCTTGAGCCTCACCACGAGGAATGCCTAATTGCTTCGCCAAACCAAACGCACTCATGCCGTAAATAAGACCGAAATTAACCGCTTTCGCACGACGACGTTGCTCACTTGAAACGTCTTCAATAGAAACACCCATGATTTCTGCTGCGGTTGCCGCGTGGATATCTTTGCCATCACGGAATGCATCCAACAACGCTTGGTCGCCAGAAAGGTGCGCCATGATGCGTAGTTCGATTTGCGAGTAGTCGACCGCTAAGATTTTATGCCCTGATGGCGCGACAAACGCTTGACGAATACGACGGCCAGCTTCGTTACGAATTGGAATGTTCTGTAAGTTCGGATCAGTAGAAGATAGACGACCCGTTGCAGTCACTGCTTGGTGGTAAGAAGTATGCACACGTCCCGTCGATGGGTTGATCATCTTCGGCAGTTTGTCGGTGTAAGTTGATTTTAGCTTCGCCAAACCACGGTATTCCAAAATCAGTTTTGGTAGCGGGTAGTCTAGCGCGAGTTCTTGCAGAACTTCTTCATTCGTCGATGGTGTGCCTGATGGCGTTTTCTTCACAACCGGTAAACCCATTTTTTCAAATAGGATGGCTTGTAATTGCTTTGGCGAGTTCATATTAAACTCTTGCTCAGCAATTTCGTACGCTTTCTTTTCAAGCTCATCAAGGCGAGCGGTAATCTCGACCGACTGCGCACTCAGCTTCATTTCATCAATAAAGACCCCAGTGCGTTCAATGCGCGAAAGAACTGGCACCAACGGCATTTCAATCTCTTCGTAAACTGTCTTCAGGCTTTCATCCTGCTCGATATTAGCAAACAAGCGATTGTGCAGACGAAGGGTCACATCCGCATCTTCTGCCGCGTATGGCGATGCTTGTTCCAGTTCGATTTGGTTAAACGTAAGCTGATTTTTGCCTTTACCTGCAATTTGCTCAAAAGAAATGCAGCTGTGCTGTAGGAAGCGAAGCGCCAAGCTGTCCATATCGTGTTTACCGCCGACACTGTTGTAGATATACGATTCCAACATCGTGTCGTGCTTGATACCTTTTAGCTCAATGTCGTAACGAGCGAGTACAGACGCATCATACTTTAAGTTTTGACCGACTTTTGCTTTCGCTGCATCTTCAAGAATTGGCTTCAGCTGTTCTAGTACCCAATCACGATCAAGCTGTTCAGGCGCATCTAAATAGTCATGTGCAACTGGCACATAAGCCGCAATACCTTCATCGACAGCGAATGACAAACCAACTAGATTCGCTAGCATGTAATCTAGGTTATCGGTCTCCGTATCAAATGCAAACAGCTCAGCCGTTTGAAGTTTATCTAGCCAAGCATTGAAGGTTTCTTTATCCAGAATTGTTTCATATTGGCTGCGATCGATTGTTACCGCAGAAGTTTCCATCTCGGCTTGAGAAGAAGAAGCTTGTGAAGATCCTGCAAGCTCTACGGCCTCCACAGATCCAGAACCGCCTTCAAGTAGTTCATTCAACCAAGATTTAAACGTCAGTTGGCCATACAGCTTCACTAATTCGTCTTTATTTGGTTCCGCTTTCAGCAATGATTCTGGCGTTTCCTCAAGCTCAACATCCAATTTGATGGTCGCGAGCTCATACGAAAGCATGGCATTTTCTTTGTTGTCGATGAGCTTTTTCGCCATGGTTTTAGAACCACGGAAACCAAGCCCTGCAATATCATCGAGGTTTTCATACAACTTCGTCAGACCACCAATACCTTGCAGTAGTGCGGTCGCTGTTTTATCACCGACACCCGGTACACCAGGAATGTTATCTACTTTATCGCCCATCAGTGCTAAGTAGTCGATGATCAATTCAGGTGGAATGCCAAACTTTTCAACCACACCTTCACGATCCATTACGACGTTCGTCATGGTGTTGATCAAGGTAATGTTATCATCCACTAGCTGCGCCATGTCTTTATCACCAGTACTGATCAATACAGGCATGCCCTTTTGTGATGCTTGGTATGCTAACGTACCGATGACGTCATCCGCCTCGACGCCAGGAACACAGATCAGCGGCAAACCCATTGCACGAATAACATTGTGTAATGGTTCAATTTGACAACGCAGGTCATCCGGCATTGGCGGACGATTCGCTTTGTATTCTGCATACATATCATCACGAAAGGTTTTTCCCTTTGCATCGAAAACCACCGCGATGCGCTCAGACGCAAACTGACGCATCATGCTGCGTAACATGTTCACGACGCCGTAAACGGCATTAGTTGGAATTTCACCATTGCTCATGGTGCCCGGGTAGGCGTGAAAAGCGCGATATAGGTAAGAAGAGCCGTCGATAAGGATCAACGGATTTTCAGGAATACTTGCCATAATTGTCTGTATCCAATTCAGTACTTGAGAGATCTGCCTAGGATGCCATGACTGCTGATCTGAATCTATCTTGTTCGCTCGATCTAGGTCGCGTAAATTTTTCCGACTTTATTCACGAAAACACCACCTCCTGTGGATAACTCTGTTTATAGAAATTATCCACTGGTTATCCAATAACAAAAAACACAAGAAAGCACCAACCCAAACCATTGATTAATAACAACAAATTCGCATAACGGCGAGAAGATCAACGATCCTAAAATGATCATCGCATGTGGAAAAGATATTAATAGTGACGTCAAATAGAAATCGTAGAAAAGAAAAAAGCGACCCGAATGGGGTCGCCTAGCAGAAGTGGTAAAGCAAATTCTGTAAATAGAGCAGCTTAACCAAGAAGCTATAAATTACACTGGAAGCAATGTGAGCAATGTCGTGTCAAAAAGAATTCGTGCAAGTTCTCGGAAAAATGTTTCATCACTTCTCAACTTTCAGTTAATTAACTTCTGTTAATAAGTCACTCAACGTCCTTGTGAACTTTCCTCATTCCCTAAGACAGGTTTAATAATAATGATTCTCATTTCGTAGTCAACAGTTAAATGAGAAAAAATCTCATTTATTTTCACATTGCTTTAATGAAATGCACTCGAGATTCTCGAAGATTTACTTTTTCTTCAAACTTTTCAATTATATAGCCATTTCTCAACAACAAGCGAAGCATAGCCGGAAACTGGTTTCGAGATTTCACTTTTAATGTGTTGTAGCCTTGTTCTGCCACCCAATCCTCTTGAGCTTCCAAAAGCAGTTGTGCCACGCCTTCATTTCGAGCTTCAGGGACAACACCACCTAACCAGCTATAGAAAACACCATCCTCTAATTCGTAACCTATTTTGAAGCCGACAATCGTGCCATTTTTTTCTGCAACGAGGATTAAACTGTTTTTCTCTTCTAAACGTTGAGTCATGGAGTCTACCGTTTCTCCTTTCGAAAACTCGGTAACACGCGCCACAACTTGAAGTGCTTCTTCCAATGTGCCTTCACGAATCAGCATTGTCATTATTCTCTTCTCCAAAATAAAAATACCCAAGCACCTTGGATTGTTACTGTTGTAATCCGCCTGAGGTTACTTGGGTATATACAGACGAACAACTCTTGTTGGTCTGGTATTTCTCACTGAGCGATAATTACTCTTCTGTCGCTTCCGGAGTACGATTTAGGTGTTGAGCAGTTTGTGCATTCTCTTCTGCCAACCACTCAGCAACGTCTTTCGCAAAGTACGTTAAGATGCCATCTGCACCTGCACGTTTGAAGCACAATAGTGATTCCATCACAATTTCACGCTCTTTGAGCCAGCCATTCATGATCGCCGCTTTATGCATCGCGTACTCGCCAGAGACTTGATAAGCAAATGTCGGTACTTGAAGTTCAGTTTTTACTCGGCGAACTACATCTAAGTATGGCATACCAGGTTTAACCATCACCATGTCCGCACCTTCATTGATGTCTAGCGCCACTTCGTGAATCGCTTCATCAATGTTTGCTGGGTCCATTTGGTAGTTTTTCTTGTTGCCGCCTTTTAGATTTGAAGAAGAGCCAACCGCATCACGGAATGGTCCGTAGTAGTTCGATGCGTACTTAGCCGAGTAAGCCATGATTTGAGTATGAATGTAGCCCGCGTTTTCTAATGCTTCGCGGATCTTACCAATTCGGCCATCCATCATGTCTGAAGGCGCGACTACGTCAGCACCCGCTTCTGCATGAGACAAAGCCTGCTTAACCAATACTTCTGTGGTTTCATCATTCATTACGTAGCCATCTTCATCGATGATGCCGTCTTGGCCATGTGTCGTGAATGGGTCGAGTGCCACGTCTGTGATTACACCAATTTGAGGAATGTGTTCTTTAAGTGCTCGTACTGCTCGCTGAACCAAACCTTCTGGGTTGTAGGCTTCAGTAGCACATAAGCTTTTAGCGTCTTGGTTTACGACAGGGAAAAGCGCGATTGCTGGAACGCCTAGATTTGCAAGGTATTGTGCTTCTTCTAGCATTAAATCAATCGACAAACGCTCTACACCCGGCATGGACTCCACGCTCTCACGACGATCTTTACCCATAAGAATGAACATTGGGTAAATCAGATCATTAACAGAAAGTTGGTTCTCAGCCATCAAACGACGACTAAAATCGTGCTTACGTAAACGACGCATACGGCGTGCAGGGAATGGACCTTGAATTGATACAGACACCATTTTCTCCTTGTCTGGACGGTTATGATGATCAAATCATCTGGTGAACAAAATCATATCACTCTTGATGCATGTTGCGAGTGACAATCTGGAAAAAGGTAATGAAAAAAACTGAAAATGACCCAGCACTCACACTCAAGTATACTTCGAATACGAAACCAACCATGAAGCACAGAGAGTAACGATGATCGATACCCACGCGCACATCTATGCTAGCGAATTTGATAACGACCGCGATGAAGTAGTACAACGCGCCTTAACGCAAGGCATTAATAAAATCCTGTTGCCAAACATCGATCTGGACTCAATTGAGCCCATGCTAAAAACCGAAGCGGCATATCCTGACGTATGCCACTCAATGATGGGGCTGCACCCTTGCTATGTGGATAACAACGTTGAGCAAACGTTGGAGATCATCCGCGGCTGGTTTGAGAAACACCAGTTTATTGCGGTGGGCGAAATCGGTATCGACCTGTATTGGGACAAAACCTATCGTGCTGAGCAAGAAATGGCGTTCGTAGCTCAACTTAACTGGGCAAAAGAGATGGATTTACCGGTCGTTATCCACACTCGTGATTCGATTGAAGAAACACTCACTTTGCTACGACAAGAGCAAGATGGTCGTCTGCGTGGTGTATTCCACTGTTTTGGAGGCAGCTTAGAAGAAGCACAAGCAATCAATGAGCTAGGCTTCCACTTAGGCTTGGGTGGCGTATCAACCTTTAAGAATGGCGGGATGGATAAAGTCATTCCACATTTGGATATGCAGTGGGTCATTTTAGAAACCGACTGTCCATATTTAGCGCCGGTGCCACACCGTGGTAAACGTAATGAACCAGCCTACACTTCTCTCGTTGCACAACGTGTTGCCGACTTGCGTGATGTCGACATCGCAACCATCGATGCCATAACGACTGAGAATGCCAAAAAGCTGTTTAATATTTAATTCACGAGAATTGAAAAAGCGACGAAATCAACGTCGCTTTTTTATCACCTAAACTATTGAATGAACGATTCAACCCGTTGAAATAGTAGAACAATCCATACAAAATTATTGATAAACATAATAATTAACTAGCAACTCTACTTACTTCTCATATCGTCACTTTACTTCGTCCGCTTTGCAAAACTGTCGACAACTCGACACATTATTTTTCTATACTGATTTACGCCCATTAATTAGCACAAATGTAAGACAGCATGAATATGGAAGTTGAAGTGTGTACACATGGTGCTTACTTACAACGCGTACCGCGCAGTTTTTTTCAAAAGCTGCTGGGCATCAAGGAAGTATACGTATGCACAAAATGTGGTTACGTCATGAAAGTTAAGTAATTAGCCCAAGAAAAAACCAACCGCAAAAAAAGCGGCTCAATTGAGCCGCTTTTCACATCTAGATTAGCCTTATTCTTCGGTTTCCGCTTCTACTTCTTCGCTTCGACGAGTATAAAAACGCGCGAAGAACAAACCGACTTCAAACAGTAAACACATCGGAATAGCGAGTAAGGTTTGCGAGATCATGTCTGGTGGCGTTAACACCATACCTACGACAAACGCAGTCACTATAATATAAGGACGTTTCTGTCTTAAATCTTCTGGTGTAGTGGCCCCAGTCCAACACAACAAAATAATCGCAACAGGCACCTCAAATGCGATACCAAACGCCATAAATAGCGCCAGCACAAAGTCGAGATAACTCGAGATATCAGTTGCAAACTCTACTCCACCAAGAGAGATGGCGGTAAAGAAGCCAAACACCAATGGAAATACCACGAAGTAGGCAAATGCCACTCCACAGTAGAACAATAGCGAACTAGAGAACAGCAGTGGCATGATCAATCGACGTTCATGCTTGTACAAACCTGGCGCTACAAATGCCCACACTTGATACAAGATAAACGGCACCGCAATAAATACCGAAGCAATTAACGTCAGCTTAAGTGGCGTAAAAAAAGGTGATGCTACATCCGTAGCAATCATGGTCGCGCCTTCAGGTAGACGTTCTACTAAAGGTGCGGAAACAAACTCGTAAATGTGGTTAGAGAAATAAATTAGTCCGACAAACACGACCAACACTGCGAGGATTGAGCGCAGTAGTCGGTTGCGAAGCTCCAACAAATGACTAATTAAAGGTTGTGTCTGCTCGACGGTAGACATGGCAAACCTCTTATTAAAAACCAGATCAAAAAGGAGCTACCAATCACTAGTAGCTCCTCCTAATGAGACTATTCGGCTTTCTTATCTGCCGCTGTAACCTTGCTCTCTTGCGCTTTCTCTACCTTTTCTGCTGCTGGCTCTGTTTTTACAGGCTCAGCCTCTGAATCGGTGTTCTTTGCGTAAGGACGATTTACAGATTGCGCTGCCTTCTTCAACTCTTCAACTGAAGATTTCAACTCAGGGGACAAATCATCCATCCCCATTTGTTCTGCTTTGCGCAAGTTTTCTTGCAGCTCTTGGACTTTCAGCTCGTGTGACAATTCGTCTTTGACGCTATTTGCCATACTCTTAGCGGCACCGATAAAGCGAGACACGCTGCGAATAGCATGAGGCAAACGCTCCGGCCCAAGAACGACCAGACCAACAACAGATATTAATACCAGTTCCCAAAAACCGATATCAAACACGTTTTACGCCTGCTCTTTGTCTTTTTTCGTTTCAGGAGCAGCTTCTTTTTTCTGCTGCTCTTCTAGACTTTTTGGTTCGAAGTCTGCGTCTTTGTCATTTTTCGCAGGTTCATCTTCGCTCATCGCTTTTTTGAAGCCCTTAACGGCACCACCCAGATCGCCACCGATACCGCGTAGTTTCTTTGTTCCGAATAGCAATACAACAATTACAGCAATGATTAGAAGTTGCCAAACACTGATACCACCCATTCTCTTTACCTCGGGTCTTTAAACAAACAAAAATATTTCAAGAGTTTAACGTCTATTGACGATAAGCTCGCCAACTAAGCAGCCAAAATGTGACACCTGCGATACCGCAGGCCAACGAAAGCTGCTCAAAAGCATCGTTCACCAATATTGCCGAGCATACGACTAAAGTCGCGCCAACGCCAAACAAAAACTTTCCTGTCGCCTGCTGGCGCTTGCTCTGGCGATACCCTTGATAAAGCTGATCCATACGTTGATTCATCGCTTTACCTTGTTTCAGGCTATCGTAAAGTAGCTCTGGCAGTTCAGGTAATTTCTCTGCCCAAAATGGTGCGCGGTCTTTAATCGCATTCACTAGAGCTTGCGGCCCAACTTGATTCATCATCCATTCCTCCAGGAATGGTTTTGCGGTCTCCCACAAATCAAGTTGAGGATATAGCTGCCTACCAAGCCCTTCCACGTACAACAGCGTTTTTTGCAACAGTACAAGCTGTGGCTGAACCTCCATATTGAATCGACGTGCCGTGTTGAACAAATTCAACAACACATGACCAAAGGAGATTTCGCACAATGGCTTAGCAAAAATAGGCTCACACACAATGCGAATCGCGAACTCAAACTCATCGACATTGGTATCCGCAGGCACCCACCCTGAATCCACATGTAACTCCGCCACTCGGCGGTAGTCACGATTGAAAAACGCCAGGAAGTTTTCCGCCAGATAACGCTTGTCTTCGCTATTAAGTGTACCAACGATTCCGCAATCTAGCCCTATCCACATTGGGTTCTCTGGATGTTCGGGGTTGACGAACACATTACCCGGATGCATATCGGCATGGAAAAAGCTGTCTCGGAACACCTGAGTGAAGAACACACTCACACCGCGTTCCGCGAGCAATTTCATATTGGTGCCATTTGCTTTCAAGCCTTCAATATCAGAGACTTGAATGCCATATATTCGCTCAGAAACCATGACAGTTTCATTACTGAAGTCGGGAAAAACTTCAGGAACATATAATTCTTCGCTGCCCTCAAAGTTGCGGCGCAACTGAATGGCATTCGCCGCCTCACGTCGCAAGTCGAGTTCATCAAGCAGGGTTTTCTCGTACTCACGCACGACTTCAACTGGTTTTAAACGACGTGCTTCAGGCATCGCTCCGGCGACTATACGCGCCATTCGGTGCATCAGTTTTAGATCTGAATCAATGACTGGGCGAATATCTGGGCGGATAACCTTTAATACCACTTCTTGGTTAGTGTCTTTTATGCGCGCAGTATGTACCTGAGCAATCGACGCAGACGCCAGTGGTTTGATATCAAACTCGGTAAACCATTTTTCTAACGGACCACCTAATGCTTGCTCCATCTGCTTTTTTGCCAACTCGCCATCAAAAGGCGCGACTTGGTCTTGAAGTAAAGCTAGGGGATCAGCGATATGCGGAGGAAATAAGTCACGGCGCGTCGACATCATCTGACCGAACTTAATCCAAACCGGCCCCAGCTCTTGCAGTGCTAAACGCAGACGTTCACCGAGTGGTTTTTCTGGGTGCTTGTTCTTAATCCAAAACAAGCTTTTGCGCAGTAAAAGCGGAGCTTTGGTCAGTTGGTGATCGGGAAGCAGCTCATCTAAGCCGTATTCCAGTTGTACTTTGGCGATGTGGTATAAGCGCTTTAGTTCTGCTGGCGTCATGGTTTCTCCAATGCAGGCTTATCTGCATCCAGCTTATTCAGCAAAGCCGTTAAACGAGCTTCAATGCGAGAAGCCTGGCTGCGAACCTCATCAACTTGGTCACAGAAATAGGCCACTTCTAACGGAGCGGGAGCCAGTTTCCATTCTTCAGTCACTACTTGCGCAAGATGACGCTGGTGTTTTTCTGCTTGAGACGCAAGAAAGTTGCCGATGTTTTTTGAACCTTGCACAAAGGTATGTGCGGCGACATCGCCAGTCACGCGAGACAACCACTCTTCAACATCTGGTTTGCAATCCACCATCAACTGAGAGAATTTCTGCGCCAATTGAATATCGCCTTCAAGTTCAAGTTTATCTTGTTTAATAAGACGAGTGATGTTGGCCTGATCGCGCAGCTCTGGTAACACACTCAAGTTGAGCGATAGATAGCAGTTAGGCTGCCCTTCGTAATGACCAAGCACATCAATTTGCTGACTAAAAACGAATGTCAGTGTTTTATTGATCTCTTTCAGGTGAACTTGAATAACTTGACCTTTTAGACGCGCTAAACGACGGCCCAATGCAGGGTCGTCTTTGATCAGTGTATTCAGTGACGTTTCAATCACAGCGGTGATAAGTGGTTCAAATGGCATGCCGTTAACCCTTAGAATTTATAACCGCGATGCAAAGCCACAATACCACCAGTTAAGTTGTAGTATTTGGTGTTTTCAAAACCTGCGTCTTGCATCATGCCTTCCAGCGTTTCTTGGTCTGGATGCATACGGATTGACTCCGCTAGGTAGCGGTAACTCTCTGAGTCATTCGCAACTAGCTCACCGATTCTCGGCAACAAGTGGAATGAATATGCGTCGTATACTTTCGATAACGGCTCTAGCACTGGTTTTGAAAATTCCAACACCAATAGACGGCCGCCAGGCTTCAGTACGCGGAACATTGAACGAAGCGCTTTGTCTTTGTCTGTCACATTACGCAAACAAAAACTGATGGTGATGACATCAAAATAATCATCAGGGAACGGCAGTTCTTCTGCGTTGGCTTGAACGTAATGCACGTTACCCACAATACCGTTGTCACGCAGTTTATCGCGACCAACGTTAAGCATTGAGTTATTGATATCGGCAAGGATGACATGGCCTTCATCGCCAACAATGCGCGAGAATTTCGCCGTCAAATCACCCGTACCACCACCTAGGTCAAGAATACGTTGGCCAGGGCGAGCACCACTACAATCGATAGTGAAGCGCTTCCAAAGGCGGTGAATACCACCAGACATCAGGTCATTCATGATGTCGTATTTTGTTGCCACGGAGTGGAATACTTCGGCAACCTTAGTCACTTTTTCGTCTTTTGCCACTGTAGAGAAACCAAAGTGAGTGGTTTCATTCTCTAACGCTGTATTGGATTGCAAACTTGTGTCCGTCATTCTAATTCCTCTTAGGCAGCGCTTTCCTCTACGGGGCGTTTGTTGACAAATAAAATCGCCCACTGCACTGCGGGCGATTAGTTTACTTTATCCTCAGCCGGATGTCTTTCTACTAACGGGTCATTTTCTGAAAATGCATCACTCTGCGCTAACTGCGCGAGGTCGGAAGAAATCGGTCGTTTAATTTCAACTCCCAAGTGTTTAAAGCTTTCGGCTTGGCGAATCACATTTCCGCGCCCTGTGGCAAGCTTGTTCATCGCACCTTGATAGCTTTGATTCGCCTTATCCAGCGCACCGCCGAGCCCCTCCATGTCGTCTACAAACAATCGTAATTTGTCGTAGAGTTTTGTCGCACGCTGCGCAATCATTTTGGCGTTTTCATTTTGGCGTTCATTGCGCCATAGATTATCAATGGTGCGCAGTGCCACCAGCAACGTTGTTGGGCTCACCAAAATGATGTTTTGCTCCATCGCGTCTTTAATCAAGCTCGGATCGGCTTGAATCGCGACTTGGAACGCCGGCTCAACCGGAATAAACATAAGTACATAGTCCAAACTCTGAATACCTTTGAGTTTGTGGTAGTCCTTCATGCTTAACCCTTTGATATGTGCACGTAGAGCAGCTAAGTGCGCATTCAAAGCCTGATCGCGCTCAGCATCAGTTTCGGCGTTGAAGTAGCGCTCATAGGCAACCAGCGCCATTTTAGAATCCACAACCACTTGTTTGTTTTGTGGGAGATGCACAATGACATCAGGTTGGTAACGCTTGCCTGCTTCATTTTGTAAGTTCACCTGAGTCTGATATTCGTGCCCTTCACGCAAGCCAGATTCGGCAAGTACCCTAGCGAGCACCACTTCGCCCCAGTTACCTTGCTGTTTGTTGTCCCCTTTCAACGCTTGGGTCAAATTAACCGCTTCGCGCGTCATTTGCTCGTTCAAACGTTGCAGGTTTTTCAGCTCATGCACTAAGGTATGGCGCTCTTTAGCTTCTTGGCTAAAGCTGTCATTAACGTGCTTTTTGAACCCTTCTAACTGTTCTCTAAGCGGTGACAACAAGCCTTCTAAACTCTGACGGTTTTGCAAATCGACCTTCGCGGTTTTTTCTTCAAACAGTTGATTTGCCAAGTGCTCAAATTGTTGTTTCAAGCGTGCTTCCGCTTGTTCTAAAATTTGCAGTTTTTCGGCATTAGCTTGGTTAATTTGCTCATGGCGAGCTTGCTGTTCACGCAGCTGCGTTTCTAGACGTGATTTGTGTTCACGCATTTGACCAAGCTCATCAAAGTATTGCTGGCGCTCTTGCTTTACAGCCTCGAAGTAACGCAGTTTTTCCATTGCTGCCATCAGCTTTCCATGTGTTTGGCGTACTTCAAACGCGGCTTTATCGCGCTCATCATCTAATTCATCCAACTCTTGCTGGGCATCGGCAAGGCTTTGCTTGACCTGTTCAAGTTGCTGTTGATGAAGCTGTTTTTCTGAAAAAAGTTGTTGCTCGAGAAGCTGAGTTTGGGTGATAAAACGCTGTTTCACCCACCAACCGGCAGCGACACCACTAAGCGTGGCAGCACAAAGAGAAGAGAGAATGAGAGATTGGTACTCAAGAATCCATTGCATAATAGCGAGTTAGCCTGTGTTTTGTATCTATAACAATGGTATTTAGACACTGGATAAATGTCCAGTTTGTTGGATGAAAAATCCTCGCATACACTAGGCCTTCCTATAATATTCTTTCTTCCGCTCAAATTATCCAAACCGAGCGGCACATCATCACGCAGAGGCATCATGAACGAGCGTCGCGCCCTAGGATTTGGGCTCTCAGCAGTATTACTTTGGTCTACCGTTGCAACCGCATTTAAACTCACGTTGGCAGAATTTACGCCGATTCAAATGCTATGCATTGCCAGCATCATCTCTGCGATTGCGCTAACAGTAATCTGTGGTGTGCAAGGTAAACTGGGCCAGTTAAGCGCTACATTTTTCTCAAACCCTTGGTATTACCTACTGCTTGGGTTGATTAACCCTTTGGCGTATTACGTTATTCTGTTCAAAGCATATGACTTGCTGCCCGCATCTCAGGCTCAAGCGATCAACTACAGTTGGGCCATTACCTTGACGCTAATGGCCGCTGTTTTCTTAGGACAAAAGATCCGTGGTAAGGACTGGCTGGCTTGCGGTTTTAGTTATGTCGGCGTGATAGTGATTGCCACACAAGGCAATCTTTTAGGCATGGAATTTGAGAGCCCGTTGGGTGTTGGTCTTGCGCTGCTATCAACGCTGCTGTGGGCCGGTTACTGGATTTTAAATACCAAAAATAAGGCCGACCCTGTGGTTGGCGTTCTGCTCGGCTTTTTGGTCGCTATTCCATTCGCCATTGGTTTAAGTCTTTATGAAGGTGCTGGCTGGCAGATGATCTCAGCTAAAGGCTGGGCAGCGGTGACGTATGTCGGACTGTTTGAAATGGGGATCACTTTCGTTTTGTGGCTGAGCGCACTCAAATCAACGCAAAACACCGCGCGTATCAGTAATCTGATCTTTGCTTCTCCATTTATCTCACTCATGTTGTTAGCTACCATCATCGGCGAAGAAATTCACCCTTCAACCTTGATTGGCCTAGTATTGATCATCAGTGGCTTAGTCATTCAGCAAGTCTCATGGGGCAAGAAAACCAAAGCGGTAAACGCTTCTTAATCACCTATCAAAAGCCCTAAAAAACGATGCAATAAGTTGGATAAAAAAGAGATATAGATAACATTTTAATGATAGAAAGCACTTTACGCTGCTAGGATTTAGCTACGCGTTGGATACGATACTCACAAAGCCCAATAGCTTACGCTAGATTCTAATATAATTACCTTTGGGCGATTTAGGACTCGTTATTAATTATGTTTCGCTTCGCTATTCCTTCGCCTTTGATGGCAGACTGGCAACACGTTCTGCGACAATGCTGTAATGTAACTCAAGCTCAGGGACAGCTTTATACTCTGAGCGATACTCAGCAGTGGCTATCGACTGAGGTGTCCACCTCAACCCAAAATCATCGTGCTATCATCGATGTGATAACGCAAGTTGTCGATCACTTTACGCCGACAGATTTTACAGTTAGCCATACCCCCTTTGAAGAGCAAACCTTGAGCATTGGACCGATTTGGCTACCTAATGGCGAATTGCTTGCCGTACTGACATTGACTCACCCTAATGATCAATCGACGGTTGTTTCGGCATGGCTAAGCGCAATGGCGGGGCGGATCAGCTTTGATATCAACTTGCACTGTCAGCAAGAACAAACGCGACATCAAAGCGCGGAAATAAAGCCAACACCAACACTACAAGAGTTTATCGACTGCCTTGAAGACCACGTATGGATAAAAGGCATGGATGGTCTTTATTCGATGACCAACCGAAGCGTAGAAAATGCGTGGCAAAAAACCAACAGTGAAATCATTGGAAAAGACGATTTTGCTCTGTTTAGCCATGAACGTGCGGAAAAATTCATTGATGCCGATAAATTGGTGGTAGCCACGGGCACGCAAAATATTGTTGAAGAATGCCGTCAAATTGATGAAAACAATAACCCCACTTGGCTAGAAACCATTAAGTCTCCTGTCCGTGATCATGCGGGAAACTTAATCGGCATTCTGGGGATGACACGTAACATCACCCGCCGAAAAATGGTAGAAACGCAGCTCTCCTTAGCGTCCCAAATTTTCAACAATTCGCAAGAAGGCATGGTCATTACAGACCGCAATGCCAACATCATTGATGTAAACACGGCTTTTACCCAAATTACAGGCTACCGCTCTGAAGAGGTGATAGGAAAAAACCCACGAATTCTGCGCTCAGGTCATCATGATCAAGGTTTCTATCAACAGTTGTGGCATCAACTCGAAAACAAAGGCCAATGGAAAGGCGAATTCATCAACAGAAAGAAAGATGGCAGCATTTATCCGCAATTAGCGACCATTAGCGCCGTAATGGACGATAAAAACCACCTTATTAACTACATTTGTGTGTTTGAAGATATCTCTGTGCGTAAGGCACACGAAGAAAAGCTGCAGCGCATGGCTTTTTACGATCCATTAACCAATCTACCTAATCGCACCCATTTACTCAGCTTACTCGAACAACACATCGAAACCGGACACAAAAACCAGCAGACGTTTGCCACCCTATTCTTAGATATCGACCATTTCAAACACATCAACGATAGCATGGGCCACTTCTGTGGTGACCAATTGCTGTCTAAGTTAGCGATTCGTCTGCAAGATGTGCTTCACCTCAATGCGCATGTGGCTCGTATTGGCGGCGATGAATTTGTGATTATTTTGCCAGACATCCATAGTGATGTTGCCTTACTGGAAACCGTCGGCGATATTCTAAGCGTATTCCAGCAACCATTCGACTTGGCAAACCACGACTCACTTCGTGTCTCGACCAGTATTGGTATTGCCTTGTACCCAAGAGATGGTCAAGACAGTGAAACCTTACTGAAAAACGCAGACACTGCGATGTACTTAGCGAAGAAAAATGGACGCAACGGCTACGCGTTTTACTCACCGGATTTGACCGATAAATCCGTATCCCATGTACGCATTCAATCCGCTTTGCATCAAGCAATAGAAAAACAACAACTCCGGTTAGAATTCCAACCGCAATACAACTTGGAACAAAATACGATTGTCGGCGTGGAAGCTTTATTACGCTGGCAGCATCCAGAATTTGGCCTTGTACCACCAGCAGACTTTATTCCAATTGCAGAAAAAACAGGGCTGATTCAAAGCATTGGTGAGTGGGTGTTACAACAAGCTTGTTTGCAAGGTAATGCTTGGCTGGACCAAGGCATCGAGTTTGGCAAAATCGCCGTAAATGTTTCTGCGTTGCAGCTTCAGCAGTCAAATTTCATTCAGCGATTAAGTACTATCCTCGATAACACCGGATACCCTGCCCAACGGTTAGATTTGGAGATCACAGAGAGCTTTTTACTGATCGACCCTCAACAAGCCATTGCATCGTTAAATCAATTACGAGAACTGGGTATTGAGATTTCTCTGGATGACTTTGGAACTGGCTATTCGTCTTTGTCTTACTTGAAAGGTTTGCCAATCAACAAACTGAAAATTGACCGCTCATTTGTCAGTGATGTCCCAAGTAATAGCGACAGCAACGCGATTGTGAATGCCATTATTGCCATGGGAAAAACGCTGTCGTTGAAAGTCGTCGCGGAAGGGATAGAAACTCGGGAACAAGCCGATTATTTATTCGAAAAAGGCTGTATTTATGGTCAGGGATATTTATTTAGTCAGCCAGTGAGCGCTGAAAAACTGTTTCGTTGAACCAGCTTGACCCTCAAGTCACTCTCGCGGTGCCACGTCCGCGGAGGTGATTTGCTTTGCTTGATTTTGGGTTGATTGGCATAGCTCTAGACGATCAACCAAAATATTGATACAAACCAGTAACGGCACACCGATCAATAGTCCCATTCCGCCCCAAAGCCAGCCCCAAAAAACAAGCCAAACAAAAATCACTAACGGGTTTAAGTTAAACCTTTTCCCCAATAGTGTTGGTGTAACAAACTGACTTTCAATCAAATTGAGCAGTAAATAGATAGACACCACCGTCAGCATAAAACTGACCGACTCCAACTGAAGATAAGCAACAAAGCCAAAGCTCACCATGGATATGACAGGGCCGAGGTACGGCGCAAAATTCATCACGCCTGCAAATGCGCCCCATAGAAATGGATCTTCAAGGCCTAGAACAAAAAACACGGCCCCAACACTCAACCCCAGCCCCGCATTCACTAAAGTGATGGTGCCAATGTATCGAGATAGGTCTTTCTGTAGCGCTTTGACCAACTCAATCGCTTGGCGCTGTTTGGCGAACCCATGTAAGTAAGACACTGACTTTCGAAATAAGCTTCGTCCATGATTGAGCATAAAGTAAACCATAAACAGCACGATCATCGCTTGTGTCAAAATCGTCGGCGTAGTGGTCGCGAGCGTTTTTACCAAAGAAAATACGGTGTTGTTCCCGACCTCATCCATACTCATATCGTTGGCGATATTCAATGGAGTATTAAGGTGATCAGCCGAAGCTTTAGTAACTTCGCTTACTTCTTGCCACACATTTTTCACGATACTGGGCAGCTCAGACCACCATTGCTTGGCGGGCTCCGACATGGCGGCAAGACCAATAATTGAAGCGCCAACGAGGAATGACAGCGTCAACACGACGGTAATAGCACGTGGTAAGCCTTTGTCTTCAAGATAATTAATGAAAGGACTGCACAGCAGAGAAATAAAGGTGCTAAGCACAATAGGTAACAATATTGGCTTGGCAAAATACAGCCCTGGGACGAGTAACAGGACGAGAAGCGTTGCACCAATCGCAGTGTTGGCAGGAATGTTCAATTTCGCTGTCATAATAAGCTCAGAATCGGTAAGAAAGTTTTGCGGTGAAATCCGCTATTAGAGTGGTTCGCCCTCTGTCGTCGCAGCGTTGCTTACTTGTGTTGCTGCATTTCCATTTTGCTCCGCATCTGACTCATCCAGAGAAGCTGCCGCGACCGGCTTTGTGAGCGAATCGGCAATATCAGACACGCTGCTAACCAATAGCCCCATTGACGAAATAGAAGAAGTCAGTCGAGACAATCGACCTGCTTTTGCTGCGGTAACGGCAACGACAGCACTAATGCCTAATGTCGTCCAAGGGTTTTCTCTCACAAACTTCTTGGTGGTAAACGTGAACATTTCCATCGACAAACAGCATTGCTCTAGAGACGCTTTACCTTCCATCCGCTTGATCCGCATGGCTCGATTGAGCTTTTGTAGCGAGCGCATCCCACCCCTCCTGTAATTGTTCTGTCGTATTTTTGAATCCAAGAAATCCAACTAAACGCTTCTGCCACCAGGCTAAAGCAAATAATGCCAAGCCTAATGATGTGATAAATACACCCACGGCAACATACACGTTGGCAGTTAACTGATAAGCCACCACCCCAGAGGCAAGGCACAAACTGAATACGAACAATACCGACAATAGAGTAAAAACAACGGTACACAGCAAAATCTGACGCACTGCGGACACGTTAACTTTCATCTCCAAGAGGAACAAATCCAACGTTGAACCTGACCATACTTTTAGCGATTTCGTCAGTTGGTCCAATTGCGCAAGAATGCTGCTCAAACCATTAATGGTTTGTTGGATATCCTGTTCTTCTGCCCCATCAGGGGCTCGGCCGCTGTCTGAAGCCGCCGAGCCTGATTGCTGATTGGTAACTTGCCCTGAGTTATTCATGTGAAGCCTCGCCTTTCTGTTGTGTGGCTTAATCCTTGGTGACCACTATTATTTGATCAGCTTCGAAACCGCCCAACCAGCAAGGAAGGCACAGCCTATGCTCAGCAATGGGCGCTCCTTGATTACATTTTCTGCCGACTTGGTCGCCTGCTGAACTTGCTGTGCACCGACATCCAGCTTCTCTTTGGCTTGGTCTTTCATCGCGCCAACAGCTTCCGTCGTGGCTTGCTCCGCTAAGTGATATGCTTCTTCTAACTGCTCTTGAGGTTTTACTGTGCTTTCTTTTGTAGTAGCCATAACTAGCCTCCATTAATGAGTTGAGTAGTGAATCAAGTGAAACAATGTTTGACCTCACTTACTCCCTACAAAGCCATATCCATGCCAGAATTTTAAGTTATTGTTTTTTATTGATTTTATTTTCATTTCGATAAAAAGCCGTATCTGTACGTGTAATTCTTTCCAAGCTTTCCCCGCCATTCTTGTAATTTTTTCTTAGCGCCTTACCGACTGTTAGCAAGTTATTGCAAAAAAAAGATATTAAGTCACTGATTAATAAGACTTAAAATTCATTGGCATACAACCTGCAATTAAAGATGAAACATCGTGTTTGTATTCCATACGCTCAAACACCCCTATCACCAGTAAATAAGGAGTGGCATATGAAAAATGAAAACATCGCCTCAATCATTGAGCTTATCGAAAGCGGAAATGAAATTTACAACAAGGCCATCGAGAACATCGACAACACTTCTTTGAATAATGTGTTGGTAGAACTGCTCAGAGTACGTGAGCGTGCAGTCATTGAGCTCACTCCCTACTCTCTAGCAAGTAACAATGAAGAATCTGCCGACGACACTCCGGTTTCCTACACCATCAAGGCGCGTGAGGTTTACAGCGACGTGATGAAGGAAGTGTCCTCTGACAAAGAGTCAATGTATTTAGAACAGCTTGAAGGTGTCGAAAGCAAGGTACTCAAAGAGATTGAGAATTTGATTACTTCCCACCCAGAGCAGGCGGATAACTCGGTTCTGCTGAAAGTTCGTAGCGATATAAAAAGCTGCAAAGAAAAACTCAGCAGCATCAGCCTTATTAGCTAAAACCTGGTGGTCGCCTTTGCAATAAAGCTCGGTATTGATCAAAGAAATGGCCAACTTGCTTTGGCCATTTCTGACAAGCCCACAGGCGCATTAACATAACCATCACGAGAAATGTCCCACGACAATAGTCATAAATAAAGAGGTCACTATGACATTGGATAACAATCGAGTAAGGGAGCTACTCGTAAAAATGACACACCATCGCCAAACGTGTTTGCCTCTCGTTAACCCGCAATCACATATGACACTCGCAAGAGCGGCATATCGATTCGTGAAAATAGAAAAAGTGATGATCAAAAAGATGGCGAAGCTGTTTTTCGACCAAGATGGTGAACAATTCATTGCAGAAAATGCCACCGAATACGGCGTTGCCGAGCTAGGTAATTACAAAGAAATGCATTTTATGAATAAATTACTGTTAGATGATTTAAAAGCCCTGCTTAGAGCCATTGACGACACCAACTTAACCGCACTTGTTTCTTATTGGTTAGCTGCTTTACAAGTTGAAAACGATGAAATTGAAAAGCACTTACCTCAGGGTGAGTAATTATACTCGCCCTTCTTTCTTCACTTTGTTTAACCCTCATCCCCAATCAACCTAATAAAAAGGTGCAGATAGACAAAAGCCGCTGCATCTACGCAACGACCTTAATAGCCTTTTTACGACGCACACCAAATCATCAAACAGCACAGAAAAAGCGCCATGTAGAATACGAAGCAAATGGCGCGTTATCCGCGGATTACAGTGTTAAAGCGAAGCTGATTTACGTCTCTGGCTTGGAACAAATACGTTCAATGACTTTGGACGCAGCTTGATTGCCAGTTGCTCATCAGAATACAGTTCACCATCAATCACATACTCAATCGGCTTATTCGCAGAAATAGTGACACTCTGAGCCGTCGCGTATTGAAAATGTGTCGATTCTTCCTGTGCGCCTACGCTCGTTAATGTCAGATCCGACAAGGCGATAAGACGTCCGCCTAAAGACTCGGTGTTATCTAAATATGTGATATGCAGCTTGCCATCATCAGGCTGCGGCGCATCACCACCTTGGGCAAGCAACGTACTAAATGGAGCGATATTCGCAACGACAAAACTATGGACTTCAAGCGTTTGTGTATTCTTGTCGTGGTTTCCATCTTCAGTGGGAGCGTCTAACGATACGGTTAAAGCTTGCGTTTCTTCCGCCACTACAGCATTAAAAAAGCCGGTGAGGTAAGCGAGTTGTCCAAAAACATTTTTCTCTTCTCGCTGAGCGTGCTCGATCATCTTCTGTTCTAGCCCAATACCTAAGACCAACAAAATAAGCCGCTGATTACAGTCCGCAGTATCAATACGTTGGTAGTGTCCGCCAAGCAACGCTTCACACGCTTTTTCGACCGGTGAGAATTTTGCGCCAACGCCATAGAGCACATGACATAACGCATTGGCAGTTCCGAGCGGAACAATACCGAGTTTGAGGTCGGTATCCACCAATTGGCTCGCCACCTCTGTTACTGTGCCATCGCCACCAGCTACGATGATTTGCTTAGCTCCACTTTCTTTTGCCTGTTGTGTTAGCTGCTCGGCGCTGAGGTTTGTGGTGGTTTGATGAATACTCAAGCGATATTTTTTGGTTAGCTCACGAATCAAGTGCTGTTCGTTTTCCTCCCATTTGCCGCCACCTGCAACAGGGTTAACCACCATCCAAGTGGATTGATCCAGCCCCAGTACGCCTTTTTCACTGATCGCTCGTAACGTCCTAATCTGTAATTTATTCAATCTCGCGGTACTGCGTACGTCATTGATTTTTTTCATCACGGATTCAACCGTCAGTGACGGGTCTTTGCTTAATAAATACGCCGCCACAACAAACACTGAACGACCACGCCCTAACGCACAATGCACAACCACAGCCCGCGAGCACGAGATTTGAGTATCAATCCAGTTAATCGCATGGCGAAGGCGCTCTAGCGTTGGGGCTTTGTGGTCGAGTACCGGAATCGAAAGGTAATGAAACTGCTTGTCGGTCATCGCACTTTCAAGGCCTGCAAATTCTGCGGTGACATCGACAATACAAGAGATCTCATTGGATTCGAGAAAATCTAAGTCACTCTGAAACAAACGGCGAGATAGGTATAAATTGTCGCTGACTTTTTGGATTGGAGGCACAGTATCACGCCGTCTTTCCCAGGCGTTATACGCTCTAGCCCCCAATAAAAATGGAATGAATGCCCAGCGAATCCACCTGACAATCTTGCCATCTTGGTTTTTTCTAAAAATAGAGGGAATGTCGAATACGTAGGCTACGCTGACCAACGCTAAAGAAAGAGATATCCACAAGAACAGCAGACTAACGATAATTTGAGGCGTATAGATAGCGGCCAATAAACTGATCAGAGCGCCAAGAATATAATATTTGATGATAAACATTCGCTCTCCTTGCCTTCAGCGAGTGCACTTTTTAGTGGAAGTTAGAATACGCGGGGGATTGAGCTTGGATACATGAACTTGAGTAAACGCCTTGATTGAGTGCCTTCCCGTGCCGAAATGGCACGAAAAGGTCCAACACTCTACCTAGCTTGCCATCTCTTCAACATAACCATCCGCTAGTTTCATTTTCTGCTTATCGGTCATTACCTTACCGGCTAACTGGAAGAAACGCTGCTCTTCTTCCTCAAGATGGTGCAACACTTTGTGACGCAAGGTTTTCATTAGGTTGAGCCACGCTGGCGAGCTCATATCGGTTGCATCAAGCTGTGCAATCACTTTATCAATTTCATGATGCTCTGCGATGCCATGGCGAGTGAGATCAATGGTCTTATCGCTATCTATTAAAGGCGCGTAGAAAAATCGCTCTTCTGCCGCTGCGTGCTGTTCGAGTTCCTCTTTAAGGTTGTGGTAAAACTCTTCACGAGCGGGGGAATCTCCAGACGTTTCCATCAGAGCATCGAGTAAAAGGCGCTGCTTTTCATGACTCTCTTTCAGTACATCAAATATGTTTTTCATCTTTGACTCCTTATCTGATTGTAAACAATTGGGACAAAAGGAAGGGCGGTGATTGACCGCCCCTCTCTTACATAGCTATGCGTAAAAACCTAACCTGATTCGGCTAACAGTCTTGGTCTTCAGCGTTTAGGTTTTCTTTAATGTTTTCACATTCATCTTCAATCGCATTTTGGGTTTCTTCGGCGGCTTCATCTATCTTTTTGCCGGCCTGTTCCATTGGCCCTTCTTCACTACAAGCTGCCAACGCAAACACCAAACCGAATACTGCGGCGATACGGTAAATAAATGACGTAAGTCGCATGGAATCTCCTATCTATTTACGTTTTTTCTTCCCAGCAGAACAATCACTATTGATACAATTAATGACAATAGGAATAGGTAAAATATCACTTGCGCGATAGAGGCAGCAGCTCCTGCAATACCGGTAAAGCCTAATAGTGCAGAAATTAGTGCCAGTGCCAGAAAAATAAACATCCAACGAACCATAGTGTTACCTCCTAATAAAAGTGGGTTAAATCACTCGGCTCGCTATTATTGAACCACTTCTAGCTTATCAATCACCTTATTTACGTCATTGGTGTTATTTGCAATTGAAATTGCAAGATCATGCTCCGCATCTGAATTAACTTTACCTGCCAACGTTACCGTTTTGCGTTCTGTCGTTACATCAATATCCGTACCACTCACATTGGTATCCATTAGTAGGCGCGTTTTAACTATAGTCGTGATTTTAGAATCGGTCAGTGTAGCTAAAGCTTCTGAATCAGTTTCTTTCTTGCCTTCATTCACTACTGACAATTCGTTGTTTACTTTTTTCACACCATCAAGACCAGTAACAAGCTCTTCGGCAAGTGATTTTTCAAGATCATTGTTTACCGAACCAGAAAGGGTAACGACCTGATTCTCTACATCGGTATTGATATCAAAAGAGTTGAGATTGCTGTTTAGCAGTAGTGTGGTTTCAGCTTTACCATCTAGCCAAGCGTCCATGGATTCTTTTTCCCATTTATCACTCGCTAAGACTGCTGTAGATGAAGTAGCAAGAACTGACGTAAGTACAATTTTAGCTGCGATGTTATTCATGGTAATTCTCCTTTATTGACGTTGCACTTCCCTAGGAGCAAACCATGTGCCAACTTTATAACTCATTGTTTTTAAGTGACTAATAAAGGAAAGAGGTAAAAATGAGATGAGCAATAAAGTATAAGCATGAATTATTTACACGTAAAAAATGTAATTTTTAATCGGTGATAAAGCCTCCGCCACTTGTGCAGAAATAACCTGATAAAACAGAAAGGCTATTTCTCCAGGATCAATTAATAGCAAAATTATTATTTTAAAAATAAAAATCTGAACAAAAGGAAATATCTACTGATGGCTCTCACCGATATATATCAAAAAGGGGCTAACAACATAAAAATACCGAACAAATCCTTAAATCTATGCTGACAATATTTTGTCTTGTGAAGTGAGAATAATCCACGTACATTGTTTCTGTCATAGTAAAGAGGACATTTCTATGTCGATGCCAAGCCTGTTTCTAAGAATACAAGATCCATCACTTAAAAATGCCATCGCTTCTTGCCAGGAACTGAACAAATTTCGTCTGCATGACATCGATGCCGCAGACCAATGGATTGAAGATTTCCTACAACTCAAACCGGAAGTTGCGATTGTTGAAGTCGCCCACTTTACTAGTGCAGATTATCAACGTCTTTCTAATATCGAAGACATCTACGATATGGACTTGATCATCATTAGCTCAGGCGCTCCAAACGAGAACTTGGATAAACTGATGAACTTGGGTGCTATTTTTCACTACAGAAAGCCCGTTGATATTGCCATTCTGACGGACACCCTGAGCGAAGTCAGCCAGTACTATCAACACAAACAAGATCAAGGGCGTAAAGTGTCCACCAGCGATCTTGACCAATTTGGTCTTTTGGTCGGATCTTCCTCTCCGATGCATCAGCTCTATCGTATGATCAGGCGCGTTGCTAAAACAGAAGCCAACGTCCTTATTGTCGGTGAAAGTGGATCAGGCAAAGAACTGGTGGCGCAGACCATCCACTTAGCGAGTGAGCGTAAACAACAGCCCTTTATAGCGATTAACTGTGGTGCCATTAGCCCTGAATTGGTTGATAGTGAACTGTTTGGTCATGAGAAAGGCGCTTTTACCGGAGCAAATAAAACTCACCAAGGTGTATTTAAGCAGGCAGAGGGCGGCACACTATTTTTAGATGAAATCACCGAGATGCCTATCGAGCATCAAGTGAAGCTATTGCGGGTGCTAGAAACCGGAGAGTATCGCCCAGTTGGCAGTAATACAGTTCATATCGCTAATACTCGCATCATTGCTGCTACAAACCGTGATCCTAAAATCGCCATTGAGGAGCAGTTCCTGCGTGAAGATCTGTTTTTCCGGTTATCGCATTTCCCATTAACGATACCGCCACTGCGAGAACGAGGCGGTGATATCGTCGGTCTGGCCAAGCACTTTATCGCGCACCGCAACGCCAATGAGGCAAAAACCAAAACGATTCTTGACTCTGCGATCCAAAAAATCGCTGCACACGACTGGCCAGGTAATGTCCGTGAGCTCAAACACACGATCGAGCGTGCATTTATTTTGGCTGATGACACCATCCGAGATGAACACCTGATCTTCGACACACCACCATTGGAAACAGGCACCAGCATCGAAGACCTTGTTCCGGCGGGCGTTTCACTAGAAGAGCTAGAAAAAGCCGCCATTCTCAATACCCTTGAAGAGAATCAAGGCAATAAAACGGAATCAGCGCAGGAGTTAGGCATTAGCGTGAAAACGCTCTATAACAAACTCGAAAAGTATCAAGACGAGTAACTCGCTATGGGAATACAAAAAAAGCACTGAATAAAACTCAGTGCTTTTTTTGTATCTTATCTTTTATGCAGTTAGGCTGCGTTTGGTGTTTGATTAAACCCACTGACCCGCAACAAAACCGCTCGACCAGCACCACTGAAAATTGTAGCCCCCTAGCCAACCAGTCACATCCATCACTTCACCAATAAAATAAAGCCCTTTAATGTCTTTGCATTCCATGGTTTTCGAGGATAAGTGATCAGTATCGACACCGCCGAGTGTCACTTCCGCAGTTCGGTAGCCTTCAGTGCCATTCGGGGCGATATCCCAATGCTCTAGACGCTCCACAATCGCCGCAAGCTCCTTTTGATTGAACTGTTTTAGCGGTTTATCGACTAGCTCTTTACGTTCAATTAAGACTTCAACCAGACGCTTAGGCAGCACTTTGGCAAGCGTATTCTTGAGTGACTGATTTGGATGCTTCTCACGACTGCGTTCTAATAACTCAGCAACATCATCGTTTGGCACAAGATTGATCAACACCTTTTGTCCGGCCCGCCAGAATGAAGAAATCTGTAACACTGCTGGACCAGATAACCCACGATGTGTGAACAACAGGGCTTCTTTGAACATGGTGCCATCTTCAGCCGTAATTTCCGCAGGTACCGCGATACCAGATAACTCAGCAAAGTCTTCTTTGTCTTCTTTATGCAGAGTAAATGGTACAAGCCCTGCCGTGGTTGGGATAACTCGAAGACCAAATTGTTCCGCGACTTTATAACCAAATGGTGTCGCTCCCAGTTTTGGCA
This sequence comes from Vibrio sp. OY15, assembly GCF_000742455.1. Classification (NCBI taxonomy): domain Bacteria; kingdom Pseudomonadati; phylum Pseudomonadota; class Gammaproteobacteria; order Vibrionales; family Vibrionaceae; genus Vibrio; species Vibrio sp. OY15. The sequence goes on along the minus strand of NZ_JPIL01000006.1, from coordinate 20,856 downwards.
TCGACAAGCCACCTGTTGCGATAACTAAAGACTCACATTCGACAATCTCAGTACCAGCATGCAAACGAAAGCCTTCATCAATTTTTTCAATCGAATGAACATCGCATTGGTAACGCTGCTCGATGTTCGGCATGTCACACTCAGCTAACAACATCTTCACGATATCTTTGGCCGTAAATGCTTCGACACAAAACAACTGGCCGTGATCACGCTCTTCGAACTCAATGCCATGTTTACACACCATCGAGATAAAATCCCAGTTAGTGTATTGGGAGAGCGCCGACTTAACAAAGTGCGGGTTTTGACACAAATAGTGATTAGCTGAAACGTCGTAGTTAGTGAAGTTACAACGACCACCGCCCGAGATAAGGATTTTACGTCCTGGCTTTTTAGCATGATCGAGCACCAAAACACGGCGGCCTCGCTTGCCTGCTTCTGCAGCACACATTAAACCTGCTGCGCCTGCGCCAATTACAACAACATCAAATTTCTTACTCATCGGTAGCTCTTAGACTGATTGGTATCAAATCAAAATAAAAAAGGATGTGCACATTGCACATCCTTGCTTTCTAGGCGCGACATTCTACCGACAAATACCGAAAGGGAAAAGCGCTTAAACTCTAAGCGCTCTGTATGTCCGCAAAATCTCAGACAGAACAACTTCTGGATTATTGACTCTTAGAGAATGAAGGCCGCAAGTAGCGTCACGCCGAGCAACGCGGTCGATAGAACAAACAATTCACGCACTCTTTCACACTTACCAGTAAAAATTTCATCGTGGTGATGATGATATTCTTTACTTTTAATGTAGTGATACAACCTCACCTGCTTGGTGACATTTCCATGAGTAGTAAAAAAACCATTACCATCAACTTGCTGATATAACAGCGGATGCGCTTCACGCATGATATAAATTAGAGAACGAAGAGCGGTGAGATACCGGACCATATTAACTCCAGTTACCACCATTAGCGCAAATAAGATTGTGTCTCCACTGATCATCTTTTCCTCCCTACATCTTCAACAATGCTCAAGAGAAAAAGACGACCAACACTTCGTCTTTACCCGCTACTTACAACGTCCCAAAACGCGTTTACGCAGCTGGAGCATCCATGATTGAAGATGAACCTTCTTTCGCCATTTGTGCTAGATCTTTGTCAATGAAGAACAACGCTTTACCGTCTTCACCTACCAGTTCGATCTTATCTAAAATCCCTTTAAACAACTTCTCTTCTTCGTGCTGTTCTGACACGTACCACTGTAGGAAGTTAAATGTTGAGTAGTCTTGGCTTGTAAATGCAACGTGCGCCAGTTTGTTGATTTTTTCCGTGATCATTTGCTCATGTTCAAATGTCTCGCGGAAAACGTCACCTAGGCTCGCAAAGTCATGCTTTGGCGCATCAATAGCGCCTAAGATTGGCATTGAGCCAGTTTCACTCACGTAAGTGAATAGGCGTTGCATGTGCTCCATTTCTTCTACGGCGTGAGCGCGTAAAAATTCAGCCGCACCTTCAAAACCTTTGTCTTCACACCAAGCACTCATTTGTAAGTATAGATTGGATGAGAAAAATTCTAGGTTAATTTGCTCATTCAATTGTTCGACCATAGTTTGAGACAGCATGTTAACTCCTATTATTGTGCATGCAATATACCCAAGTAACCTCGAAATAAATGACGCTGCGAGAATAGCTTGGTCTGGCAGACACGGCGAAGTTTCACTTCAACTCTAGTCAGTAACACTACGCTTATTTCAGCATATCAAAGTCACTTGGGTATAACGCCACTATAACATGATTACTGAGACAAGACTTTGTACCTACGGCACCGATATGAGATCACTTCAGCAAATTTTTTTTGGGGTTGGTGCTAATCTAAAACTATGACCTTACAAGGAGATAGCAATATGAGTTACAAACACATACTTGTGGCAGTCGACCTTTCAGACGACAGTAAAGTGTTGATTAAGAAAGCCGTATCACTGGCTAAACCTCTGGATGCGAAAGTCTCTTTTATTCACATCGACGTGAACTACGCAGAACTCTACACCGGGCTTATCGATATCAATATGGCAGAAGCGCAACATCAAGCAATGGAAGCATCGCGCACACAATTGGCAAACTTCGCTGAATATGCGCAATACCCAATTGCCCATACTTTAGTCGGTAGTGGCGATTTGAGTAATGAGCTGTGCGATACCATTCAAGATTACAGTATTGATTTGGTGGTTTGTGGTCATCACCAAGATTTCTGGAGCAAGATTCTATCTTCGACTCGACAGCTGATTAACTGCTCACCAGTCGATATGCTGGTCGTACCGCTAAAAGACTGATTGGCGCAGCGATAAAACTTGGTTAGACTGCGGGCACATTTGTTGTTGATAAAGATTCTCATCCATGGCTTATCTATCCGCAGTTACCCTACTTTGGGCATTCTCATTTAGCCTGATCGGCGTTTACCTCGCCGGTCAGGTTGATTCTTGGTTCTCGGTGTTCATGCGCGTGGCACTGGCGAGCCTGGTTTTCATTCCCTTTTTGAAATTCCGTGGCGTTAGCAAACCCCTGATCGCGAAACTGATGACCGTCGGTGGCTTCCAGCTCGGCTTGATGTATTGCTTCTACTACCAATCTTTTTTGCTCCTTTCCGTGCCAGAAGTATTGCTGTTCACCGTATTCACACCCATTTACGTCACGCTAATCTATGACTTCTTGAAAGGTCGCTTTTCACCTTGGTACTTAGTTACCGCTGCAATAGCCGTATTTGGTGCCGCCTGGATTAAATTTGCAGGCATTAATGAAGATTTCCTACTGGGCTTTTTGGTCGTACAAGGAGCAAACCTCTGCTTTGCCATCGGTCAGGTGGGCTACAAATATATCATGGAGAGTGAACCCGTCGATTTGCCACAACACACCGTGTTTGGCTACTTCTACTTAGGTGCACTTTGTGTAGCAACCGTGGCTTTCGCGCTCATGGGTAACCTCGACAAACTACCTACCACTGCAACACAATGGGGCATTCTGACATACCTTGGGTTGATTGCTTCTGGTTTTGGTTACTTTGCTTGGAACAAAGGCGCGACTATGGTGAACGCAGGTGCACTGGCAGTAATGAACAATGCATTGGTTCCGGCGGGCTTGATTGTAAACATTGTGATTTGGAACCGCGATGTTGATGTCATGCGACTCGCCATTGGCGGTGCGATCATCATGCTATCCCTATGGATTAACGAAACCTGGGTGAAAAAGCGCGTAGAGATGAGCTACGCCAATAAGTAACGCAGCTAATCCTATAAACATTTCGACAATAAAAAACGCTCTCCGACTGGAGAGCGTTTTTTTATTTGATTAATGCACTTTGGCTTGTGAGATTGCGTTCATCAAAGCATTAGGTGGCGTTGGCAGCAACACTTCTAGTTTCGCATTACGCGCTTCCAGTTTACGCTGACGCTTAAGTAACTTTTGTTGTTTTTTCGCCACTTTTAGCAACTTCTTTTGCTGCTTATAGTGCTTTTTCAGTGCTTTTTTCGCTTTCTTGAGCGATTTTTTATCGGCCAAATCAAACAGTGCAGGAGCCGCCATCGACACTGGTGTCACCACTTTCGCGGCTTGTTTCTTCTCTTTCACTCGCTCGACCACACGTTTCACGATCGCCGCCTTTTCTGCGCTGTGTTTTGACGTGACGGAAATGGATTGCGCAGGCAGCGCTTCAGCTAACAAACCGCATGCTTGTTGCTCGTTTAACGGCTTGTCTTGGCATTTTTGTGGAGGAATTGCGGCAGGCTTACACAATGAGTCTTTAGAAGCGGAAGAGCGTGCACAAGAGCGACAAACGAACTTAGGTGCGACGACCAAACGGTGAATGTCACCCAAGTTGGCCGCAATTTGTTTGCGGTTCATCTTACATAAGCGTTTAGACATTCGACTACTCCAGCTTCCCAATTATCGACAGCATCACAACAAGTGAAATAATAATAATTCTTAGTTAGATATACAGTCAGGGAAGGGAATTAGCAAGAGAAAACTATCAATAGAGACGAGGAAAGAGAGGCTGAGTCACAGCACGATACACCATACTGTGACAAGAAAAGTTGAGCCGTCAGGAAGTTATGCCATCGATGCTTTAACGTAGACATCGAAGCGATTTTTTTTCGTTTCAATCGCCATGGTCGGTTTTTTCTCGTTCAGCCAGTTAGCATAGTCTGGGCGTTTAACTACTACACGCTTTGTGGCTAACGCCATGGCTGGTTCTAGTAGGCCATCGGCGTCCAAATCGGCGCCAACCAACGATTGGAAAACGCGCATTTCTTTTTTTACGAGCGCCGACTTCTTTTTATTTTCTGGGTGCGGATACATCGGGTCAAGATACACCACATCTGGCTGGACAAAGTCTTTATCTTGCGCCAATTGTTCCAGCGCATCATGGCTAGAAGCATGGATTAGCGACATGCGCTCAGATACCCAGGTGCCGATTTCTGGGTCTTGTTTCGCTCGATCCAAGCCATCATCTAACAAAGCCGCTACGACTGGATGACGCTCGACCATCTGCACTTTACAACCTAGCGAGGCGAGCACAAACGCATCACGACCAAGACCTGCCGTGCCGTCTAACACGGTTGGCGTTACCCCTTTGTTCAACCCCGCAGCTTTCGCAATTGCTTGGCCTTTACCACCACCGAACTTGCGACGATGACCTACCGCACCACCAATCAAATCCACAAAGATTGCACCCAGCTTTGGCTCATCCACTTTACGTAGCTCCAAACGCTCGGTGGTTAGCACCAAAGCAAAATCGCTATCGTCAGTGTGAGAAAGCTGCCAACGCGCAGCGAGTTCATCAAGATGAGATTGTTGAGACGGGTTTTCACAGATCAATTGCAGTTGCAAAAGGAGGCTCCAATAAAAATCGAGGTAACTGGCGCTGAGTGTATACCTAAGTTACCTATTAATGCTAGGTTGAGCTTGCTACGCAGAGGTTATACAACCGTCAGTTGCTCCACTAGCTCAGAAAGCGGCTTAGGATGACCAATACCGTAGCCTTGACCGTAGTCCACACCGAGGTCTATCAAATGCTGCATAACCTGGTCATTTTCGACAAACTCCGCCACCGTCACTTTACCTAGTTGCTTCGCCAAGTCATTGATTGAACGAACCATCACGCGGTCCATTTCATTTACGTTGATATCTTGCACGAAAAGACCATCAATTTTCACGATATCGACAGGAAGTTTCTTTAAGTAGCCAAATGAAGACAATCCAGATCCGAAATCATCCAATGCAATCATACAACCCAAAGCCTTTAGCTTGGTAAACAGCTCAATGGCTTGATCCAGATTGCTCATCGCCGCTGTCTCGGTGATTTCTAAGCAGATTTTTTCACACGGCAGAGTCGAACTTTCCAATCGCTCCAATAAGAAGTCTATAAACTCTTGATTCCCCATAGATTGACCTGAAAGGTTTATCGAACAGCGACCAAGCTGTTCAACCACCTCAGGACGCTGTTCAAACCACTCTAGTGTTTGAGTAATAACCTGCTTATCAATCCAATGGGCAATGTTGTAACGCTCGGAAGCAGGGATAAACAGCGCAGGAGAAACATAATCACCGTACCCATTGCGAATACGCACCAAAATCTCAAAATACATTTGAGTCTCGTGCTTTTGTAAGCTTTTTATCGGTTGAGCAAACAGTTCTAAACGTTGATTCGACAATGCCTCATGCACCAAATTGACGCTCTGCATTTCCATCTGACGACGCTGCAACTCTTCGTTATCTAAGCTGAATAGATTATAGCGGTTACGGCCTTGCTCTTTAGCGGCGTGACAAGCAGAGTCTGCTTGAGCGTGCACCATTTGTGGCGTATCAGCGGTATGATCGATGATACGGATACCAATTGAGCAACTGATGAACAGGCGTGTGTCTTCCCAAATAAAGAGGTGTTCGCTTAGTGTCGAGATGATCAGTTTGGCAATATTGATGGCGCCATATTCGTCACAGTCTTTGAGTAACACCGCAAACTCATCGCCTCCCATTCGAGCCAAGATGGAATTGTACGGCAGAACGCCTTCCAGCATACTGGCGCAGAATTGAATCGCCGCATCACCTGCATCATGCCCAACCGTATCATTGAGGACTTTTAGTTGATCTAAGTCGAGGTACAACATGGCGTGGACTCGACGATGGCTGTCCACTTCGCACAGTGCGGTCTTAAGCTCTAGTTCAAAATGGTTTCTGTTGTAAGTCCCCGTCAGTAAGTCATAGCGAGCTTGGTATTCCAATTTCTCGGAAAGCAGTTTGGTTTCGGTAATATCTTCGCCCACAATCAGTAGTTGCTCAGATTCACTCAGCGGACGAATATTCTCGCGCACCCAAACACGATGACCATTTGCATGACGATACTCGACTTCACGTCGCCAAACACCATGCACTTGCTGGTTGGGTTGCAATAACACTTGGCGAGGGAACAGCACTTTGTCATCAAAATAGAACTCCCTCAGGCGATGTCCGAGCATGTCCATCGGTTTGTAGCCAAGAAGTAGTTGAGCAAATCGATTCACTTCTTGAATTCGGTTATTACTATCAAGCGTCACCATCATCACGGGCTGCTGCTCGTAATAGTTGCGTAGGGTTGACTCACGTTGGTAGAGCTTGTCCTCCATCAATTTACGACTGGTAATATCGCGCGCTTCAAACAAGTATTGCTTATGATTCCCTACTTGCTGAGAAAAAGGCTTGAGCGAAACTTCTAATACCAAGGCGCCGTGTTCTTTACTCCAAATTTCAGCTTCAAACGTCGACACTTGATGGTGAGGCGCGTGGAAATACTCCTCAAGCAACGCTTGTGCTTTTTCACTCCAGTTGGGGTGAAACCAAAGTGGTCGGTCTAAACGCAGTCCTTGGTGATAAAGTAAGGATTGAAGGTGATCGTTGCCCGATTTAAGCACACCGTTGGCATCCAAAATGCCCATATACTGCATGCTCTGATCGAAAATCGATTCTAGAATAGCCTGGCTTTCTCGCGCAGCGCTCTCACTTCGACGCATCCGCTGTAAATAATAACCCATCAGCAAAATGACCACCGACATCACCACAAACAGGCTACCAAACAGGCGAATTTCCTTGGCAAAACGTTCAGAAAGCTTCATTGGCTTATTAAAAAATACCGCAGAAACCTCTTGTTCAGCCCCCAATCCCCAACGCGCTACCGCTTGGTAATCGAGCTTTATTTCAGAATCACTTTTTTTCACCGCAGGCAGAGGCTGATCAGGGTTATCCAAAACGAACTCAAGCATCTCTGCGCTCTCAATACCATGCCGATAACCACTTTGAATAACCCCTCCAACTGCGCCATGGCCCAAACCAATGTCATGCACCATAAACAGCGGCGCGTTTGAGACTTTGTTGACACCAACCCAGTCACGCTCGCTGCCAACCATACCTTGTTTATCTCGGTAATAGGTCCAGAACAAGACGACTTTATTGGAACTCAGTTTTGCGACTTGTTGTTTTAGATCGATGATGCTGTCTGGGACAAGTTGTACGATTTTGTCTCGATATTGCGGGAACTTGAGGACAAAATTGTCGATTTGATAACGCAACACCTCACCGGTCACCGAGTGGTCACTGACGATGAGAACTTGTGTGTAGTTCGGATGTAAGCGCTCAATAAGAGCGAGATTCGCTTCCAAATCGACATCTTCCATGACTCCGGTTGCATTCAGAGAACGATGTAAAGAAGGATGGTAGTTATTAATGCCGTTAAATATAACTGGGGTGTCTTTGATGATTGGGGCTAAACGCTGCATGAGTTCAAGCGCATTGTTATCGCTCACTAAAATGGCATCGAATCGCTCTTTGCGTAATTTCGTAAGATACAAGGATTTTAGTTGTGCAAAAAACTGCTCACTCTGGTTACGTTTCGAGTCTAGATAGAGCACACGCATGTCCAGCGCTCGATCGCCCAGCTGTTGCTCGATGCCTCGCTGTATGGAGTCCGTCCAGAAAAAACCCTGATGATAGGAGTGCACGACCAACACCTTCGGATCTGAGGCCGTAGCAAACGCGCTCCAACATAGCGCGGCAATAACCAGAAAACGCTGCACATTATCTCCATAGCTCGGAGTTAACCCGCAGTTACTCCTGCCAAACCTTGTGAATCCTATCCGCTATGAGTATAAAAGGGAGGTAAAACTCTATCCCTAACGGAAATCATAGTATGAATGCGAGCCTGCCGAAACTCGACGACCTTGACCGCGCAATATTAAAAACACTGATGGCTGACGCCAGAACGCCCTACGCAGAAATGGCAAAGCAGTTCGATGTCAGCCCTGCCACTATCCATGTGCGTATCGAGAAGATGAAGTCGGCTGACATCATCGAAGGAACGGAGGTGATCATCAATACCAAAAAGCTTGGCTACGATGTGTGCTGCTTTATTGGTATTAACCTCAATGCAGCTCGTGATTACCACTCCGCGTTAGAAAAACTCAACGCGCTCGACGAAGTCGTTGAAGCTTACTACACCACGGGCGCGTATAACATATTCGTCAAATTGATGTGCAAATCGATTGAAGAGCTGCAATTTGTACTGATCGACAAGCTGCAAGCCATTGATGAGGTTCAGTCCACGGAGACATTGATATCGTTGCAGAACCCGATCAACCGCAACGTAAATCCGTAAAATTTTTTATAAAAAATGTACAAAAAAGGCCAACCGTTCGGTTGGCCTTGATGTTTTTTGCTCAATTTACGCCGCAATACCCGAATGGCGCAACAGTGCATCGATTTGTGGCTCGCGGCCACGGAAGCGCTTAAACAGCTCCATTGGCTCTTCACTGCCCCCCATTTCTAGGATGTTGTTCAGGAAGCTTAGACCCGTCTCTTTGTTGAAGATGCCTTCTTCTTCAAAGCGAGAATATGCGTCTGACGACAGCACTTCAGCCCACAGGTAGCTGTAGTAACCCGCACTGTAGCCACCAGCAAAAATATGACCAAAGCTGTGTGAGAAACGCGCCCACTCAACCGCAGGAACTACCGCGACTTTCTCTTTCACTTTCGCCAGAGTTTCCAGTACACGCGCACCCACTTCAGGGTCATATTCGGTGTGAAGCGTGAAGTCGAACAAGCCGAATTCTAGCTGACGCAAAATACCCATCGCAGATTGGAAGTTTTTCGCTGCGAGCATTTTGTCTAGCATCGCTTTAGGTAGCGGCTCACCTGTCTCATAGTGACCAGAAATGAACGCCAGCGCATCCTCTTCCCAACACCAGTTTTCTAGGAACTGACTTGGTAGCTCAACCGCATCCCAAGGCACGCCATTAATACCTGAAACAGCACCTGTATCAACTTGCGTCAACATGTGGTGGATTCCATGACCAAACTCATGGAATAGCGTCACGACTTCATCGTGCGTGAACAGTGCTGGTTTGTCGCCCACTGGACGGTTGAAGTTACACGTTAGATACGCAACCGGCGTTTGCAGCTCGCCAGATAGCGTAACGCGACGACCACGACAATCATCCATCCACGCGCCGCCACGTTTGTGTTCACGAGCGTAGAGATCTAGGTAGAAGCTGCCACGGAGTGAGCCTTCAGCATCAAAGATATCGAAAAAGCGCACGGACTCATGCCAAGTGTCTACGCCTTCGCGCTCAGTAACGGTCATGCCAAACACGCGGTTTAGCACTTCAAACAGACCGCTCACGACTTTTGACTCTGGGAAGTATGGGCGCAGTTCTTCATCCGAAATTTGGAACAGGTGCTGCTTTTGTTTCTCGCTGTAGTAAGCGATATCCCAAACGCTCAGCTCTTCAACACCAAACTCACTTTTCGCAAACTGACGTAACTCTTCGACTTCACGTTCACCTTGCGGTTTCGCTCGTGTCGCTAGGTCATTCAGGAAGCCCAGCACTTGATCCGGCGTTTCAGCCATCTTTGTTGCTAACGACTTTTCACTGTAAGTATTGAAACCTAGCATACGTGAAATTTCATGGCGCAGTTTTAGCTGCTCAGTAATGATTTCTGAGTTATCCCATTTGCCTGCGTTTGGACCTCGATCAGAAGCGCGCGTCACGTACGCTTCGTACACTTCTTTACGCAACTCTTGGTTATCGCAGTACGTCATGACAGGTAGGTAAGATGGGATATCTAGCGTAATTAGGTAACCATCTAACTCTTTTGCTTCTGCAGCGGCTTTCGCTGCTGCCAGCGCCGATTCTGGCATACCTGCTAGGTCTTTCTCGTCTGTGATGTGCTTGGTCCAACCCATGGTGGCATCCAGCACATTGTTAGAGAATTTAGAGCTCAGCTCAGACATACGTTTGCTGATCTCGCCGTAACGGTGCTGCTCATCGGATGGCAAACCAATGCCTGATAACTCGAAATCACGCAGTGCATCAGTGATGGTTTTCTGCTGGGCACGAGTTAACGTTGCAAATTCTTCGCTCGCTTTGATGGTTTTGTACGCTTCGTACAACCCTTTATGCTGACCAACCCAAGTGCCGTACTCTGACAAAATTGGTAGGCAACTTTCGTAAGCTTCACGTAGCTCTTCGCTGTTCACTACCGAGTTCATGTGACCCACTGGCGACCAGATGCGGCTTAAGCGATCATCCGCTTCTTCAATTGGCGCAATCACACTGTCCCAAGTTGGGTGAGCGTTGTCTTGTAGAACTTCATCGATTTTTGCTCGGCAGTCAGCAATCGCTTGCTCAACGGCAGGCTTGATGTGTTCTGGTTTAATTTGAGAAAACGGAGGTAGGTCCGTAAACGTCAGAAGAGGATTAGACATGAATAATTCCTTTTGTGTTTTGACTCTGTGATTGCCTGTCTATTTTATGTAGATAGGCCAACTCAATGTACAGACGAGCCAGCAACATGGATTGGGGGAGCTCCGTTCCCTTTCTCTATGCCGCGATGACCATCATATAGTCAACCAGCGCTACTCTGTCCTTGAGTCTTGTTATACCTAAATGAGATTTCACACCCTTTTGAGTGCGAGAAACTCACCTAGTTCAATTCGATTACCAATAGTAAGTGTGGGTGACTTAAAGAAATTTCAATAGCGTCCCCTTATCAGAGGAACAGATTTGATTGGAAGTTCTACATCTTTAAGTTACTTGAGTATAATACCGCCATAGAGTGAAAATCACAGACCACACTCAGCCAAAGAGTGTTTCGAGAGTTTAATTTGTTAAGTTACCGCCACAGCTTCCACGCTGGCAACCATGCCGACGTGGTCAAACACATCGTTCAAAGCCTCATTCTTGATGCGCTGAAACAAAAAGATAAGCCATTCGTTTATCACGATACCCACTCGGGTGTGGGCCGTTACGATCTGACTCACGAATGGTCTGAAAAAACGGGCGAATACAAACAAGGCATCGCACGTATTTGGGATAACCCAAGCATTCCTGAAGACATCAAAAGCTACATCGATGCCATTAAAGTGCTCAACAACGGCGAGAAACTGCGTTACTACCCAGGCTCACCACGTGTGGCGCGCGCGCAAATCCGCCCACAAGATCGCATGGTGCTGACCGAGTTGCACCCAGCCGATCACCCATTGTTAGAGCAAGAATTCCATCGTGATCGCCAAGTGAGCATCTTCAAAGAAGACGGATTCCAACGCCTCAAAGCAAGCTTACCGCCACAAGAACGTCGTGGTTTGGTGCTGATTGACCCACCATACGAACTCGCGAAAGAGTACCGCGATGTGGTGCGAGCGATTCATCAGAGCCATAAACGTTGGGCAACCGGTATCTACGCGATTTGGTACCCAGTGGTAAACCGCCACGACATCGAAGATATGATCGAAGGCTTGGAAGCACTGGGCATTCGTAAAATTCTGCAAATCGAGTTAGGTGTTGCACCAGATACCAACGAGCGCGGCATGACGGCATCCGGCATGATTGTGATTAACCCGCCATGGAAACTGGAAAGCCAGATGAAAGAGATTCTGCCATTCCTGCAAGACGCGATCGCACCAGCAACTGGCCACTGGAAAGTGGACTGGATTGTGCCAGAGTAAGCACTTCAGTACTGATATCTTCAAGCGCAACGATATTCTCGTTGCGCTTTTTTATGCTCTCACCTTCTCCCTCCAATCGTGCTTATTCTTCTTTTTGTGCCTCTCATCGCTATTTGTCATAAGTATTGTCGCTTTTTCCCATTTAGGAATTAGTCGAATTCGATTTATGATAGTGGGATAACGGTGGCATTGAGTTCGGGCAAGGTCATCCCAATCTATCTATGTACCAGATAAAATTTATAAGCTCTTGGAGAAAGTAATGGCGACTCATTTTGACTATATCTGTATCGGTGGCGGCAGTGGCGGCATCGCATCAGCAAACCGTGCGGCGATGTACGGCGCGAAAGTTGCGCTAATCGAAGCTCAAGACCTTGGCGGTACCTGTGTCAACGTAGGTTGTGTACCGAAAAAAGTGATGTGGCATGGCGCGCAAATCGCAGAAGCAATGAACCTGTACGCAGAAGATTACGGTTTTGATGTCGACGTGAAAGGTTTCGACTGGAGCAAACTGGTTGAGAGCCGTCAGGCGTACATTGGTCGTATTCACCAATCTTACGATCGCGTTCTTGGCAACAATAAAGTAAACGTGATTAAAGGCTTTGCTAAGTTTGTTGACGAAAAAACTGTCGAAGTAAACGGTGAACACTACACAGCAGATCACATCCTGATCGCGGTTGGTGGCCGTCCTACTATTCCAAACATTCCAGGCGCTGAATACGGCATCGATTCAAACGGCTTCTTCGACCTAGCAGAGCAACCAAAACGCGTTGCGGTTGTTGGCGCAGGCTACATCGCAGTTGAAATTGCTGGCGTACTGCACGCGCTAGGTACAGAAACGCACCTGTTCGTACGTAAAGAGTCACCACTGCGTAGCTTCGATCCAATGATCATCGATACGTTGGTTGAAGTAATGGACGCAGAAGGTCCAAAACTGCACACCCACTCTGTACCAAAAGAAGTGGTAAAAGAAGCCGATGGCAGCCTAACTCTGCACCTAGAAAACGGTGAGAGCCAAAACGTTGACCAACTGATTTGGGCAATCGGTCGTCACCCAGCAACAGACGCAATCAACCTAGCGTCAACCGGCGTGGCAACGAACGAAAAAGGCTACATCAAGGTAGACGAATACCAAGAAACTAACGTGAAAGGCATCTACTGTGTGGGTGACATCATGGAAGGCGGTATCGAACTAACACCAGTAGCAGTGAAAGCGGGTCGTCAACTTTCTGAGCGTCTTTTCAACAACAAACCAAACGCGAAGATGGACTACGATTTGGTACCAACTGTGGTATTTAGCCACCCACCAATCGGCACTATCGGTCTAACGACGCAAGAAGCGGAAGAGAAGTACGGCAAAGACAATATCAAAGTCTACACGTCTGGCTTTACGGCGATGTACACCGCCGTTACTAAGCACCGTCAACCATGTAAGATGAAGCTTGTATGTGCGGGCGAAGAAGAAACGGTTGTTGGTCTGCACGGCATCGGTTTCACGGTAGATGAAATGATCCAAGGCTTCGGCGTAGCAATGAAGATGGGCGCAACCAAAGCAGACTTCGACTCTGTTGTGGCTATCCACCCAACGGGCTCAGAAGAGTTCGTAACGATGCGTTAATTACGCGCTAATCGCATTGCTGATTTCAGCGAATCATTTGAAAAGGTCATCTTAGGATGACCTTTTTTTGTTATCCCATGCTTAACTCGCATTCTCTAATAATGTGCGAATAAACTCGGCTTTAATAGCACTCTCCTGCTTACCATCATGAATCAGACACAAGTCTGCACGCAGTGATTCTTTCAGCTTGATAAAACGAATCCCATGCCAATGATGCTGAGAAAACGTCGACGGCACCAACGTCACGGTATTGCTGTTTGCCACATACGCCATCAAGGTGCTTGGCTCCACCACTTGTTTGCCAATATGGGGTGAAAAGCCTTCTTGCAGACAGGCATTGATGATGAAGTTTGCCGAAGCAGAATTCGCCAAACTCATAAACGCAAACTCACACGTCTTTAAATCTTGGAGCCGCAGCAAAGATTTGCTGGCTAACTCATGTTGCTCCGACACTGCTACCACAAACACATCTTTGCCCAAAGACACCGACTGATACGGATAAATGTTGAGTGCATCGGCAAAACGCACGATGCCCACATCGATTTTCTTCTCGCTCAGGTGCTTCTTTTGCGTCTCTGGGTTAAGGTCAAAAATGTCGGCGTGATAAGTGTCATGCTCAGCATGGAAGCGCTGTAACAGACGATCAAATCCGCCCCAAAATGCGCTACTTACCACACCAACTCGCAAGATATTTCTCTGGTTCAACCCCACTTGCTGAACTTGATTGAGCGAGACATCCAAGGTCTGAAAAATCAGTTGGCATTTGGACTCCAACAATCGTCCGGCCTCCGTTAGCATGACGTTTCTTGAATCACGCTCAAACAGTTTGACGTTAAGCACCTCTTCCAACTCTTTGATGCGATTGCTCAACGGCGAATTGGTGATATTGAGGTTCTCGGCCGCCTTAGTGAAATGCTTGGTTTGTGCGACCTCGTAAAAGTAACGCAGCATCTTCAGCGTCACGCGCTCAAATGGTTCTGACTTCATGCATAGAGTCCTAGCGAATTTCATCATCCTCTTTTTAAGGATGATAGTAGCGAATAAAGCAAAGATAACCAGCGCAGAAAGTCACACAATGGAATCAACACACAACCAGAAGGTGACTAACATGAATCACGATCCAGTAATCGGCGCGCTACAAACCATTCGCGAACGCAAACCAAACTTCCAACCTAAAGCGGCGTTTATTTTAGGCTCTGGCTTAGGCGTATTGGCAGACGAGCTACAAGACAAAGTGGTCATTCCATACGAAGAGCTCGAAGGCTTTCCGGTTAGCACCGTGCAAGGCCACTCTGGTGAGTTGGTACTTGGCACCATGGGCGGCGTAGACGTAGTGTGCATGAAAGGTCGCGGTCACTACTACGAACACGGCTCAATGAAGGTCATGACAACACCAGTACGCACCTTTAAAAAGCTGGGCTGTGAGTTTTTGCTCGTCACCAACGCGGCAGGTTCACTTCGCCCTGAGCGTATTGATGTCGGTTCTCTGGTGGTATTTCATGACCACATCAACACCATGCCTGAATCGCCAATGATCGGTCCGAATGATGAAGAGTACGGCCCGAGATTCTTCAGCCTCGCCAATGCGTACGACAAAGACCTGCGCGCAGAAGCGTTTGAAGTCGGCAAAGCCAATGGCATTCACCTCAATGAAGGTGTGTTTGTCTCTTACACAGGCCCCAACTTTGAGACCGCAGCCGAAATCCGCATGATGCAAATCATCGGTGGTGATGTGGTGGGCATGTCGGTCGTGCCAGAAGTGATTTCTGCGGCGCATTGCGGCTTACCCGTATTGGCAGTGTGTGCGATCACCAACATGGCAGAAGGCTTGGGAGATGTAGAATTGTCTCACGCCCAAACATTGAAGTGCGCGAAGCTAGCCGAAGCAGATTTTATTCGCTTTATTAAGCGCTTTATGAAGCATCACTTCTAAAGCCGTTTCATTCCAAAAAGCAAAAGGGTCATCAAGTAACTTGATGACCCTTTTTCGCATCACGTTTTCTAACGTTCGGGGGTATTTCGGAGCCGTTTGTGCGTTTTACTTAACTGCGCGCACCAATTCAGCAATGCCTTCCCAATCGCCGTTGTCCATCATTGCGGTTGGCACCATCCAAGTACCGCCACAAGCCACAACCGATTTCAGCGCTAGGTAATCTTCCACGTTGGATGGGCTTACGCCACCTGTTGGCATGAATTCCACTGGGTAAACCGCCGTGAGTGCTTTCAGCATGTTTACGCCGCCTGATGGCTCAGCAGGGAAGAACTTCAACGTACGCAGACCCATTTCCATCGCTTGCTCAACCAAGCTTGGGTTGTTTACACCCGGTACGATAGTCACACCACGTTGCTGACAGTATTTCACTGTGGTTGGGTTGAAGCCTGGGCTAACGATAAAGTCCACGCCCGCTTCGATTGCGATATCCACTTGTTCTGTGGTCAGAACGGTGCCCGCGCCAATCAACAGTTCTGGGTACGCTTCACGCATGATGCGAATCGACTCCGCCGCCGCTTCGGTGCGGAATGTCACTTCCGCACATGGTAAACCGTTTTCTACCAACACTTTTGCCAGTGGCAGAGCGTGTGCTACGTCGTTGATTGCGATAACTGGGACGATTTTGATTTCTCTTAATCGTTGTTCAAGTGTTGTCATGGGGAACCTCTAAAGAATAAAGCTTAATGTTGCGACGATAATAAACGCGATACCGCCAAGTAACGTTTCCATTACCGTCCAAGTTTTTAATGTGGTTTTCTCATCCATCTCAAGGAGACGAGATACCAACCAGAAACCAGAGTCATTGAAGTGAGACAGTACCGTTGCACCACCCGCAATCGCGATTACGATAAAGCAAAGGTCGAGTTCACTCAAACCTGTTGATGCTGCCACTACTGGCGCGATAAGAGCCGCCGTAGTGGTTAGCGCTACGGTTGCCGAGCCTTGAGCAACACGCAGACAAGTTGAAATCACAAACGCCGCCACAATCACAGGCATACCTGTGTCTGTAAGAACGTCAGCCAGTGCATCACCAATACCGCTTGAGCGCAGTACGCCGCCAAACATGCCACCTGCACCCGTTACTAGGATAACACCACAGATAGGAGCCAATGACTCACCACATAATTTTTCTAGTTTTGCCATGCCGTAGTCTTTGGCAAACACAGCCAGACAGACAATCAAAGTGATCAGCAACGCAACTGGGGTTTTACCTAGCATACGTAGGAACTCAACCAGTGCCGTTTTACCATCAATCACACCCGCAACCGCCAGTGTGTTCAATACCGTATCCAAACAGATTAGCAGGACTGGCAGCACAAGGATGGTCATAACCGTGCCAAATTTTGGTGCGTTGCGCTCATCCACCATCGCTTCGCCATTAAAGAAGGCTTTA
Organism: Vibrio sp. OY15; assembly: GCF_000742455.1. Taxonomy (NCBI): domain Bacteria; kingdom Pseudomonadati; phylum Pseudomonadota; class Gammaproteobacteria; order Vibrionales; family Vibrionaceae; genus Vibrio; species Vibrio sp. OY15. The sequence goes on along the minus strand of NZ_JPIL01000006.1, from coordinate 3,834 downwards.
GATAGTGGGATATCGAATTTTTTGCCCGCGTACAAACCAAATAGGTAAGCGCCAAGGTACCAAGTTGGAATAGCTACCAGAATACCCACCACCAATAACAGACCGATGTTTGCGCCAAGGAATTCGGCCGCTGCAACCGGACCTGGATGTGGTGGAACAAACGCGTGCATAACCGCAAAAGCACCAGCTGCAGGCAACGCGTATTTAATTGGTGAGCCACCAAAACGAGCCGCCACACTGAGGATGATTGGCATCATCACTACAAGGCCAGCATCGAAGAAGATTGGGAAGCCAAACAGTAATGAAGCGACGCCCAAAGCAAATGGTGCGCGCTCTTTACCAAAGCGACCAATCAAAGTGTCTGCCAGCACTTTCGCACCGCCAGTCACTTCAAGAATTTTACCGATCATCGCACCAAGACCAACCAGCAATGCTACGGAAGCCAGTGTGCCGCCGAAGCCGCCCATCATGGTCGATACGACTTTCTCAGAAGGAACGCCAGTGGCGATTGCTGTGCCTAAACTCACCATAGTAAGGGAAGCAAAAGCATGGACTTTCAGTTTAATGATCAGAACGAGTAACGCTGCAATGGCAAGGCCTGCAATCGTCAGTAGGAACGTAGGATCTGGGGCTTGGGTTAATTGCTCCATAGGTTCACCTTTAAGAATTATTGTTTGTGTTATGGTTCACATTTATTTCAGTTACCGGTAACATGTTACCGATAACATGAATAAGATAAACCCATATTTTAAAGTGAATTCAAAAATTGAGATCACGCGCAAATTTGGTTATGAGGATAAGTTATGGCTGGTAGTAGTGTCATCGTTATGGGCGTTTGTGCTAGTGGTAAAAGCACAATTGGTGAGCATCTAGCGAAAAAGCTAGGGCGTAAATTCATTGATGGTGATGATCTTCATCCACGAGCGAACATTCAGAAAATGGCATCGGGCCAGCCTCTGAACGATGATGATCGCAAGCCATGGCTAGAACGCATTCGTGATGCGGCGTACAGCCTAGAAAGCAAAAACGAACACGGCATTATTGTCTGTTCAGCACTGAAAAAGATTTACCGCGATCAGATCCGCGAAGGCAACGACAACGTGACCTTCCTGTTCCTTGATGGCGATAGGGAGTTGATCCTTAATCGCATGCGTATGCGCAAAGGCCACTTCATGAAAGAAAACATGGTGAAGAGCCAATTCGAGACACTAGAGCGCCCAGACAACGAGCCTCAAACTCTGATCGTCAGTATCGACGGAGACATCAGCGACGTGGTGGAACGCTCTGCTACTGAGCTAATCAAAATGCAAGCGATCGAGGTGGCGTAATGACTCACTCTGTTGTTATTGAGGTCACACAACGCTTGACCGAGCGCAGCCGCGAAGCGCGCGCTGCCTTTCTTGCTCGCACCGAAGTGCAAGCCGAAGCTGGCAAAGGCCGTGTTGGTTTATCTTGTGGTAACTTAGCCCATGCAGTCGCCGCTTCTTGCTCTTCTGAAAAGAAAAATATTCTCGATTTTACTCATGCCAATCTCGCGCTGATCAGCGCCTACAACGACATGTTGAGCGCCCACCAGCCGTACCAAGACTATCCAGCGCAAATCAAACAAGTACTGGCGGACTACGGCCATACAGCGCAAGTCGCAGGTTGTGTGCCAGCGATGTGCGATGGGGTGACTCAAGGTCAAGCAGGCATGGATATGTCGCTGTTTTCGCGTGACTTAATTGCGCAATCAACGGCGTTGTCTTTGAGCCACAATGTCTTTGATGCCACATTACTGCTTGGCATCTGTGACAAAATCGCCCCGGGGCAACTGATGGGCGCGCTGTCTTACGCGCACCTACCGACTGCGTTTGTACCAGCGGGTCTGATGGCAACAGGCATCAGCAACGAAGAGAAAGTCGACGTGCGCCAAAAATACGCAGCGGGTGAAGTCGGCAAAGACGCTCTGCTGGATATGGAGTGTCGCGCTTACCACTCTGCGGGGACGTGTACGTTTTACGGCACAGCCAACACCAACCAGTTGGTGTTCGAAGCCATGGGCTTGATGCTGCCAGGTTCGGCATTCATCCATCCCCATACCCAACTGCGTAAAGCGTTAACCGATCACGCGGCTCTGAAAATCGCCTCAATGACGGCGGGTTCTGCACACTTCCGTCCGTTGGCAGAAGTGGTCACAGAAAAGAGCTTGGTCAACGGCATCATCGCTCTACTCGCATCTGGCGGCAGTACCAATCACACCATTCATATGATCGCCGTGGCGCGTGCTGCTGGCATCTTGCTCACGTGGCAAGACATCAGCGATCTGTCGGATGTGGTTCCTTTGTTAGCTCGCGTTTACCCGAACGGCCCAGCCGATATGAACGCGTTCCAAGACGCGGGGGGCGTGCCCGCGTTATTGCACCGCTTGAACCAATCCGAGCTTTTGCATCGCGATGTGAAACCCGTGTTTGGTGAATTTGAAGACCAAATGACGCTGCCGAGCCTTGTCGATGGCCAACTGACTTGGACACCGTGCCAAGGCAGCCAAGACGGTGACGTGATCGCCAAACCAGACGCCACTTTCCAAAACACCGGCGGCACTCGCGTACTTCACGGTAACTTGGGCAAAGCCGTGGTGAAAGTGTCTGCGGTGAAAGAAGAGCAACGCGTGATTGTGGCACCTGCGATCGTATTCCAATGCCAACACGAAGTGGAGGCCGCGTACAAACGTGGCGAGCTGAACAAAGACTGCATCGTTGTGGTCACACACAACGGCCCAGCGGCAAATGGCATGCCTGAACTGCACAAGCTGATGCCAATTTTAGGGAACGTGCAAAAAGCGGGCTTTAAAGTCGCGCTAGTGACGGACGGTCGTTTATCTGGTGCATCCGGTAAAATTCCGTCTGCGATTCACGTTTCTCCAGAAGCCATTCGTGGTGGCGCGATTGGTTTGGTGCGCAACGGTGATTTGATTCGCCTTGATTGCCAAACGGGCGAACTGAACAACTTAAGCGACACCACTGGTCGCGAGTTGATTCATTTCGATACCGAATCGACCCAACAAACTTGGGGACGAGGCTTGTTTAGCGTGATCCGCCAAAACGTATCGAGTGCAGAAGAAGGCGCAAGCTTTATTGTTTAAGGCGAGAAGAAAGACCTCGTCATTCCGACGAGCCTAGGCGAGATCAGGAATCTACTATCAACGTGTTGTGAAGCTAGAGAAAACTCCTCTGCCACTGCACTTTTTGTTGGTAGATTCTGAATCACGCTCGTCCCTCGCTGTTCAGAATGACGAGCTTTGGGATTAGCCTCAGTTCTTTCTAAAAAACGAATGAATCCGTCATTCCGACGAGCCTAAGCGAGATCAGGAATCTAATAGCAAAATGCGTGAAGCCAGAGAAAACTCCTCTGCCACAGCACTTTTTGTTGGTAGATTCTGAATCACACTCGTCCCTCGCTGTTCAGAATGACGAGTTTTTGAGATTGGCCACCGCTCTTTCTAAAAACGAATGAATCCGTAATTCCGACGAGTCTAAGCGAGATCAGGAATCTAATATCAATGAGCTGTGAAGCCAGAGAAAATCCCCTCTGCCACTGCACTTTTTGTTGGTAGATTCTGAATCACACTCGTTCCTCGCTATTCAGAATGGCAAGCTTTGGAGTTGGCCTCGGTTCTTTCTAGAAACGAATGAATCCGTCATTCCGACGAGCCTAAGCAAAATCAGGAATTTAATATCAGCGTGCAGTGAAGTCAGAGAAAACTCCTCTGCCACTGCACTTTTTGTTGGTAGATTCTGAATCACACTCGTTCCTCGCTATTCAGAATGGCAAGCTTTAGGATTGGTCACTGCT